>NZ_JAEINH010000001.1 GCF_016342785.1 Sanguibacter suaedae
GCCGCCGTGGCCGTGCGGAGCGTGGGACGTGTCGTGAGCATCAGACCCCGATCTTGCGGAGGAAGGCGGTGGCGCTCTCCTCGAGGCCGGCCATGATCCCGTCGTCGCGGAGCTCGACGCTCGCGACGACGGGCGCGCCGGGCATCATGAGCCCGTTGCTGTTCCCGCGGACGAGCTCGTCGCTGGTGACGCGGATCATGGACTCGGCGCGTCCTGCGGTGGTCCGCACGTCGATGCGGTCCACGGTCCCGACGATCTCCTGCTGGTCGGGCAGCACGACCGTGACCGTCGCGCCGGTCTCGATGCGCTCGTAGTCCGTGGGGTCCAGGGAGAACTCGGCGCTCACGTAGAGCGAGTCCTCGCGCTCGACGGTGGCGAGGACGGCCCCGGCCTGGACGAACGCTCCCTGGTCGGCGACGAGGTCGGTGACGATGCCGGACTCGGGTGCCACGAAGGTCATGGTGCCGTCGGTCTCGACGCTGAAGGGTGCGGCGTCGGCGCGGACGAGCCCGATGGCGAGGTCGTGGGCGAGCGCCTGGCTCTGGACGGAGACGATGGCGTCACCGGCGGTGACGGTGTCGCCTTCCTGGACGAACTGCTCGACGACGGTCCCTGCGTAGTCGGTGCCGACCTGGACCTCGAGGGCGGCGATGGAGGCGCTGGCGGAGGACACCTGGGTGATGCGCCGGTTGAGGACGATCGTGAAGGCGGCGACGACCGCCAGGACGAGGACGAGGCCGATGGCCACGCGCAGACGGTTGGGCCAGGTCATCGGGCACCTCCGGTGGGGGAAAGGTCGGACGAGGCCGTGGCCTCGGTGGGGGCGGGTCGGTCGCCGAGGACGCGGCGGGCGCGGCGCGACGCGCGCTTCTCGGCGCGGGCGGCCTGGGCGATCTCGCGGGCCTCGCGAGTCGCGGAGAGCAGGAAACCACCGAGGATCAGGGTGTTGGTGGCGTTCCAGGCGAGCGCGAGGCTGAAGGTCCCGTCGTTCCAGTCCTTCCAGCCGCCGACGGCGGTGGTGAGGAGCAGGAACCAGAAGAACAGCACCTGCGGGACCATGTAGTTGAACGGTGAGGTGGCGCGGCCGGCGCGGCCGGTGACGTGCCAGCTCTGCTCCTTGCGGCAGATCGCGTTCCACAGGGCCTTCGTGTAGATGGGGAAGGACACGGTGGCGAGCATGAGGACCTCCCACCGGAAGGATCCGAGCGTGAAGAACGCGATGGCGATCTGCATGACGTAGAACCCGGCGTAGTAGAGGAACCAGGTCCCGGTCCCGATGGTGAGGTTCATCGGGGTGAGGTCGAAGAAGATCTGCAGCGGTGGCACGAGGAGCAGGAGGAGCGGGCAGATTCCGGCGAGGTAGTGGGTCGCGGTGACCGTGTACTGGAGCCGCTGGTCCATGGTGAGGTTGCGTCGCGGGGACAGCGGGTTGTGCTGGAGCATGATCTCGAACCCGCCGGTGGCCCAGCGCAGCTGCTGCTTGGCGTAGGCCTCGACGGTCTCGGGGGTGTCCCCGACGGCGAGCTCCATGGGGATGTAGATGGAGCGCCAGCCGCGTTCGTGGAGCATGAGCGACGTCCACACGTCCTCGGACTTGGAGTCGGTGTGCATGCCGCCGATGTCGTTGATGGCCTTGCGGCGGAAGATGACGTTGGTCCCGACGCAGAACGCGGCGTTGAACCTGTTGCGGCCCGGCTGGATGAACCGGTAAAAGACGGCCTGCATGTAGCCGGCGCCGCGGGAGATGACGTTGTTGAGGTTGCCATACACCTGGGGTGTCTGGACGAAGGCGACGCGCTCGTCGACGAAGAAGGGCACGGTCTCGACGAGGAAGCTCGGCTTGGGCACGAAGTCGGCGTCGAAGATGACGAAGTAGTCGCCGCGGCTCAGGGCGAGGGCGTGGTTGACGTTCCCGGCCTTGGCGCCGTTGCTGGACAGGCGGCGCACGTAGCGGGCGCCGAGCTCTGCGGCGAGGTCGCGGACGTCGTCGGACCGGCCGTCGTCGAGGACCCACACGGTGTGCCGTCCGCGCATGGCGACGGCTGCGGTGACGGTCTTGCGGATGGTCTCGAGCGGCTCGCCGTAGGTGGTGATGAAGACGTCGACGACGACGGGCTTGTCCTGGAGGAACAGCGTCCAGTCCTGGGGCCGGTCCTCGGTGCCGTCGCGGATGATGTCCGCGACGTCGTGGAGGCGGTCCTGCGCGTGGTAGAAGGCGAAGTCCCGAGGGTTGTAGCTGCTCGAGAGGATGGTCCACATGGCGAGGAGCGCCTGGACCACGAGGATGGTCTCCGCGGTGATGACGAGCGCGTAGGGCAGCGGGTCGCCGATGTTGCGCGGGTTGAGGAGGAAGACGGAGTAGGCGAGGACGCCGAGGGTCGCGAGGAGCACGAGCATCATGAGCGACGGCGAGTGTCCGCCGGGCGCGGTGGTGCTGTCCTCGGGCGCGGCGGAGCTGGGCTGGGCGTCGTCGACACCGAGGGCGACCCGGAGACGCTCCTGGTCGGCCATGGTCTTGGACGTCAGCTCGCTGCGGCGCGGCGTGACGACGAGTCTTTCGAATTCTGAGATGGCCACTGTGGCCCCCCTGACTGGATCGGGCTCCCGGGGGAGCGAGACAGCGGGTGGGGACGGCGGCGGCACTGGCGACGTCTGGACGGCGGGGGGCGCTTCCCGGTCTTGCGGATCGGCGCCCGACCGCGTGCGGTCGAGGGTGAACTTGCGGACGGATGGCCCGGACGGAGTGCGCCCTGAGCCGGACCACTTCAACGTAGCCGCGTTATTCGCGGCGATCTCCGGGACAGCATGTGACGACGCGCACGTGGAGCACAAGGGGGTGCTCCTGTTAACCTTCGCCCGCTCCGAGCCACCTGGTCACCCGCTGGCGGCGCTCCCGGGGCCGGTCGTGAACACGATTCCAGGGGCAGTGACCAGGGACTTCACCCGGATGAAAAAGGGCCCGGGTCCGCTGCTCCGCGGACCCGGGCCCACCCTCGACGGGGCCTTGAAGGCGTTCTCATGACTGACAGGATTTACGTGGTGTTCACGTGATGATGTGGAAAACCGTCCACCTGATGGACTGGTGACGTCATCCCAGCTGTGGTATGACGCTCTCCGCGACGAGGTCGAGATGCTCGAGGTCGGCCAGATCGAGCACCTGGAGATAGACGCGCGACGCCCCCTGGGCGGCGACGCGACGCAGCGTCTCGGCCGCCTCGTCGACCGTCCCGGCGACCCCGTGCTCGCGGAGCTCCTGCGGGTCCCGCCCGATGGCCTCCGCGCGACGCACGAACTCGGCCTCGTCCCGTCCGACGCACAGGACGAGCGCGGCGGAGTACACGAGCTCGTCGGCGGGCCGCCCCGCCTCCTCGCACACCGCCCGGACGCGCCCGAACATGCCGCCGATCTCGTCGATCTCGGGGAACGCCGCGTTGTACTCCGTCGCGAAGCGGGCGGCGAGCGCCGGGGTGCGGCGCGGTCCGTTGCCGCCGACGATGACGGGCACGCGCGGCTGGACGGGCTTGGGCAGGGCCGGGGAGTCGGTGAGCGTGTAGTGGGTCCCCTCGAAGGTGTATCTCTCCCCCACGGGTGTGCCCCACAGGCCGGTGATGACCTCGAGCTGTTCCTCGAGGATCCCGAACCGCTTGGCGGGGAACGGCACGCCGTAGGCCTCGTGCTCGCGGGCGAACCACCCGGCGCCGAGACCGAGCTCGGCGCGGCCGCCGCTCATCTGGTCGACCTGGGCGACCTGCACGGCGAGCAGACCGGGGTGGCGGAACGTCGCGGACGTGACGAGGGTGCCGAGCTTGATGGTGCTGGTCTCGCGGGCGAGCCCGGCGAGGGTGAGCCAGGCGTCGGTGGGGCCGGGGAGGCCTTCGCCGTCGCCCATGGCGAGGAAGTGGTCGGAGCGGAAGAACGCGTCGAACCCGAGGCGCTCGGTGGCCTGGGCGACGGCGAGGAGCTGGTCGTACGTGGCGCCCTGCTGGGGCTCGGTGAAGATCCTGAGGTCCATGGCTCCACCCTAGGCACGCCGGGCGGGGTGCGCCGCGTGCTCAGCGGGGGTCGAGGCCTCGCATGCGTCGGGGGACGGCCATGTCGGCGACCGTGACGACGGCCGCCACCACGCCGGCCCAGCCGGCGGCGCGGCGCACGAGGTGGGTGCCCCTGCCCGTGCGGGCCGTTGCACCACCCGTCGTCGTCCCCGGGTGCCGCAGGAGCACGGCGGCCGCCGCGACGGACAGCGCGAGCTCGGCGGCGGACAGCACCCAGTAGGCGGCGGGGCGGTGGATCCACAGGCGCTGGAGGTCGTTGAGGCGCCCGGGTTCCGTGGGGTCGGTGGTGAGGGTGGACCACACGGTCCGGGCGAACGGCTGCGGCTCGACGCGCCGGGCTCCGGGGAGCTCGGCGGCGCTGAGCCACCCCTCGGCGACCTCGGCGGCCTCCTCGGGCAGGCCGAGGATGCGCAGGACGGTGGTGAAGGGGTCGTCGGCGTCGGGAGCGCGGAGGAGCCGGGCGAGGGCGACCGCCTCCTCCTGACCGAGACCGAAGGCCTCGACGATCGCGTCGGTGTCGGCCTGGGGCGGTTCGAACCGGTCGAACACGAGGGAGAACACCTCGGCGTCAGGGGCCTGCCCGGCGGACGGGTCCACGCGGGACCATGCGGGTCCCCACTCGTGGGCGGCGACGACCTCACCGTCGCGGACCACCCCGAGGCGCCGCCACGGGCCGTGCCGCTCCAGTCCGAGGGTGGGTGTGCTCGACGTGTAGGCGGCGACGTCGGCGAGGTCCGCGGACGGGTCGACGCCCGCCACGACGGACACGCCGTCGACCTGCGCGAACCACAGCGCCTCCTGGGTGAGGTGCGCGAGGTGGGGTGCGTCGGTGGAGCGCAGGCCGGCGCTCACCACGGCGCCGCACCGGCTCTCGATGACGAGCCCGATCTCCTCCGCGCCGGGCGTCTCGGCGGGGATGTCGAAGTCCTCGCCGACGAGGCACTCGACGTCGATGGCACGCGACAGGTACGTGGCGACGTCCTCGCCGGGGAGCGTGGGGAACGGACCACGGACGGGGTTCTCGTCGGGCGCCCAGCGCAGGACACGCCCGTCGTTCCAGCCGACCGTGCGGGCGACGACCCAGCCGGGGGCACCCAGGACGGCCCCGTCGATGGCCTCGGCGGGGACACCGAGCTGGACGAGGACGTCGGACACCTCCTCGACGGTGGCGGCCGGCACGTGCCGGATGGCCTCGTCGGACAGACGCCGTTCACCGCGCGGGTCGCGGGGAGCGACCGCGATGTACATGGGGACGAGCGTCAGCAGGTCGGGGTCGGTGGAGACGTCGTGCATGAGACGAGTCTCACACAGGGTGGGCCGCGAGGGGCAAAGGTCCCGGTCAGGGCGCGGCGCGCGTCGTCCGCGGTGCGGCTCGCGCCACGCGCGAGCACCATGGGTGCATGACACACGAGGCACGGACGGACCAGACCGACGAGCTCACCTACGACGTGGTCGTCGTCGGGGCGGGAGCCGTCGGCGAGAACGCGGCGGACAGGGCGGGGCGCACGGGGCTGAGCGTCGCCGTCGTCGAGGACGAGCTGGTGGGTGGGGAGTGCTCGTACTGGGCGTGCATGCCGTCCAAGGCGCTGCTGCGGCCGGGCGCGGTGCTCGAGGCGGCGCGGCGCGTGCCCGGGGCCGCGGGGCTCGTGCCGCAGGACCGCGTCCCGCGGGTCGACGTCGCGTCGACCCTCGGACGGCGCGACTCCTTCGCGTCGCAGTGGGACGACGCGAGCCAGGTCGAGTGGCTCGACGGCGCGGGCATCACGCTGGTGCGGGGGCGTGCCCGCCTCGTCGGACCGCGACGGCTCGAGGTCACCGGGGCCGACGGCAGCACGCGCACGCTCGTGGCGCGGTGCGCGGTGGTCCTCGCGACGGGGAGCGTCCCCACCATCCCCGACGTCGACGGCCTCGCTGCTGCCCTGCCGTGGACGAGCCGGGAGGCCACGGCGGCGCAGGACGTCCCGCGGCGCCTGGCGATCATCGGTGGCGGGGTGGTGGCCGTGGAGATGGCCACGGCGTTCAGCGACCTCGGGAGCGCGGTGACGCTGCTCGTGCGGGGCGACCGCCTGCTGCCGGGCACGGAACCGTTCGTGAGCGACGCCCTCGTCGCGTCGCTGCGCGACCTGGGGGTCGACGTCCGGCTGGGCACGCAGGCCACCTCGGTGCGGCGCGAGACGACGGCGGAGGCCGGGCCCGCCGGGGAGGTGCACCTGCGGCTCGACGGGTCGGGGTCGGTGCTCGTGGCCGACGAGGTCCTCGTCGCAGCGGGTCGCCGGCCGGCGACCGCGGGCCTGGGGCTGGACACGGTGGGGCTGACCGCGGACGACCCCGACGCCGGTCCGCACCTCGAGGTGGACGACGCGATGCAGGTGCAGGGCGTCGACGGCGGGTGGCTCTTCGCAGCTGGTGACGCCGCGGGGCGTGTAGCGACCACGCACCAGGGCAAGTACGAGGCGCGCGTCGTCGGCGACGTCATCGCGGCCCGCTTCGGGGACTCCGACGAGGCGGCGGAGGACGGCGCAAGGGCGTGGTCGAGGTTCCGGGCGACGGCGGACCACGAGGCCGTCCCCCAGGTCGTGTTCACACGCCCCGAGGTGGCGGCGGTGGGGCTCACGGAGGCCGCGGCCCGCGATGCCGGGTACACGGTGCGCACGGTGCGGTACGACCTCGGCTCGGTGGCGGGCACGGCCGTCAACGGCGACGGGACGGAGGGCACGGCGCAGCTGGTCCTCGACGAGGACCGCGGCGTGGTGCTGGGTGCGACGTTCGTGGGCCCGGACGTCGCCGAGCTCCTCCACGCGGCGACGATCGCCGTCGTCGGGCAGGTCCCGCTCGACCGGCTGTGGCACGCCGTGCCCGCCTACCCCACGGTCTCCGAGGTGTGGTTGAGACTCCTGGAGACCGCGGGGCTCTGAGCCGGGTCAGCCGAGGGCGGAGTCCGACGAGAAGACGAGGCCCAGGGTGATGGTCCCGTCGGCCAGCGCCTGCTTGGTGAGGGGGCCTCCGGCGTCGAGCGACGTGAACTCCGCGACGTCGATGCCGTAGGTCTCCTCGAGACCGAGCCCGCAGAAGGTGCGCTCGGGGCACTCCGGCGGGCCGCCCAGGACGATCCCGCCGCAGCTCGCGGCGAGGTCGGAGAGGGTCGCGACGTCGTGCTCCTCCGCGAAACCGGCGGTGACCGCGAAGGCGTTCTGGTTCTGCGCGTCGGACGGGGTGCCGACGGCGATCCCTGCGGCGTCGGTGAGGAGGGTCAACCCGGACATCGTCGCGGTGAGGTCCGTCGTGGCGACCGTCTCGGCGTCGGGGCCGTTCTCCCGGAGGTTGAGGAACTCGGTGAGGGTGCTCACGTACTCGGGGACGACGGTGACGGCGCCCGACTCGAGGTCCGCGAGGTACAGCTCCCGGTTCCCGACGTCCTGGACGGTGGCGTCGAACCCGGCGCTGTCGAGGACCTCGGCGTAGATGGCGGCGAGGGTGGCGCCCTCGGTGAAGTTCTGCGACCCGACGACGACGGACGCACCGCCGCCGACGTCGGCCGGGGAGTCGAGGCCCTGCTCGGCGACGAACGCCTCCGCGGCCTGCGCGGACGTCTGGCGGTCCACCTCGACGGCGGCGTTGAGCGCCACGAGCGCGGGGGTGTCGAGGACGGCGGAGACGGTGTCGAGGACCTCGAGCAGCTCGGGGTTCTCGGCGACGGCCTCGGCGTTCACGGCAGGGATGACGTTCTCGGGGTTCTGGAGGTTCATGTCGTCCTCGAGGGCGACGAGGCCCTCGCCGGGCACCGCCTCGCAGGTCTCGAGGTCCGAACCGCCCGCGGACGCGGTGGTGGGTGCGGGGCCGCCGGAGGAGCCGGGGTCGCCGCAGGAGGACAGGACGAGCGCGAGCCCCAGGGCCGCGGACGCGACCGCGAGGGACTGTGGACGGTGGGTGCGCATGATGGCTCCAGACGTGAGGTCGACGACTCGTATTCGATCCTGGTCCACCCTCGTCGGCAACCGGTGGAGGGCGCGCGGAGGACCGCGGTGTGCGACGTCACGCGACGCGGACGCCTCGCAGGGGCCTGGGCGTCACGACGCGCTGGGCGACGGCGAGCACTCCTTCGAGGAGGAGGCAGAGGACGGCGATGAGGATTCCGCCGGCGATGACCTGCCCGTACCGCTGCAGCCCGAAGCCCTGGACGACGACCGTGCCGAGCCCGCCGCCGCCGACGAGGGCGGCGAGGGGGATGGTCGCGACGACCTGCACGGCGGCGGTGCGCAGCCCGGCTGCGACGAGCGGCAGCGCCAGGGGCAGCTCCACGGACGTCAGGACGCGCAGGCCGGACATGCCCATGCCACGGGCCGCGTCGCGGACGTCGGGCGGCACGCCGCGGACCCCGGCGTAGGTGTTGGCGAGGATGACGGGCAGCGCGAAGATCGCGGCCGCGAGGACGGTGGGCCGGTTGCCGAAGCCGACGCCCGTCGTCGCGAAGATGGTGAGGAGCGCGAAGGTGGGCAGCGCGCGGGAGACGTTCGCCGCGAGGACCGCGGCCGGGCCCGCCTGGATGCGGGGCCGCCTGCCCGTCGTCGACCCCTGCTCGCGGTGGCCGAGCCACACGCCGAGCGGGAGAGCGACGAGCGCCGCGAGCAGGACGGCGACGAGCGTCATGGTGAGGTGCTCGACGGTGCGGTCGAGGATGCCACCGCCACGCGTCCAGTTCCACGGGTCGTTGAGCCACACGACGGCTGCTGAGACGTCGTCCATCAGCGTCCCCTCGCCCAGGGCGTGAGCGCTCGTCCGAGGAGCGTGAGGAGGAGGTCGAGGACGAGCGCGAGGGCCAGGCACAGGAGGGTCGCGGTCATGATCTGCGCCCGGTAGCCGCTACCGAGGCCACGCACCATGAGCTGCCCCAGCCCCCCGTACCCGATGACCACGCCGACGGTCGCGAGCGCCACCGTGCTCACCGTCGCGAGGCGGACGCCGGTGAGGACGCTGGGCAGGGCGTTGGGCAGCTCGACGGTGAAGAGCGTCCGGGCCCGGCTGTACCCGAGGCCCCGTGCCGCGTCCGTGACGTCCGGGTCTACCCCGCGCAGACCCACGAGGGTGTTGCGGACCACGAGGAGCAGCGCGTAGAGCACGAGGCCGAGGAGGACGGTGCTGCGGCGGTCGCGGAGCAGCGGGTAGACGACGGCGAAGAGGGCGAGCGACGGGATGGTGTACAGCACCCCCGTCGTGCCCAGGAGGGGGCCCGCGAGGCGGGGGCGCAGGTGCGCGAGGGCCGCGAGCGGGACGGCGACGAGGACCGCGATGAGCACGGCCAGGACTGTCAGGGAGGTGTGCTGGCCGAGGGCCCGGAGGATCTCCGAGGAGTTGTCCTGGACGTACGACCAGGACAGCCAGGGGTTGGCGGGGGGCTCGGGTTCCACCCCAGGAGGCTATCGGGGTGCTCTGGTGACGGCGCGCGCAGGGTGGCCCACGGGTAGTGTCGCCGCATGGCTCCCACCACGGACTCCGACTCCTCGACGGCGGAGCCGCTCATCCGTTTCCGTGCCGCGCGCAAGGAGTTCGCCAGCGGCGCGGTGGCCGTGGAGGGCCTGGACCTCGACGTCCTGCCCCACGAGCTCCTCGCCCTCGTCGGGCCGTCCGGGTGCGGCAAGTCGACCACGCTGCGCATGGTGAACCGCCTCGTCGAACCGTCGTCCGGTCAGGTGCTCCTCGAGGGCGAGGACGTCATGAGCGTCGACGCCGTGGCCCTGCGGCGCCGCATCGGGTACGTCATCCAGCACGTCGGGCTCTTCCCCCACCGCACGGTCACGCAGAACGTCACCACCGTCCCGCGCCTCCTCGGGTGGGACAAGCGCCGCGCGGCCGCGCGCGTCGAGGAGCTCCTCGACCTCGTCGGTCTCGACCCCGCGACGTACGGCCGCCGCTACCCGCACGAGCTGTCCGGCGGCGAGCGCCAACGCGTCGGGGTGGCGCGGGCGCTGGCCGTCGACCCGCCGGTGCTCCTCATGGACGAGCCCTTCGGGGCCGTGGACCCGGAGGGTCGCCGCCGCCTCCAGGTCGAGTTCCGCCGCATCCAGCAGACCCTCGGGACGACGGTCATGCTCGTCACGCACGACATCGACGAGGCCGTGAGCCTTGCAGACCGCGTGGTCGTGCTCAGCCGGGGCGGCGTGGTCGAGCAGGTCGCCGACCCGGTGACCCTCCTCGCGCGGCCGGCGAACGCGTTCGTGGAGCAGTTCATCGGTACCGGGCGGGAGACGCGGCTCCTCGGGTTCGGGCGCGTGGAGCGGCGGGACCTCGAGGCGGTCGACGGCGGGTTCGGGCTCGTGAAGGACGGTGCGGCTGCGGGGTCGGTCGCGCTCGGGGCGTCGCTGGACGACGCGCTCGCGGCGCTCTCGGGTGCGGGGCCTGCGGGAGTCACGGTCGTGGACGACGGTGGCGCGGTCGTCGGGCGCCTCACCGCGGACGGCCTCCTCGCCGCCCTGCGCCGGGTGACCTCCCCCTCCTGAGGGTTGTCCCGCGCGGCGGGTCACCTGGGCGTCGACCTCCCGTCACCTCCCGTTCGTGGGCGCGTGGTGTGCTGTGCCCGATGACAGCGTCGGAGGGTTCCGGGATCGGGGTCGCCGTCCTGCTGGTGGCGGTGGGGTTCGTCCTCACGACGGTGCACCTGGTCGTCCAGGACCGTGGACGTCACGCCCCACCCGGGAGGTACGCGCCCGAGCGGCGGGTGCCTCCCGAGGGTGTGAGTGTCCTCGTCGCGGCGCACTGCGCGGGGATGCGCGCCCGGAGCACGAGCGCCCAGCTGGTGGACCTCGTCCAGCGCGGAGCCCTGGACCTGGGCCGGGACGACGACGGCTGGTGGGTCGAGGTCCGTGACGTGGACGGGTTGGACCACGTGGAGGGCAGCTTCGTGACGGCCCTGGTGGGTGTGCCCGCCTCCGCGGGGATGCGGGCGCGGGTGTCGCGGTCGGACGGGGCGCTGCGGCATCGGGTCCGGACCGTCCAGGCGTTGGTGAACGACGTCGTCGTGCGGGACGGTCTGCGGGCCGTGGTGCCGCTGCCCGTCCACCGGTGGCCGTTGCTCGCCGGGCTGGTCGCGCTCACGCTCGTGGCGATCCGACGGGTCGCGGAGCACCCGCAGACGGCGTTCGCGGTGGTGTCGCTGGCGATCATGACGGTCGTGGTGCTCCTGCCGCCCCGGCACCGGTGGCACGCGCTCACCGACACGGGCATGGCGGTGCGGGAGCAGGTCCTGGGGATCGACCGGTTCCTCACGCCTGGGGGCTGGGTGTCCCTCGTCGACCCGCCTGCGCCTCCGAGCCCGGAGCAGCTGCGGGCGCTCCTCCCCTGGGCCGTCGTCGTCGGCCTGGAGCGGCACACGGCAGGCGTGCTGCCCGACGACGGTCCCCTCAAGGACTTCATCGCGGAGTTCGCAGCACGACCCACGAGCGATGCCGACAGCGACCACGTCCCCGGCGACGCGTGGGACCGCGTCGCCACCGGTGGCAGCCCCGCTCTGCACGACGGGGCGACCTACGCGAAGGACTGAGCGCTCGTCAGGTCTCGTCGGACCGTTCCGCGAAGAGGACCCGCGCGGCGCGGCGCGTCAGGTCCCCGACGTCCGCGCCCGGGTGGGTGGCGCGGAGGGCTCCCGACATGACGAGCGTGGCGAGGCCGTGGACGAGCGCGAAGGCTGCCAGCGGTGCATCGGCAGACCGGGGCTCGACGGTCCCGGTGCCGTCGAGGAGGACCTGCCCCGCGGCGGTGCGAGCGGCCTCGAGGTCAGGGTCCCGCGGGTCGGTGCGCGAGCTGTCGAACATCACGGCGTAGTGACCGCGCCCGGCCCCGGTGGCGAACTCCACGTACGCGACGGCCGTCTCCAGGAACGTCGGCGCTGATCGCATCGCGCGCTCGAGCCGGACGAATCCTTCGGTCGCGAGGGCGGTCAGCAGCCCGCGCCGGTCCCGGAAGTGGTGCGCGGGCGCCGCGTGGGAGACACCGGCCCGTCGGGCCAGGCCACGGAGGGTGAGCGCATCAGGTCCGTCGGCTGCGACGACGGATGCGGCCTCGCTCAGCAGCACCGCTCGCAGGTCGCCGTGGTGGTAGGGCACGGTCCATGCTAACCGCAATCTTGTCATTGACAAGATGGTCGGCGGCGCAGAGGATCGAGTCCCGACCCTGGAGGAGTCCACGTGGCACCGTTCGTCGCCCTCGTCGTCACGACCTGCATCGCGCGCGCGTTGGGCGCAGGGGTCCCGAGCCTGAGCACCCTGAGCTCGTGGTCCACGGCCACCGCGGTGGGTGTCGCCGCGATGTTCACCCTCGCCTCAACCGCGCACTTCCGCCAGCCCCGTCGCGCTGGGCTCGTCGCCATCGTCCCGACAGGGGTTCCCCGCCCCGAGCTCGCGGTGACCGTCACGGGCGTCCTCGAGATCGTCGGTGCGCTCGGGGTGCTCGTGCCGGCCACGCGCACCGTCGCAGCCGTCTGCCTCGCACTCCTGCTCGTCGCGATGTTCCCGGCCAACGTCCGGGCGGCGTCGGGGCCCGTCCACCCGTCCGCACCGACGACGCCCCTGGCTCTGCGGACCGCGCTCCAGGTCGTCTTCATCACGGCGTGCGTGGTCGCCGCGACCTGAGTCGGACCTCAGCAGGCCATGCCTACCGTGCCAGCCGGAGGATGCGTTCCTCGACCTCCACCGGGGCCAGTCCGCTCGACGTCGCCCAGCCGGCCACCATCTCGACGTACCGGGCGTAGTCGTCGGGGTGGTCGCCCCGGACCGAGATGGCGTGGACGGCGAGCCACCTGCTGATCCTCGGGTCGAGGACCGGAGCAGCGAATTGCGACCGCGCCTCACCCCGAGCGGTGATCAGGGATATCCACACGGTGATGAATGCGGGACCGAACCTGTCGACCTTTCCCTCCCTCGCATTCAGGAATAGCCTCGCCGCCACGGCGCCCTTCTTCAGCGCGATGTCAGCAGATTCTCGGAGGCGGCGGCGGACGTCCACCCGGACGAGCTCCTCCTTGGGGCGCTTGGACCCGGTGAGGATCCTCGCCGTCCGGAAGGGGCCGTGCCCCGAGGGGCCGTGGCCCCACATCATCGCGACGGTGAACGCCCCGGTCACGTCGCCCGGCAGCAGGTCACGGACGAGCCGTGCCGCGTCCGTCCGGTCCAGCTCGGCGGGCAGGTCGTCGAGCACGAGGGCGTTCTGGTCGAGGTGTCCCGTCCACTCCCGCCAGCGCTCCCTCTGATAGCAGAAAGCACGGTCCGCAGCGCTCTCCTCCTCGAGGAGAGCGGCGAGCGAAGAGGGCGGGGAGAGCATTCCTCGACAGTCCCACACGCACCTGTCGGCTCCACGCACCTTCCGGGGTGAATGTTCCCGCAGGGACTCGTTGTCCGGGATTCCTGCATTCTTCACCCGCTGCAGGCTGAGAACGAGGTGGGCGCCCATCGCGCCCGCAGCGCGAGGGCACCTCACGGACCCGGCCCGGCTCGAACGGGCAGCCACCCTCTCCGACTGCGGGCTGAGTGCGCCTTTACCGGATGGGCGCACCTTGGGCGAGGTAGGACGAGGCTACCCGTCCCCTTCCACGATGTCGCTGGCATATTCGATCACGCAGCCATGCAGATCTCCACTAAAGGACATGCCTCGGCCGTCCGAGCTGGGCGCCCAGGATGCACGACACGGTCAATGAGACTCCCAGCAGGAGCCAGAGCGCAGAGACGAGTGCACCGACGGCAAGCCCGACGTTCACGACGAGCGCGACCCACAGCACCCAGGACGCCGTATCAGGCTGGCGCCCAGGATCGAAGGATCCCTTCATCACCACGATCGCCGCCGACGCGAGGACCAGCCCTGAAAGAAGCCCGACGACGGTCACGACCCCAGAGAGCTGAGGCTGCGGCTCTCCGTCGAACGCGCGCATCGACGCGGCGAAACCACCTACGACGACGACCAGGCCGACTACATAGAGAGCTTCCAGTCCGAGAATCACGGAGGTGACTCGTCGCACGGTCTTCTCGTGGACCACGAGCACTCCGATCGGTGTGACGACTCGAGGCACCCCTCTCCTGAGGAGGCTGGCGACCTCTGTGGCCGGCAGCCACGCCACCGGCAGTGCCAACGGTAACGCTACGGTGAGGCAGTCACAGGTCGGGCACAAGGCGGGGGTCACACGTGGTCAAAGCGATGGAGACGAGCCTCGCCGGGATGCTCGAGGGCAAGAAGCAGTACCAGGTCCCGCTGTACCAGCGGGTCTACTCCTGGGGCGCGAAGCATCTTGACCAGCTCTGGGACGACGTCGTCGAGCTCGCGGCGACGCGGCGCGAGGCGCCGGGGTCGAACCACTTCATCGGGTCGCTCGTGCTGGCCACCAGCCCTGACTTCAACGCCGTCGGACTGGCCAAGCTGCTCGTCGTCGACGGCCAGCAGCGCCTGACCACGCTCACCCTTCTCCTCGCAGCGCTGCGCGACCACCTCGCCGAGACCGGCCGCACCGACCGGGCCGAAGGCATCCACGCCCAGTACCTCGTGAACGTCTACGACACCGGCAAGCCGACCAAGGTGCTACCCACCCAGGCCGACCGGGACGCGTACAAGGCGGTGCTGACGTCATCCCCCGAGGCCGGCGGGTCCGATGCGATCGGGACCGCCTACAACCACTTCCGAGCCAAGCTCGCCCTGGCGGACGGCCCCGACGACCCTCGCGATCTCGACGAGATCGAGAACGCCGTCGTCCACGGACTGACCGTCGTCGTGGTGACCGCGGAACCGGGCGACAACGCGCACCGCATCTTCGAGTCGCTCAACAACACCGGTCTCCAGCTCAGCCAGTCCGACCTCCTGAAGAACTACCTCTTCATGCGGCTCGGGCCGCGCTCCGAGGACGTCTACGACGCCGTGTGGCTGCCGCTCGAGAAGAAGCTCTCCTCCGACAACCTGGAGCTGCTCTTCTGGCTCGACCTCGCCCGACGCGACGAGCGGGTCAAGCAGTCCGACACCTACGCCGGACAGCAGAAGCGGCTGGAGAAGCTCACCACGCCCGACCAGATCGAGTCCGAGGTCCGACGCATCGCTGCTCTCGGTGACGTCCTGGCCACGATCCTCGATCCCTCCCGGGAGACCGACCCGGCCATCCGAACGCGTCTCGACCACATCAGGGCGTGGGGCTCGACCACCGCTTACCCGGTCGTCATGGCGATCCTTGCACGCCGAGCCGCAGGCACAGCGACACCCACCCAGGCCGCTCACGCGCTCCTGACGCTCGAGTCGTACTTCGTGCGTCGCATCGTCGCCGGGCGAGCGACCACCGGACTCAACCGCACCCTCCTCCTAGCAGTGAACATCGTCGCCGACGCCGAAGCGGTCGACATCGCACTGAGGGACTATCTGTCCCGTGGGCGCAAGCACTTCGCCACCGACACGCAGGTGCGCGCGGCCGTCGGAGCAGTGCCCTTCTACTGGCAGGGCCGTGCCTCGCAGAAGAAGCTCATCCTGCGGTGGCTCGAGGAGTCCTACGCCTCCAAGGAAGCCGTGGACCCCACGAACCTCACCATCGAGCACGTGCTGCCGCAGACGTTGACCGACACGGTGCGCCGGGACTTCGCCGCCGGGCTTTCCGACGACGCCGACGTGACCGCCGAGCACGAACGCCTCGTCCACACGATCGGCAACCTGACGCTCACCGCCTACAACAGCGAGCTGAGCAACCGCCCCTTCGCCGAGAAGCGGGCCATGCTCGGGGAGTCCGGGCTCCGCATGAACCAGGAGATTGCCGCTCACGAGACATGGAGCCTGACCGAGATCCACGCACGTGGTGCCGCGTTGGCCGAGAAGATCATCTCCCTGTGGCCCGGACCGGACGAGACGCTCACGAGCACCGGCGACGAGGAGTCGTCGGAGACCGGCCGCATCGTCTCCTCGATCGTCGCCGAGATCCCCGCAGGGCGTTGGACCTCCTACGGTGAGGTCGCGCTCATCGCAGGCTCCTACCCCCAGCCCGTCGCGGCGATCATCACCACCCGCCTCATGCACGGGTTCTGGCGGGTGCTCCAGCGCGGCGGGACCATCTCTCCCGGGTTCCGCTGGCCGGACCCGGATCGCGCCGACGACCCCCGCACCTACCTGGAATCCGAGGGCCTGACCTTCGACGACGACGGACGCGCGGATCCTGCGCAGTTCGTCGCCGCCCGTGAGCTCGCAAAGCTCGCCGGCCTCGAGGTCGGCGACACGCCCTCCTGGCGCACATCGAGCACCAGACCGCTGCTGGCACAGCGCCAGGCGTTCTTCGAGACCGTCCGCGAGCTCGGCACGTCCACCGGAACCCTCATCACGTCATGGCCCAAGGGCTCGACGCAGGACTCGGTAGGCGTCGCCATCGGTCTGCCCGGGTGCAGCGTCGCCCTGTCCCTCGCCACCCGTGAGCCTGCCGTCTCGTGCGCCTTCTACGTCCGCGACGACAAGGACCTCTTCGCTCACCTTCACCGACACCGCGAAGAGATCGAAGCTTCGCTCGGCGCCCACCTGGAGTGGCGCGACAACCCCGAGCACAAGGCGAGCCAAGCGATCCTGCGGCACGACGGCGACTGGCGCGACGCGGCCGTGGGGCCGGACCTCGCACAGTGGTTGGTCCGCACCACCGAGACCTTCGCGGCAATCTTCGCCGCGTACGTGCAGGAATACCGTCAGCACACCTGAGTCCTCGTGGTTGCGTGAGGACTCCGCGCTCTTACCACTCAGCGAAGAGTGGGACCATCAATGCCACGCCGAAGAGCCAGGACCCTCTCGTCGAGACGACCGGTCCGGGGTCCTCGAGGCAAGGCACGACGTGGTGCCAGATCCGTCGCGAGAAGGTCGTCGTCGACCGACTGCCACAGCCTGCGAAGCTCAGCGTGCCGGTTTGCCCCGATCACTGACATCGCGTCTCGGGCCAAGAGCTCGACCGCACCGAGCGCCGGGTCGAAGTCCGCGGCCTCCAGCACACCAGCGGCTGCTGCATCGTTGTCATCCGGCTCATAGAGTCGATCAATCACCTGAGGTGACTGCTCGTACCAGGACATCACCGTGCCGAGGTCTCGACCGTCCTTCGACTCGTGGTGAGCGCGCCTGTCCACCCAAGCCTTCAGCTTGAGCGCGGCATAGCCTGCCGGCGTCGGGAGCCGAACAGCAGCTCCGCCCGCGAGCGTGACCCGACTCGCGGCAGCGAACACCTCCTGGAAGCCGAAGACGCTCATCATGCTGGTCTCGTGAGGAAGTCGAACCTCTCCCACCGGCTCTTCGACATCGCCGAAGGGAACGAGATCCACCAGAGTTCCCGCGACCCGATACCTGATGTTCGATCCCGAGCCCGCGACACTCTCCAGCCTCGACGTGAGCGCCCGGTACTGCTCCCAGCCCTTCACCCCGAAGGCCAGATCCAGATCACCCGTGGCGGTGAGCTGCTCACTCATACCCAGTGCCGCATGCAAGACGTCCCGACAAACCGCGCCCACGACCATCACGCCAGAGTCGGGGTCCACGAGAGGCCAGAGCGTTCTGAGCACCTCGCCGGCAGCGTGCTCCAGGTGCACCGCTGCGACGTCTACGTCATACAAGACGTTCTCGCAGGTGTGAGGCGACTTCTCGTTGACGGGGCTCTCCGGAAGCAAGAAGATCCGCGTACACCAAGAGCTCGGGTGCTGTCAACACCTTCCCTCGCCCGTCGTCGCCCGAGTTCTCGGCCGACGTCCAGAAGCGTCGTCTCACCACGATGTTCGCCACCTCACCGTTCACTATCTGCGGTGTGCGCCATCGAGATGCCATGACCGCCTTGGCATCGACTCTCTCGACGTAGATGGTCATCCCCTTCCCGTTGATACCTTCTGCTGCATACACGCCGCTGGCATGGACGACATGCCCCGCCTCGGCCCATACCTCCGGGGTCGGATCTCCCACGAAGCTCGCGAGCTCGAGCCTTCGGCCCAATCCTGCCGGGAAGGCCGTCGCCCACTGGTCCAAGAGCTCACCCCGCCGGGTCAGGCGGGTCCGCCCGACCGTCAGATGGCGTTCCTCGTCGAGCGCGGAGAGCGTGCCCTGCGCGGAACCGACGGACACCCCAGCAGTCGCTGCCAGCACGCGCACGGATTCGTGCAACAGCTCCGGCCACTGGAGCAGGCAGAAGACGACCTTGGCGCGGGCAGCACTCATGAGGTTCGACGACGTCGGAGCCGAGCGGAGGCCCCGAGCCGCCGGCGGGCGCCTACCCCGCACGTCCACGAGCAACCCAGGCGCACGCGCGTAGACGGTTCCGAGAGCATCGGCGCCCGCTGCTCCCGCTCGGCGAATGCTGGCCGTGGCCGCGGGCGAGAGGCGTTCCGCCAAGATGAACGCACCCTTCTGGATGCGTGCTGGTACGTCCCTCGTGCCGGTCGTCCACACAGCGGGCCAGTCGTACGTCTGACCGTCGAGCTCTACGAGGACCGTGCTGTCACTGATCCGCAGCGTGACATGGTTCTCGCGGGCGCTCTCGACTATCTGAGCTGCCAGATCCTGGCGCCCTCTCCCCGGTGCGGTGTCCACACGAGGACCGTACAGTATTTTTGAACGTTCAGCATTCCTGAACGTTCAAGAATCTTGAACGCCACGCGACGGCATCTGTCTCGACACAAGTTCGGCAGATCGCACGCACCCGTCGGCAACGACCGACGCCCACAGCGGTCAGACACGACAGAACCCCTGCGCCAGGCCCTCTTGGGCCCCGAACAGGGGTTCTCGTCGTACATGGGCCTGAGACAGACCCGAGAGCGGTAGCGGTGAGATTCGAACTCACGGTGGACTTTCACCCACACACGCTTTCGAGGCGTGCTCCTTAGGCCGCTCGGACACGCTACCTCGCCCAGAAGAGTACCTGGCGAACCGTCGAAGCTCCCAATCGGACGCCCCCTTGCCCGTTTCGGATCCGTTCGCTAGGTTCGTCCCCACGTTCTACATCGATGCACACTGGGCAGGTGTGCGTCAGTCCACCCATCGAGCCCAGTCAACGGCGACTGGCATCGAGCACGGACCGACGGTCCGATGCGCGACGCCTTCTCGGCGAACGAGAGAACAGGACCCACCAGTGAGACCCATCAGACAGCACATCCCTGCTCGCCCGGGCACGGCACGTCCGTCCCGACGCGCCGGCTTCCGCACGGCAGCGAGCATCGCGCTCGCCGCCTGCCTCGCGCTCGGCGCGACCGCGACCACCACCGCGGCGACCGCTGCCGTCGCGCCCGCGACCCAGCCCGTGAGCGCGACCGCAACGGTCACCACCGGGGTACCCGCACCGACCGCCGCGAGCGCGCCCGACGCCGCCCTCGCGGGTGGCACCCAGGGCACCAAGCCCCAGGCCGCCGCAGCGGCGGCGCGGATCGCCGAGCAGATGGCCGCCCTGCCCGTCACCGGTGACACCACGCCCATCCACGACCCGGCGCTCATCGTCGCCAGGGACGGCACGTGGTGGGTGTACGGGACCGGCCGTGTGAAGCGCGAGAACGGTGGCACCATCCAGATGTGGTCGTCGTCCGACGGCGGCACCACGTGGCGGTACCGCGGCACCGTGTGGAACAAGATCCCCACGTGGATCGACCAGCACTTCGCCGGGGGTGAGCTCCCGGAGAACCTCTGGGCGCCGGAGGTCTACGAGCACGGCGGCACCTACTACCTGTACTACTCGGCGTCCCGGTTCGGCACCAACACGTCCGTCACGGCGCTGGCCACGAACACGACGCTCGACCCGAACGACCCCGCGTACCGGTGGGTCGACCAGGGCCTCGTGGTCGCGTCCCCGGCCACGGGCCTGCCCGGCGGCGCGAACTTCAACGCGATCGACGCGGGCATCGTCGAGTCGGGCGGCAAGCCGTACATGTCGATCGGGTCGTTCTTCGACGGGATCTTCCTCGTGCCGCTCCAGTGGCCCAGCGGGAAGGTCGCCGTCGCCGACTGGGCGCCGCAGACCGTGCAGCTCGCGCACCGTCGCGTCAGCGGCAACCCCATCGAGGCCCCGTACATCAAGGAGCGCGGCGGGTACTTCTACCTCTTCACGTCGTTCGACTCGTGCTGCAAGGGCACCAGCTCCACCTACAAGATCGCCGTCGGACGCTCGCGCTCCGTGACGGGCCCGTACCTGGACCGCTCCGGGAAGTCCATGCTCAACGGTGGCGGCACCATCCTCCTCCAGAGCTCCGGGACACGGATCGGCCCCGGTGGGCAGTCCGTGTTCGGTGACGACCTCGCGTACCACTACTACGACTCCACCAAGAACGGCACACCCACCCTGGCCATCGACCGCATGACGTGGACCAACGGGTGGCCCACCATCGGCGCCCAGACGTCCGGGACCAGCACCCTGCGCAACGTCCACACGGGCACCTGCCTCGACGTCGCCGCGGCGACGGCCGGCACCCCTGCGACCGCGTGGTCGTGCAACGGCCTCGCCAACCAGCGCTGGACCGCCACGGCCTCCGACGAGCTGCGGGTCTTCGGATCCCTGTGCCTCGACGCGAAGGACCGCCGGACCACTCCCGGCACCGCCGTCATCGTGTGGAGCTGCACGGGCGGCACCAATCAGAAGTGGGTGGCCCAGCCGGACGGCACCATCCGCGGTACCCAGTCGGGGCTCTGCCTCGACGTCTCCGGATGGGGAACCACCAACGGCACACCCATGCAGCTGTGGACCTGCACCGGTGCTGCCAACCAGCGGTTCACGCGCTCCTGACCGCACGCACACCTGAGCCGCTCGACCGGATCGAGGGCCGCGAGACCGACCAGAACGTCGGCCCCGCGGCCCTTGACCGTCTTCACCCACTCCGACTACCTTCCTTACATCGTTGTAGTACATCGATGTATGACAACCCGGTCAACGACGACTGGCGCGGCGCCGCACGGCACCGCGTCTCTCGCACACCACCACGAGAGACCACGAGAGAGCAGGACCACCAGTGAAGAGAACTCCCGGACGAGGACGGTTCGCAAGGCCCACGAGCATCCTCGCGGCACTCTGCCTCGGGCTGACCACGGCCGGCGCGGCACTCGCCCCCGCCACCGCCGCACCAGCCCCGCAGACGGCCACCGCACCCACCGCCCTCAGCACACCCACGGCGCCGAGCGTCGACCAGGTCGACGCGCCCGGCGGGAAGTCCGTCGTCGGTAAGACCTCCCCCATCCACGACCCCGCGCTGATCATCGACGACGACGGCACCTGGTACGTGTACTCCACCGGGCGCATCAACCGGGAGAACGGCGGCACCATCCAGATCGCCGCGTCGCACGACGACGGCACCACCTGGGAGTACGTCGGCACCGTGTGGGACGAGATCCCCGCGTGGATCGACGAGCACTTCGCCGGCGGCGAGCTCCCCGAGAACCTGTGGGCACCCGAGATCTACGAGAACGACGGCACCTACTACCTGTACTACTCCGCGTCGGGCTTCGGGACCGCCAACTCGCTCACCGCGCTCGCCACCAACACGACGCTCGACCCCGAGGACCCCGACTACGAGTGGGTCGACCAGGGCCTCGTCGTGTCCTCCCCCGTGGTGGGCCTCGACCCGACCAACCCCGACAAGACGTTCAACGCGATCGACGCGGGCATCGTCGAGGACGCCGACGGGCGCCCCTACATGTCCATCGGGTCGTTCTGGTACGGGATCTTCCTGGTTCCCCTCGAGTGGCCCAGCGGCAAGCCCGTCGCCGACTGGCAGTCGCAGACCGTGAACATCGCCGACCGGTTCGTCGCCGGCAACCCCATCGAGGCGCCGTACATCTACCCGCACGACGGGTACTACTACCTCTTCGTGTCGTTCGACTCCTGCTGCCAGGGCGGCGACTCCACCTACAAGGTGGCCGTCGGGCGCTCCGAGTCCGTGACCGGCCCGTACCTCGACAAGGACGGCCGGGACATGTTCGGCGGTGGTGGCACCGTCATCCTCGACGCGCACGGCGCCATGACCGGGCCGGGCGGTCAGTCCGTGTTCGACGACTACCTCGCGTTCCACTACTACGACGGCTCCAACGAGGCCATCCCCTACTTCCCGACGCTCGGCCTCCACAAGATCGACTGGGTCGACGGGTGGCCCGTCATCGACCAGTCGGTCGACCTCCCCGCCGTCGCGGCGCAGCCCGCCGATGCCGCGGTGACGGTGGACGACGTCGCGTCGTTCACCGCGGTCGCGACCGGCACGCCCTCGCCGGTCGCCGTGTGGCAGTGGTCCCTCGACGGGGCCACGTGGGTGGACGTCGACGAGCAGCCCGTCACCACGCGCGACGCCACCGGCGCCGCGACCTCGACGCTCGAGATCACCGACCTCGATACCGACGCCGACGGCCTCCTCGTGCGCGCCACCTTCCACAACGCGCACGGCACCGCGACCACCGAACCCGCGACGCTCACCATCACGGCCGAGCCCGGTGACGGCGGCACCGACCCCGAGGTCCCCGCCGAGCCGGGCACGCCCACAGAGCCCGGCACACCGGCTGAGCCCGGTGACGGCGGCACAGGTTCCGGCACCGGAGGTGCGGGCGGTGGCACGGTCACCGCACCGGTCCCCGGCGGCACGGGCGGCACGACGGGCGGGTCGACTGGCGACTCGACGTCGGGCAGCACCGGCTCCACGGGCGACCTGGCTCGCACCGGGTCCGACGTGGCGCTCCTCGTGCTCACCGGCCTCGGGCTGGCGGGCGCCGGGACGGCGACCGTCCTGGCCGTGCGCCGCGCACGGCAGCGCGCGGAGGTCTGACCTCTCAGGAGACCAGGCCGCGCAGCACAGTGACCGACGACGCACCCCGGGAGCCCGCCCAGGCGCCCGGGGTGCGTCGTACTGTGAAGGGATGACCAGCACCACCGTCGAGGACCTCGTCGACCTCCTCCGCGGACGCCGCACGCTCGCCCTCACCGGCGCGGGGATGTCCACCGACTCCGGCATCCCCGACTACCGCGGTCCCGGGTCGCCGCCCCGCACCCCCATGACGTACCAGCAGTTCATCGGCGACGAGGCGTTCAGGCGCCACTACTGGGCGCGCAACCACGTGGGGTGGCGGCACGTGCGCCGCGCGCAGCCCAACGCCGGGCACCGCGCGCTCGCCGAGCTCGAGCGGGCGGGCGTCGTGTCCGGGATCCTCACGCAGAACGTCGACCTCCTCCACCGGGAGGCGGGCAGCCGCGCCCTCGTGGACCTGCACGGCAGCTACGACCGCGTGGTGTGCCTCGACTGCGGGCACCTCGTGTCCCGGGAGTCCCTCGCGGAGCGGCTCGACGCCGCCAACCCGGGCTTCGTGGAGTCCGTGGGGAACGTCGCGGACATCGAGATCGCGCCCGACGCCGACGCCGTCATCGAGACCACCGCCGGGTTCCAGCCCGTGGCCTGCGAGGTGTGCGGCGGGGTCCTCAAGCCGGACATCGTCTACTTCGGGGAGTCGGTCCCCAAGGAGCGCGTGACCCGAGCGTTCGCGATGCTCGACGACGCCGACGCGCTCCTCGTCGCCGGGTCGTCCCTCACCGTCCACTCCGGACTGCGGTTCGTGCGGCACGCCGCGAAGACCGGGAAGCCCGTGGCCATCGTCAACCGGGGTGCGACGCGCGGCGACGACCTCGCCACGGTGCGCCTCGACGCGGGCACCTCCGAGACGCTCACCGCCCTGGTGGACGCGCTCGTCGGCAGCGCTCCGCTCAGCGGTGCTCCGCGAAGAACTCCCTGAGCAGCGCGGCACACTCGTCCTCCTGGACGCCACCGAGGACCTCGACGCGGTGGTTCATGCGACGGTCGCGGACGACGTCCCACACCGAGCCCGTCGCCCCCGCCTTGTCGTCCCACGCACCCAGCACGAGGCGGGGGACGCGCGCGAGGAGGATCGCACCCGCGCACATCGCGCACGGCTCCAGAGTGACGACGAGCGTGCAGCCCGCCAGGCGCCACTCGCCGAGGGCCGCCGCGGCCTCGCGGAGGGCGAGGACCTCGGCGTGCGCCGTCGGGTCCCCCGTCTCCTCACGACGGTTGCGCCCGCGCCCCACCACCGTCCCGTCCGGGCCGACGACGACCGCACCGACCGGCACGTCGCCCGTGCCGACCGCGAGACGCGCCTCGCCCAGGGCGAGGTCCATCGCCCACCGGTACCGCCCGTCGTCGTGCATGCGCGCCAGTATGGCAGCGGTGGTGAGCGCGGTACCGTAGGCCCATGCGCCTGCACGTCGCCGACCACCCGCTGGTCGCCCACAAGCTCACCGTCCTCCGCGACCAGGAGACGTCGTCGCCGACGTTCCGGCTCCTCGTCGACGAGCTCGTCACGCTCCTCGCGTACGAGGCCACCCGCGAGGTGAGCACGGAGAGCCACACCATCCGCACGCCCGTCGCCGAGACCGTCGGGACGCGCATCGCGGACCCCCGCCCCCTCGTCGTCCCCATCCTGCGGGCAGGCCTGGGGATGCTCGACGGTATGACGCGCCTGCTGCCCACCGCCGAGGTCGGCTTCCTCGGGATGCAGCGCAACGAGGAGACCCTCGAGGCCATCACGTACGCCAACCGCCTGCCCGACGACCTCACCGGTCGCCAGTGCTTCCTCCTCGACCCCATGCTCGCCACCGGCGGCACCCTCGTCGCGGCCATCGACTTCCTCTTCGAGCGTGGAGCCCGCGACGTCACCGCCGTGTGCCTCCTCGCCGCGCCCGAGGGCCTCGAGGTCCTCGAGAAGGCCGTCGGCGACCGCGTGGACGTCAAGGTCGTCGTCGCCGCCGTCGACGAGCGCCTCGACGAGAACGCCTACATCGTCCCCGGGCTCGGGGATGCAGGAGACCGCCTCTACGGCGTCGTCGACTGACGCCGGCCCTGTCGACCGGATCTCCGGAGCCCTACTCCCGCACGGTGACGGAGACCATGCCCAGCAGGTAGGCGTCGTTGCCGGCCGTGAAGCACAGGTTCGCGCGCTCGCCCGACACCTGCACAGGCAGGAACGTCTTCGCGTCGACCCCGAGCGAGTTGCGGAATCCGCCCTGCACGCCGGTGGCCGTGGAGTCGAAGGCGTTCTGCGGGCTTCCCCCGGTGCCGTTGCCGGTCATCGGCGTGAGGGCACGGCCGTCGACGAACACGGAGTCGCCCGTCCGTCCGCGGTCCCCGTCCCAGGCCACCGCACCGACCACCATGGTCCGGTTCGCCGGGGCCCCCAACCAGAGGTCCGGTCCGCTGGTCGCACCGAGGACGCTGAGCGACCCCTGGAACAGGGTCACCGATGCCTGAGGCAGGCTCGGGTGCTCGTAGACGACGGTGAGCGTCCAACCGCCGTGCAGCCCGTTCCCCGCCTGTGCCCCCGTGAGCCGGGGCAGGGCGATGTCCGCCACCGACCACTCCCCGGCCCCCAGAGCCTTCACCGTCGACGTCACGTCCGCGTGGGTCTGGTACGTGACGAGCCCGGCACGGTCGGTGACGACCGTCGTCGCGGCGCTCGTCACGTCCGTGTAGAGACCACCGGGCCCGCGCAGGCGCGCGGTGCCCTCAGCCCCGTCGAAGGCGCCCGACGCAGGACGCGACGCCGACCAGCTGAGCGTGGCTCGGTGGACCGTCGAGCCAGCGGGAACATCGAGGACGGCGGTGGACGACCACCGGGTGCTCGTCTCCCCACCGACGGCAGGGGCCTTGTCGACCGGCCGCATGGTGCTCGAGTTGTTGTCGAGGCTCCCACCGAAGCTGTCGATGCTCGCGCACTGGGCTCCCGGACCGGATCCCGCCGAGGGAACACAGGTGAGGAGCGGCGCACCGACGTGGACGGCAGCGGTCCGTCCCTGCCAGGTGCCGGTCTGCGCCAGGCCGTCCACCGTCTCGGGTGACACCGTGAACGTCTGCGACGCCGACGCCCCCACCCGGGTGACAGGGTCGACGGCCGTGACCTCGACGGCCACGTCCGTCCCCTGGGCGGGCGCCGTGCCGCTGAGGACGAGGTCGACCTCCGCCGTCGCTCCGACCGCGAGGTCCGGCAGGGGGCAGGTGACGACCGCACCGCTCGTCGTGCAGGACCCGTCGGCCGTCGAGCCGGTGATGCCCGCCGGGAGGGTGGCGGTGATCGTGACGCCCACCAACGGCGAGGTCCCGTCGTTCCGGGCGACGAGCGGGACCGTCACCACGCCGTCGAGCGTCACCTCCTCGTCGGCGGCGAGAGTGATCGACGGCGCGAGGGCCGCTGTCTGCGGCTGGGCGACAGGACCACCCGTCCCACCGATGGCACCGGTCGTGTGGAGGACGAGGGCACGGACCGTCGGGGCGGGCCGCGTCATGACGCGCAGGGGCGCGTCACCGACGGGGGTGCCGAGTGTGGTGGCGAGGTAGGTCGCGGCGCCCGCCCCGGGGGTCGGGTCGAGGTCGAGCCCTCCGGCGCGGAGCACCGTCGGCGCACCGGCCGAGGCCGCGGACGCGGAGACCGCGACCGGTCCGCCCGCGGGCAGCGCGAGGCTCGCGTCGACCCCACCGGGGCCGGTGAGCACCGTGACGGTGCCGTGCGGTGTGCCGGGCACGGAGTGCACCACCACGAGACTCCATGTGGCGCCCGGTGCGACGGTGCTGCCGGCGGTGGGCGCCAGGGTCCAGCGCCCGGTCCCAGGGTGCGCAGCGACCAGGTCGGTGACGTCGACGCTCGACCACACGCCTCCCGTGGTCGGGTCGGCGACGGGTGCGCCGTCCACGGGCGTGGTCGCGACGGGCCCGGCGTCGGTGCGCAGCTCGAGGGCGGCCCCGCCGCCCGCAGCCAGCGGTGCGGTCGGCGCGAACCACGCGAGCTCGGCGTGCCGCACGGTGCCGGCGGGCGGCGCGGTGAGCGTCAACGGCGCCCCGACCTCGCCCGCGACGTGCGCGGTGCGCAACGGTCCGTCGAGCACGGTCCGGGCGGAGAGCCCGGACGCAGAGGTCGCCAGATTCGACGGGGAGGACGACGCGCCCGGTACTCCGTCCGTCGTCCACGTCGTGGTGGTGCCGAGGGTGGCCGCGGTGGCTGCGCCGGCGTCCACGGCGACGGGCAGGAGGAGGTCGGCGGTCGCGTCGCCGGCGAGCGCCGGACGGGAGCACGTGGCCGTCCCGGCGGCGGCGGTGCATGCCCACCCCGGTGTCGAACCGGGCGCGGTGGGAAGCCTGGTGCCCGAGGTGCGCCAGTCGAGGCCCGACACGTCCGGGAGCGGCAGCGAGACGGTGACGTCTGCGGCCTCCACCTCGCCCGAGTTCCCCACGGAGACGGCCACGTGCCCGTCGGTCCCGGCGACGAGCGACGCCACGGGCCGCGCGGACGCCACGAGCTTCGCGGGTGCGGCGGCGACCTCCTGGTCGAACGTCCACGGGTCACCGACGGGGACACCGCGGTGGAGGAGCTGAGCTGTGAGCTGCACTGTGGTGCTGCGGGCCGCGAAGAACGTCAGGGCGATCGTCGTCGACGACCGTGGGGCGAGGGAGTCGACGTCGCAGCGCACCACTGCTCCGCCGGGCAGGGCGCCCGACGGGGCGGGCCCGGTCCGCGGGCTGCACGACCACCCGTCGCCCCGGGTCACCGGGAGCCGCGGGCCGAAGACGCCCTGCGAACCCAGGTCGTCGGGTCGGAAGACGAGACCCGGCGGGACGAGGATGTCGAGGGACAGGCCCGTGACGGCCGTCCCCGCGTCGTTGCGCACCCCGAACTCGAGCGTCGTGTCGGCACGCGCCACGAAGGAGGGCAGGGAGAGGTCGACGCCGAGGTCGGCCGCCAGCACCGGTGGGACGGGCGTCGGAGGGGTCGGCGGTGTCGGGACGGTCGGGGTCGGGTCCGTCGGGGTCGGAGCTGTCGGGCCGGGGGCGCCCGGGTCCGCGGGAATCGGGTCGCCGGGTGCAGGGTCCCCCGGGGTGGTGTCGCCCGGGGCTCCGGCCACCGGGTCGCCGGGGACCGTGGCGTCGCCGGGGACCGGGCCGGTGCCCTCGCCGGGTC
The DNA here is from genome assembly GCF_016342785.1 of Sanguibacter suaedae. Lineage (GTDB taxonomy): Bacteria > Actinomycetota > Actinomycetes > Actinomycetales > Cellulomonadaceae > Sanguibacter > Sanguibacter suaedae. Next base: position 27,981 of record NZ_JAEINH010000001.1, read on the forward strand.
CGGGGAGGACTGCTGGGACGTTCGTGGGATCGCTCGGATCCGTCGTCTCGTCAGGTCCCGCGGCACCGACGTCCGCGCCTTCGGTGTCCGTGGTCCCGGTCGAGGTGTCGTCGGACGGCTCGTCGGAGCCTGTGCCGTCCGACGACGGGTCCGCCGAGCCGGAGTCGTCGCCGTCCCCGGTGGGGCTGTCCGTCGCGTCGGCCGTGACGCTCGCGACGGGGCGTGGCTCGTCGCCCCCGACGACGCCGAGGAGCGCAGCGACGCCGAACCCGGCGGACACCACGAGCACGGTCGCGCCGGCCGCGACGAGGGCAGGAGCGCCGGCGATCGCCGCGGCGATGCCGCCCGACGCCGCCGCACCGGACGCTGCGGTCGCCGCACCCGCGCCCGCGGCACCTGTTCCGGCAGCACCCGCGCCGCTCGTCGAACCGGCCGCACCCGCGGACCCGCCCGTCGCGCCGCCACCGGACGCCGCAGCCCCCGTGGACGCCGTACCTGTGGTCACGTCCGTCGCGCCCGCTGCGAGGCCCGCGCCCCACGTGGGGAGCGCGGTGCCGAGTACTCCGAGGCCCGCCAGGCCGAGGACGAGGGGCGCGATGACGGCCCGCATGCCGTGCGACACGTCGTCGAGCTCGAGGATGAGCCCGCGGCAGTCGCCGCAGTCCGCGAGGTGCGACTCGACCGTCGCCGTCTCCCGCTTGGCGAGACCGCCGCGCACGTAGGACCCGAGCAGCGGGTTCGCCCGCTCGCACGCCTCCGACGGGGCGTGCCGCAGGTGCTGCTGCAGGTACGCCTGCCGCAGCCCCTCACGGGCGCGGTACGCGAGGGCCGCCGTGCTGTTCGCGGTGAGGCCGAGGATCGGCGCGATCTGCGCCGGGGGCAGGTTCTCGATCTCCGAGTACCAGAGGACCGCCTGCCACCGCTCGGGGAGGGATGAGTAGGCGCGCGCCACCGTGGACCGCTCGAAGCCCTCGAGGGCGGGTTCCTCCGTGGACGCCATGGGGCCGAACGCCGACTCGAACTCCGCCATGTCGTCGCTGGGCTGCGTGCGTCGCTCACCGTTGACGGACTCGTACGCCAGGCGACGGACCACCGTGAACAGGTACGCGCGGAACGCCAGGTCCGGGCCGCGCCCGTCACGGAGGACCGCGAGGACCTTGGTGAAGGACTCCGACACGACGTCGTCCGCGGACGCCTGCGAGGACACGTACTGGCGGGCGACCGTGCGGGCCGCACCGGCGTGCCGCTCGTAGAGCACGCCGAAGGCACCCGTGTCGCCGCCGCGGACCGCCGTGATGAGCTCCGCATCCGACGACGACGGACCCCACGTGTGGTGGTTCGTGTCCACGGCACCTGCTCTCGTCGTCAGCCGTGGTGAATCCTGCCCCACGCCCCGGGGCACGTCCAGGCTCACGGGCGCCTTTCAACCGGTCGCGGAGCAGGTCCGTCCGGTTCGCCCCGGAAAAGGACGACGACGAGAAACTCCCCGTGATTTCTCACCCGGTTCTCGCGTCATGAAGATCGACCCCACCCCTCTCTTCCCATGTGACAGACCTCCTGCAGGGCGCCAAGACGCCCCCCGAAGCGCTCAGGGAACAGTGGCGCGCCGCAAGCATCCGCTCCGTCTGGGCCCACCCGGACGACTGGTACCACCCTGCCGTCGACGCGATCGTCGAGGCCGTCGTCGACGGCCACTCCCCCGTTGCGGCGTGCGAGCGCCTCGGTGCGTCCCGCAGCGCCGCCGGGTGCGGCATCACGGAAGCGATCGACGACCTCGCCTGCCTGTGGGCGACGATCGGCGGCAACCCGCCCATCGAGGCCGTCCGCGCGCTGAGCACCGGGTGGGCCGAGAACGAGGCGTCGACCGCGGTCACCCCCACGTGGGTGGACGCGGAGACCGGGCTCAACACCGTCGGCTACCTCGCCGTGCGGCTGCGCGAGGCGTACGGCATCGCGCGCCGCAAGCGCCAGATGCCGCGTGACGGGTTCGCCCTCGCGGTCATCGACGTCTCCCTCGAGGAGCTCGCCGGGTGGCAGCGCGTCGCCCGGTCCGCGTCGATGGGCCAGATCCTCCGTGACACCTTCGGGGACGGTCACCCGATGGCGTCGCTCGGCGGCGGGACGTTCGTCGCGCTGTGCACGCGGGACAACCAGCTGCCGGCGCTCCTCAACGACCTGCGGATCCTCATGGACCAGGACTCGCGGCGCTACGGGCTGAGCGCCGCGGTCCGCCAGCCGGCGCGGATCTGGCTCGAGTCGCTGCCGCAGACGGCCGAGGGCGCCACCCAGCTCCTGGCGCACCTGCGGCACTAGGCCGGGGCGCGCCAGGAAGGGTTCAGCGAGGCGCGTAGGTGAGGCAGTCCGCGAGGTCCTCCTTGGCGGCACCGGCACCGATGCGCACGGAGTCGGCGTGACACTCGAGGGACTCGTTGTGCACGCACTCCCCACGCTGGCAGGCGCCCACCTGGGCGACGACCTTGTCGAGGCCGCCCTTCGTGGACAGCGGGATGAACGTGGCGCACTCGGCCGAGCCCGTGTGACCGGCGACCGTGACGGCGCCGGCGTGGCACCCGTCGTGGTTGTAGCCGCAGGACTCGACGGTGCAGTCGGAGACGTGGGGAAGGTCGAGCAGCGAGGTCATGGTTCCTCCAACGGTGCGACGGTGCACGCGAGGTCACGTGCCTTTGTTCGACCGTAGACCCGGGACCGAATTCCTGTACAGCAAGGAAGGCCTGGCTCACAAGAATGCGACGACGCATTCTTTACGACATTGATCTGTCGCATAAAAGGTCTTTCCCGTGGTGAGGGCACCGTGTCCCGTGCCGCCGCGACCGCTCGGCACCGGCCGGGCGAACCCGACAACTGGTGCGTCCGTCCCACCCCCGCTACCGTGGCGGGTATGGATGCCGACGCCCACTCCGACCAGGGCGGCGACTCCGGCCCCACCGAGCCCGACGCGACGCCGCAGGTCCTCGACGACGCGCACCTCCTCGTCCACGGCCGCACCGCGGACGTGTACCTCCTCGACGACACCCACGTGGTGCGGCGCCTCCACAGCCGGGACAGCACGTTCCCCAACCTCGAGGTGCTCCGGTACCTGGGGGAGGTCGGCTTCCCGACGGCCCGGCTCGTCGACGTCGACGGCCCGGACATCGTCATGGAACGCCTGCACGGGCCCACGCTCCTCCAGGCGCTCGACGCGGAGGAGATCTCGCTGAACGACGGGGCACAGGTGGTCGTTGACCTCCACACCCGGCTCCACGAGATCGCTCCGCCGCCCGAGGCGCTCACGTCCGGTGCGGCCGCCGAGGGCGACAGCATCCTGCACCTCGACCTGCACCCGGCGAACATCATGATGACGCCCGACGGCCCGTACCTGCTCGACTGGGACTCCGCGGCGTACGGTCCTGCCGGGGTCGATCTCGCGACCACGGCCCTCGTGTTCGCGGAGGTCGCCGCCGACGACAACGACTACGCCCGGGCGGCGCACGCGTTGTTGCGGGCGTTCCTGCACAAGGTGGGCGCGGGCGTCGGTGAGCACCTCGACGCCGCCGTGACCGCGCGCCTGGCGAACCCGTGCCTCGATCCCGACGAGGTCGCGCTCATCCCCGACGCGCGGGCGGTCGTCGAGCGCGAGCTCGCGCGCCTCTAGACCGCGCGACCGACAGACCAGGCGACACCGCGGGGTGGTGCGCTCTCAGCGCTGGGGGCGCCACACGACGAGCGCGGCGCGCTCCGCGGGCGTCGTCTCGCCCTGCGCGCGGCCCCGGGCCCCGCGGCGCGTACGCTGACCGGCACGCACGGCGACGACGTCGCCCGACAGGGCGGCGGTGAAGATCCGGGACCCCGGCTCTGCGGCTGCCGCGAGGAGCTCGACGCGGTGCTCGAGGCGCCGCACCTCGGACTCGAGGGCGAGGATGCGCCGGATGCCCGCGAGGTTGATGCCCTCTTCCTGGCTGAGGCGCTGCACCTCGATGAGCTGCACGACGTCGCGTCGGGAGTAGCGCCGTCCGCGACCGCTGGTGCGGCTCGGTGTGACGAGCCCCAGGCGGTCGTACTGGCGGAGGGTCTGCGGGTGCATGCCGGCCAGCTCGGCGGCACGCGAGATGACGAACACGGGCTCGTCGTCCCGTGACCAGTCGGCGTCGAGCCTCACGTCACGCCCCGCCACCGGTCACTCCTTCGCCCGGGCGACCAGGTCGGCGCGGACGTCCTCGCCGGCCGTCGCCTCGGCGAACTGGGCGACCGCCTCGCGGGCCGCCTTGGAGAGCTTCTGCGGGACGGCGACCTGCACGGTGACGAGGAGGTCGCCGGTGCCCTTGGACGTCTTCACGCCGTGGCCCTTGACCCGCAGGACCCGGCCGGACGGCGTGCCCTCGGGGACACGCACCCGGACGGGCGTCCCGGCGAGCGTGGGGATCTCGAGCTGGGTGCCGAGGACGGCCTCGTCGAACGTCACGGGGACGGTGACGCGGAGGTTGGCGCCGTCGATCGAGAAGACGGGGTGCGGCGTGACGGTGACGGTGATGACGAGGTCACCGGCGGGGCCGCCCCCGGCGCCGGGGCGCCCCTTGCCGCGCAGGCGGATCTTCTGGCCGTCGCGGACACCGGCGGGGATGCGCGCGGTGACGCTGCGTCCCTCGACGCTCAGGGTGACGGTGCACCCCTCGACGGCCTCACGGAACGGGAGGGTCGTGGTCGCGGAGAGGTCCTGCCCGGTCTGGGGGCGGGCGTTGGGGCGGAACCCGGCGGGCCCGCCTGCACCTGCGGGGCCTGCGCCGGCCCCGAACATGGAGGACAGGATGTCCTCGAAGCCGTTGGGCATCCCGCCGCCGCCGGTCGAGTACTGGGTGCGCTGCTGGCCGCCGAACATGCCGCCGAACATGTCCTCGAACCCGGCGGCTCCCCCGGCACCGGGGCGGCCGGACCCGGCGGAGAAGCGGGCGCCGCCGCCTGCCATGGCGCGGATGGCGTCGTACTGCTGGCGCTGCTCGGGGTCGGAGAGCACGGAGTAGGCCTCGCCGACCTCCTTGAAGCGGGTCTCGGACGCGCTGTCGCCGGAGTTCTGGTCCGGGTGGTACTTGCGCGCCAGCTTGCGGTACGCCTTCTTCAGGGTCGCGTCGTCGGCGTCCTTGGAGACGCCGAGCGCGGCGTAGAAGTCCTTCTCGATCCAGTCCTGACCGGTCACGGCGCCGACCTCCGTCGTCTGTGGTCCAGGGGTTCGTCACCCGGAGCTGCGTAGTTCGATGTGCTGCGTGGTGGTGCTGATGGTGTGTGTGCTGCTGGTGGTGCCACGAGGTGCGCCCGGGGACCCGCTGGTGCGGGTCCCCGGGCGTGGGTCACCTCAGGACTCGGGGCCGACGACGGCGACGCGCGCCGCCCGGACCACGCGGTCCCCGATGCGGTACCCGACCTCGATGACGTGCTGCACCGTGGTGGTGTCGGCGTCGGCGGAGGTCTGGTGCATGAGGGCCTCGTGCACCGCGGGGTCGAACTCCTCGCCGGTCTCGCCGTAGGACTCGACGCCGAACCGGGTGAGGGTCGACGTGAGCTTCTCGGAGATCGCCTCGAAGGGTCCGCCGGCGAGGTCGCCGGCCTGCTTGGCACGGTGGACGTCGTCGAGGACGGGGAGGAGCGCGACGAGGACGTCCTCGACGCCGCGGGCACGTGCGGCCTCCTGCTCGCGCTTGGCGCGCTTGGAGAAGTTCACGTACTCGGCGTTGAGCCGCTGGAGATCGCCGAGGCGCTCGGCGGACTCCGCCTGCGCCTTCTCGAGCTCGGTGGGCTCGGGGGCGCCGCCCTCCGGGGTGGTGGCCCCGGAGGTGTCGGCGTCCACGTCGAAGGCCTCGGCGGACGGCTCGAAGTCGAGGTTCTCGAGCGGGTCGACCTCGGGGTTGTCGCCCGGGCCGTTCTCGTTCGGGGTGCTCACTTCTTCTCGTCCTCGTCGTCGACGATCTCGGCGTCCACGACGTCCTCGTCCGACGCACCGGAGGCGTCGTCGGGCGCGGCGCCGCCCTCGGGTGCGGCGTCACCGGCGGCGTCCTGCTGCGCGTAGAGCGCCTCGCCGATCTTCTGGGCGACGGTGCTGAGGGTCTCCTGCTTGGCCTTGACCTCGGCGATGTCGGTGCCCTCGAGCGCGGTCTTGAGCTCGTCGACGGCGGTCTGGACCTCGGTGCGGACGTCCTCGGACAGCTTGTCCTCGTTGTCCTTGAGGAGCTTCTCCGTGGAGTACGCGAAGCCCTCGGCCTGGTTGCGGGTCTCGGCCTCCTCGCGGCGCGCCTTGTCCTCGGCGGCGTGCTCCTCGGCCTCCCGGACCATGCGGTCGATGTCCTCCTTCGGCAGCGCGGAGCCACCGGTGATGGTCATCGACTGCTCCTTGCCGGTGCCGCGGTCCTTGGCGCCGACGTGCACGATGCCGTTGGCGTCGATGTCGAAGGTCACCTCGATCTGCGGGACGCCGCGCGGTGCGGGGGCGATGCCGGTGAGCTCGAAGGTGCCGAGCGGCTTGTTGTCGCGAGCGAACTCGCGCTCACCCTGGAACACCTGGATGAGGACGGACGGCTGGTTGTCGTCGGCCGTGGAGAAGATCTCGCTGCGCTTGGTGGGGATGGCCGTGTTGCGCTCGATGAGCTTGGTCATGACCCCGCCCTTGGTCTCGATGCCGAGGGACAGCGGCGTGACGTCGATGAGGAGGACGTCCTTGCGCTCACCCTTGATGACACCGGCCTGGAGGGCTGCACCGACGGCGACGACCTCGTCGGGGTTGACGCCCTTGTTGGGCTCGCGGCCCCCGGTGAGCTCCTTGACGACCTCGGTGACGGCGGGCATGCGGGTGGAGCCGCCGACGAGGACGACGTGGTCGATGTCGCCGAGCGAGATCCCGGCGTCACGGATGACGGCGTGGAAGGGGGCCTTGGTCCGGTCGATGAGGTCCTGCGTCATCTGCTGGAACTGGGCGCGGGTGAGCTTGGAGTCCAGGTGGATGGGCCCGTTCTCGCTCATGGAGAGGTACTGCATGGAGATGTTGGTGCTCGTCGCGGACGAGAGCTCCTTCTTGGCCTGCTCCGCGGCCTCGCGCAGACGCTGGAGGGCGATCTTGTCCTTGGAGAGGTCCACGCCGGAGGTGTTCTTGACCTCCTTGATGAGGTGCTCGACGATCCGGTTGTCCCAGTCGTCACCACCGAGGCGGTTGTCACCGGAGGTGGCGCGCACCTGGATGGTGGAGAAGTCGTCCTCGTCCTTGCCGACCTCGAGGAGCGACACGTCGAAGGTCCCGCCACCGAGGTCGAAGACGAGGATGAGCTCGTCCTCCTTGCCCTTCTCGAGCCCGTAGGCGAGTGCGGCTGCGGTGGGCTCGTTGACGATGCGCAGGACGTTGAGGCCGGCGACCTGCCCGGCGTCCTTGGTGGCCTGGCGCTCGGCGTCGTTGAAGTACGCCGGGACGGTGATGACGGCGTCGGTGACGGGCTCGCCCAGGTACTCCTCGGCGTCGCGCTTGAGCTTGCCGAGGACGCGGGCGCTGATCTCCTGCGCCGTGTACTTCTTGTCGTCGACGCCCACGGTCCAGTCGGTGCCCATGTGGCGCTTGACGGAGCTGATGGTGCGGTCGACGTTCGTCACGGCCTGGCGCTTGGCGATCTCGCCGACCAGGACCTCTCCGTTCTTGGAGAACGCGACGACGGACGGGGTGGTGCGAGCGCCCTCGGCGTTCGCGATGACGGTGGGTTCTCCACCCTCGAGGACCGAGACGACGGAGTTGGTGGTCCCGAGGTCGATACCGACTGCACGTGCCATGTGAGGTGCCTTTCAGAGAGCGGTCTCAGGGCTCGCGCCCTGGTGACGGTCCGCCCGACGTCGTTCCCGACGTCCGGCGTGGTGTTGAGCCTGCTTGACTCAAGTCTGCGCCTCGCCGGAGCGGAGCGCAAGCCACGAGGGCTGAAGTTGAGTCTGATGGGCTCAACCCTTGGGTGGGGACGAGGTATTCCCGCGTTCGGATCGGGACAAGGTACGCCCCAGCCGACGCGCGGACCGCTCATGATCGAGGTGCGCATGCCGACGGGAATCCTGTGGAGGAACACGTCGTCGAGGAACAGCCAGAAGTCGTCGACGAGGCCGTCGACGCCATACACGAACGTGACCGCGACGGCGATGCCCCGGTCCTGGACCAGCTCGTCGGCGAGGTGGCGTGGCGGCTCCTCACGTCCTGCCCGGCACGAGGCTCGTCGCTCACCCTGCGCGCTGCACAAGAACTCGATCGCCGCGGTGACCGAGCCGGTGCGCGGCTGCTCCTCCGCGCCGTCGCGCGGGTCGCCCCCGACCAGGCCCTCCACGACGCGGAGAGACGGCTCCGCCCTCCCGGTGCGGTGCGCCGCCGCGTCAAGGTCGTCGCATCCATCGCGCTCACCATCAGCCTCCTCGTGGGCGGAGCGATGGCCGCGGTGGTCGCGGGCGCCGAGGATGTGGCCCTCGTGCTCATGGGAGCGACCCACGGCCCTGTCCTGGTGGCCCGGATCATGTGGGTGCAGCGCGTCCGGCTCCCTGGACTGACGCTGCAGGAGAGCCGCTTCTGGCGTTCCCTCGGCGTGCTGCGTCCCGGTGACGCCAGCGACCTCCCGGAACTCGGGGACGGGCGCCTGCGGCGGGCGACCACCGATCTCAAATCGCCCCGGGCGCAACGCCGTCCGTCAGATGCGGAGAAGCCGGACGTCTCCGGGTGGATCGGCCTGGCGGGCGTCATCGGTGCGGTGCTCGGCCCTGTCTGCGGCCTGGCGATCCCAGGCCTCACACCAGGCGGCTTCCTCGCCCTCATGCCGGTCGGGGCCGTCGTCGCCGCGCTGGCGATCTGGGCCGTCCTCCGGTCCCGCGCGAACGATGCCGACCGTCACCCGTCATCGCGCCACGATCACAGCCGTTAGCACCCGCGCATGAGCACGCCGATCACCGTCGGGACGTGGCCGGGCGGTGCCGCGCGGCTGGACGCTCAGTGCGGGGCGGGTGCCCGCAGCCCGAGGGAGCGCAGCTCGAGGGCCGCGAGCGCCCGCACGACGTCGGGGTCCTTGGTGCGCCACGCGTCGGCGGGGTCGTCGCTGATGCGGGCGAGGGCGCGGACGGGCTGCTTGGCGAGGGCTCGCAGGGCGAAGAGGTCGAGGTCGGCTGCGTTGTCGAGGATGCGTCGGGCTGCGCGGGCGCGGCTCACGAAGCGGGCGCGCGCAATGAACCAGACGGCGACGACGAGGAGGATCGGGACGGCCGCGATGGTGAGACCGAGGAGCATGGCGAGCTGCATCGCTCCTTCCTGGACCTCCACGCCTGCCTGGGAGATGGAGTCGGCGGCGTTCCCGGCCGCCGTGAAGGGTGTGCGGGCCTCGTCGCCGACGAGAGGCACGCGGGCGACGGTGTCACCCGCGGAGCTCAGCCCGTCGGACAGGGACGTCCCGGCGTCCTCGAGGGTCCGGCCGGGCCCGGCGAGCACGGCGACGGTGTCGTGCACCCACCTCCCCGCACGCACCCAGGTGATCACCCACGCGATCACGAGGAGGTCGGCGAGGACCTGGAACATGCGACGGCGGGGTGTCTGCGCGTAGAGGGTCACGCGAGCATCCTGGCGTGCGGAAGCCCGGAGTGCGAGGCAACGTGCTGTGTCTACAGCCAGTGGCCCGCGAGACACTCATCGCATGACCCCTGAGATCGAGCTGTCTCCGCGCGGACCCCTCACCGACACCGAGCTCGAGACCTTGCACGCCGCCGCGTTCGCGCACCCGGTCACGGACACACCGTGGCGGCAGCGCCTCGAGGACCGCAGCATCGCGTGGATCACCGCGCGGCAGGACAGCCGGCTCGTCGGGTTCGTCAACGTCGTCGGTGACGGGGGTGCGCACGCGATCCTCCTCGACACCTGCGTCGCCCCGGACTTCCAGGCACGTGGGGTGGGCCGGGCGCTCGTCGGCGCCGCCGTCGACGAGGCACGACGGCTCGGTTGCGAGTGGGTGCACGCCGACTACGAACCACACCTCGTGGACTTCTACGAGAAGTCGTGCGGCATGCGCCCCACGGAAGCCGGGCTCGTCAGGCTCCGCTGATCGGCGCTCGCTGCCCAGCTGGGACCGTAGGCGACGTCACCCCCGTTCCCCCGGATCGAGCTGGCCCGTCAGCCACACGCTGCGATGATCACGGGATCCGCCGCAACGCCGAGATCGACGTGCGCCTGCCCATCTCGGAACGTCACGGCATGGGTGTCCTGACGTAACGGGAAGTGCCTCTCGAGCGGGTGGGACTCGACGATGACGGCAAGAGGCGAACCTGGCACGGCTCGATAGATCCCCAGCATGCCATTGAAGAGGAACTGATTCTCGGTCATGACCACGGCGCACCCTCCTGGTCCGCGCTCGACCACGACCTCGTCCTCAGCGGACAGCAGCGCGCTCCCGAGCAGCGCGCACGTGGCCGACAACGCCATGAATCCTGCCGCGACTGCCAGCAAAGCTGGATGTCGCCCGACGGGCTGCTCCGGCTCGTCGCGCGCCCGCCGTCGGCGGACGACGAGGACCACGACCAGGACGATGAGGATCGCGACCGGCCCCTGCCACGACGGAATCACGGACACCAGCGGGAACGCGAGGAGGAGCATCACGACCACGATCCAAGGAATCGTCTGAGCCATGCTTGCTAGGGCGACGCCTCCCACGAGGCCTGCGCAGAGCCCGAGCTCTACGCGCGACAGCCGTCCAGGTGCCCGGAGCGAGAGCCGTCCCGCGGCACCGAGGACCACGGCAACGGACCCACCGACAACCGTCGTCCACGGAGGCTCGACGATGCGCTCGTCCACGATCAGCACCACCCTCCCGGAGAAGACGTCGATACCGACGACAGCCACGAAGAAGGCGGCGGCGAGAACCGAGGCGACCAACCCGAGCCAGGTACGCCACCCGGAGCGGGCAGCAGGACCGGCATCGGGGGTCGGGGGCACCGGGGGCTGCCGTATCAGGCCGGCTGCGCGAAGGTGGCGTAGGGGGCGACGTGCACGCCCTCGCTCACGAGCCGCTCGTCGTCCCCGCCGTCCGTCAGACCCAGGTCGGCGCCGTAGGCGGACGACATCGAGAAGACGCTGAAGCCGGCGTGGAAGTCACGGCCGATGTCGCTCGGGGTGCTCGTCAGTCCACGTGCGGCGAGGTCCGCGAGGACGTCGTCGAGGAACCGGCCCGTGAGGTGGACACCGTCGTACGTGGCCTCGTCGCCCTCGCCGTACCCGACGGCGACCGCCTCCACGGTCCGGTCCGGCGCGTAGTGGACCACGAGGTTGGTCGGTGGGCCGTACGCGACCTTGCGCGCGAGCGCGCCGGCGTCCGACGGGCCGGTGACGCGCTCGACGGCGTCCCGGGCGTCGCCGATCCGCACGGCCTCGCCACCGACGCCGACCCCGATACCGGGCAGGATCTCCATGCCTGGAGCCTACCCGGGGCGCCACGACCGGCTCGGGTTGTGGTCGCAGATCGCGTCAGGCGACACCAGTCCGGTGTCGGTAGACGATGCCCCGACCACATGGCGATGCTCTTGGCACTTGGGAGACACGTCCTAGGTGTCCTGGCGCGACCCGTCGCCGTCCTGGCCGGACCTGCTCTCGATCGCCGTCAGCAGGTCAGCCGACGGCTGCAGGACCCTGATGTCGGCGGGCATGTCCACGCCCGCCTCGGTGAGGGCACCTGCGACCGACTCGATGACCCGGTCACGGGTCTCGAGCGCGTCGAGCTGGCGGGCGCCGGACCAGAACCGCAGGTCGAAGTTGATGGTCGACGCGGCGAGCTCGGTCAGCAGGCACTGGGGAGCCGGCTCGGCCGCCACCCCGGGCACCTGGCGGACCGCGTCGAGCACGACGGTCCTGGCCCGGGCCAGGTCGGTCGCGTAGTCGACGCCGATGACCACCGTCGTGCGGATGTGCGCGTACCCGGTCTGCACGGCGAGGACCTCGCCGTGCACGGTGCTGTTGGGGACCAGGACGCGGCGCCCGTCGAACGTCCGCACCACCGTCTCGCGGAGGTTGACCTCCTCCACGGTGCCCTGGATGTCACCGACGGCGATCTGGTCGCCCGCTCTGAACGGTTCCCGGACGAGGATCAGCAGACCCGTGAAGAGGTTCGCGAGGACGTTCTGGAACGCGATGCCGATCGCCACCGACACGATCCCCAGGCCACCGAGGACATCCACGGGGCGCACGCTCGGGAACGCGACGGTCAGACCAGCACCGACCGCGAACGCCCCGAGGACGAAGGCCGCGATCGAGGAGAAGACCCGCGCGTAGGAGCGCGTGTGTCTGCGGGCCAGCCACCAGCGCACCACCATGCGCAACGCCCTCGCCAGGAGGAGCCCGACGAGGATGACACCCGCCCCGAGGAGGAGCTGCTCGGGTTCGACGGGCGGCAGGTCGAGCCCCGCCTCCTCGAGACCGGGCACCACACCGTCCCCCTCCGCGGCGACGAGCGCCCAGCGGGACGACAGGCCGACGAGAATCATCCGCCCAGTCTCCCCCACCTGGACGAATCCGACTTCTTGACATCGCGCCCTGTGGCGGTACCGTTTATTTGAGACCTCAAGTAAAGGAGTGGTCGATGTCGGAGACGAGCGAGCTGCCCACCACACCGCGCTGGTTGGACGACCAGGAGATGGAGGCCTGGCTGCGCGTGCTGCGGCTCGTCATGCTCCTGCCCGGCACGCTCGATCGCCAGCTCCGCCGCGACTCGGGCCTCATGCACTCGTCGTACATGATCCTCGCGACCCTGTCCGACGCACTCGACACCTCCATGCAGATGACAGACCTCGCCCGCAAGACCGCCACGTCGGCCAGCCGCCTCTCCCACGCCGTCGCCGCCCTGGAGCAGCACGGCTGGGTCGCCCGCCACCGCGCACCTGAGGACCGGCGCAGGCAGATCGCCACGCTCACCGACGCCGGGAAGCAGGTCCTCGTGCGGACCGCACCCGGGCACGTCGAGCAGGTCCGGACCACCGTCCTCGACCCGCTCGACCCCCACGAGGTCCAGCAGCTCTCCGCGCTGCTGGCGAAGATCGTCGGCCCCCTCGAGGCCGACGCCACCGAGAACGACCCCACCCGCCCCGCACCACCACCCTGAGGAGAACCCTGTGCACACCCTTCTTCACCCTGCCCGCACCACGCCTGTCCTCGCCGACATCGCGCTGCTCGTCACCCGGGTGCTCCTCGGCGTCGTGCTCATCGCCCACGGCTGGCAGAAGTTCAACGAGTACACGATCGACGGCACCACCGAGTCGTTCGACGGCATGGGCATCCCCGCCCCCGCGGCGGCAGCCGTCTTCGCGACCTTCGTGGAGCTCGTCGGCGGGATCGCCCTCGTCATCGGGCTGCTGACGCCCGTGTTCGCGGCCCTCGCCACCCTCAACTTCATCGGCGCGATCGTCTTCGTCCACGCAGGCAACGGCATCTTCGTCGACCAGGGCGGCTCCGAGCTCGTCCTCGCCCTCATCGCCGGCCTTGTCATCCTCATCGCTCTCGGCGCCGGACGCATCAGCGTCGACCACCTCATCACCAGGCGCTCCCGCACCGCCTGAGCGCCGGACCCGAGACCTCCACCCAGAGCGTCGATCTCTCCCGCGAGCGCACGACGGCACACCTCTGCTGCGTGAGGAGATCCTCACGTCGTCCCCGCTCCCGCCGATGCGTCTCCATGGAGCGCCCGCGCCGGGGAGCTCCGCAGAGATGGCGATGACAGTACGCACGAGGTGACATGGGGAACGACAGCGAGAGGACGGCCAGGACCGGCTGGGAGTGGCAGGACGGGACGCTCTACCGACGGCAACGGCGGCGGTGGGTTCCGCGAGCCGTGCTGCACGGCGTCGAGGTGCTGGCCCTTCTGCTGCTCCCTGCGGCCGTCCTGGTCCCGGCGGTCCAGGCGCTGGCCGAGGCGTCATGGAGCTGGTCCTCCGAGACCTGCGTCGCGACACGCGGCGGGGAGTCGTCGTGCGGCGGGGCCTGGGTGTTTCTGGTCATCGGCTCGGCACTCCTCGCAGGGTGGATCGCGGCTCTGGTCATGGCGGTACGAGCCTCCGACGCGCAGCGCAAGCAGATCGCGACTCCGCTCCATCTCGACGCACGCCTCCTGCACGCCACCATCCCAGAGACGCTCCTGCACGGTCCGGCCCGGATCAGCATCCGATGGGAGGACGTCCTGACGATCGAGCCACCCGCGCACGGCGCCGACACCCTGCTGGTGCGTCTCGTCCCAGGCGCCGAGGTGATCGCGCGGGACAGGGTCGCGCGTAAGAAACCGCTGGTGGGAGACGGGTCGTTCGTGACGATCGAGTGCGGAGAGACGGCCGTGGACGCTCCGGTCCTGCGCTACTTCCTCAGTGACATCAGCAGGTGGGGACTCGCGACCCAGGCCGGCGCCGACCACGCCCTCCGGGTCGCGGGAGTCTAGACGTACCTCGCAACTCCGGCCATACCGCACGATGTGCTCTTATTCACATACCCGGGGCACAGCGAGCGCGCGCGCCCAACCCGGGACGGTGCGAGAGTTCACCCGGGCAACCGCCCTCTTGACCCGGTTCCATCAGAAATGGGCAGTCACGTGACCACAGATTCGCTCGTCGGCCTCCTCTCCTGGATCATCATCGGCCTCGTCGCCGGTGCCATCGCCCGTGCAGTCCTCCCCGGCCGCGCCGGTGGCGGATGGCTCACCAGCCTCGTCGTCGGCGTCGTCGGCGCCATCGTCGGCGGCTACATCGGCCGCCACTACTTCGGTGCCTCCACCAACGAGAGCATCTTCGACATCGGCACCTGGCTGTGGGCCTTCCTGGGTTCGCTCCTGGTCCTCGCCATCGTCGGCCTCGTCGCCGGCGGGCGCTCGCGCCGCAGCCGCAGCCGCGCCTAGGGCTCACGCCCTCCCCGAACCGACGGCCGTCGCTCCTCCCCCCTGGGAGCGGTGGCCGTCGCCATGCCCACGGCGGCAGCCGACAAATCCGTTGCCCCGACCCGACCGCGGCTGCCAGGGTGACGGCATGACGACCTGGTCCGTGGCCATCATGCCGCTCCCCGACTCCCCCGACGCGCCCGACGCGTGGGCCCTGCACGGCGTCGCGCGCATCGACGCCCGGACCCAGCGCGACCTCTGGGGCTACGCCGACCTCTCCTACCCCGCCCCCGTGCTCCTCGGTGAGCTGCGGTCCCAGGAGCACACCGAGCGCATCGTCCTCGTCGCCACCGCGCACCCCACGCCGGAGGCGCCCGCCGAGTCGGACGTCGTCGGCGTCGCGCAGCTCCGCCTCGACCGGCAGGGCAACACCCACCGAGCCTGGGTGAGCGTCCTCGTCGACCCCGACCACCGCAGGCAGGGCGTCGGACAGGCACTGCTCGACGCCGCCGAGGCCGTCGCACGCGAGCGCGGGCGGACGGTCCTGCAGACCGAGACCGAGCATCGTGGCGAACCCGCCGCCGACGCGCCGCACGCCATGGCACCGCCCACGGGGAGCGGCCGGATCGACGGCGCGAGCACCGCCGCGATGTTCGCGCGCGACCGCGGGTACGTCCTCGAGCAGGGGATGCGGTACAGCGTCCTGCACCTGCCCGTCGCCGCGGCCCTGGTGGACCGGTTGCACACCGACGCCCTGCAGCGCGCCGGTGACGAGTACACGGTGGTCACCTGGGTCGACCGGTGCCCGGACGACCTCGTCGACGACCTGGCCCGGCTCGTCACGCGCATGTCCACTGATGCACCCAACGCCGGGCTCGACGTGGTCGAGGACCCGTGGGACGCGGCGCGCGTGCGGGCCGAGGAGGCGACCTACGCGGCCACCGGACGTGGCTCCGTCACCTGCGCCGTGCAGCACGTCCCGACCGGCAAGCTCGTCGCGTACTCGGAGATCGTCCACTCCCTCCAGGACCGGGACTTCGCGTTCCAGGCGAACACCCTGGTGCTCCGCGAGCACCGCGGCCACCGCCTGGGGATGCTCGTCAAGGCCGCGAACCTCCGCGAGCTCGCGCGACTGCGCCCCGAGCTCCGGCGCATCCACACGTGGAACGCCGAGGAGAACCGGCACATGCTGAGCATCAACGAAGCCCTCGGCTTCCGCGGTGCCGGCGTGTGCGCGCTGTGGCAGAAGCGGGATGTCGGCTGACGACCCTGGCCCGTGCGAGCAGCGTCGGGAGCCCGTCCCCAGGCCGACGAGTTCGGTGGTTCCAGTCGAGCTCGTCATCCGAGATCACCGAACTCGACTGGTATGACCGAACTCGCGCGTCGGTCATGGTGCCGGGAGAACCTGGCTCAGGAACACGTCGGGACCGGCTGACGTGTGGCGCGGAACCGTGGGCTGCGAGCTCGGGACAGCACTCGTCGTCCACAGCCACGGCTGCCACGGCTGCCACGCCAACGTCGACGCATGGTTGTCGTCGACGATTCCCGCATGCCGCGTCGACCCGTGGCGCCTCCGACCGTGCACCTCGCCCGCGACGTCACCGCAGCGCACGCCCGGTCTCTCGTACGCGACGGTGCGTGGCTGCGCGTCCGTCCGGGCGCGTACATCGATGCACCTCGCGGAGACGCCCCTCCCGGTGACACCCGGAGGGCCGTCGCTCTGGCCCGGACGACGGCCCTCGCCCGGCAGTCCGCACGGTCTCCGACGTTCAGCCACACGTCGGCAGCGCTCCTCTGGGGCCTCCCCCTCGTGCCCGGTGACCGGCGCATCCACGTGGTCCAGGAGTCCCGTCCCGGAAGCTCCGGTGACGCCGGGGTGGTCCGACACCGCATCGTCCTGCCCGGCACGCACCGCACCCACCACCGCGGACTGGCCGTGACGACGCTCGAACGGACCGTCGTCGACTGCCTCCGCTCCCTGCCGCCGCTCCCCGGCCTCGTCATCGCGGACGCCGCCCTCCACGTGGGAGCCGACCGCGACACCTGCGCGCGCATGCTCGACGCCATGGCCGGGACCCGCGGCATCGTCAAGGCACGCGAGCTGCTGGCCCTGGCCGATGGCGGCTCCGAGTCGCCAGGGGAGACGAGGGTGCGGTTCGAGGCGCTGCGCATCGGGCTGCCGGTCCCCGAGACCCAGGTGTGCGTGCAGACCGGCCGGTCGACCTGGTGGGCGGACCTCGGCTGGGTGCCGTGGCGGCTGCTCGTCGAGTACGACGGGCGGGATAAGTACGACGGCGCCACGACCGAGGCTCTCCTGCGGGAACGTCGCCGCCAGGATGCGCTCGAGGACTCGGGGTGGCACGTGGTCCGGGTCATGAAGGAGGACCTTCGAGATCCGGCCCTGCTGCGTCACCGGCTCCTGCGCCATGTGCCCGCCGACGCGAGAGCCGCGCTCGTCGCCCGTCGGACGCTCAACAGCCGGTGAACCCGCACAGTCTCGGGCGACGAGTTCGGCACTTCCAGTCGAGTGCGGTAGTTCTGATCACCGATCTCGACTGGAAGTACCGAACTCGACAAGGTCGGCGACGCCGGGCCGGGGCCGGGGCGGCAGACCTGACAGCCGGCTCTGAGCCGATCAGCTCGCGGTGGTGCCGGCCGGGACGGTGCCCTCGTCCGTGCCGACCACCGTGCTGCGGCGCTCGAGGAGGACGACGTCCTTCCACACCCCGTCGAGGCACCCCACCCGTTCCTGGGTGCCGACGACCCGGAAGCCGTGGCGGGAGTGGAGGGCGAGGCTCGCGGCGTTCTCGGGGAAGATCCCTGCGCGCACGGTCCAGATTCCCGCCGCCTCGGACGCCTCGACGAACCGGCCGAGGAGCGCCGCCCCCACACCCCGACCGCGAGCCGCGGCGGCGACGTAGAGGCTGACCT
This sequence comes from Sanguibacter suaedae, assembly GCF_016342785.1. Lineage (GTDB taxonomy): Bacteria > Actinomycetota > Actinomycetes > Actinomycetales > Cellulomonadaceae > Sanguibacter > Sanguibacter suaedae. The sequence continues at coordinate 45,788 of NZ_JAEINH010000001.1, forward strand.
CCACGACCCCCGCGTACACGCACCGCGAGCTCGTGGGGCTCGCCGCCACCCACCCGAGGACCCGCGCGTCGTCCTCGGCGACGAGGCGCAGGGTGGGAAGGTGCGCAGCGTCCCACGTCGCCCAACCAGGGACCTGCGTCTCGAACGTCGCGCTCCGCGTCGCGATGCCCTCGGCGTAGACGTCGAGGACCGCGTCTGCGTGCTCGTCGGTCATGGGGACGATGCGCATGGTTCTCCTCAAGGTCGCACCGGCGGTGCCGGGCTGGCGCGGTCAGCGGGTCGGGACGGTGTCCTCGTCCGGATCGCCGGCAATGAGGTCCTCCGGGTCACGGTCGGTGGGGACGGGGCCACCAGGACCGCTCCGGACGACGTCGACGACCACCGCCGTGATGTTGTCGCGGCCCCGCTCGGCGAGGGCCGCGCGGACCAGCGCGTGCGCGGCGTCCTGGGGGTCGTCGTAGGCGAGGAGGAGCGCCTGCACACGGGCGTCGGAGAGCTCACCGGTGAGACCGTCGGAGCACGCGAGGTACCGGTCCCCGGGGACGGCGGGCACGGTCCACACGTCGGGTTCGGCGTCGGCGGTGGGGCTGATGGCCCGGGTGATGATGTTGCGCTCCGGGTGGGTGGGGACGTCCTCGGGTCGGATGGTGCCGGCGTCGAGGAGCTCCTGGACGGTGGAGTGGTCCTTGCTCAGCTGGTCCAGGAGTCCCCCGCTGAGGCGGTAGGTGCGGGAGTCGCCGATGTTCACGACGACGAGGGCCGGGTCGTCGCCGACGGCGCTCATCGCGACGCCCGTGAGGGTGGAACCGCCGGACGACCCTGCCGTGCGGAAGTACTCGATGATCGCCTGGCGTGCGGCGACGACGGCCGCCCGGACGTCGTCCTCCCCCACGACGGCGCGCTCGACGTACGGGGAGAACGCGTCGACGACGAGCGCGGCAGCGACGTCTCCTGCGGCGTGCCCGCCCATCCCGTCGGCGACGAGGAAGAACGGTGGTGTGGCGAGGAGGGCGTCCTCGTTGTGGCGGCGCACGTGGCCCCGGTCCGTCGCCGCACCCCATCGTGCGACGAAGGTCGTGCCTGTCATCGCGAGCCCCGGAGGATCGTGTCCCCGGCCTCGTCGTAGCCGCTCGCCGCCGTCCGCGGGCGGGTCACGGTGAACCAGTGGTCGCCGACGGTCACGGTGCTGCCGAACGGCGCGAGGACGGCCTCGCCGGCGGGGAGGGGCACCTGGTCACCGTCGGCGCCGACCACGGTGGACCCGTTGGTGGACCACAGGTCCGTGACGCGCAGGCCGGTCTCCTCGACGACGAACTCGAGGTGGGTCTTGGACACGGTGCGCGTGGTGTCGGGGACGGTGATGGCGGTCCCGCCGTCGGCCCCGCCGGTACCTTCGGGGAGCTGGGGTCGGCGTCCGATGACGCCGCGGCCGGTGATGTCCTCGACGTCCCCGGTATCGAAGGTGAGCTGGGCGCTCGCCACCGCGGGTGTGGGCGCGCTCGGCGTCCCGGGTCGCCGCGTGCGCGCGACGGTGACCCGCGTCTCCTCGAGGTCGTCGACCGGTCCGTCGGCGGGTGCCGCGCCGGGGACGGCGTGAGGATGCCCGTCGAGCAGGGGCACGGGCCGGTGCGACGCCGATGTCGCCCCAGGGCCGGGGTGCGGCGTCCCGAGCCCGGGCACACCGGCCTCCGCGGCACCCGGCGGTGGGGGCGGGACAGGCGGGCCGCCGAGCGGGCTCACGGGGCCGCCACCGTCAGGACCACCGGCGGCGTGCGGGTGCAGCGGGGAACCGTCCATGGACACGAGGACGGGGACGTCGGCGAACTGCGACGCCGGGCCCTGCCCGTCGGCGTCGTCGTGCGCGGGCTTCGACCGCCGGGCGGGCAGCGTCCGGGTGCGCGCGTCGGGCAGGACGGCAGGGTCGCGGCCGGCGACGACGTCGAGGAGGACGACGTCCGTCATGGTGTCGTACCAGGTGCGGCGGTCGCCGCGCGGGTTGCGCAGCACCTGCACCACGCCCGTGACCCACCCGACGAGGACCGCACCGCCGAGGACGGCGGCGAAGAACCGCGGCCACGTTCCCCCGAAGCCGGGCACCGCACCGGTGCGCACGTCGACGAGCCGCAGGCCCATGGCCCGCTTGCCGGGCGACGCCCCGGTGCGGGCGTAGGAGAGACCGATGGTCACCAGGCCTGCCGTCCACCCGAGGGCGAGGACGGACCCGACGACGACGAGGACGGCGACGTCCTGGACCAGCCCCACCTGGATGCACCCCACCGCGGCGCCGGACGGGATGGCCGACAGGAGGGAGTCGACAACAGCCGCGCCGACCCGTCGGCCGGGCTCCGCCGGTCGGCACCCGGCGAGCGCCGACGCCCCAGGAGCACCTGCGCCCGCGGGGGGCGGTGGGGGCGGGACGAACGACATGGCGGGCTCCTCGGGCGGGTGGTCAGGGGGAACTCTACCCACGCTCCGGGGCGTCTCATGCCGGGGCGTGGAGCACCTCGCTGGGCATGCGCCTCGAGCCCACCCGTCGTCGAGCGTGCGCCCGCCCCCGGGCCCACCACGCGAAGAGTGCGACGGCGAGCGCGACCTCCGCCACGTCGCCCCCGTAGTACATGAGCTGTGCTGCCTGCTGGGCCTGCTCGACGTCCTGGTGCGCACCCACGGGCAGCTCGCCGGCGCGCGCGTAGAGGAGCTTGGCGAGCGCGGCGTGGACACCGCCGGCGACGACGAGGACGACGAGGCGGGTGCGCATCCCTGGCCGCGCGGGCGCAGGGTCAGGGCCGACGACGGCCCACGCGAAGAGGCACCCGGCGGCCACGAAGTGCACGTGCACGAGGTGATGGAGCAGCGGGTGGGTGGCCGTCGCGGCGTAGAGGGGCGTGAGATACAGGGCGGCGAGGCCGCCGATGTGGAGGACGGCCGCCGTGGCCGGGTGGGAGAGGACGTGGAGCGGGCGGCTGCGCAGGACGCGTGCGGTGACGTGTCGGGCGCGGGGCGGGACCACACCGAGGAGCGCCGCCACGGGTGAGGCCATGACGAGGGCGATCGGTGCGTACATCCCGAGGAGCAGGTGCTGGGTCATGTGCCCTCGGGCGTCGTGGTGCGCCCACGCGTCGACGGGCGGGCTGAGGGCCGCCGCCGCGAGGAGGAGCCCCGATGCGAACCACGCCACGCGTCGGGCGGCTCGCCGGGCGGGCCCACGGCGCAGCGCGACGAGGAACAGGGTGAGCGGGACGACGACCAGGAGGACGGGCAGGACCCAGCCGGCGGCGGTGGTGTCCATGGGAGCGGCGCCGTGGGCGGACACCGGTCCGAGCCCGACGACCGCGCAGGGTGCGATGCCGGGCGGGTTCACGTGCGTCGGCGTCGGGCACGGACCGCGAGGACCGCGCCGACGACGAGGAGGACGACGCCCGCCGCGTTCCACGCGACGTCGTAGGGCAGGAGGTCGACGTCGTACCGGACCTCGTGGAGGCCCAGCACCTTGTGGTTGACGACGCCGTCGAACACCTGGAACGCCCCTGCACCGAGGAAGAACCCGGACCAGGCCCGGGTGCGGTCGAGGGCGCGCTCGGCCCGGACGTCGGCCAGCACGAAGAACCCCGCGACGAGGACCACGAGCTCGGCGGTGTGCAGGAGGCCGTCGCTGAGCAGCGCCACGTCGGGCGTGGACCGGTCGTAGAAGTGGTGCCAGCCGAGGAGCTGGTGGAAGACGATCTCGTCGACCGCGGCCATGACCGCGATCCCCAGGAGCAGCCCCGCGAGGCGGGACCGACGCGGGTCCTGCGTCGTCCCTGCCCGTGTGTCTCCTCCGGGTACCGCCGACGTGCTCATCCTGCGTCCTTCCCGTGGTCGCCCCGCCGTGTTCCACACCAGCCTCGTGCCGGGGGCTGTGGTGGCGCCGGCCCCGTTCTCGCAACGCTAACGAAGGTGCTGGTGGGGCGCCTCCCGGGCCGCCCACCCGGGTTGTCCACAGGTCGCCGCGGCGCAGGGCAGACGTTCGGTAGCGTCACCCCTCGCCAGCCCCCACCGCCGAGAGGGAGACCGTGACCCCCGCCGACCTCCCCCCTGTCGTCTACGTCCCGTGCTTCGCGGACGACGACGGGCAGGTGACCGCCGTCCAGCTGCGCACCACGGCCGACGGGCGCACCGCGCTCCTCGCCTACTCGGCGCTGGACCGGCTCAAGGCGGGCGCGGGCGACGTCCCGTGGGTGCTGCTCACCATCGAGGACCTGCAGCGCGTCCACGACCGGGAACCGTACGACGTCCTCTACATGGACCTGCGCATCCCCGAGCACGCCCGTGCGGCGGTGACACGATGACCGGCGAGGTGGCAGTCGACCCCGAGGCGCTCGACCACCTCGCAGCCCGGCTGGAGAACGCTGCCTCGGACCTTCGTGACAGCGGCAGCAGCACACCGGCCGTGTCGCTGAGCGGCCTTGGCGCATCGGCGCTGACCGCGCTCGACCACCTCGCGACGAACGCCGCGAATCTCTGCGAGATCCTCGAGGGCGCCGCGGCGGGCGTCCGGGAGACCCGGGACGAGTACGTCGTGACGGACGACGCCTGGGCGGCGTCGCTGCAGTCCCTCGGGAAGAGGGTGGGGAACCGCTGATGGCCGTCTCCACCGTCCTGCCGGGAGACCCGGACGTGCTGACCGCCGTCTCCTCGTGGTTGCGTGACGACCTCGCCGTCACTCTCACCGACACGGAGAGCACCCTGCAGACGGCCCGGTACGACGACGGGGGCTGGGAGGGTGACGCCGGTGACGCCTTCCGGTCACGTATGGGCAGCGCGTACACGCTCACCGCGACCCTCCATGACGCCGCCGCGTCGACAGCGACCGCGATCGACCTGTTCGCCGCAGCGTTGCGCGCTGCCCAGATCGACCTCGACGCGGCACGGGCTGCCGCGGTCGCGTCGGGCCTCACCGTGACGACGACGGAGATCCTCGAACCGGCGCAGCTCCTCTTTCCGCCACATCTCCCGGTGTCGTACTGGACGCTCCCCGTGATGCCCGTCGTCGACGGCGGCGCCTACGACGCGGCACGCGCCGCCTACGAGGTGAACGCCGCGCTGTGGAGCGCGTACGGCGACGCAGCAGAGGAGGTTGCCCGGATCCTCGCGACCCTCGAGGGCGACGAGTCCGTCCTCGACACCCGCGTCGCCGACGCCCTCGCGCTCGTGAGCATCCCCGTGGCGAGCATGTTCCTGCCGACGTTCCTGAAAGCGAACGGCGCGGCGCGGGGCGCCGCCCTCTCGGCCCGGGCTGCCGACGTGGCACACGCGGCGCAGGTGGTGGAGGCCCGGACCACCGCACCGGGTGCGACGCTCAACCCGGCCCAGTTCTACGACGACCTCGACGGCGCCGCAGCCCTGCGATCCCAGTCAGCCGGCCTCATGGACGACGCAGCGAGAGCAGCAAAGGCTGGCAAAGCCCTCAGCCACGGCGCGAACGGTCTCCTCACCGGAGCAGCCATCTGGATGGACGTCCGAGCGGGCGAGAGCGTCACGCAGGCGGTGACGTCGAACACCGTGGGCCTCGCTACGTCGGCGCTGGCGACCTACGGAGTCTCGTACATGTCCACCATGGCTGCTGGTGCGGCGATCGGGACGGCGATACCGGTTCCGATCATCGGGACGGTGGCAGGCATGGTGATCGGTGCCGGGGTGGGCATCATCGCCTCTGGTGCCATCGACTCCATGTTCGAGAACGGTCCTGATCTCTTCAAGGCGGCCTCCGCAGGCCTAGAGGACCTCAAGGACGTCGGTGAGTCGCTCAGCTCTCTGGCGGACAGTGCGGGCGACGGCCTCCACGACCTCTACGACAGGTTCTTCTGATGCAGATGCCGCTCCTCGCGCCCGCACCCCGGCGGCGGGCTGCGACGAGAGCGCTCGTCCGACACCCCAGGATGATCCCCTACACGTCGGTGCCGTTCGGTCTGCTCATCATGGGGTTCGGAGTCGCCTTCGCCAGCTCGGCAACCGTGCCAGGCACGGTGCTGGTGTCGTGGGGGTGGATCAGCATGGGACTCAGCCCCTTCATGAGCGGCATACTCCTGGCGTTGCGACTCCCGTCCCCGCCGTCGCCCCGCGTCCGCCGCGTCGACGGTGCGGGCGTCACGGAGATCCGTGAGTCCCCGCTCCTCCTCGTCGAGCTCAGCCTCAACGCCGTCGGTCTCGGGCTGGGGTTCCTGGGCGGAGCCTTGCTCGCGGCTGAGGCCGCGCACCAGGCCGGCACGATCACCCTGGCCGTCATCTGCGCCACGCTCCTGCTGGGTACGGGGTTGCTCGTCCTGAGCCCGGGCAGGCAGAACTTCGTCCGACTCTCCCGCACGGGGGTCGATCTCTCGCGAGAGGGGCAGAGGATGTCGTTCGCCTGGCACGACCTCCTCGACGTGACGCCGATCGTCGGGCCCGAGCACGTGTACCTCACGCTCGCCCAGAACGCGGTGATGCACCGGAGTCACGCGCCCTACCTGGACTTCCCGCAGTCCGACGAGCTCAGAGAGCCAGGGCCGCACCTCATCGCGGACTCGGCGACCACCAGGGACATGTGGCTCGACGGCCTCACTCTCGCCAAGGTCATCGCCCACTACGCCCGGTCTCGCGACGCACGCCTCGAGCTCGGGACCTCCGCCAGCCTCGCCACCATCGAACGCATCCGCGCACAAGCCCTCATCGACGACGGCACCATCCCCGGCACCCACAGCGCCTACCTCACCTGACCCCGACGGCGGGTCCGGCGGGTCCGGCGCGGCCCTCGGTGGCGGTGCCACGTGCGCCGTCGCGTCGACGCCGTCCGGCAGGGATGCGACCCTGTACTCCGTGCGACAGTGCTCCAGCCCGGCCCCCAGCGACGGCGCCCCGTGAACGCCCCCGATCCGGCGACGCCCGACGTGCCCGACCTTCCCGAGGCACCTCGGCGCAGCTGGGCGCGCAGGGTGGTCGCCCGTGCGGACCTGTTCATCCTCGCCCTGCTGGCGGCCGTCGTCGTCGCGTCGTTCCTGCCCGTGCGCGGCGAGGCCGCCGAGATCCTGCGGTACGTCGTGGTCGCTGCCGTGGCATGGCTGTTCTTCCTCTACGGCGTGCGTCTCAAGACGTCCGAGGCCGTCGCCGCGCTGCGCGACTGGAAGCTCCACGGGAGCGTCCTGGCCACCACGTACCTCGTGTTCCCCGTCCTCGGGCTCGCCGCACAGCTCCTCGCACCGGCAGTCATCCCCACCGAGCTCGCCCATGGTGTCCTGTTCCTCACGCTCCTGCCGTCGACCGTGCAGTCGTCCATCGCGTTCGTGTCGATCGCGCGCGGGAACGTCGCCGGGGCGGTCGTCGCCGCGTCGTTCTCCAACCTCGTGGGCGTGGTCGTCACACCCCTCCTCGTGGCGCTCCTCCTCGGCGGGACCGTGGGGTTCTCGGCGGACTCGATCGTGAAGATCGCCCTGCAGCTCCTCGCGCCGTTCGTCGCCGGGCAGCTCCTGCGCCGGTGGCTCGCCCCGTGGGTGCTGCGGCACAAGCAGCTCACCACGGTCACCGACCGCGGCTCGGTGGTGCTCGTCGTCTACTCCGCGTTCAGCCAGGGCGTCGTCGACGGCATCTGGACGACGGTGTCCGTCGGGTCGCTCGTCGCGCTGATCGTCCTCAGCGCCGTCATGCTCACCGCTGTCCTGTGGGCGACGTGGGCGGGCGGCAAGGCCGCCGGGTTCTCCCGCGAGGACCGCGTGGTGCTGCTCATGTGCGGGTCCAAGAAGTCCCTCGCGAGCGGCGTCCCCATGGCGACGGTCCTGCTCCCGGCCGCGACGCTCGGCTTCATGGTCCTGCCCCTCATGATCTTCCACCAGATCCAGCTGCTCGTGTGCGCCGTCGTGGCCCGGCGCCTCGGTGACAAGCCCGACGTGCCAGTCACCGCACCCACCCCCTGAGGGGCGCGCCCCAGCGCGCGAGCCGCCACAGTGCGGCGAGCGCCACGACCGGGGACCTCGCCCCATGTGCACGGAGGGCCGCTACCCCTAGTCTGTGCGGGTGCTCACCCGGTCCCCCTCCGTCCAGTCCCGTCCCCTCGCCGTCGACGCCCCGGTCGTGGTGCTCCGCCCTCTCTGGGTCAGGGCGTCCCTCACCGTCCTGCTCCTCACCTTCCCCGCGCTCCTCGTGCGCGCCGTCGTCGACCCCGGCGCCTTCGGTGAAGGCCTCACCGGGATCCTCCAGCGCGTCCTCGCCACGGGCCTCGCCCTCACCGCCGTGGTCCTCGCACTCGGCCTCTGGCGGGCCCGGCTCACCGTGACGCCGACGTCCGTGACGCGCCTCCCGGCCTTCGCTGACACCCGCTCCGTGACGTTCGCGGACGCCGCCCGCGTCCAGGTGGCACCGCTGCTCGACGCGACCCGGGACAACCCCGGTGCGCTCCCCACCGTCACCGTGACGTCCCGGACCGGGCTGCGCATCACGTCCAGGCCGGACCGCCGGGAGGTCGACGTGCTCCTCGCGCGCCTGGCCAGGTGGACGACGGAACGCCCCGAGCTCGTCAAGGATGCCCACACGGAGAGGTTCCTCGCCGCGTACAGGCGCAGCACGCGCCTGGGGTCCGGGACGACGCTCCTCAGGGCCATCCCCGTGGGGCGCACCGTCGTGGCGGGAACAGGAGTCGACGCGACCGAGGTGAGCGCCTAGGTCCTGCCCGGCCCGTCCGCGGGGGCCTCGCCGTCCCCGGCGAACGTTCTCGCGTACTCCGCGGTGAGCGATCTCCCGAGCGCGGTGGGTCGGCCGTGCTCGTCGAGGGACGCCTCGACGACCGCGTCGCGCAGGAGGGCGCGGGCCTCGCGGACGGTGGCCATGAGCAACCGCGAGAGCGCGGGCGCACCGGTGCGCATCGCCGCGTCGGTGAGCTCGACGTCGCGCAGCAGGCCCGAGTGGTCGACGACGACGCGCAGCTCCCCGCGCGGGGACCAGCGCTCCACACGGATGGCCTCGACGCGGTGCTGCAGAGCGAGGGCGGCCGCCTCCTGGCGGCGGGCCTGCGCGACCCACGAGTCGATCTGCGCGAGGGCGGCGGTGTGCGCGTCGGACGGGCTCATCGGCCTGCCTCCTTCGATCCGTCGGCCTGGTTCTGCATGTCTCCGCCGATCCCGAAGGTGTCCTGCGTCTTCGGGATCATGTCGGGGACGAGCTCCGGGGACTCCCACGGCGGCCGGGGCACGGGGAGGTCGGGCAGGGTCGGCAGGTCGAGGCGCGGCTTGGACCGCAGGAGCGCGACCACCTCGGCCGCGGCCCGGTTGGTGCCGGCCACCCCGGTGCCGACGGTCTCGACGAGCGCCGCGAGCTCGTCCATGGCCGTCGTGAGGTCCTTGAGCCACTCGGACACCCGGGTGACCCACTTGGTGACGGCGGTGCACGCCTGCGGCACCACCCAGGACGCACCGACGCCCACGGTGCACGCCACCTGCGCCACCCAGGCGATGAGCTTCGCGACGAGGTCGGCGATGAGGTCCCGCACGATGCCGCGGACCGCGGCGACGACGCCGCTCGCGACGGACAGGGCGTCACCGGTCCCCCGGCAGATGTCCGCGACGGCCCGGAGCTCCTCGGCGAAGGTGTCCGCGAAGGTGCGGTAGCTGTCGGCGGCGGCACCTGTCCAGTCCGTTCCGGTGCCCCGCTGCGCGGTCGTGTACTGCTCGGCGACGTCGGTGAGCCGCCGGGAGACGTTGAACCACGTCTCGGCGAACATCTGGACCTCGCCCGGGTCGCCCGCGAGGGAGTCGAGCATCTCCGGGAGGGGGTGGACGTGCTCCATGAGGAAGGAGGCGGCGCTGGCCAGCAGCTCGCCGATGGGGTCGATCGCGTAGGACACGACGTCGACGGTCGTCGCCAGGCCGGAGAGCGACGCCCCGAGCCAGTCGCCCCGCTGGGCCGCCGCGACTGCGCTCATCGCGGGGTCGAGCATGCGCACGCCGGCCTGCATGGACACGGTCGGCGACGACCCGAGGAGCTCCTCGCTCACAGGTCGCTCTGGAAGCGGGTCATGCCGGTCGCGGTGGCCGCGTCCGTGGCCTCGTACGTCGTGACCGTCGTCCCGAGGTTGTCGGCGACGGCCCCCATGACCTCACGGACGGCGTTCACCCCGGCGATCCCGTCGTTCTGCACGAGGGCCATGGGGCCCATGAGGATGGGCGAGCAGAGGATGCCGTACGCGAAGCTCGGGGCGGTGACCTGGGAGATGGCCCGTGCCGCGGCGTCGAGCTCCTCCGCGAGGAACCGCACGGTGTCCTCGTGATGCCGCAGCGCGTCGAGGTCGACGCGTACCTCCTCGTCGCTCACGGACGTCCCCGGACGAGGCGGTCGGCGAGGTCGAGCACCTCGGTGCTCTCGGCGGGGGGACGGGGTGGCTCGGTGTCGGGGACGATCTCACGGGCTTGGGCGCGCAGGTCCGACTGGGCGTCGGCGACGGCCCCGAGGATCGCGTCGCGGAGGCCGTCCTTGCCGAGGTCCATCGCGGAGGGTGGGACGCGGACGTCCTGCACGAGGCCCCGGTGGTCCACCTCGGCGGTGACCCCGCCGGCGGAGCGCCCCGTCCCGCGCAGGTCCTCGATCTCGGCGGACGCCCGACGGGCGCGCGCGGCAGCGCGGTGGGCCTGGGCGAGCGCCGCCTCCACCTGCCCCGCCAGCTCCTGCTCGGTCACCGCACCGCTCCGTCCTGCGCCTCACGTGTCGACCCCGAGGGTACCCAACGAGGGCGCGTGGCCCGATGGGGAGCGCTCCCCCGGCGCGCCGCGCGGCGGCGCGGGCACCGGGGTGCGGCTGCCGTCAGTGGTGCTGGATCCTGCGGGTGACCTTCGCGGTGCCGCGACCGGCGGCGTACCGGGTGAGGGCCGCGGTGGCACCCGACACGGCGGCGAAGGTCACGACGCTCACGAGCGTCGCGTCGTCGTCGTCGATCATGCTCGGCGGCTTGCCCGTCGCCTTCTGCCAGATGGCCTTCACGGCGCGGTGGGCGAGCCACCCCGCCCCGAAGGACACGACGAGCGTCGCGAGCTTCTCAGGGATCGACTGGTCATCTGCCACGGTGTCCTCCACGTCTGGTCGGTCCCGCCCAACCTAGCCGCAGGTCGGTGACGTCGCACGTCACGACGCCCTGGCGCCCTCGGGCGCGTGTAAACTCGCCGGGAACGACAGGGGAGCGCCCAGGCGCTGAGAGTGCGGACCACCGCAGACCCTCGAACCTGATCCGGTCAGCACCGGCGTAGGGAGTCGGGCCATCTCGCCACGTGCATTCGTGGAACCCCTCCTCAGGCTTGACGGTCCACAGGAGGACGCAGGACATGCAGCACCGCACACAGCAGAACCGCACCACCGGGGCCCGCAGGCGCCCCGCCGTCGCGCTCGTCGCGCTCGGCACCACCCTGGCGCTCGCCGGGTGCGCGACCGCGTCGGACGACAGCACCGACGGGGCAGGGGGCGAGGGCACGGTCGACGTCGTCGTCCACGACTCGTTCGTCATCAGCGACGAGGCCAAGGCCGCCTTCGAGGAGGAGACCGGCCTCACCATGAACGTCATCACCACCGGTGACGGCGGGGCGCTCGCGAACAAGCTCGTGCTCACCAAGGACTCGCCGCTGGGCGACGTGGCGTTCGGCATCGACAGCTCGTTCGCGTCGCGCGCCGTCGACGAGGGCGTCTTCGAGCCCTACACCTCCCCCGTGCAGCCGGCGCTGTCCGAGGAGCTCGCCGCGGACGACTCCGGCGCCCTCACCGCCATCGACTACGGCGACGTGTGCCTGAACATCGACGACTCGTGGTTCGAGTCGAACGGCGTCCTCGAGCCCGTGAGCCTCGAGGACCTCACGAAGCCCGAGTACGCGGACCTCACCGTCGTCACCAACCCCGCCACCTCGAGCCCGGGCCTCGCGTTCCTCTTCGCGACGGTCGGCGAGTTCGGCGAGGACGGGTACCTCGACTACTGGCAGAGCCTGTCCGACAACGGCCTCAAGGTCGTCGAGGGCTGGGAGGACGCCTACTACGTGGACTTCACGACGTCCGGCGGCGACCGGCCCATCGTGCTGTCCTACGCCTCGTCCCCGGCCTTCACCGTGAGCGAGGACGGCAGCAGCACCACCACGTCTGCGCTCCTCGACACGTGCTTCCGACAGGTCGAGTACGCGGGCGTCCTCAGCGGCGCCGACAACCCCGAGGGCGGGCAGCAGGTCATCGACTTCCTGCTCGGCGAGCAGTTCCAGTCGGAGATCCCCACCGGCATGTACGTGTACCCCGTGAACGAGGACGCCGAGATCCCCGGGGAGTGGACGGACTTCGCCCCCGTGCCCGACGCCCCCGTCGAGCTCGACCCCGCCGAGATCTCGGAGAACCGCGAGGCGTGGATCAAGGACTGGACCGCGTCGGTGATCGGTTGACGACCGCCGGGCGCACCGGGTGGCGGGCCACCGCCGCCTGGGCGCTCGCCGCGGGGGTGCCCCTCGCGTTCCTCGGCCTGTTCTTCGCGTGGCCGGTGGCCACGCTCGTCGGACGCGGCTTCGTCGCGGACGGCGCGCTGGACCTCACCGGCTTCCGGGAGGTGTTCACCGAGCCACGCACGTGGCGGATCATCGGTCTCACCCTGGGGCAGGCCCTCGTCGGCAGCGTCCTGTCCCTGCTCCTCGGGATCCCCGGCGCGTACGTCCTCTACCGGTGCACCTTCCCGGGGCGCACGCTGGTCCGGGCGCTGGTCACCGTGCCGTTCGTGCTGCCCACCGTCGTGGTGGGCGTGGCGTTCCGCGCGCTGCTCGCCGAGTCCGGTCCGCTCGGCGGCCTCGGGCTCGACGGGACGTTCGCGGCGATCGTGCTCGCGCTCGTCTTCTTCAACTACTCCGTGGTGGTGCGCACCGTCGGCGGGCTGTGGGAGCACCTGGACCCACGGGCCGAGCAGGCGGCACGGGCCCTCGGCGCGAGCCCGGCACGGGCCTTCCGCACCGTGACGCTGCCCGCGCTGGCGCCCGCCATCACGTCGGCGGGTGCCGTGGTCTTCCTGTTCTGCGCGACGGCGTTCGGGGTGGTCCTCGTCCTCGGCGGTCAGCGGTACGCGACGGTCGAGACGGAGATCTGGATGCAGACCGTCCAGTTCCTCGACCTGCGCACCGCGGCGGTGCTGTCCGTCGTGCAGCTCGTCATCGTCACCGCGGCCCTGTGGGCCGCCGCCCGCGCGCGGTCCCGTCGCGAGCACGCCCTCGCCCTGTCCCCCGCGACACGGTCGTCGCGCCCGTTGCGCCGCACCGACGCCCTCCCGGTGGCTGTCACCGCCGCCGTGGTCACGCTGCTCCTCGCGTGGCCGCTGGGCAACCTCGTGCTCCAGTCGCTGCGCACACCCGACGGGTGGGGGCTGGGCAACTACGTCGCACTGGGCACCACCGGCGGGCGCAACGCCCTCACCGTGACCGTGTGGGAGGCGACCGCGACGTCGTTGCGCACGGCCGCCCTGGCCGCCGCCGTCGCGGTCGTCGTCGGGGGGCTCGTCGCGCTCGTCGTGTCCCGCCGACCCCGCTCCCCGCACGCCCGGCGCGCCGTGTCCGTCCTCGACGCCGTCGTCATGCTGCCGCTCGGGGTGTCGGCCGTGACCGTCGGGTTCGGGTTCCTCATCACCCTCGACCGGCCGCTCGGGCTCGACGTGGACCTGCGGACGTCCGGGCTGCTCGTGCCCCTCGCGCAGGCCGTCGTCGCGACCCCCCTCGTGGTGCGCACCGTCCTGCCAGTGCTGCGGGCCGTGGACCCGCGCCAGCGCGAGGTCGCCGCGACCCTCGGTGCCTCGCCCGGGCGCGTGCTCGCCACCGTCGACTGGCCCGTCGCCGCGCGCTCCCTGGGGCTCGCCGTCGGGTTCGCGTTCGCCGTGTCGCTCGGGGAGTTCGGTGCCACGTCGTTCCTCGCCCGGCCGGACACGGCGACCCTGCCGATCGTCATCTTCCGGCTCATCGGGCGGCCCGGGGCGGAGAACTACGGCATGGCGCTCGCGGCGTCCGTGGTGCTCGCCGTCGTCACCGCGACCGTCATGCTGGTCGCCGAGCGCCTGCGCGGCGAGAGGACAGGAGAGTTCTGATGGGACCGAGCACCGAGGGCCTCGTGGTCGACGCCGTGAGCGTCACCTACCCGGCCGCCGGGCGGCGCGACGAGGGGGCGCGCACGGCCGTCGACCACGTCTCCCTCACCGTGGGGCACGGTGAGGTCGTGGCCCTCCTGGGGCCCAGCGGGTGCGGCAAGTCGAGCCTGCTGCGCGCCGTCGCCGGCCTCGAGCCCGTCGCGACGGGCCGCGTCGTGTGGGACGGCGACGACGTGGCGGGCCGCCCTGTGCACGAGCGCGGCTTCGGTCTGATGTTCCAGGACGGACAGCTCTTCGCACACCTCGACGTCGCGGGCAACGTCGCGTACGGGCTGCGCAACCGCAACGTCCCGCGCGAGGAGCGGCGGACGCGCGTCGCGGAGCTCCTCGAGCTCGTGGGCCTGCCGGGCAGCGGCGACCGGTCCGTCTCCACGATGTCCGGCGGCGAGCGCCAGCGCGTCGCCCTCGCACGCGCCCTAGCACCGCAGCCGCGGCTGCTGCTCCTCGACGAGCCGCTGTCCGCCCTCGACCGCGCCCTGCGCGAGCGCCTCGCCACGGACCTGCGCGGCGTCCTCGCCGCGACGGGCACGACCGCGCTGTTCGTCACGCACGACCACGACGAGGCGTTCGCCGTCGCGGACCGCGTCGCCGTCATGGCGCGGGGCACCCTCCTCCAGGTGAACACGCCCGCCGCTCTCTGGGCTGCGCCCGCCGACCGGGAGGTGGCGACCTTCCTCGGGTACCAGGCATTCGTCCCCGGTACGGCCGGGGAGCCGTCCGTCGCCGTCGCCCCGGACGGGCTGGTCCTCGACGACGGCTCGGCCGGGCCAACGCCACCGACCGGGCGGTGGGCTGCAACCGTCGTCGGAAGCGCGTTCCGGCGAGGACGCACCGAGGTGACGGTGGACGTGGACCTGGGCGAGGGCACGGTGCGCTGCACGGCGGTCACGCCCTCAGGACCGCCGGTCGTCGGCGAGGTCCGGCCCGGGGCGAGCGTCCACGTCGTCCTCGACGAGTCCCGCACGGCCACGCTCGCCGGCTGACCTGGCGGAAGGTCCGGCGCGCATCCCGGCGGAGGGACCGTCGACCGTTCGGGTCAGGCGCGGTCGGCGACCTCGGGCGGCCACACGACGCTGAACCGTTCGAGGACGATCTCGTCGTCCTCGGACCACACCGCGCCCCGGGCCGCGCAGGTGCGCTCCCAGTACCGGCGGTGCTCCACCCGCCAGCTGGCGAGGGTGCGGTCGTCCTCGCCCTCGTCGTGCGCGAACGCCGCGTCGACGCTCCCGAACGTGCCGATGCGCAGCTCGGTGCTGCGCAGCACCGCACGCGGCGCACCGGCACCGTCGCACACCACCCAGTGCGACCCGACGCGGGGCAGCGGGTCGTCGCGGTGGGCGAACTCCGCGACGAGCTCGGCCGTGGCCCGCTTGGTGCCGTCGAGCACGAGACCGAGGAGCTCGTCGGCGAGCTCTGCGGAGTCACCGAAGCGTTCGACCGTGCGGTCCCGGCACGCGGCGACGGCCCGTGGGCGCGCTGCCGCGTACTCCCGCCACATGGCCTCGGCGGCGTCGGTGTCGAGCGGGGCCGGGGGCGTTCTGCTGTCCATGCGCAGATGTTCTCAGACCCCCGCGCACATCCGCACGGCGCGCGGGGACGAACCGCGCGGATGCGCGCGAGCCGGGCGTTGCTAGGGTCGTCGCATGCGCGCCACACCACCGTCCGGCCCCTCCTCCCGACGACGGCCCGGACGGTGGTGGACGCTCGCGAGCGTCCTCACCGTCTCCGCCCTGGCGCTCTCCGGCTGCTCCGACGGGGACGCCACCGCGCCCTCGACGCAGACGCAGAGCCCCACCGAGACCCCCGGGACGACCACTCTCCCCACGGGAGTCCTCGGTGAGCGGACCGCGTGGGTCCTCGACCAGATCGACGGCGACTTGGCGTCGGTCGACGTCGTGCGGTCCTTGCTGTCGGAGGAGATGCTCGCGGCGGCGGAGCCCTCCGAGCTCGTCGCGATCTTCGAGCAGCTCGCGCTCAGCGGCCCGTGGACGCCGGTCGCGTCGGAGGACGACGGGACGCACGCCCTCGTCACCGTGCGCGGTGAGGACGGGACCTTCCTCGACGTCCAGGTGGTCGTCGACGAGCAGGACCTCATCGCCGGTCTGCTCTTCACCCCCGGCCACGACCCGGAGCGTCCCCCCGCAGCCGACTGGGACGAGCTCGACGGCATGCTCGAGGACTTCACCGGCGCGGACGCCGCCCTGCGGGTAGCCACCCTCGAGGACGACGGGACGTGCGCGCCGGTCCACGAGTCGGGCTCCACGTCGGACGCCCTGCCCATGGGGTCCGTGTTCAAGCTGTACGTGCTCGGTGCGGTCGTCGACGCAGTCGAGGGGGGCACCCTCACCTGGGACACGATGCTCGTGCTCACCGACGACGTGAAGTCGTTGCCGTCGGGCACGCTGCAGGACGAGCCGGCGGGCACGGAGGTCCGCGTCCAGGACGCGGCGGCCGCGATGATCTCCGCGAGCGACAACACGGCGACCGACCTCCTCATGGCGACGGTAGGCCGGGAGGCGGTCGAGGCGGCGATGGTGGGCATGGGGCACCACGCCCCGGCCCTGAACTCGCCGTTCCTGTCGACGCGCGACCTCTTCTGGCTCGGGTGGGGCGGGGCGCCGCTCGAGGGTGCGTGGTCGGACCTCGACGACGCGGAGCAGCTGGCGGTCCTCGAGCAGGCGCCGGCGGGCATCCTCGACATCGACCCGGCGACCGTCACGGACCCGGTGTGGCAGGACGGCCTCGACTGGTTCGCGACGTCCGACGACCTGTGCGCCGCGCACCACGCCCTCCAGGAGATGGCCGGGACGGACGCGGGCGCTCCCGTCCGCGACATCCTGTCGGCCAACCCGGGGATCGACGTCGAGACGGACACCTGGCCGTACGTCGCGTTCAAGGGTGGCAGCGCGCCCGGCGTGCTGGCCGGCTCCTGGTACGCGGAGAACACCGACGGCGAGCCGTACCTCGTGACCCTCCAGCTGGTGTCCGACCAGCCTGCGGCCGTCGCGGACGTCAGCGGGTTCGCAGGGATCGCGGAGGACGCGCTGCGCCTCGCCGCGCAGTGACGCGCGAGGGCGCACCGGGAGGACCGGTGCGCCCTCGGGAGGTCACCGCCGGACGGTGCGGATGACGCGCGAGCCGCCTGCGGGGACGACGTGACTGTCCTGCACCTCGCCGCCCGTCGGTGCGGCGCCGGTCGGCACGACCACGCCCGGGAGGGGCACGGTGACCGCCTCGTCCGTGTGGTTGAGGACGAACGTGTAGTCCGTCGTGCCGTCGGGCGTGGTGCGGCGCACCGTCTCGACGTCCGACGGGAGGGCGCGGTCGGGCGAGAGCCCGGCGTCCACGTACACCTCGTCGAGGAACGCGGTGAGCCCCTCGCCCGTGAGCCGGGTGGACACGTACCAGGCGGCGCCGTCCCCGAAGGAGTTCCGGGTGACCGCGGCCTGCCCGGCGGCCGGGCCGCCCTCGGTGCCCGACGCGTACGTCGAGACGACAGTGGCCTCGCGCACCGCGAGGTCGTCGGCCCACACGTCGGCGGTGACGCCCTCGAGGGCACCGCCCGACAGGCGCACCGTCTCGCCCTCGCGCAGCGGCAGGAACTCGTCCACGCCCACCCCGAGGACGTCGTCGAGCGACGCGAGGAACCCACCTGGACGCACCGCGTCGTGCTCGTCGACCACGCCCGAGAAGAACGACACGGCGAGCGTGCCGCCCGCCGACACGTACTCCCGGAGGTTCTGCGCGGCGGCGTCGGTGAGCAGGTACGACGCCGGGGCGAGGACCAGCCGGTACCCCGACAGGTCGGCCGTGGGGTGGACGACGTCGGTGGCGATCTTGTCGCGCCACAGCTGGTCGTAGAACGCGGTGATGCGCTCGCGGTGGGAGACGTCCTCGCTGGGGCGCCACTCGAGGTCCTGCGCCCAGAAGCTCTCCCAGTCCCAGAGGATCGCGACGTCGGGCCGGACCGTGGACCCCATGACCTCGGTGAGGCCGCCGAGGGTGGCCCCGAGCTCGGTGACCTCGCGGAACACGCGGCTCGACGCACCGGCGTGGGGCAGCATCGCCGAGTGGAACTTCTCCGCGCCCGAGCGGGAGGCGCGCCACTGGAAGAAGAGGATGGCGTCGGCGCCGCGGCCCATGTGGGACAGGGCGTTGCGGGCCATCTCGCCGCGCCGCTTGGCGACGTTGCGCGGCTGCCAGTTCACGCCCGACGTGGAGTGCTCCATGAGGATCCACGGCTTGCCGCCGGCGAGGGACCGGGTGAGGTCGGCGTCGAGGGCGAGGGTCACCTGGTTCCGCGGGTCGGCAGCGGTGAGGTAATGGTCGTTGCTCACGAGGTCGACCTCGGCGGCCCAGCGCCACAGGTCCATGGACGGGCACGACGTCGCCATGAAGTTCGTGGTCACGGGGATGCCGGGGGCGAGCTCGTGGAGGATGTCCCGCTCGGCGGTGAAGCACTCGAGGAGCGCGTCCGACGTGAAGCGGGCGAAGTCGAGCCGCTGGGCGGGGTTGACGACGCTCGCGGAGGCGGCGGGCGCACCGATGTGCTCCCAGTCGCCGTAGGACTGGCCCCAGAACGCGGTGCCCCAGGCGGTGTTCAGGGCGTCGAGCGTGCCGTAGCGGGCCCGGAGCCAGCGACGGAACGCGCGGACGCTGTGCTCGTCGTAGCTGTCGGAGACGGGGGCGCCGTACTCGTTGTGGACGTGCCACAGCGCCAGGGCGGGGTGCTTGCCGAACCGCTCGGCGAGCGCCCGGGTGATCCGCGCGCAGGCCTCGCGGTAGGCGGGTGACGAGGGGCTGGGCATACCGCGGGACCCGTGGCCGAGGGTGACGCCGTCGCGGGTGACGACGCGGGAGTCGGGGTGCGCGGCGTAGAACCAGGCGGGCGGGGCTGCGGTGGGTGTGCCGAGGTCGACGCGGATGCCGGCGGAGTGGAGGAGGTCGAGGAGGCGGTCGAGCCAGTCGAGGTCGAACCGGCCGGGCTCGGGCTCGAGGCGCGCCCAGGAGAAGATGCCGACGCTCACGAGGTTGACGCCGGCCTCGCGCATGAGGACGACGTCCTCCTTCCACACGTCCTCGGGCCACTGCTCGGGGTTGTAGTCCCCGCCGTAGCAGACGGCCTCGACGCCGGGCAGCCAGCCCGTGGGGGCTGCGGTCCGGGAGGACGGGTGGGTGGGTGTCTCGCTCATGACGCTCCTTGCCGATGTCGGCACTCGCTCGCGGGCTGCGCACACCGCTGTGCACGCTCACAGGCTCCGTCGGCACTGTGCAACAACGAGATAACACTACTTTTCTACGGTTGACAAACGTCCTCAGGGTGCCGGTACTGTGACCGGTCACAGCACATCGTCGTTCTGACGCACGGCGCCGTGCACGCCTCCGCAACGATGCGGTGGTCACCGACCAAGGAGGAACCATGCGCCTCACCGCAGGCACCCGCCTCGCCGCAGCCACCACCGCGGCAGCACTCACCTTCGGCCTCGCCGCCTGCTCGGGCGACGACTCGAGCGACGGCCCCGTCTCCCTGACCTTCTGGACGTGGGCCCCCGAGATGGAGGCCGTCGTCGACATCTGGAACGAGCAGAACCCCGACATCCAGGTGACGGTGAACAAGCAGGACGGCGGCGACGCCGCGGTCACCAAGCTCCTCACCGCCATCAAGGCCGGCTCAGGTGCCCCCGACCTCATGCAGGCCGAGTACCAGGCGATCCCGACGATGGTCTCCTCCGACGCCCTGGCCGACATCTCCGACGTCCTCGCCGACGATGTCGCCGGGCACTTCCCCGAGGGCGTCTGGAACGCCGTGACCCTCGGCTCCGACGCCGTGTACGCCGTGCCGCAGGACTCCGGGCCCATGCAGTTCTACTACCGCGCCGACGTCTTCGCCGAGCTCGGCCTCGAGGTCCCGACCACGTGGGACGAGTACGCCGACGTCGCCGCGCAGGTCCGCGCCGCCGACCCGTCGAAGTACCTCGGGACGTTCTCCGCCACCGACGCGGGCTGGTTCACGGGCCTCGCGCAGCAGGCCGGCGCGTCCTGGTGGAGCATAGACGGCGACTCGTGGGAGGTGTCCGTCGACGACGAGCCCACGCTCCGCGTCGCCGAGTACTGGGGCGGCCTCGTCGAGGAGGGCGTCATCGACAACAAGCCGATGTACACGCCCGAGTGGAACGCCGCGCTCAACGACGGCAGCCAGATCGGGTGGCTCAGCGCCGTCTGGGCACCGGGCGTCCTCGCCGGGAACGCCCCCGACACCGCGGGCCTGTGGGAGATGGCACCCATGCCGCAGTGGGACGCCGACGAGCCCGCCACCGGGAACTGGGGCGGTTCGGCCACGGCCGTGACCACCCAGTCCGAGCACCCGGAGGAGGCCGCGGAGTTCGTCACGTGGCTCAACACCTCACCCGAGGGTGTCGAGGCGCTGGCCGACATCTCCGGCATCTACCCCGCCGACTCCGCGGGCCAGGAGGCCCTGGGCGACTCCCCCGAGTTCTTCTCCAACCAGGAGGACTTCTACGAGATCGCCGCGCAGACCGCCTCGACGGCCGGCTCGTTCACGTACGGTCCCAACGTCAACGTCGCCTACTCGGCGTACAACGACCAGTTCGGGAAGGCCGCCGAGGCCCGCTCGAAGGCCGACTTCGTCGCCGCCGTCGAGACCATGCAGGAGACCACACGCAGCAACCTCGTGGACTCCGGCTTCTCCGTGGCGGACTGACCTCCACCTCACCTCCGGCCACCAGACCGGCGGGGCGCGGCACCCTTCCCCCGAGCGCCGCGTCCCGCCCCCACCCCTGGAGCACCATGCCCACGTCCCCGTCCCCAGCCCCCGTCCGCCGCCGCCGTGCGCAGCGCGGGCTCGCCGGCGCCCCCTGGATGTTCCTGGGGCCCGCCATCACGCTCTTCACGCTCTTCATGGCGCTGCCCATCGGGTACGCCGCCTACCTGAGCCTGCGCACGGTGAAGGTCAGCGGGCTGGGCCTCGGGTCCGGCGCCCGCACCGAGGTGTGGGCAGGGCTCGAGAACTACGGCCGCGCCCTCGCCGACTCCGAGTTCCTGGCCAGCGTCGGGCGCGTGGGCCTGTACGGCCTGGTGCTCGTCCCCACGATGATCGTCCTCGCGCTCCTCTTCGCCCTGCTCCTCGACTCGCGCGGGGCGCGCGCCACGGGCTTCTCGCGGATCTCGATCTTCCTGCCGTACGCGGTGCCCGCCGTGATCTCGTCGCTGCTGTGGGGGTTCCTGTACCTGCCCGCGGTGAGCCCGTTCTACTACGTCTTCGAGCAGCTGGGCTGGGACGCCCCGACGTTGCTGTCGTCGCGGTGGATCCTCTTCGCGATCGCGAACATCGCCCTGTGGGGTGGTGTGGGCTTCAACATGATCGTCATCTACACGGCCCTCAAGGCGATCCCCACGGACATCTACGAGGCTGCCCGCATCGACGGCGCGACGGAGCGGATGATCGCCCTGCGCATCAAGGTCCCGATCGTGCTGCCGTCGCTCATCATGACGTTCGTCTTCTCCATGATCGCCACGCTCCAGGTGTTCGCGGAACCGGTGACGCTGCGGCCGCTGACCAACACCATCTCCACCACGTGGTCCCCCCTCATGAAGGTGTACCGCGACGCGTTCACGCGGGACGACATCTACTCGGCCGCGGCCACGTCGATCATCATCGCCGCCGCGACCTTCATCCTCTCGTTCGGGTTCCTGCGCCTCGTGCAGAACCGCGCCTTCAACCAG
The DNA here is from genome assembly GCF_016342785.1 of Sanguibacter suaedae. GTDB lineage: Bacteria > Actinomycetota > Actinomycetes > Actinomycetales > Cellulomonadaceae > Sanguibacter > Sanguibacter suaedae. The sequence goes on from NZ_JAEINH010000001.1 coordinate 67,668, forward strand.
GAGAAGTGACATGAGCGACCTCCTCGACCGGTCAGCGCCCGGGACCCCGATCGCCGCCCCGTCCGGCAAGGGCGGCGACCGCCGCGGCCGGGGGCACGACCGTCCCAGCTGGGCGGCCACCGGCATCCTGCTCATCGGGGCGCTCTACTGCCTCCTGCCCGTGGTGTGGGTGCTCGTCGCGTCGAGCAAGAGCGCGGCGGAGCTGTTCTCCACGTTCACGTTCGCCCCGTCGACGTTCCTCCTGGACAACGTCGCCGACCTCGCCGCCTACCGCGGCGGCCTGTTCTGGCGGTGGATGGCGAACACCGCCCTCTACGCGGGCGTCGGGGCGCTGCTGTCGACGATCGTGTCGGCGATGGCCGGGTACGGCCTGGCGAAGTACTCGTTCACCGGCAAGAAGGTCGTGTTCAACACGCTCCTCGCCGGGGTCCTCGTGCCCGCCGTCGTCCTCGCCATCCCGCAGTACCTGCTCTTCGCGCAGGTGGGGCTCACCAACACGTACTGGGCGGTGCTCCTGCCGAGCATCATCAGCCCGTACGGCATCTACCTGGCGCGCATCTACGCGGCGGCGGCCGTCCCGGACGACGTGGTCGAGGCCGCCCGCACGGACGGCGCCAAGGAGCTGAAGATCTTCCGCTCCATCGCGGTCCCCATGATGGCCCCGGGCCTGGTGACGGTGTTCCTCTTCCAGTTCGTCGGCATCTGGAACAACTACATGCTGCCGTACATCATGCTCGGCGACGACAAGCTGTTCCCCCTCACCGTGGGCCTGTCGGGCCTGCTCAACCAGGGGGCGTCGCAGCCCGCCATGTACACGTCCGTCATCACGGGTGCGCTGCTGTCGATCATCCCCCTCATCGCCCTGTTCCTCACGCTGCAGCGCTACTGGCAGGTCGACCTGGCCGCCGGCGCGGTGAAGAGCTGACGGTGGGTGCGGGGGCGGAGCCGGGGCGCGCGTCGTCCTGGCCTAGAGTCGGGGATCGTGGAGCCTGAGATGGAAGCTGGGACGGGACGCAAGCGTCCGACGATCCGCGACGTCGCGGCCGCGGCCGGGGTGTCGCGCGGGACGGTGTCGCGGGTCATCAACGGCGGTCACTGGGTGTCGCCGGAGGCGCTGGCCGCCGTGGAGGAGGCCATCCGCACCACCGGGTACTCCATGAACCAGCACGCGCGGTCGCTCGCGACGGGCCGCTCGAACTCGGTGGCGTTCCTCCTCACGGAGCCGCAGCACCTGCTGTTCGAGGACCCGAACTTCTCCATCCTCCTGCGGGGCGCCGCTGAGGCGTTGGCGCGGCGGAAGATGCCGCTGCTCCTCATGGTCGCGGGCACCCCGGAGGAGCGGCGCACCATCACGGAGTACATCACCGCGGGCCACGTCGACGGGGTGCTCCTCATCTCGTCGCACCAGGGCAACCCGATGGTGAAGTCGCTGCTGTCGCACGCGGTGCCGACCATCGCGTGCGGCGTGCCCATGGGGTACGAGGACGCCGTCGGGTTCGTGTCGGCGGACGACGCGGGTGGGGCGCGGAAGATGACCGAGCACCTGCTGTCCCGCGGTCGCACGCGGATCGCGACGGTCACCGGTCCGATGGACACCCCGGGCGGCACGATGCGCCTGCGCGGGTTCCGCGACGCCCTGGGCGACCTCTACGACCCTGCGCTCGTGGCGCACGCCGACTACACGCGCCAGGGCGGCAAGGACGCCATGCACGGTCTCCTCGCGGAGCACCCGGACATCGACGGGGTGTTCGTCGCGTCGGACCTCATGGCAGCCGGGGCGATGAGCGCCATCCGCGAGACGGGGCGCACCATCCCGGGCGACGTGTCCGTCGGCGGCTTCGACGACTCCGGCCTCGCCGCGACCCTGGATCCGCCGCTCACCACCATGCGCCAGCCGTTCGAGCGCATCAGCTCCGAGATGGTGCGCCTGCTCCTCGAGGTCATCGACGGCCAGGACCCCGCCGCCGTGACGCTCCCGACGTCCCTCGTGGAGCGCGAGAGCACCTAGCTCCCCTTCGGCACTCAGGCCGAGCGGCATGATGCGACGTATGGCCCGGTTTCCCGCGCCTCCCGTGCCAGGGGCCCTCGCGTGAGGGCTAGGGTGGGTGCCGCCTTCCCGGTCGGGCAAGGGTGTCGACGAGGAAGGTGCGTGGGATGAGCAGGACGACGACGACGAGGACCGCGGTCCGCGGGATCGTGGCAGCGACGGCTCTCGCCGTGCTTCTCGGGGCGTGCTCCGACAGCGAGACGCCCGCCCCGGCGGCCTCTTCCTCGGCCCCGTCGGAGAGCGCGAGCGCCGCCGAGGACACCGGGACCGACGCCTGCCCCGACCAGAACTCCATCACGGACGCCGCCGAGATGGAGACTTTCGCGACCGTCGGGGAGGTCACCGCGGCACAGGACGAGGGTGCCGCCGTCCACGGCCTCACGTGGCGCCACTACCTCCCGCTCACTGTGACGAACCCGCTCGACGCCGCCTGCCGGATCAACGTCGTGGTCTCCGTGACCGGGAGCGACGACGGCTACATGGACGGCGGCGGGACCGTGGTGCTCGAGCCGGGCCAGACGGCGGAGCTGCAGATCTTCGACCTGGACTCGGAGTTCACGTTCGACGGCGACTCCGAGGCTGCCGCCCCGACCGAGACCCTGGCGGCGACGGTGCACCAGGTGAGCACCGCCCCCGTGACCCACCACTACGACGCGGATGTCGAGTTCGGGGAGATCACGGGCGAGGGCGCAGCCGCTGTGCTCCCGGTGACGGTCACGAAGAACGGGGTCCTGGACGACGCCCCGGAGGGCGCGGGCGACGACATCCTCTTCATCGAGGGGCTCGACGGCTCAGGGTCGGTGGTCGGCAGGTTCGTCGCCACCCCCGACGGGTCGCTCGAGGTCGGCGGCACGGCCACGTACGACGTCCCGGCCACGCTCGCCGGGAACGGCGACGGCAACGGGTTCGCCTACCAGCCCCTGAGCGCGACGGAGGACATCGTCGAGTACCGCGTGGTCCTCTACCGACCCTCGCTCCTCAGGTAGGACCTCGCGCCCCCGGGGCGCGCGTGCCGCCCGTCCCTCAGGCTCCGACGGACACCGCGAGGCGGTTGCGCCAGGGGTCGTCGAACCTCAGGACGGCGTCGGGGGTGCCGGCACCGTCGACCTCGGCGCGGACGCCGTGGTGGGCGAGGCGGTCCGTGAGGGCGGCGACGTCGTCGGCGGTGGGGACCACGAGGGACACCTCGCCGAGGCCGAGGGTCACGGCGCGCGGCCCGGCGCCCATGGACCGCCACGTGTTCATCGCCATGTGGTGGTGGTAGCCGCCCGCGGACACGAACAGGGCGCTCGGCATCTCGGCGGTCGCCGCGAAGCCCAGGGTGTCCACGTAGAAGCGGCGGGCCGACTCCACGTCGCCCACCTGGAGGTGGACGTGCCCGACGGTCGCCGCCGAGGCCTGGGGGGCGTCGGCCGCGGCCGTGGTGAGGTGCTCCTGGACGAACGCGTTCGGGTCGAGGGGCAGGCTGTCCATGACGACGCAGTCACCGTCCCAGCGCCACTGGTCGCGCGGCCGGTCGACGTAGAGCTCGATGCCGTTGCCCTCCGGGTCGTCGAGGTAGAACGCCTCGGAGACGAGGTGGTCGGCGCTGCCCGTGTAGAGGGGTGCGGCGTGCTGGGCGACGCGGAGCATCGTCGCCGCGAGGTCGGTGCGGGTCTCGAAGAGGATCGCCGTGTGGAAGAGCCCCGCGGAGCCGCGCTGCGGCGCCGGCATGTCGGGCGCGTGCCGCAGGACGACGAGCGGCGTGGTCCCCCGGCCCAGGGTGACGACGCCGTCGCGGCGGTCCCCCGCGGCGGACGTGGCGCCCGGTGCGGCGTCGACCACGTCGAGCGCGATGGCCGTCGTGTAGAAGGCGACCATGGCGTCGAGGTCACGGACGTACAGGGTCACGGCGTCCATGGTGGTGGCGGCGGCCATGAGGTCGCCCGACGGCGTGCGAGGCGTCGGTGTGGCATCGAGGGCGGCGGCGCCGTTCGTGGCGCCGGGGACGATCATGGTGCGGCTCATGGGGACTCCTTCGGTGGAGCAACCAGTTCACCATTCAATAGTTGAGACGTCAAGCATTATGCTCGAGGCCGAGCCGGCGACCCGTCAGAGCCCGGGCAGCCCGGGCAGCCCGTCGATGCTCGTCGCGTTCTTCTGCGACCGGTACTCGGCCAACCCGTCCACGCCCTTCTTCTCGGCGGACTGACGCAGGAGGTCGCGCTCCTGGGTCACGACGTCCATGACCGGCACGCCCCAGCCGCACGAGTCGCTCACCCGGTCGACGTCGACGGTGATCACCGCGCGGGTGCTCACGTGCGAGGGGTGCAGTGCGACGACCTCCTCGAAGGCCGAGGTCCCCGGGAGGTGGACGTGCCCGAGGCCGTGCAGCCGCACGATCCGTGGGCGCTGGTCGAACGACGTGAACATGATGCAGATGCGACCGTTCTCACGCAGGTGGGCGATGGTCTCCACCCCACTGCCCGTGAGGTCCACCCAGCCCACGCGCCGCGGGCCCAGGACCGAGAACGAGTCCGCGCCCCGGGGCGAGACGTTGATGTGGCCGTCGGCCGCCAGCGGCGCGGTCGAGACGAACCACATCGGCTGCGCCGCGATCCAGCGCCGCAACGTGTCGTCGATCTCCTCGAAGAGCTTGCCCATGCCTGGACCCTAGCGGAGGGCCGTGCCGCAGTGAACGACGCGGCCGGTCATCGGGCCGCGGCCTCGATGTTCCGGCGCACCACCGGCACACCGGGCCCGTCGAGCTCGTCGAGGTACGCCTCACGCCCGGCCATGGCCATGACGAGGGCGAGCGTCGACCCGGTCACCAGCGGGCCGGAACCCGCCACGAACGGGCCGTCGTCGGCGCGCAGCTCGACGCCGGCGGCCATGGTGCGGCTGTTCACGGCGAAGTTCTCCCGAACATAGAAGTCGGCGACCGCGGTGAGCGCGTCGACCCCCGGCGTGCGGGCGATGCCGAGGGGGCGCCGGACGTCCTGGGCGTGGACGAGCACCTCGCCCAGGTAGGCGGCGGTGTGACCCGTGGGCGCCACCGTGCTGGTGACGACGGCACGGAACCGCTCGAAGGTCTCCGCGGGCGTCGCGCCGCGGTGCTCGGTCATGCGCCGCTGGTTGTGCACGTCGGTGCGGAAGCGCGCACCCACGATGCTCCGCAGCCACGCCCACCGGCCGGTGCTCGCCGCCGCGACGAGGTGCGCGACGACCTCCTCGACGTCCCACCGCCCGCACAGGGTGGCGTGCCGCCACTGCTCGGGCACCAGGTCGGCGAGGTCCTCCGCGAGCGCGGCGCGCTCCTCGTGGACGAACGCCCAGAGCTCGGTGTCGCTGCGGACCGGTCCGCCCGTCGTGCCGCTCATCGGTCACCCTCCTGCTGGGTCGTCGGGACGGGCTGTGCAGCGAGCACGAGGCGGGGCGCGCCCGGCCCGTCGAACCTCTCCTGCGGCACGGGGCGCCCGGAGACGGCGAGGAGCAGGTCGACCGCGTCGGCCGCCACGCCCTCTCCCGTTCCCCACGACTCGCCGGTGCTGCGGTCGACGAGGCGCAGCCCGGCGGCGCGCTCGCGCCCGCCCCCGAAAGTGACGGGGGTGCGGAGCTGGTAGGCGAGGGCCTGCGTGACGGCCCGCGCCGGGTAGGCGCCGGGGATGCCGAGGGGACGTCGGACGTCCTCGCCGTGGACGACGGCCTCGACGAGCCGGGTGGCGAGGTTCACGGGAGGGGTCCGGGTGAGGTCCACCGCGTCCCGGAGCGCGCCGAGCGTGGCCCGCGGGTCGTCGCGCTTGTGCCGGGCGATCCCCCGCGCGTTGGCGCGGTCGAAGTCCATGTGTGCGGCGAGGAGGTCGCGGACGAAGGAGACCCGCCCCGTGCGGGCGGTGTCGACGAGGTGCGCGACGACGTCGTGCACGTCCCAGCCGGGGCAGAGCGAGGGCGTGCGCCACGCCGCGTCCGACACCCCGGTGAGGTCGTCGAGGAGCCGTCGGCGTTCCGCGTGGACGTCCTCCCAGACCGTTGCTGCCCCTGCTCGCATGTCGTCTCCGTCTCTGGCGGGTCCGGCCACCGGGATCGGCGCTACGAACACTGAAGCAGACGCTACTGCAATCGTAGTACGATCTGTCAATGGCTTCTCGGCGGACGTACGGCTCCTACGACGACGGCTGCGCCGCCGCCCACGCGCTCGACCTCGTCGGCGAGCGGTGGACGCTCATCGTGGTCCGCGAGCTCCTCCTCGGCCCCAAGCGGTTCACCGACCTCCAGCGGGACGTCCTCGGGATCGGGCCGGCCGTCCTCACCCAGCGCCTGCACGACCTCGAGGACGTCGGGGTCGTCGACCGTCGCCGGCTCCCCGGCCCCGGCCGGGTCGAGGCGTACGGGCTCACCGCATGGGGCCACGAGCTCGAGGCCGTGAACACCGCGCTCTCCCGCTGGGCCGTCGCGTCCCCCACGCTGCCGCTCGAGGCCGGGATGAGCCCCGACACCGTGGTCCTCGCGATGCGCGCCCACGCCCGCCCGGTCCCCGGGCGCGGCCGGCGGGTGGCGGGCGAGCCCGGCGCGGCGGAGGAGCGCGTCGCGCTCCACCTCACCGACTCCCGGCGCCCCGGCGCGGAGCCCGTGACGTACCTGGCGCGCCTGACCGACGACGCCACCACCGTCGTGCGGTCGCCGGATCCCGGGCCGGTCGACGCCGAGGCATGGGCGACCACGACGGACTGGAAGGCGTGCATCATCGGTGGCGCGCCCCTCGAGGGCCTCCCCGACGTCCGGACCACGGGTAGCCCAGCCGCGGTCCGCAGGCTGATCGACGCGACCTGCCTCCAGGTGCGTCGCCCCTAGGGTGGGTGCATGGCCTCCGCTCCGCTGCGCACCGTCCGAGAGCACCAGCAGCGCGCCCTCGCCCTGTGCTCCCCGCTGCCCGCCCACCGCATGCCGCTCGGCGACGCCCACGGGCTCGTCCTCGCCTCGCCCGTGGTGGCAGCCACGGACACCCCGCCGTTCGACAACTCCGCGATGGACGGCTTCGCGGTCCACGCCGGCGACGTCACGGGCGCCTCGCCCGACGCGCCCGTGACGCTCCGCGTGGTGGGCGACGTCCCCGCCGGGTCACCCACCGACCCGCCCCTCCGGCCCGGCGAGGCCGTCCGCATCATGACCGGGGCGCCCCTCCCGACGGACGCCACGGCCGTCGTGCCCGTCGAGCACACCGACGTGCCCACGGGTCCCGGCGACCTGCCCGCGCACGTCGCGGTCCGGGCGGCTGCCGCGCCCGGGGTCCACGTCCGCCGCGCCGGGGAGGACACCCGTGCCGGGGACGTCGTCCTCGACGAGGGTGCGGTCCTCACAGCGCGCGCCGTCGCGGCCGCCGCGAGCGCCGGCTGCCCCGAGGTGACCGTCCGTCCGCGCCCGTGCGTGGGGATCCTGTCGACGGGGACGGAGCTCGTCACCCCGGGGACGCCCCTGGAGCGCGGGCAGATCCCCGACTCCAACTCCTACCTCCTCGCGGCCGCCGTCGAGGAGGCCGGCGGGATCGCGGTGCGTGTGGGCGGGGTCGGCGACGACGCCGCGTCCTTCGCGGCCGCGCTCACCCAGCTCGCGGCGAGCGTCGACCTCGTGGTCACCACGGGTGGTGTGAGCGTCGGGGCGTTCGACGTGGTCCGCGAGGTCCTCGACGCCGCGGGGGACGTGGAGTTCGTGCCCGTGGCCATGCAGCCCGGCAAGCCCCAGGGTCTCGGCACGTGGCAGGGCACCCCCGTCATCACGCTGCCGGGCAACCCGGTGAGCGCGTTCGTGTCGTTCGAGGCGTTCGTGCGGCCCGTGCTGCGGCGCCTCGCGGGGCACGCCGACGAGCACCGCCCCACCGTGGTCCTGCGCGCCGTCGAGGGCTGGCGGTCGCCGCCCGGGCGCGAGCAGCACATGCCCGTGCGCACCGTCGACGGTGGCGTGGTCCCGGCCACCGGGCGCGGCTCCGGGTCGCACCTCGTGGCGAGCCTCGCGCTCGCCGACGGGCTGGCCGTGGTGCCCGCCGACACCACCGAGGTGGTGGCGGGCGACGACGTGACCGTGGTGCTCCTGCCGTGACGCACGACGCGGTGGTCCTCGCGGGTGGCCGGGGGCAGCGGATCGGCGGGGACAAGCCGGCCGTCGTGGTCGCCGGGCGGCGCCTGCTCGACCACGCCCTCGACGCGGTGCACGACGCGCGGGCCGTGGTGGTCGTCGGCCCGGAGGGCGTCCTGGGCGCGGGCGCCGCGACCCCGGGCATCGGGGTCACGCAGGAGGACCCGCCGTACGGCGGACCCGTGGCGGGGATCGCCGCGGGACTCGCGTGGCTCGACGAGCACGTGCCGCTCGACGCCGACCGCCCCGTGCTGCTCCTCGCGTGCGACGTCCCGTGGGCACGCCGGCTGGTGCCGCGTCTGCTCGACGCGTGGTCGGCGCGCACCGACGGCACCGAGGGCGTGCACGTCGAGGCGGACGGGCGCGCCCAGTGGCTCGTCGGCGTGTACTCGCGGGCGGCGCTGCGACGCGCGGTCCGCGGGGTGGTCGGCGAGCCGGGCGGTCTCCGGGACGCGCCGGTGCGCCGGCTCGTCGGGCACCTCGCGCTCGCCACGGTCGACGACCCGGACGGCCTGAGCCTCGACGTGGACACGTGGGACGATGTCGAGCGCACGGCTCGCCGCCTCGAGGAGGACTCCGCACCATGACCGACCTCACCACCCCCGGCACGGACGGCGCGACCGACCCAGCCGAATCGACCCTCCCCGCGTGGGTCGACGCCCTCGCCGCTGAGCTCGGCATCGATCCGGCCGTCGTCGACCTCAAGGGGGTCCTCGACGTGGCGCGCGACGCCGCGCACAACGTCGAGCGCCCGGCAGCCCCCCTGACGACGTTCATGGTCGGGTACGCGGCCGGGGTGAGCGGCCGGCCGGTCGCGGACGTCCTCGCGGTCGCGAGCGCTCTCGCGCTGCGCAGCGCGGACCAGCAGCCCGGCATCACCGGCTGACGGCCCGGCGGAGCAGCCCTCCCACCCGGCGCGTCAGCCGCCGACGTACGCCGCGAGGTGCTCCCCGGTGATCGTGGACCGCGCGGCCACGAGGTCCGCGGGCGTGCCCTCGAAGACGACGCGCCCGCCGTCGTGCCCGGCGCCGGGACCGAGGTCGATGATCCAGTCGGCGTGGGCCATGACGGCCTGGTGGTGCTCGACGACGACGACCGTCCTGCCGGAGTCGACGAGGCGGTCGAGGAGGCCCAGAAGGTTCTCCACGTCCGCGAGGTGCAGGCCCGTCGTGGGCTCGTCGAGGACGTAGACACCGCCGTCGCCCCCCATGTGGGTGGCGAGGCGCAGCCGCTGCCGCTCACCGCCCGACAGGGTGGTGAGCGGCTGGCCGAGGCGCAGGTACCCGAGGCCGACGTCGGCGAGCCGGTCGAGGACGGTCCGCGCGGCCGGGATGCGGGTCTCCCCAGACCCGAAGAGCTCGAGCGCCTCGGTGACGGGCATCTCGAGGACCTCGGCGATGTTCCTGCCGCCCAGCCGGTAGTCGAGGACCTCGGCCCGGAAGCGTCGGCCCTCGCACTCCTCGCACGTGGTGGCGACGGTCTCCATGACCCCGAGCTCGGTGTACACCACCCCGGCCCCGTTGCACGTGGGGCACGCGCCCTCGGAGTTGGCGCTGAACAGGGCGGGCTTGACGCCGTTGGCCTTGGCGAACGCCTTGCGGACGGGCTCGAGGAGACCCGTGTACGTGGCGGGGTTGGAGCGTCGGGAACCCCGGATGGCGCCCTGGTCCACGACCACCACACCGTCGCGGCGCGCGAGGTTCCCGTGGATGAGGGAGCTCTTGCCCGACCCGGCGACGCCGGTGACGACCGTGAGGACACCGGTGGGGACGTCCACGTCCACGTCCTGGAGGTTGTTCTGCCGTGCGCCCCGGATCTCGAGGGCACCCGTGGGTTCACGAACGGTGTCCTTGACCTTCGCGCGGTCGTCGAGGTGGCGCCCGGTGAGGGTGCCGCTGCTGCGCAGCCCGTCGACGGGGCCCTCGTAGCAGAGCGTCCCACCGGCGTTGCCGGCCCCGGGTCCGAGGTCGACGACGTGGTCGGCGATCTCGATCGTCTCCGGCTTGTGCTCGACGACGAGGACGGTGTTGCCCTTGTCCCGCAGCTGCAGGAGGAGGGCGTTCATGCGCTGCACGTCGTGCGGGTGCAGCCCGATGGTGGGCTCGTCGAAGATGTACGTGACGTCCGTGAGCGCGGACCCGAGGTGGCGGATCATCTTGGTGCGCTGCGACTCCCCGCCCGAGAGGGACCCTGCGGGCCGGTCGAGGGACAGGTACCCGAGGCCGATGTCGACGAACGAGTCGAGCGTCGCGGAGAGCGTGGACAGCAGGGGGGCGACGGACGGCTCGTCGAGGCCGCGCACCCACGCGGCGAGGTCGCTGATCTGCATTGCGCACGCCTCGGCGATGCTGATCCCGGCGACCTTCGAGGACCGCGCGCCCTCGTTGAGGCGGGTGCCGTCGCACTCCGGGCACCGCGTGAAGGTCACGGCCCGGTCGACGAAGGCCCGCACGTGCGGCTGCATCGCCTCGCGGTCCTTGGACAGGATGGACTTCTGCAGCTTGGGGATGAGCCCCTCGTAGGTGACGTTGATGCCGTCGGCCTTGATCTTGGTGGGTTCCTTGTGGAGGAGGTCGTCGAGCTCGCGCCTGGTGAAGTCGCGGATCGGCTTGTCGGGGTCGAAGAACCCGCTGTTCGAGTAGATCCGTCCGTACCAGCCGTCGGCGCTGTACCCGGGGATGGTGAAGGGCCCCTCGGCGAGGGACTTCGAGTCGTCGTACAGCTGGGTGAGGTCGATGTCCGTCACCCGGCCCGTGCCCTCGCACCGGGGGCACATGCCCCCGGTGACGGTGAACTCGCGACGCTCCTTGACGGACCGGCCGCCCGTCTCGAACGTCACCGCGCCCGCCCCGCTCATGGACGCCACGTTGAACGAGAACGCCTGCGGGGAGCCGACGTGCGGGTCCCCCAGCCGGCTGAACAGGATGCGCAGGAGGGCGTTCGCGTCGGTCGCGGTGCCCACCGTGGACCGCGGGTTGGCACCCATGCGCTCCTGGTCGACGACGATGGCCGTGGTGAGGCCCTCGAGGACGTCCACGTCGGGCCTGGACTGCGACGGCATGAAGCCCTGGAGGAACGCGCTGTACGTCTCGTTGATCATGCGCCGCGACTCCGCGGCGACGGTCGCGAACACCAGGGAGCTCTTCCCGGACCCGGACACCCCGGTGAAGACGGTGAGCCGTCGCTTGGGGATCTCGACGCTCACGTCGCGGAGGTTGTTCTCCCGCGCCCCCTGCACCCGCAGGACGTCGTGGCTGTCGGCGGCGTGGATCTCCTGCGCTCGGCTGGTCACCTCCTGATCGTGCCACCCCAGGCTCCACCTGCACAGGGTGCGTGCCCGGATGACCGTGCCCGGGCGACGTCAGTAGACGAAGATCGCGAACAGCTCCGGGACGTTCGCGTGGACGATCGCCATGAAGACGATCGCGTCGAACAGCAGGTGGACGATGAGCACGAGCGTGAGGGACCGGGTGCGCGTGAAGATCAGGCCCTGGAGCAGCGCGAACGGGATGGTGAGCGCGGGCCCCCACTCGCGGTAGCCGAGCTCCCAGAGGAACGACACGAAGATCGTGGCCTGCAGGAGGTTCGCCTGCCACGCCGGGAAGTGCCGCAGCAGCAGCGTGAAGCAGATGCAGATGAAGAACAGCTCGTCCCACGTGCCCACGGCGTTGACACCCACGAAGAACCGGGCGAGCTCGTCGCTCTCGGTGAGCGTCGGCCAGTTCTCGTACGCCCCGGACCGGATGAAGTAGAACGGCAGGATCGCCCATCCGAGGAGCGGGACGGCCACGAGGTACACCTTCTCGCTCCTGGGCCACCGCTCGCCGGTGCGCCACGGGAAGCGGATCGCCTTCCTGCGGAACACGAACCGGTCCACGAGGAAAGGGACGAGGACGGCGAGCGTCAGCGCCGTCCCGATCGCCACGAACCTCGGCCACGACACGTCGGCCTCCATCGAGGTGGTGCTCACGATCACGATGCCGAGCCCGATGAGCGACAGGTCACGACACAGGCCGCGGTCGACGAGGTAAGCACCCAGCAGGCTGAGCAGCAGGACCACGTACCCGTGGGGCCGCAGGTGCACCCCGAAGAGGAGGACGGCCGACGCGGAGACGCCGACCGCCGGCAGCAGCAGCCGGATCGAGGGACGGTGCAGGTCAGGTGTCGTGTCCACGCCCCAAGCATGCCGTGGGGCGGGCCGGACGTCGCGGCGGCGTCTTTGTGCACGGCCGCGGATCTTCTACACTCCACATCGTCGCCGACGCGCGCGGCACGAGAGCAAGGAACACCATGGTCGCCTCTCCCACGGACCGCGCGAGGGACGTTCTCGGACCGCAGCCCGCACCGGGCACCACCCCGCCGGACGAGGACGGCACCCGCACAGCGGTGCCCCAGCTCGAGGCGATGCCCACCGCGTACTTCACCCTCGACGCGTCGTGGCGCTTCACGTACGTCAACGCCGCCGGGGAACGCCTCCTGGCCTCCTCGCGCGACGACCTCGTCGGGGGGGTCGTGTGGGACCTGTTCCCGGAGGCCGTCGGCTCCGACTTCGAGACCTACTACCGCCGCGCGGTGCGCACCGGCCAGCCCGTGAGCTTCGAGGCGCACTACCCGGAACCGCTGGACATGACGTACGACGTGCACGCGTGGCCCGGCCCCGACGGGCTCGGCGTGTACTTCCAGGACATCACCGCACGCCGCCGCACGGAGCTGGCCGCCGAACGCCACGCCCGCCGTGACGCGTTGCTCTCCGAGGTCGGCACCTGCCTCTCCGGCACGCTCGACGCCACGCAGGCCCTCGACCGCCTCGCCGACGTCCTCGTCCCCACGCTCGCCGACTGGTGCGTCGTGACGCTCGTCGAGGACCACCCCGACGGCAACCCGCGCCGCCTCAGGGACATCGGGACCGCGCACCACGACGCGTCGGCCCGACCGCTCGTCGAGCGCTACGCGTCCCTGCGGGTCGCGGCCCTCACCGACGACTCCTTCGTCATGCGCACCCTCCGCCGTGGTGGGGTGACCCGCGTCCCCGGCAACGCCACCGACTCGATCCGGGCCGTCCTGCGGCCCGGCGAGGCACGGGACCTCATCACCGAGCTCGCCCCCGACACCGCCACCGTCCTCGCCCTCGAGGGCAGGGGGCGACCCACGGGGCTCATCACCCTCTTCAACGGCCCCGACCGCGGGCCGCTGCCCGACGACGACCTCGCCCTCGCGCAGGACGTCGCGGCCCGCGCCGGGCTGGCCCTCGACAACATGCGCCTCTACCGGCAGCAGCGCAGGCTCGCCGAGGGCCTGCAGAGGTCCCTGCTCACGGCACCGGTCCAGCCCGACCACCTGCAGATCTCCGTGCGGTACGTCCCCGCGACGGAGGCCGCCCAGGTGGGCGGCGACTGGTACGACGCGTTCCTGCAGCGCAGCGGTGACACCGTCCTCGTCATCGGGGACGTCGTCGGGCACGACATCGCCGCCGCCGCGAAGATGGGCGAGATCCGGTCCATGCTCCGCGGCATCGCCGTGGCCACCGGCGCCGGACCGGCCGAGCTCCTCCGCGAGGTCGACCTCACCCTCGAGACCCTCCGGTCTGAGGTGGTGGCCACCACCGTCGTCGCGCGCATCGAGCAGTCCGCGGAGCAGGAACCACGCAGCGAACGGACCGTCCGCTGGTCCAACGCCGGCCACCCACCGCCCATGGTCGTGCGCGCCGACGGGAAGGTGGAGGCACTCACCGCTGAACGGACGAACCTCCTCCTCGGCATCACGTCCGCCGCGCCGCGCACCGAGTCCACGGCGATCCTCGAGGCCGGGTCCACCGTCCTCTTCTACACGGACGGCCTCGTGGAGCGCCGCGACCGGTCCCTCGCCCTCGGCCAGGCGGCGCTCGTCACCGCGCTGGAGAGCGTCGCCGAGCTGGAGCTCGAGGACCTCTGCGACGAGGTCCTCCTCCGGATGCTCCCCCCCAACCGGCAGGACGACATCGCCATCGTCGCCGTGCGCCTCCACCCTCAGGACGGCCCACGTCCACCGGAGGCGGGCCCCAACGCGGTGCCCGACGACGTCCCCGACGACGTCCCCGACGACCCCACCGCCCCATGACGCTCCGCCGCTCCCTGGGGACGCCCGACGCCGTCGTCATCGGTCTGTCGTCCATGCTCGGTGCCGGTGTCTTCGCCGTCCTCGGCCCCGCGACGGCCTCCGCCGGCGCCGGGATCCTCGTCGCCCTCGCCGTCGCCGCCGTCGTCGCCCTGTGCAACGCCTGCTCCACCGCCCAGCTCGCCGCACAGCACCCCACCTCCGGGGGGACGTACGCATACGGGCGCGCACAGCTGGGGCCGTGGCCCGGGTTCGTCGCCGGGTGGTGCTTCGTCGTCGGCAAGACCGCGAGCTGCGCCGCCATGGCCCTCACGTTCGCCGCGTACACCGTCCCCGCGGACTGGCAGCGCCCGGCCGCCGCGCTCGCCGTTGTCGCGCTCGGTGCCGTGAACCTGCGGGGCATCACCCGGACGGCGCGGACCGCCCGGGTGATCCTCGTGGTCGTCCTCGCTGCCCTCGCCGTCGCGGTCGCGGCGGGCCTCACGGGGGCGACCTCCGGGGTCGAGACCTTCGGGACCTCCGGCACGTCCTGGTACGGGGTCCTCCAGGCCGCGGGGCTGCTGTTCTTCGCGTTCGCGGGGTACGCGCGTGTCGCGACGCTCGGCGAGGAGGTCCGCGACCCGCGACGGACCATCCCGCGCGCCGTCCTCGTCGCCCTCGGCCTCACCCTGGTGCTCTACGTCGTCGTGCTCCTCGCCGCACTGCGCACCCTCGGCGTCGACGCGCTGGGCGGCTCCGTCGCCCCCTTGGCCGACGTGGCCACCGCGCGCGGATGGGGCTGGGCCGTCCCGGTGCTCGCCGTCGGCGCGGCCGCCGCGTCCCTCGGCGCCCTGCTGGCGCTGCTCGCCGGGATCGGGCGGACCGCCCTCGCGATGGCCCGCGAGGGCGACCTGCCCCGCCCGCTGGCCGCCGTGCACCCGCGGTTCGGGGTCCCGCACCGTGCCGAGGTCGCCGTGGCCCTCGCCGCCGTCGCCCTCGTCCTCGTCGCCGACCTCCGCGAGGCCATCGGGTTCTCCTCCTTCGGGGTCCTGCTCTACTACCTCGTCGCGAACCTCTCCGCACTCACCCAGGCGCCCGAGAACCGGCTCTTCCCCCGCGCGCTCGGGGTGGTCGGTGCCGTCGGGTGCGTCACGCTCGTCGCCACGCTGCCCGTGGCCTCCGTGGTCGGCGGCGTGGTGCTCGTCGCGACGGGCGTCGTCTACCGGCTCGTCATCACCCGGGGATCGCGGGGTCGGGCGCCAGGAGAGCGGACCGGACGAGGTCCAGGACCTCGGCGTCGCTGATGCCCTCGGAGCGCGCCGTGGCGACGAGCTGACGCGCGACCTCGTGCGACCGGCCGGCCGGGCGCGTCGGTGCGGTCACGACGGTGCCGAGGCGACGACGGGTGCTGACGAGCCCTGCGGCCTCGAGCTCACGGTAAGCCCGCGCGACGGTGCCTCCCGCGATGCCGAGGTCGGCGGCCAAGGTACGCACGGTGGGCAGTCGGTCACCCTCGCTCAGCGCGCCTGCGGTGATCAGCGCACCGATCTGCGCGCGGATCTGCTCGTAGTGCGGGGTGCTGGAGTCCAGGTCGACGGCGATCCTCACGACGGGACCGCCACGGCGAGCGGGGAGGGCCGGTCACGCCGTCGTCCGAACAGCGGGGTGATGGTGACGATCAGGCCCGCCAGCAGGACGGTGACCGCCAGGACCACGAGCCCGGAGCCGAGGCGCTGCTGGCCCAGCGACTGATGGACCGTCCCCGCCACGTGCAGGACGCCAGCCACCGTGAGCGCGAGCGCCAGCTGCACGCCTCGAGCAACGTGTCCCGCGGAGCGGCGTCGCAGGTGCAGGTCCCACTCGGCGGAGACCCCGACGACCGCAGGACGCAGGGCGATCAGACGCAGCACCAGCTCGGTCGCGACGACCGTCACGATGATCGCCGTCCCGAGGAGCACCCCGTAGTACGACCCCGGATAGGGACCGATCTCCTGCGTGTCCAGGCCGACCGACCTGATCATGGTCCGAGGACCATCAGCGACCATCGCGAAGATCACGAGCAGCAGCACCCCTGCCCCGGCCCACAGGAGCACGAGCCGGCGCGGCCAGGCCGGAGCGACGTCGGCAGCTCCGCGTCGGGTCAGTTCCGCCTCACGGACGACGCCCGACGGCCGGGGCCACGTCAGCTGACCGACCGCCTGCGCGACCAGCAGCGAGACTGCGCCGAGGATGGGCAACAGGGCCAGGACCCTTCCGTCCCGCCAGGGCACGACACCGAGCACCGCACCCCCGATCAACCACAGCAGGACCGCAGCCATCACGGCCGCCCCCACGACAGAGGCCAAGGTCGTGTGCCGGTTGGCCCTCGTGGCCGCCTGGGACGCCGTCGGGGTCCGACGGGCGTCCCAGAGCAGCACGGCCAGGACACCTGCCAGGACCAGGACGACCGACCCGAGATAGATCACCGCCGTCGTCCACGTGACGCATATGGACCCCGCCGTGACGCTGACGCACACGTTCCCACCGTCGAACCACACGTTGCCTCCCCTATTGATCATGATCAATGAACAATAGGGGGATTGCGAAGAGGAGGTCAATAGGCCCCGCGGGCAGAACGCGCCGCTCGCCGATGTCAGCCCGCGTCGCGGTACGCGCGGCCCGCCTCGGTGGGCGTCGTCGGGTCGGTGTACAACCCGTACGGGACGGAGTCGTCGACGGCGGGCAGCCCGAACCAGGCGTAGCGCTCGACGAACGGGCGCTGCTCCATGCCCGCAGTGGTGCCCTCGATGAACGTGGTGAGCTGCGGGCCCGTGGGGTACGTGCGCTCGGCGCCGAAGCCCATGAGCCCGTACTCGGTGACCCACACGGGCAGGCCGTAGCGGGCGTGCACGGCGTCGACGTACCCGAGGAACTGGTCCACCGCGGCGGGCGAGAAGTCGGAGCCGTACCAGTGGAGGGTGATGAAGTCGACGCGCATCCCCTGCTCCTGCGCACCGGTCATGAACCGGTCGAGCCACCCGCCCGGGGTGTCCGCGCCCCACGCCATCGCGGGGCTGCCCAGCCGCAGGCCGGTCGCCTCGAGCCGCGGCCACGCCGCGAGCGCCTCCTCGACGCTCATGCCGGACTGCTCGGCGAGGTCGGGCTCGTTGAACCCGAGGAGCACCTCGCCCTCGGACGCGGCCTTCGCGAGGGTCTCGTCGGTGACGGCGTCACGCCCCCAGATCATGGGGACGAACTCCGCGCCGGGCGGGGCGGGCATGGTGTCGTCCGAGGGAGACCAGTTGTAGTACCAGGAGGCGCCGACGTCGTCGAGGGCACCGGTGACCCCGGACCACTCCCACGTGGCGACGCCCTTCTTGGCCGACGACGCGGCGGGCGCGGGCGCGGGTGCGGGGGCGGCCTCCACGGGAGGCGCGGGGGGTTGTTCGGCCTCCGGGACGGGGACCACCTCGGGAGCCTCCGGTGTCTCCGGCGCCTCGGTCGGTGCAGGCTTCGGAACGCCGGTGGGGGCGGGAGCCTCGGTCGCGTCCAGGGAGGGCGCCGGTGACGTCGAGGCGTCCTGCGCCGCGGTGGTCATGGGCGCGGGCGGCTCCGCACGCTGCACGGCGACCGCCGTCCCGCCCCCGGCGACGACGGCCACGGTGACGGCCGCGACGAGCGCCTTGGTCGTCGTCGAGACACCTGCTGCGGTTCCCGTGCCCGGCAGGCCCTGCATGCCCACCGTCCTGGTGGCGCCGTCGGGCCCGGCGAGGACGCTCGCCCACGACACACCGTCGGCGGGGGCGGTGCCGCCGAGTGCGTCGACGAGGATCTCGTCCCCGAGCGCGAGCGGGACGGGCACGAGCGCGAGACCCGCGAGGAGGCGCTCTGCGGGCACCAGACCCGACCCTGCGGAGCCGCAGTCCCGGCAGCCGCGCACGTGCCGCACCACGCGCTTGCGCAGCAGCGCGTCGGGCCGCCCGTCCCAGCGGGCCGTGAGGTCGTCGAGCCCGCCGCACGAGGACGAGGCGCCGAGGACCCGCACGACGGTGCGCGCCTCGTCGAGACGCTTCTTCATGCGTTGGACACGCACGGCGGTGTGCGCGCGGCTCACGCCCGTGGCGCGCACGAGGTCGTCGCGCGTGAGGTGCCCGGAGGTCTCGAGCCACCACAGGGAGAGGAGCTCGCGGGTCTCGTCGTCGAGCCACCGGGTGGCCTCCGCGACCTCGCGGCGCTGGCCCGTGAGCTCGAGGCGCGCGACGGTGACGTCGGCGAAGTCCGCAGCGGGGTCCTGCACCTCGTCCACGGGGAGGGCCTGCGGCGCCGTGGCGCGGGTGCGCGAGCGCTCGCGCACCTGACGGACGGTGATCGCGGCGAGCCACGCCCGGAACGACGCGGGCTCGCGCAGGTCACCGAGGCCGCGCAGCACCCGGAGCATCGTGTCCTGCACGACGTCGTCGACGTCCGCGTGCCCGCGCAGGGCTCGGCCCACGATGGAGTAGACGAGGGGCAGGCTCACGGCGACAAGCCGGTCGACCGCCTCGGGGTCACCGGCGCGGGCCGCCACCACGGTCGCCGTATCGGTCGAGAACACCATCGCTCGGACCTCCTGTGTCGTCGAGGATCGTACGTGCCGGCACGGACCGGTCACGCACAGGGAGACGGCGCAGGTGCGGGCGGATAACAGGAATGCGCGACACCGGACGGCGGGAGGCGACGCCGGGTCAGCGCTCGCGCGACCGCCAGGCCCGCCACGCCTCGGCGACGGGCGGCACGACGATCCCCTGCTCGGCGAGGTCCCGGCGGACGCCGCGCCGGGACACCAGGAGCCCGACGCACGCCACCACCCAGGGGACGGCGACCACGGACATGGCGACCCGGAAGTCGTCGAGGGTGTACTCGCCCGAGGGGCGCACGGCGTCGAGGACGAGCCCGATCGCGAAGATCGTCACGAGCGCCCCCACGAAGGCCCCCATGTTCGCGAGCCCGGTGGCGGCCCCGAGGCGCTCGGGCGGGTTGGAGGTCCGCACGAAGTCGAAACCGATCATGGACCCCGGGCCGCCGATCGCCAGGGCCGCCACGAAGAGCACGAGGACCCACAGGGGGCGCGGCGTCGACGGGACGAGGACCATGATCCAGCCCAGCGCACCGATCACGGAGATGCCGAGCACCAGCCACGAGCGGCGCAACGGGTGACGGGCGGTGAGCTCACCCAGGACGGGACCGGCGACGATGCCCACGACGACGCTCAGGGACAGCAGCGCCCCGGCGGTGCCGGGCGTGACGCCCTGCCCGAGGACGAGGAACGGGTAACCCCACAGGAGCACGAACGCGTTGAGGCCGTAGGCGGCGATCATGTGGGAGAAGAACCCGAGCCACGTGCCGTGCGTCCGGGCGGCGGCCCGGAGCTGGCCCTTGCCGGGCGGCCCGGGCGACGGGGACGGGACGGCGGGCGTGGCGCCCGGGCTGTCGCGCACCACGGCCCACACGAGGACCGAGACCACGCCACCGGCGCAAGCGAGGACCACGAAGGCCGTGGTCCACGTGGTGCCGTGGAGGAGCACCACGAAGGGCACGGCCGACACGATCTGCCCGAGCTGCCCGAGGAGCCCCGTGAGCTGGGTGACGACGGGCACCCGCCGCGGCGCGAACCACGACGGCACCAGGCGCAGGAGCGACACGAACGTCGTGGCGTCCCCGGCGCCGATGAGGACGCGCGCGGCGAGCGCGAGGGGCACCGTGTCCGCGAGCGCCATGCCGAGCTGCCCGGCGGCCATGAGGGCAGCTCCCCCGGCGACGAGGCGGCGGGGGCCGAGACGGTCGAGGAGCACGCCGACGGGGATCTGGGCGGAGGCGTACACCGCGATCTGGACGACGGTGAACGTGGAGAGCACTGCTGCGGTGACGTCGAACCGGTCGACGGCGTCGAGGCCGGCGACACCCAGGGACGTGCGGTGCACGACGGCGACGACGTACGCGACGATGGCCGTCCCCCAGACGAGGAGGGCGCGGCCGAGGGGCCCGGGCGACGTGTCGGTGGGTGTCACCAGCGGTCCTGGGTGGTGCGTGTCGGTCGCTCGTGGCGCATGCTGCCATCGTCCCAGGGACGGGGCGCGGGCGCGGCTCGACGTGCCCGGGGCGGCCGTCGTCCCGGATGTGACCCTGGCCTCGTCCGTCTACGCTCGGTGGGCATGGGAACCCCGACTCGACGCCCGCGGGTGTGCGTCCTCGCGCTCATGCCGCTGCTCACCGTGACGATCGAGGCGGCGAGCCGCCCCGGTGACACGGAGGTCCACGTCCATGCGGGCGGGCAGGGGCCGTGGTTGGCGCGGATGGCGCACTCGCTCGGCGTCGACGTGGTGCTGTGCGGGCCGTTCGGCGGGGAGAACGGGGCGCTCGTGGAGCACCTGGTCCGTGAGGAGGGCATCGTGGTGCGCGCGACCCCGGGCAGGGGCACGGGCGCGTACGTCCACGACCGCCGGGAGGGCGACCGTGACGAGCTGGCGTCGGTGCGGCCCGTCACCCTGGACCGCCACGAGCTGGACGACCTGTACAGCGCGACCCTCGTCGAGGCGCTCGAGGCCGACGTCCTGGTCCTCACCGGCGACGACGCGGGCCTGGTCCCGGCGTCGTTCCTGGGGCGCATCGCCGGTGACGCGCGGGCTGCGGGGATCACGGTGGTGTCGGACCTCTCGGGCGACCAGGCGGCGGCCGTGGCGGACGTCGAGGGGACGATCCTCAAGATGAGCCACTCCGAGCTGGCCGAGGGCGGCTTCGCATCGGGCACGGAGGTCGAGGAGCTCGTCGAGGGCGCACGGGGGCTGCTGCGCCGCGGTGCGGCGGTCGTCATGGTGTCCCGGGCCGACGAGCCGTCGCTCGCGGTCACGGGCGACCGCGTGGTGGAGGTGTCCGTCCCCGACGTGTCGCCGGCGGACCACCGCGGCGCGGGCGACTCCATGACGGCGGGCATCAGCGTGGGCCTCGCCCGCGGCGACGCCCTGGAGGACGCGCTGCGCCTGGGGGCGGCGGCGGGCGTGCTCAACGCGACGCGGCACGGGCTCGGCACGGGCGGCGGGGACGACGTCGACCGTCTCGCGGGGCACGTGACGGTGACCCCACGGGACTGACGACGACCGAGACGGTACGGACAGGGACGACGGACGGAGAACCATGCGTGCACTCATCACCAACGACGACGGCATCGACTCACGGGGACTGACGGTCCTCGCGGAGGTCGCGGCGGCGGCAGGGTTCGAGGTGGTCGTCGCCGCGCCCGCGCGGGAGGCGTCGGGCGCCAGCGCGTCGCTCATCGGCTACGAGGCGACGGGCGACGAGCTGCTCTACGAGGAGCGGACGCCGCCCGGGCTCGCCGACGGGATCCCGTCGTTCGCGGTGCAGGCGGCGCCGGCCCTCATCACGTTCGTCGGGGCCAACGGGGCGTTCGGTCCCGCCCCCGACCTCGTGCTGTCCGGGGTCAACCGGGGGGCGAACGTCGGGAACGCGGTGCTCCACTCCGGGACCGTGGGTGCCGCCCTGTCGGCGATGACCCACGGCATCCCGGGCGTCGCGGTGTCCCTGGACGCCGACGACCCGCAGCACTGGGCGACGGCGTCGCAGGTCACGGCCCGGGTGGTCGACTGGGTCCTGCCGCGCCTCACCGGGGACGAGGAGTGGCGGCCCGGGGTCGTCAACGTCAACGTCCCCGACGTGCCCGCCGAGGAGCTCCGCGGGGTGCGCAGGGCGCCCCTCGCGTCGTTCGGCGCGGTCCGTGGCCGCGTCTACGAGGCGGACGGCGGGCGGCTGACCCCGGTGTTCGGTGACAGCACCGCGCCGGACGAGCCCGGGTCGGACGCCCAGCTGCTCACCGAGGGATGGGCGACGGTGACGATGCTCCGCTCCCCCTGGTTCGACGCGGACGCGGCGCTGCCCGGGGACTGAGGGACGTCGCACACCCCGTCGACGCAGACGGGCGCGTCGGCGCCCAGCATCGTCAGGGGCGCCGGGGCGGGGGCGGCCTCACGCATCGACGGCTCGCTCGGTCGTCGCGCGCTCGAGGACGTCAAGGAGGACGGCGGGCTCCTGCGCGCCGCTCACCCCGTACCGGCTGTCCACCACGAAGAACGGCACGCCCTGGATCCCGTATGCGCGGGCCTGCGCGATGTCGACGGCCACGTCCTCGGCGTGCCGGCCGCTCTCGAGGGCCTCGCGGGTGTCCTCCGCGTCGAGCCCCACCTCGGCGGCGAGCTCCACGAGCGTGTCGAGGTCACCCACGTGCCGGCCCTCGGTGAAGTAGGCGCGCAGCAGCCTCTCCTTCATCTCGCCCTGGAGGCCGTGCGCCTTGGCGTGGTGGAGCAGCTCGTGCCCCTTGAGGGTCTTCGTGTGGTGCAGGGCGTCGAAGTCGTAGTCGAGGCCCACGGACCGGGCGATGCCGGTGACCTGCTCGAGCATCGTGGCCACCTGGTCGCGCGGCATGCCCTTGTGGTGGGCGAGGAAGTCGACGGTGGACCCGGCGAAGTCCACGGGCGTGTCCGGGGAGAGCTCGAACGAGTGGTACTCGACCTCGACGTCCGTCCCGGTGCGCTCACGGAACGTCGCCGCGGCCTCCTCGAGGCGGCGCTTGCCGATGTAGCACCAGGGGCACGCGATGTCGGACCAGACGTCGACCTTGAGAGCGTTCATACGCGTGCCAACCCCGCTGGTCGGCGCGCCATTCCCGGTGGCCCGGGGCCATACTCTGGAGATGCCTCACGACGCCCACCCTCAGGCCCAGCCGCCCGACGCACCACCTGCCGACGGACCTCTCCCCAGGACGTCCACGCGGCGCACGGTGGGCAGGCTCGCCCTCGGGGCGTTCCTGCTCTTCGCCGGGATCAGCCACCTCACGTGGAGCCGCGAGGAGTTCCTCGCGCAGGTCCCGCCGTGGGTGCCCGTCGACGGCGACACCGTGGTGATCGTGTCGGGCATCGTGGAGGTGAGCCTCGGTGGAGCGCTGCTCCTGCTCCCCGGCCGCCGCGTGGCGGTCGGCTGGGTCGTGGCCGCCTTCTTCGTGGCGATCTTCCCCGGGAACATCTCCCAGTACGTGACGCGCACCGACGGCTTCGGTCTCGATACGGACGCCGCACGGGCGACCCGCCTCGCGTTCCAGCCGCTCCTCGTCCTCTGGGCGCTGTGGTCGACCGGTGCGTGGCGTGACCGTCGCGCGCTGCGCGGCCAGCTCTACCGGTAGCGGAGGTACACCTCGCCCGCGGCGTCGAGCGTCGCGACGAGGTCGACGCTCTGCGTCGTGCCGTCGGCCCACTCGCCCTCACCACGGCACTCGATGATCACCGCGGGCTCCGCGGAACCGGTCGGCCGCTCGACCGTCGACAGGTTGTCCTCCACGAGCTCCACGCCCTCGACCGCGACCAGCCGGCTCTCGTCGGGGTCGTCCGCGAAGACGTACACGAAGTCCTCGACGAGCTCCTCGCAGCCGTACCCCTCGTCGAAGAGGTCGGCAACGTCCTCCGCGACGGCCCCCTCGGCGGGCTCGCCCGCACCCGCCCAGATCCCGATCCCCACGACGACGGCGATGGCGACGAGCCCACCCACGATGAACAGGCCCACACCACCCTGGGGCTGCTCCGGCTCCTGCTGCTGCTGTGCGCCTGCACCGTAGGCGCCGTGGTGGGCGGCATAGGACGCGGACTGGTGCGGCTGCTTCGCGTAGCCGCCCTGGGCCGCATACCCGGCCTGGCCGTACCCCGCGCCGGCCCCCTGGGCCTGCCCGCCCGACGCGTCCTGGGCCGGTGCGGCACCCGGCGCGGGCTGGGTGTGGACGGTCCACGCTGCCCCGTCGAAGTACCGCAGCTGCTGGGGCTGCTGAGGGTCGGGGTACCAGCCGGCGGGGGCGCTCATGGTCATGCTCCTGTGACGTTCGGTGCGCGACGCGCAGCACGCACGCGTGCTGGATCCATCGGCGGGTTCGCCACGAATCCTCATCCCTCGGCGCACACGCGCGCAAGCCGCCGCGCCCCCGCGGTGCGGTCTGTCCCCAGATGTCCCCCGGCCCCACGCGGGGGACGCCCGTCGGTCCCGGCGTCGGTTAGCGTGGCGCCATGACCGCACCGACCCTCGAGGGGAGCGCCCTCGAGGGCGAGCCGCTCTCCGTGCACCTGCGGACCGCGACCCGCACCCAGCACGAGGAGGCCGAGGGCACGTCGTTCATCGGGTCCCTCATGGCCGGCGACCTCGACGTCGCCGCCTACGCCGACCTCGCGGCACAGCACCACGCCATCTACTCGGCCCTCGAGGCCGCGGAGCCCTTCCTCCGGGCGGACCGCCACGGGGCGCGCCTCGTCTTCGGCGAGCTCCCCCGCGTCAGGGCGCTCGAGGCGGACCTCACGACGCTCGTCGGCCCCTCGTGGCGCGACGAGGTCCGCACCCTCCCGGCCACCGAGCGCTACGCGGCCCGCCTCCGCGACGTCGCGGGCACCTGGGTGGGCGGGTACGCGGCCCACGCCTACACCCGCTACCTCGGGGACCTCTCGGGCGGGCTCGCCGTCAAGGCGATCCTCCAGCGCACCTACCGTGTCCCCGACGAGGCCGTGAACTTCTACACGTTCCCCGGCATCGCCAAGCCCAAGCTCTTCAAGGACGAGTACCGCAGGCGCCTCGACGCCCTGCCCCTCGACACCGACGAGCGGGAGCGCGTCGCCGACGAGGCCCGCACCGCGTTCCGGCTCAACACCGACCTCTTCCGCGAGCTCGCCGAGGTCCACCTCCCCACCCCGCAGGACCCCTGAGGGCGGGCTGCCGGGCGATGGGGAGAACTCTCCACCACGCGGGCGCCCGTCTCTGGCAGGATCACCCCGGGCGGACCACCCGCCCCACCAGAACAGGAGGACGTCCGTGGCTCAGCTGAGGATGCAAGGCCATCGGGTCCTGGTGGCCGACCTGACGGGGGACACCGTCCGGGCGATCACCGGGTCGATGGTCGCGTACGAGGGCAAGGTCGCCTTCAAGAGCGCCGGGATGGGCGGCGGCGACGGCTTCAAGGCCGCACTCAAGCGCAAGGTCACCGGCGAGTCCATCTCGCTCATGGAGATGTCCGGCACCGGCACCGTGTACCTCGCGGTCGACGCCCAGGACATCACCATCGTCGAGCTCACCAACGACGTCATGAACGTCGAGGCGTCCCAGCTCCTCGCGCTCGCCGGGGACCTGCGGACCGACGTGAAGTTCTCCGGGCTTCGCGGCGCGACGTCCGGGCAGGGTCTGTTCACCACCACGGTGAGCGGCACCGGTCACGTGGCGCTCCTGTCGGCCGGCGGGCCGCTCATCGCCCTCGAGGTCACCCCCCAGTACCCGCTCGTCGCGGACCCCGACGCCTTCGTGGCGTTCCGCGGAGCGCTCAACCAGTCGTTCGTCACGGACGTCACCTGGCGGTCCGCCCTCGGCGGCGGCAACGGCGAGGCCTTCTCGCTGCGGTTCGACGGCCAGGGCGTCGTGTACATCCAGCCAGAGGAGCGCTGACATGACCATGGAGCTCGTGAACAGCAAGGTCCTCAAGGTGGGCGTCCAGCACGGCCAGACGGTCACGGCCCGCAAGGGCTCGATGCTCTACTACAAGGGCGACGTGACCTTCACCCCGCACTCGATGGGCGGTGGCGGCGGCATGCCCGGGTTCAGCGGCGTCGCCGGGATGGCGGGACGCATGATGCAGGGCGAGCACGTGGCCCTCATGGTCGCCCAGGGCGCGGGAGAGGTCTTCTACGGCCTCGAGGGCCTCTACGTGGAGATCATCCCCCTCGACGGGTCGTCGATGCTCACCGTGGAGGCCGACCGTCTCCTCGCCTACGAGGGTCACGTCCAGACCTCGATCGTGCCCCTCACCTCCCAGGGCGGCATCCGCGGCGCCGTGCGGGGTGCCATGACCGGCCAGGGGATGTTCACCACGCAGGTCAGCGGTCAGGGCACCGTCGCCGTCCTCTCCCACGGCGGGTGCTTCCCCCTGCAGGTCGGCGGGTACGGCGGCGAGGTCGTCGTCGACCCGCAGGCCTATGTGGGGCACCTGGGGAACATCACCGTGGACCTCTCCGCGAGCGTCGGGTTCCGCGACGTCGTCGGGCGCGGCTCCGGTGAGGCCACCCAGCTGAAGATGTCCGGCCAGGGCACCGTGTGGGTCCAGGCGTCCGAGAAGAAGTTCTGAGGAGGGCCACCATGAGCATCCAGATCCACACCCCCGCATCCCTCCCGTCGAACGACAACGTCCCCGACAACGACTACGCGTTCAGCATCGAGCTCGCGGGCACCCCGTGGTTCACGTCCAAGGGCGCGATGATCGCCTACTACGGGACCGTCCAGTTCGAGCCGCTGAGCCGCACCAGCCTCACCGGGCTCGTCGCCTCGCAGTTCTCCTCACCCCTGTACGCGAACGACTGGGTGATCGCCCAGGGGCACGGGAAGCTGATCCTCGGGGACCGCGGGTTCAACATCAACTCCTACGACCTCGACGACGCGAACCTCACCATCCGTGCGTCGAATCTCCTGGCGTTCGAGCCCGGCCTCGCCCTCAAGCAGTCGATCGTGCCCGGCTTCGTCACGCTCCTGGGCACCGGGAAGTTCCTCGCGTCGTCCAACGGCCAGGTGATGTTCGCCGAGCCGCCCCTGCGCATCGACCCGCAGGCTCTCGTGGGCTGGGCCGACTGCCCGTCGCCGTCGCACCACTTCGACGCCGGGTGGATGCACAACTTCCTCAGCGCCGCCGCCGGGTTCTTCGGGATGGCGTCCGGCGAGGAGCGCCAGTTCGACTTCACCGGTGCGGGCACGGTGCTCATCCAGTCGTCGGAGAAGGTCATCGACGACGCGCACCTCCTGCGCCACATCGAGTCGGAGACCCAGCCGCTGAGCCAGGCGTCGCTCCAGCAGCTGCACCGCTCCATCGGGGCCCGTCTCACGCAGGACGGCTACTGACGGGTTCCGTGGACCTGCATCGTCGAGCGGTCTAGGCCTGGGGCTGCGTCAGCTCGGGGCGACCGGCGGGGCCGGGCGCGGTCGTGAGCCGACGCGGACGCCGGTTCCCCGGTGCCCGACCTCCCAGCGCGACGATCCGTCGGATGAGGCGCTGCCGCGCGGCCTCGAGCTCGTCGTCGCCCGGGCAACGCTCCTCGTCACTGTCAGACATCAGCTTCTCGCTCCCCGCTCTACCTGGGCTCCTCACCCTCTGCGGCAGATCCTACCGACTGGTCAGGAGAAGCCCATGGGGAGGGGTGTCCACCGCGGAGCCGGGCGGAGGGGCGCGGGATGAGGCACACTACGACGCCGCAGCACCCCGACGCCGGTTAGCATCGCCTGGAGGGCCGGACATGTGCCCTCCATCACGTTTGCCCCCTCGATGATGAAGGATCGACCATGAAGATTCCCAAGTTCCTGGCCGCCGGGACGGCCACCGGACTGCTCCTGATGTCGATGGGGGCCGCGCCGGCTCTCGCGGCGCCCGTCGACACGGCGCCGATGGCCACCGCCGCCGTGGACCCCGGCCCCGCCGGCGACTTCTCCTGGAAGGGCTACAACTGGCAGAAGCGCAGCTACGGGGGCGGGCCGCACTTCAACGGCCAGTTCAGCGCTGCCAACGTGTCCGACCCGGACGCCAACGGTCACGTGAAGCTCTCGCTGACCAACCCGACGGGGAACGCCCCCGTGGCGTCCGAGATGATCTCCACGAAGCGCGGCTGGGGCTACGGCACGTACCAGACGACCGTGGAGAAGGACCTCTCCGCGATGCAGGACGAGACCGTGTGGGGCTGCCTCTTCACGTACGACCCCGCCGCGGCGCCCGGCCACACCGAGATCGACCTCTGCGAGACGTCCGCCTGGGGAGGTGGCCCGGCAGCGAACCCGTGGCCGATCCTGCAGGGCCACGGCTACTGGCACGACGACACGAAGGCGCCCGGCGTGGGCAGCAACGTGGTCAACTTCCCGGTGACGAACACCGCGAACCTCACGCACCGGATGGTGTGGGAGCCGGGGAAGATCACCTTCGAGACGTTCGCGGGCGAGGGCGCGGGCGGCGCGCTCCTCAAGCGGACCGTGCTCGACGGCCCCACCGTCCCCAAGCCGGCCAACGAGGCGATCCACTTCAACCTCTGGGCGATCGGGAGCGGAGGCGGCAACCCGAGCATCATGAAGCCCGAGACGGCGGTCCTCAAGGACTTCTCCTTCACGCCCCGCGGCTCGACCGCCCCCGTGCCCGTGACTCCGGCCCCAGCGCCGGCTCCTGCGCCCTCTCCTGCTCCTGCTCCCGTTCCGGCCCCCGCGCCCGTGACTGGGTGGTCCTCCACGGCCACGGCGACGGCAGCCCCCGTGGCCGGTAGGACCACCTCCGTGTCCGTCAAGATCACGGCGCCCGCGGGCCCGCAGACCAACAAGCTCGTCAACGTCGACGTCCGCAAGAACGGCACCAAGGTCGGCCAGGCGTTCGTCGAGGGCGTGGACCTCACCGGCACCACGACCAGGACCCTCACGCTTCCGGCACTTCCCGCCGGGGACTACGAGCTCGTCACCATGGTGTTCGACAACTCCTCGTGGAACTCCTGGGCGTACAGCAGCCCCGGGACGCCCCTGAAGGTGCCTGCGCCCGCTGCCGCGCCCAACGCCTGGGGATCGTCGGTCACCGTCCAGGGCAGGGCGGTCGCGGGCAAGACCACCCCGGCGCAGGTCAGGATCACGGCGCCCGCGGGCCCGCAGACCAACAAGCTCGTCAACGTCGATGTCCGCCGGAACGGCGTCAAGGTCGGCCAGGTCTTCGTCGAGCGCGCCACGCTCACCGGGACCACCACGAGGACGCTCACGCTGCCGGGCCTGCCCGCAGGCGACTACGAGCTCGTGACGATGGTGTTCAACGACTCGTCGTGGAACGCGTGGGCGTACAGCAGCCCCGGCGTGCCCTTCAAGGTCGCCGCCCGGTAGTCGCTGGAGAGCGACTGTCACACCAGAGGCCCGCCGGACCGCCGGCGGGGCCTCTGGTGTGTCAGTCCCGCACGGACGACGCCGGGACCGGCACGGCTCACCCGAGGTCGGACGCCTCCGGAGACCCGCCGAGCGAGGCGCCGAGAGCACCGACGAGGTGCTCGGCCCGCTTGGCCCGGTACTGGTCGATCGTCAGGGTCTGCAGGCGCGAGCCGCGCCCCGTCGGGTTGTCGACGTACCCCACCGCGGAGATGAACGGCTCGATGACGTGGATCTTCTGCAGGGGCGTGACGATGAGCAGCTGGAGCCCGAGGTTCCTGAACAGCTGCAGCGCGAACCGCGTGGACTCGTCCGACCCGCGCCCGAAGGCCTCGTCGATGACGACGAACCGGAACGCCTTGGACCGCACGGCACCCCAGTCGAGCTTGAACTGGTACGCCAGGGACGCGGCGAGGATCGTGTACGCGAGCTTCTCCTTCTGCCCGCCCGACTTCCCACCCGAGTCCGAGTAGTGCTCGTGCTCCACATCGTCCGCCCGCGAACGCTCGGACGCCGACAGCACGAACCAGTTGCGGACGTCCGTCACGCGGCGCGTCCACGCCTGGTCGGCCTCGGACTGCCCCTCGCGCCCCCGGAACCTCTCGACGATGGCCTTGACGCGCAGGAACCGCTGCTCCGAGTACTGCTCCGCGTCGTCCGCGTCGAGCGTGTCGCCCGTGCAGTCGCGCAGCTGGCTGCGGAAGTCGCGCACCTCCGTGTTCGGGGTGTTCTGGATCTCGAGGCGGATGTACCGGCCCGGGTTGTAGTCGATGGCGCGCAACGAGTCGTTGATGACGTCCACGCGGTCACGGATGAGGTCGGACTGCTTCTGCAGCTCGGCGCTGAAGTGGGCGATGTCGCGGATGGTGTTCGTGTTGAGGTAGTCCTTGAACTTCTCCTCGAAGCGCGGCAGGTCGTCGCGCTCCAGCCGGTGGAGGAGCTCCCGGTACTCCCCCGCGGCCCGCACGTCGTTGTCCACCTCGGACGTCTCCACGGGGAACTCGTTGCTGAAGGCCGTCATCTGCCGTGCGATGGACGTCGCCAGCTGGGCCTGCTCCCGGTGGAGCGCCTCCACGCTCGTCGTGAGGTCGGCGCGGACGACGGCCTCCGCCGCGTCGAACGACGCCAGGTCCTCCGCGTCACCGCCGGGGCCACCGGCCCCGCCGCCCTCGCTCCCCGCGCGCGCCCGGGCCGTCTCCACGAGGACGGCCATCGCCTCGAAGTGCTCGTGGGCGGTGGCGTTCCGCGGGTCTGCGAGGACCGCGAGGCACGCGTCTCGCTGTGCCCTCGCGGCGGCGAGCGCGTGCCGCTCACCGCCGTTGCGCCCGATGAGGGCGTCCCGCTCCTCGGTGAGGTCCGCGGTGCGGTGCACGATCTCCTCGAGCCGTTCCGCGATGTGCCCCAGCTCGGTGGAGTCCGACTCGATGCGGCGCTTCTCGGCGGTGCGCTCCGCGATCTCGTTGACGACGGCCTGCCAGTCGAGCTCCATGAAGTCCCGGAACATCTCGAGGCGGTTCAGGGCGTGCACGCGGTCCACGAGCTCGTCCTTCTCGGCGATGAGCGCGGCGCGCTGCTCCCCGAGGCGCGTGAGCCGCGCGTCGACGGCGGTGGCGCGCTCGAGGAGCGCGTCGACCTTCGCGGTGTTGCTCCAGCCGAGGACGTACCGGCTGCGGTCGTCGAGCCGGTCGCGGTCGTTCTTCTCGTGGTGCGAGGTCGAGTGCTTGATCTGCCCCTGGCGGGTGATGGCCCGCGTGGAGAGCTGGAAGTCCGCCATGGTCTCGACGCAGTCGTAGGAGGCGCGCCGCGCCAGCTCCCGGTCCAACCACTCCGTGAAGGGCGACTCCTTGATCTCCAGCATGTCGTAGAGCATGGGCCACTTGTCGCGCGCCGTGCGCTCCACGGCGCCCTTGAGCACCGCGGGGACGCGGTGGTACACGAGGCGCTGGCCGATGTGGTTCGCGTCGATCCACGTCGACACGGCCGCGTAGTGCTCCCCGGGGACCAGCAGGGACAGCGCGAAGCCGCGCAGCACGCGTTCCGCCGCTCCCTCCCACTCCTCGTTCTCCGGGCGCACCGCGACGAGCTCCCCGGCGAAGGGGAGCTCGGACTCCGCGAGGCCCAGGTCCTCGCAGAGCCGGCCCCGCAGGGCGAGGCTCGGCAGCGGGAGGCTCGTCGTGCGACCGCGGAGGCTCGCGATCTCGTCCGCCACCTCACGGCTCTCGACCTTCACGCCCCGCAGGGCGTAGTCGAGCTCCCCGATGGCCGTCTCGTGCTCGCCGAGCCGAGCGCTGGCGGACGCGAGCGCGATGCGCACGGACCGTCGCCGGTCCTCGAAGGCGTCCACGTCCGTGGCGGGCTCCAGGCCCGCCGTCCGGACGTACCCGGCGTACTCGGTCGCGCGCCGCTCGCGTTCCGCGCGCACCCCCTCGAGGCGGTGCACCTCGGACTCGAGGTGGGTGAGGCGGTCCCCGCCGTGCCCGGCGCGCTCGAGCTCGGTGCGACGGCGCTCGTCGTCGAGGCGGGAGATCTCGTCGCCGACGACGGCGAGCCGGGCGTCGCGGGCGGCCACCGACTCCTCGAGCGACTCGACGCGCACGGCCAGCGCCTCGGCCTTGCGGTGCGCGGTGTAGGCGCGCAGGGCGTCACGCTGCCCGCTCGCGGCGGCCGCCTGGGCGCCGAGCTCCGCGTGGGTGTCGCAGTCCGCGACGATGGGTGCGAGCGCCGTGATCTGCGCGGTGGCGCGGGTCACGGCGTCGTGGGCGCGGGTGAGGTCGTCGAAGTGCGCGACGAGGCGGTCCGTCCAGCGGGCTGCGTCGAAGGGCTCGAGCATGTGCTCGCGGACGAACTCGTTGAGGTCGCCCACGGACTTCATGGACACCGTCTGGTGGAACAGGTCCATGGCCTGGTCGGACTCGATGCCGAGGATCCGCCGGAAGTCCTTGCCGTACTCGGCGAACGTGTCGCGCACCTGCGCGCCCGACTCCCGCAGGCGTCGTCGCAGCAGCGCGACGTCCCCGTCGAACCGGGCGAAGTGCTCCGCGATGGACATCGACGACGTGGCCGTGACGTAGAAGCGGTTGGGCTGCCCCTGGTCGCCGTCCTTGAGCCAGAACACCTGAGCGAGGACGCCCCGCGCGTCGAAGCCACGGTTGGCGAACTCGCCGAGGATCACCGAGTACGTGCTGCCCTCGCGCAGCCCCACGGGGCGCGACGTGCCCGTCGCCTCGTCGCGCTCGGACTTGTAGTACCCGGCGACGTAGGAGCGCAGGGTGCGCTCGCGCGCCTCCGCGCCGGCCGCCTTGTTGTAGCTGATGCGGTGCGCCGGGAGCAGGAGCGTCGTGACGGCGTCGACGATCGTCGACTTGCCCGACCCGATGTCGCCCGTGAGGAGCGCGTTGCGTCCCTCGAGCTCGAAGGACCACGTGTGGCGGTCGAACGTCCCCCAGTTGAGGACCTCGAGCCGCTCGAGGCGGAACCCGGCGCGCTGCTCGACGTCGGCGTCCGCGTCGTGGAGCTCGACCGCGCTGAACAGACCCTGCATCACTCGACCGTCCCTGTCGTCGTCCCTGCCGCCAGCTCGGCGGCGTACTCCGCGAGGCGCGCGTCGAGCTCGGAGAGCCACTGCGCGTCGACGAAGGCCTTGAGGACGCGCCTCACCTCGTACGACCCGCCCGTCACCTGCCGCAGGAACCCGAGCTCCACGGCACGTCGCACGTGGGCGTCGACGCGGTCGACGATCCGGGCCTCGTTGGCCGCCGACGGCACGAACACGCGCAACATGTCGACGATCTCGTCGCGGTCGAGCACGAGCCGCGTGTCGCCACCCTCGGAGTCGAACTGGGCGAGGCGCTTGCGCAGCAGCGCGAGGAGGAGGCTCACCTCGAAGGGCAGCGCCCGCCTCGCGACGAGGCGCAGGGTGCCCTCCCTGTCCTCGTCGTCGTCGGGGAGCGCCTGGAGGTACGCGTAGCCCTCCGTGTCGTCGACCACCACGGTGAGCCCGATGGTCGCCACGTAGTCGCGGGCCTGCGCCTGGAGGTGCAGGAGGTCGTGCCACAGGGACTCGTGCGTGTCGCGGTACACGACGCCCTTCATGAGGGCCGTCACGACGTGGGAGAGCTGGGCCTCGGCACGGGGCGTGCGGGTGGGCTGGCTCATACGGTCTCCTCGTCGGTGCTGGTGGTGCCTGTGGTGCTGGTTCCGCGCGGGGCGGCGGGGTGGTCCGGGGCGGTGGGCTCCCCCGGGGGCGCCGCGGTGCGTCCGCCCACACGGGCGAAGGTCACCCGGGGCACGGTGGCGACGCGCTGCACGTCGCCCGACGCCCACGTCACCTCGTCGTGGTGCTCGGCGTCCACGACCACCTCGAAGTCGGGCGCCTCGAGCGACAGGTAGGTGACGAGCTCCGCGAGGCCCTGCTCCAGGGGGTGCTCCGCGACGACGTCGCGCAACGACACCTGCCCGTCGCGCTGCAGCCGACGCCGCACCCCGGTGGACAGGCGCTCGGGGTCCACGTGGACCTGCTCGAAGAGGATGCTCGTGTCGAAGTCCACGGCCCCGGGTTCCACGTGCTCGGAGTCGATGCGCTCGTGGGTGCGCGGCCGGAACAGGGGCCGCTCCATGGGCAGCACGACGTCGATCCCCAGCCCGTCGATCTCCGCGGTGAACGGCACCTCGTCCCGCGCGGGCGACAGGGTGCGCACGGTGAGGGCGTTCGACTCGATGCTGCGCAGGATGTCCATGACCCGTCGGTTCTCCACCCACACCTGGTCGTCGAGGAACCGCCGCAGCTGCTCGGACAGGACCCGCACCGTCGCCTGGGTCTGCTCGCCGGCGTCGAGCCAGTCGTAGTGGATGCGACGCAGCCGCCTGTCCCCGCCGCCGAGCGCGTCGAGCCCCTGCACCTTGGTGACGAGCTCCGTGAACTCCTCCTGCCGCTCCCGGGAGAGGAGGAAGTCGTAGAACGCGTGGAAGCTGCGCCCCTGGTCGGAGTCCGTGATGGCGTTCCGGGACCCCACCACCTGCTCGAGGAGATCACCCTTGGCGCCGTCCCACCCGGTGATGCGCTCGCGCATGTCCCGGTCCAGGGCGCGGAAGTTCGCCTCGACCTCCCGGAAGTCCGACAGGAGCTCGGCGGCCATGGCCGTGAGCTGCTGGTACCGGTCGCGCTGCGCGGCGTCGTCGAGGACGGCCACCCGCCCGTCGCGCACCTGGGCGATCTCGGCGTCGATCTCGGCGCGGCGCGCCTCGAGCTCCGCGAGGCGCGCCTCCGGGTCCGACTCGGTGCCGCGCGCGAGCTGGCGGAGCAGGTCGAAGACGGTCGCCAGGCGCGACTCGGTGCCGACGAACGCCCGCGACGACAGGGAGGCCACCCACCCGACGGCCTTCTCCACGGCGGGCGTCGCGTCGTAGTGCGCCTCGTCGGACCCGGGCCGGTAGTACTTGCGGAGCCAGCCCGCGTCCGGAGACGACCACGAGTCGAGGTACGCCTTGGGGGTGCGGGGATAGAGGGGCGGCGCGGCCGGGTCACGGCGCTCGGCGAGCGCGTAGAGCTCGTCGTCGAGGAGGGAGACGAGCTCGGGCTCGGCGATGGAGCGCACGTTCTGCTCGACGAACACGCGACCCAGGAAGCTCAGCACGAGGGGGGCGGTGTCGGCCCGGAGCAACCGCCAGGCGGCGCTGTCGCGGCGCAGCGCCTCGACGTCGTCGTGGTTCATCGATCTCTTCCGTCGCGGTCCTCGGGGCCACCCCGGCGGGGGCGGTCCTCAGGGTACGCGCTGGGCGGGGACGCACCGAAGTCCGCGGGCGGCGGCGCGGGGGCGCCCGCGGACGAACCGCAGGGTGAGATCACGGCGCGCGGACGGGACCCGACCGGTGACGGTCGATAGTGTGCTGGCATGCGCCCCGATCCCCTCGACCCCGGTGTCCTCGACCGCGCGTCGGGCGTCCTGCTCACGCAGGCCTGCGGGGACGCCCTGGGGGTGCCGTACGAGTTCGCGTGGCCGCCCGAGGGCGACGCCGAGATGCGCGGCGGAGGCCTGGGGCCCTACGCGCCCGGCGAGTGGAGCGACGACACCCAGATGGCGGTCTGCGTGGCCCGCGTCGCGGAGCTGGGCGAGGGCCTCACCGACGAGGACAGGCTCGACGAGGTGGCGGCCGCCTTCGAGGAGTGGTTCACGGGCGGGGCGAGCGACGTCGGCACCCAGACGGCCGCGATCCTCCGCGACGCCGCACGACGCGACGGACGCCCGGCAGCCCGCCTGCGGGCGGCCTCGGCCGCGCTCCACGCGGCGTCGGGCAGGACCGCCGGGAACGGCGCGCTCATGCGCACCGGCGCCGTCGGGCTCGTCGCCCTCGACGACCGTGACGAGACGGCCCGGGCGGCCCGCGCCGTCGCGGAGCTCACCCACGCGGACCCGCTCGCAGGGGAGTCGTGCGTCCTGTGGTCCGAGGCCGTCCGCGTCGCGGTGACCGAGGAGCGGCTCGACGTCCGCGCCGGCCTGGACCTCCTGCCGGCCGACCGTCGTCCCGCCTGGGAGGCGTGGATCACGGATGCCGAGCAGGACCGGCCGACGGCCGACCTGCGCACCAACGGCTTCACCGTGACGGCCTTCCAGGCCGCCTGGCACGCCGTGCGGCGCTCCCCGTACTTCTGCGCCGAGGAGTTCACCGAGTACGACGCGACCGTGTCCCACCTGCCCGACGCCCTGCACCGCGCCGTCCGCATCGGCGGCGACACGGACACCGTCGCCGCGATCGCCGGAGCGCTGCTCGGGGCCCGGCACGGCACCGCGTTCATCCCCCGGGAGTGGCAGCTCCTCGTCCACGGGTGGCCCGGCATGATGGGGCTCGACCTGTCCCGGCTGGGACGCGTCACCGCGCAGCGCGGGCTCGGCGCGGAGGACACCGGACAGACGTGCCCCGAGTGCGGCGTCCACGAACGGTTCACGGGCCGCGACCCCGGGCGGGTGTGCCGGTGGTGCGGCGTGTGGGTCACCGACGACGCCGGCCACCCCGTCATGCTCTACAACGCGAGCTTCGCCGGAGGGCTCGACGCGCGGCACACCGACGGGTCGCCCGCCGAGGACGTCCTCGCGACCGGGCTCGTGCGGATCGCCGGGCGACCGTACCGGGCGAGCGCGGACCGCTACGGCGGCACCCTCGTCGAACGCGTCGGGATACCCGAGGCCTGACGGGCGAGCCCGGGCGCGACGGCCGTCGGAGCGGGCGGGCGGGTCAGACGCTCGGCAGGCCCTGCACGACCACGAGGACCACGACGAGGACGACCTCGACACCGAAGAGCATCCACGCCCAGCGGCGCGTGGGGCGGCGGGGCGTCGGACGGCCGGCGGGCGGCTGGTCCTCCGGGGCGTCGGTGGTCGGCACACCCACCTATCGACCGGGGGACGCACCGACGTGAGCGGTGCGGGGGGGTGGTCCCAGGACGTGAGAAGGGCCGCGCACCGTGGTGCGCGGCCCTTCCGTCAGACGCTGACGGTCACTCCCAGGTGACCTTGTGCTGCGCCGCCCCCGCGAGGGTCGGCCCCGTGTTCGGCAGCTCGGTGGTCCCGTAGAACCGGGAGTCCGGGTGCGTGGGCGGCGGCATGGGGGCCGACGTCGTCGGGCCGTCGTGGTACGTGAACTCGCCCTTCCCGTCGGGCGACGGGCCGCTGGCCCACGACCCCTCCTTGGCGTGCTCGCCGTCGGAGAAGTTCAGGTACTGGTAGCTCACCTCGGTGAACTCCTTGGACTGCGGGAAGTTGTCCGGCACGGGCAGGCCCTCCAGTCCGTCGGCCTTGAGCTCCTCGATGGCGCGCAACCACTGGTTCTGGTGCATGGTGTCGCGGGCGAGGAGGAACGACAGGAGGTCGCGGACGCCCGAGTCGTTGGTCATGTGATAAAGGCGCGACACCTGGAGACGGCCCTGCATCTCGGCGTTCGCGTTGGCGTGGAAGTCGGCCATCATGTTGCCGCTCGCGGTGACGTACCCGGCGGTCCACGGGTTCCCGTTGGAGTCCACGGGGCGGGCGCCCGCACCCGCGACGATCGCGTGCTGGACGTCGGTGCCACCGATGATGGCGGCGACCGTCGGGTCGCTCTGCACGGCGTCCTCGGTGATGCCCAGCGGGGCCTTCTCGAGGAGCTGGGCGATCATCGTCGCCAGCATCTCGACGTGACCGATCTCCTCGGCACCGATACCGAACAGCAGGTCCCGGTACTTGCCGGGGATGTGCGCGTTCCACGACTGGAACCCGTACTGCATGGCGACGGTGATCTCACCGTACTGGCCACCCAGCACCTCTTGGAGCTTGCGGGCGTAGACGGCGTCAGGCTTGTCAGGTGTGGCCTTGAACTGCAGCTCTTGCTTGTGGAAGAACATCGACGCTCCCGGAGATCGTGTTGCTCAGGGTTGCCGCGGCTTCTTCACGGCGGGTTCCTCCCACTATCGACCGGGTGAAGGTGAGACGCATCTTGAGGGCCGGCGGCACGACGGCGCCCTTCGAGATGCGCGCCGTCGCAGACCGTTGCACGGTGGGTCAAGGCCCGACGTCGCACGGTGCGGTACTTCGCACGGCGGCGGCGACGCCTCGGACCATGGCCGGGCCGTCCCCGCACGGACCGGCACCCACACCCCAGGAGGTACTCCCATGAGCGACACGACGAGCACCAACCCGTCCGAGAAGCCGTACGACCCGGCGGAGGACCCGGACTCCGACCCGCAGAGCCTCGGGGCCAAGGAGCCCACGCAGCCCGACCAGGCCGAGGGCGACGACGACCCCGCCGAGTACACGAGCTGACACCTCACGCCCCAGGGCGTTGACGAGCAGGGGCTGAACCACCGACCGACGAGCAGCAGGAGGAGGAACCGTGCGCGCAGTGACATGGCAGGGCAAGGAGAAGGTCAGCGTCGAGGAGGTCCCCGACCCGAAGATCCTCGAGCCGACCGACGCGATCGTGCGCATCACGTCGACCGCGGTCTGCGGGTCCGACCTGCACCTGTACAGCGTCCTCGGCGCGTTCATCGACCCCGGTGACGTCCTGGGTCACGAGCCCATGGGCATCGTCGAGGAGACCGGCCCCGGCGTGACGCACATCCGCCCCGGCGACCGCGTGGTCATCCCCTTCAACATCGCGTGCGGCGGCTGCTGGATGTGCCAGCGGGGCCTGCAGACCCAGTGCGAGACCATGCAGGTGCGCGACCACGACAAGGGCGCGGCCCTCTTCGGGTACACCAAGCTCTACGGTCAGGTCCCTGGCGGACAGGCCCAGTTCCTCCGCGTGCCGCAGGCGCACTACGGGCCGGTCGTCGTCCCCGACGACGGGTCCCCCGACGAGCGCTACCTGTACCTCTCCGACGTGGTGCCCACCGCCTGGCAAGCCGTCGAGTACGCCGACGTGCCCCCGGGCGGGTCCGTGGCCGTCTTCGGGCTCGGACCCATCGGCCAGATGTCCGCCCGCATCGCCCGCCACCGGGGTGCCGAGCAGGTCATCGGGATCGACCTCGTGCCGGAGCGCCTCGAGATGGCACGCCGCCACGGCATCGACACCATCGACCTGCGGGAGGCGCCCGACGTCGCCGAGGCCGTCCGACAGCTCACCTCCGGGCGCGGCACCGACTCCGTCATCGACGCCGTCGGCATGGAGGCCCACGGGTCGCCCGTCGCCAAGGGCGTCCAGCTCGGTGCCGGCTACCTGCCCGACGCCCTCGCCCGGCCGATGATCGAGAAGATGGGGATCGACCGGCTCGCAGCGCTCCACGCGAGCATCTCCACCGTCCGCCGCGGCGGGACCGTGTCCATGTCCGGCGTGTACGGCGGCGCGGTCGACCCCATGCCTCTCATGGAGATGTTCGACAAGCAGCTCACGGTCCGCATGGGCCAGGCGAACGTCAAGCGGTGGATGGACGACGTCCTGCCCCTGGTGAGTGACTCCTCCGACCCGCTGGGCGTCCTGGACCTCGAGACGCACCGGCTGCCCCTCGAGGACGCCGCCCACGCGTACTCGATGTTCCAGAAGAAGGAGGACGGGTGCATCAAGGTGGTCCTCGACCCCATGATGCCCGCCTCGGCCGGCGCTGACGCTGCCGCGACCGAGCCCGCCGGGGCTCCCGCCCTGTGAAGGTCGTGGTCGTCGGGGCGACGGGGAACTGCGGCACGGCCGTCCTCCGGGCGCTGGCGGCCGAGCCCCGCGTGACGTCCGTCCTCGGCGTCGCGCGCAGGCTGCCCGACGTCGACACCGAGCCCTACCGCTCAGCCGGGTGGGCTCGGTACGACGTCGGGCACCGACCCCCCGGGGTCCCGGAGAGCGACCTCGTCGACGAGCTCGCGGACCTGTTCCGCGGCGCCGACGCCGTCATCCACCTCGCGTGGCTTCTCCAGCCCGACCGCGACCGTGCCCTCCTGCGGCGCGCCAACGTCGGCGGCTCGCAACGGGTCGCCGACGCGGTGGCCCGCGCGGGCGTGCCGCAGCTGGTCGTCGCGTCGTCCGTCGGGGCGTACAGCCCCGTGGCCGACGACGAGCCGCGCGACGAGTCGTGGCGCACCGGCGGGGTGCGCACCGCCCGGTACAGCGTGGACAAGACCGCCCAGGAGCGGGTCCTCGACCGGTTGGAGGCCGAGCACCCCGAGGTGACCGTCACGCGGTTGCGCCCCGCGCTCGTCTTCCAGGGCGATGCGGGGGCATCCGTCGGGCGGTACTTCCTCGGGCCCTTCGTGCCGCGATGGTTGCTGCGGCCCGGGACCCTGCCCGTGGTCCCGCTGCCCGCAGGTCTGCGGCTGCAGGCCGTGCACGCCGACGACCTCGCCCAGGCGTACCTCGCCGCGGTCCTCACGAAGGCCGGCGGGGCTTTCAACATCGCGACCGACCCCGTCCTGCGCACCGACGACCTCGCCCGCGTCCTCGGGCAGGGGCGGGTCGTCGAGCTCCCCGTGGCCCTCGTCCGGCGCGTCGTCGCCATCGCCTGGCTGCTGCGGCTCGTCCCCGTCGACGCCGGCTGGGTCGACATCGCCATGGGCGCCCCCGTCATGGACACGTCACGCGCGAGGACGGAGCTGGGCTGGCGTCCGACGCGATGCGCGGACGACGCCGCCCACGAGCTCCTCGAGGGCGTCGCCGACGGCCGAGGCATCGGCAGCATCCCCCTCCGCCCCCGCGGCGCCCCGGTGCTCCCGCAGCAGTCGGCAGACACCTGACCTGCCCCGACCGGCTGGGCCGACGGGGCGTGCGCTTGTGGACGATGCGGTGGCTCGAGCGCGCGCCCCGTCCACAAGAGCACGTCCCGTGAGCGCTTCAAGGCCTCTCTACCCTGCACCAGGGGTGTCTACGGGGTCGGTCAGGACTGATCGGACGGGTGTCCACCCAGAGGCTGTCTGCCCGGAGGTTGTCCACAGGCAGCGGGGCCTCTCCAGCGGTGCTTCCCCGTCACCCTCTAGGGTCCTGCGCATGAGTGTTCACAGCAGGACGATGCGCCCCGACCGACGATCTGCCGGTTGGGCCCTGCTCACGACGGCCGTCCTCGTCCTGGCCGGGTGTGCCGACGACCCCGCAGCCACACCCCGCGATGCCGATGCCGCGACGACGAGCACCGAGACGGCACCCGCCACACCCAAGCCCACCGAAGACCCCGCACCGACGCCCCCCGAACGCCCCGCCGCCATGAACGGCACCGACGACGAAGCCGCCAAAGCAGCAGCCATCTACTTCCTAGAACTCTACGAGTACACCCTTCAAACCAGGGAACTCGCGAAATGGGACGCGATCAGCGACCCAGCGTGCTCATTTTGCGCCAATGTTCGCGACAAGGTCATTGCCGACGAGGCGAAGAGCTTGGTTAGTTCGGGCATCAGAATCACTTGGGGCGATGAGATATCCGTCTCCAGACCGCAGGGCCCTACCCTCGTCAAGGCCATATTTCTTCTATCCCAAGATGCATCGACCACCGTCGACTCAAAAGGCGATGTGACCGACACCTTCGCCGCCGTTGAATACGAAGTGGCCGTCTATGTGCATCGGGACACGGACTGGCTTCTCTATGGGCTGGCCAAGGTGGAATGACCCTCATGAGCAGAACATTTGCCTCCATCCTCATGGTCACCTGCCTGCTCGCGATGAACAGCAGCGATGGGCCCCTGGACCTTCTAGACTTTCTGGCCACCGACGATAACATCGCGATATTAGGTTCGCATTCCGAATCTGAGAGCCCCGGCACCTCATCCCCAACAGCCCCCCGCGATCCGAATGTTCGGACCGTTCCGGCGGAGTGCGGCACGAGTGCACCGCCGGAGGCTGATGGTTCTCCGGCGTGCTACAACGCCGGTCGTGCCGAGTACGAGCAGTGCGACCCTGCGCTGGGGTTCGACTACAACCCGGTGATCATCGAGGCGCGCGCGGACGAGGCGTCCGAGTGGGAGGAGATCGGGGTCGACTACGTCCAGTGCGGTACCGCCCCCGGACAGGCACCGGTCACGGTGACGCAGGCGGACTTCCGATCGTTGCCATTGACGGCGTCCCCCGTGCAGGTCCAACCACCGACCCTGGTGTCGTTGGTGAACATCGCGACCATCACCTACACCGACAACACCCTCCAGATCCTCGACACCACGATCCTGGGCCAACCGGTGCGCGTGCGCGCCACACCGGCGACGTTCACGTGGGACTTCGGCGACGGGTCCACGCCCCTGGTCACCACGGACCCCGGCGCCCCGTACCCCGACCACACCGTCTCGCGCACCTACACGACCACCGGGACCTACACCATCACCTTGACCACCACATGGACCGGCGAGTACTCCCTCGACGCCGGAACCACCTACCAACCCATCCCCGGCACCGCCACCACAACGACCACCACCGACCCCCTCACCATCGAAGAACGCCGCACACTCCTCACCGACGACGACGGCTACTGACCGCCGGCACCCGACCTCGGAACGACCCCAATCCTCGATCCCGGTACGAACCGACGCTCACGGAACTGTTCGTACCGCCATGCCAACCGCGCGCGGTCCGGGCTGTCCTGGGCACGGCGGGGCACTACGAGCTCACGTCCGTGCATCGCCTGAATACCATGCTTGAGCATCGGTCCATCGATCTCGGCGAGCACCTCGGCGTCGATCTCGATGACGAGATCCGGGGTCACACCGAGCATGTTCTGGTCGTAGGCGGCGTGATGGATCTTGCACAGAGCAAGGCCGTTGTCGACGGTCGGGACACCGTCCTCGTGCCCGTCGGGAATCACGTGCGCGGCATCCAGCAACGAACCGTGCGCCAGGCGACACACGGCACACCGAGTCTCATAGGCGACCAAGACCCTCGTCCGGAATGCCGGCTGGTGAAGTCGTTGTCGGGCGAGGCGGTGGGCGTACGCACGTTGCGGCATGGTGAGGTTCCGCACGTCGGTCAAGAACGTGAAGGACTCGTCGAGCGCGATGAGGAACATGCCGTCCTCGGGCACGTCGTCGACCACGTACACGGGCATCACCGGGGTGTAGACGTTCTTGACCTCCTTGCGGAACAGGATGATGGGCATCCCGGTGTCCCGCGCGTTCCGCAGCTTCCGGTTGTCGCCACCCCACGGGTCGCCCTTGCGGTAGGCGTACCGCAGCAGGCCGTCGTCGGACTCGGCGTCGTCGTACGGTCCGTCCACGGACACGACGATCGACAAGGTCGACGCGAAGTCGCGCGGGTTGCGGATGCCCCGTGAAAAGTCGATCACCGGCAGGTCGTTGCCGTCGATGCGGAAGGACAGAAGCTCGTGCCGGAACAGGAACCCTCCGTTGCTCTCCGCACGCTCCCTTACCCAATCCATGATCCGCAGGCGAAGCGCTGACTCGACGACTGTGTCCATGTGCACAGCTCACCACCCCGCCGGCCTAGTGACAACGGGCTGGTGAGAACCGCCTGGGACAACTCACTCAGCACTCCGGCATCGGCCCCCTTACGTCCTGGTCAACGCGGTGCCGCACCGAGGAGTGCCCGCTCCGTCTCCGAGCCCGACGCCACCGAGAACAGCAGGTTCGCACCACCGACTCGCACGTCGATCACGCGAGCTCCGTCGAGGCGCTCGTGGTCGGTCGCGGTGACACGGCTGATCCGATCCAGCGGGATGACCGTGCGCGCGAGCGCGTGGGCCGGCTTCCGCCTCGGGGTGACGTGCTGGCCGCGGTGGACGACGTGGAGCTCGCGAGAATCACCGCAGACGACGGTGGCGTGGACGGTCGCCGGGGTGAGCACCTCGGTCACTCTCTCCACGAAACTCGGCGTGCGCAGGCGTGCGGGGCCGCGCCGCGAGACCCCCAGGAGCTGCGCACCAAAGTTGCGCCGGAGGACCGCGAGGTGCGCTGTCACGGGTGCCACGTCGTGGTCGCCCAGGGTCGCCGAGCGCCAACGGCGCCCGGTCGGACCGGCGCTCCTCCTCGACAGCCGCGCCCTCGTGCGCCCCGTGGCCGGTGAGGTAGCGGTTCCGCACCGGCTGCACCAAGAGGTCGACGGGGTGGTCGCGGTACAACGGAGGGATCTCGTCGGGCGATCTCACCTCGAGGACCCACGGACCGAACGCGTCGTACTGCGCAGACCTCACGCTCCTGACACTTCGCCTGGCGGCGGCAGCGGCCACCCGAGAGAGCCGCCACCCGCACGGGGCGTGCTCTCGTGGACGGGGCGTGCACCTGAGTGCACGCCCCGTCCACGAGAGCACGCCCCGTCGGGCAAGGACAGCCAGGGAGGGCAGGTGAGTCAGGAGACCTGGCCAGCCTCGCCGGCTCGGCCGGACGAGCCGGGGGCTGTCAGGCGTCGAGGAACGACGTGAGAGCCGCGTTCACCTCGTCGGCGTGGGTCCACAGGAGGCCGTGGGGCGCGCCCTCGACCTCGACGTAGGTGGCGTCCGGGACGGCCTCGTGGAAGGGGCGCCCGGTGGAGTCGATGGGGAGGATGCGGTCGGCGGTGCCGTGGAGGATGAGCGTGGGGAGGCCGGCCTCGCGGACGGCGACGACGTCGGCCCGGAAGTCCGTGAGCCATGCGGGGACCACGGCGTAGGCGGCGTCGGGGGCGCTGGCGGCCGCGGTGGCCCAGCTCGCACGGAGGGCCTCCTCGCTGATGCGCGACCCGAGGGTCTCGTCGAGGTTGTAGAAGTCGGAGAAGAAGTTGGTGAACCACGCGAACCTGTCGGCCCGGGCGGTGGCCGCGATGCCGTCGAAGACGTCCTGCGGGACGCCGACGGCGTTGTCGTCGGTCTTGAGGAGGAACGGCTCGAGGGAGGCGAGGAACGCGAGGCGTGCGACACGGCCGGTGCCGTAGGT
Organism: Sanguibacter suaedae; assembly: GCF_016342785.1. Lineage (GTDB taxonomy): Bacteria > Actinomycetota > Actinomycetes > Actinomycetales > Cellulomonadaceae > Sanguibacter > Sanguibacter suaedae. The sequence goes on from NZ_JAEINH010000001.1 coordinate 112,149, forward strand.
GGAGACGTACCGGGCGAGCTCGCCGGTCCCCATCGAGAAGCCGACGAGGGTGACGTCGTGCAGGTCGAGGTGCTCCATGAGCGTGTTGAGGTCCGCGGCGAAGGTGTCGTAGTCGTAGCCGACGACGGGCTGGCTGGAGCGACCGAAGCCGCGGCGGTCGTAGGTGATGACGCGGTGGCCGGCCTCGAGGAGGACGCGGGTCTGGCGCTCCCAGGAGCGTCCGTCGAGGGGGTATCCGTGGATGAGGACGACGGGTGCGGCGTCGGCGGGCCCGTGGTCCTCGTAGTAGAGGTCGATGCTCGTGGAGTTCTCGGTACCTGCGGTGATGAAGGACATGGCATTTCCCTTTCGACCGGCCAACCGGGAGAACGGTCGTTCTCCCCGATGTGGACTACAGTAGAGAACGATCGTTCTCAGCGCAAGGGGCCCCAGATGACGAACAGGACGACAGAAGGAGAACGATGAGTGACAGCACCCGCGACAGCGTCGTCGAGGCCGCGGACCACCTCTTCTACGAGCGCGGCGTCCAGGCCGTCGGCATGGACCAGCTGCGCACCGCCGCAGGCGTGTCCCTGAAGCGCCTCTACTCCGAGTTCCCATCGAAGGACGCGATCCTCCTCGCCGTCCTCGACCGACGCACGCACTCGTGGCAGCACGGCATCGAGGGTCGCGTCGCGCTCGCGGCCACGCCCCGCGACCGCGTCCTCGCGGTCTACGACCACATCCTCGACTGGGCCTGCGAGGACGGCTTCCGCGGCTGCGGGTTCCTCAACACGTTCGGCGAGCTCGGCTCCACGCACCCCGCCGTCGCCGACGCCACGCGCGCCCACAAGGAGCGCTTCGTCTCCTACGTCACCGGGCTCTGCGAGGACGCCGGCGCCACGGCCGAGGTCGCACGGCAGCTCGTCCTGCTCGCCGAGGGCGCCCAGACCATGGCTGCCGTCACGGACGACGCGTCGTGGGCGCGCGACGCCAGGGCCGCGGCGGAGACCCTGCTCGACACCGCGACGCGCTGACCTGCAGCGCAACGCGACCAGGCGACCCCCGGAGCCCTGGCCGCCATCGGTCCGTTGCCCGCGCGCGACGCGCCGTCCCGACGCACACTGGGAGGGAACCGTTGCCGTCGACAGGAAGGAGCATCCCCATGGGCCTGCTCAAGAGGATCCCCGCGCTCATCATGGCCACCGTCGTCGCGAAGGTGGGCCGCGGCCTGGCCCGCAAGGTCGCGTCGCAGTCGGAGAAGAACAACCGCGGCAAGCCCACGGGGCTGTCGCAGGCGCTCTACGCGGTGGCCGGCCGCCGCTGAGGGTAGTCCTCCCCATCGCGCGAGACCGCGTCCGTGCGTGATGCTCAGCGGCGGAAACGCCCCCGAGCACCTCACGGAGCACCAGTGCAGCGCACGACGCAGTCAGCACGACGCACCACCAGCAGGACCAGCACCACGACGAGGGTCGCCGCCACCGCGGCGGCCCTCGTCGCCGTCCTCGGCGGGTGCTCCGGCTCCGGCGACGGGCCGGCGGAGCTCCCCGGGTCGTGGCCGGGCCACAGCTCCCCCACGGAGAGCCCGGCGGGGACCGACGAGACCGCCGGCACCGGCATCCCCGGGACCTACGTGGCGGGGATCGAGGACGGGCTCGAGCGGTACCCGGACATCGGGTCCATGGGCATGGGTGACATCTCGTGGGACTGCCCGCTCACGTCCGAGATCGAGGTCGACGGCCGGTCCCAGGAGACCCTGTCGACGACGTTCTGGAAGATCGACGACGGCGTGCACGAGGTCGCGTGCGACTTCTACCCGCCGGTCCCGGTGGACCTGAGGTTCGCCCTCGCGGAGGACGACGCCGCGTACGCGCGCCTCGTCGAGGGCACGGGGGCCGTGCAGCAGAGGGGCAACGACCAGGTGGAGAGCACCGTGACGATCGGTGGTCGCGACCTGGTGCTCGTCACGTGGGAGTACCCGACCAACCCTGCCGCGGGCACCAAGGTCGACGCGTGCTACCTCGACGAGGAGCTGCTAGCCCGTGCGTGCCTCGACGTGCACGACGCGGACGAGCGGAGCGCCGGGTACGACGCCGAGCAGGCCGCGCAGGACCTCGTGGCGATCCTCGACGAGTAGGGGCGATCGGTCAGGCGCGGTAGCGCCCCGGGCGGTGGTTCATGGCGAGGATGACGTTGAGCACGACCACACCGAGGACGGACGCGAGGACCGTGGGGAGGTCCACCACGAGGAGCGCGGCCAGGACGATGGCCGAGTCGAAGCACAGCTGGACCATCCCGGCGCTGTACCCGAACCGTTCCTGGACGTAGAGCACGAAGATCCCGAGGCCGCCGGCGCTCGCACGGTGCCGGAAGAGGACGAGGAACCCGAGGCCCATGAACATGCCGCCGAGGGCGCACGCGTAGAACGGCGAGAGGAAGTCGAGGGCGACGTTCGCCGTGTGCACCTCGGTGAAGACGGAGATGAGCCCGACGACCGCGAAGGTCTTGAGGGTGAACATCCACCCGAGCCGCACGACGGCGAGGACGTAGAAGGGGATGTTGATGAGGAAGAAGACGAGGCTGAAGCTCCAGCCCGTGGAGTAGGTGACGAGGAACGCGATCCCCGCGATGCCGCCTGAGACCCCACCGACGTCCTTGAGGAGCACGAGCCCGAAGGACAGCGCGAGGGACCCGATGAGGAGGGCGACGACGTCCTCGACCGGGCGGTGCGGGCGGGCTTCGACGAGCAGTGCGGGTGCCGCGGGTTCCCGGGTGTCGTGTCTCGCCATGTGAGAAGGGTGCGCGCTGCCGGCCGCCATGCACAACCAAGCGGACCACGGTTGCGCAGATTGCTCACTCCTCGGGCGTCATCGGCGTAGTGTGCTCAGCATGACGCCGCTCGACGCGCTCGACGCGCGGATCCTCCTCGCCCTGGACGACGAGCCCACCCAGACGACCCTGGGCCTCGCCCGCGAGCTCGACGTCGCCCGGAACACCGTGCACGCTCGCCTGCGCCGGCTCGAGGAGCAGGGCGCCCTGCGGGAACCGAGCCGACGCCTGGACCCGCGCGCCATGGGCTACGAGCTGCTGGCGTTCGTCATGCTCTCCATCAGCCAGTCGGCGCGTGACGCCGCCGTCGAGAACCTCGCGCGGCTCCCGGAGATCATCGAGATGCACGCCATCTCCGGGGAGGGCGACCTCCTGGCGCGCGTCGTCGCCCGCGACACCCAGCACCTGTACGAGCTCACGAGCGACATCCTCGCGATCGACGGCATACTGCGGTCGAACACGACCATCGTGCTCGCGGACGAGATCCCGTCCCGCGCAGGGCCGCTCCTGCGCACCCTGCTCTGAAGGAGACCTGCGTGCGACTCTTCGCGTCCGTGACACCGCCGGCCGAGGTCCTCGACCACCTCGGCACGGCCCTGGCGATGCTCGGCGACCTGCCTCCCGCGCCGGTCCGCGACCCGCGCCGTCGTCGCCCAGCACGGGCCGCGATGCGCTCGCCGTGGACCCCGCGGGAGACGTGGCACCTCACGCTCGCGTTCTTCGGGGAGGTGCCCGACGGCGCGATCCCGGACCTCGAGTCCCTCATGGCCGGGGCGACCGGCGACCTCGCACCGTTCCGCATCCACCTGACGGGCGCCGGGACGTTCCGTGGCTCGGTGCTGTGGGTGGGCGTGGGCGGCGAGACCGGGCCGCTGGGTGCGGTCGTCGACGCCCTGGTCCCGGTGCACGAGGAGATCTCGGGCCGCCAGGACCCGCGCGAGCGCAACCGCGCGCACCTCACGGTGTCCCGCTCGACGACGACCGACCTCGCCGCGGCCGCCCACGCCCTGGCCGTCTACCAGGGGCCCTCATGGACGGTCGACGAGATCGAGCTCGTCGCGTCGGACCTCGGAGCGGGCCCGCAGGGCAGCCCCGTCCACACGACGGTGGCCCGTTTCCCCCTGGGCGGCCGCTGACCACGGACGCGCCGAGCTCGCGCTATGCGTACAGCAACGACTTGAAGCCGTCATAGGGCTCCGCGAGGTCGTCGCCCGCACGCCGGAGGTCGACGATCTCCGACAACCCTTCACCTGCCCGGTAGTACCTCCCGCGGGTCTCACCGACCGCGACGAGGAGATCGGCGTCGACCAGCCGCCGGAAGTCCCGGGTCGCCGTGCGCTCGTCGACTCCCGCAGTCCGGACGTAGCTCGATCGTCTGAGTCTGTATCCCACGACGGCCGAGAAGAGCAGGTCGAGAGTCCGCTCGGGCAATCCGTGGACCTCTCCCAGGTCGTCGAGCATCCCCCAGACGACGGCAGCCCTCGCCATCCGACTCTGCACGGTCTGGGCCTGGAGGTGGTGTGCGCGCAGGCAGAACTTGAGCCACAGATGGGCGTCGTGCTCCGGGCTCCAGCTTCCCGAGCTCGTGCGCGCCAGCACCCGGTAGTAGTCGTCCGTGTGCCGCCCCAGCCACTCCTCGATGCTGGAGAGCTCGGGTGCGCTCAACCCCGCGTGGGTGAGGACCAGGGTATGGAGCGCTCGAGCCATCCGACCGTTCCCGTCGCGGAACGGGTGGATCATCACGAGGTTCAGATGAGCCATGGCGGCTGCGACGAACGGGCTCTCGTCGGGTGCCGTCGAGAGCCTCTGGACGAGCTCGTCGACCAGGCCAGGCACCTCGTCCGAAGGGGGCCCCTCGTAGACATTCCGCCCGAGGGTCTCGTCGTGCACGAAGATCTCCCCGCGCCGGTACTGCCCCGGGCTCTTGTCGAGCGAGTGGGACAGGAGCATGAAGTGCATGCTCCTCACGACGGAGGCGTCGAGCCTGAAGTGTTCGTCCGCCGCCGTCGCCAGGACGAAACCGAGCGCCTGGCGGTATCCGCGGATCTCCGCGAACGTCCGTTCGTCGGCGCTGATCGGCTCCTCGCCGTCGATCGCAGCGTCCGCCTCGTCGAGCTCGACGTCGTAGCCCTCGATGCTGTTCGACCCGCGGATGGCTCGTGCCACGGCGGTGCGCCGGAGCCGCCCGACCCATCTCCTGGGCGTCCTCAGGTGGTCGGACAACGTGACTCGCATGGCCTCGAGCTCGCCCAGCACGGCGAGATCGTCGGCGTCGAGCAGCGGTGTGCGATAGATCATGGTGTCTCGATGTCTCTATTCTTGGGACAAGATCTCCATCGTATCGCCGCTGTCTCCAATATAGAGACATCAGGACATGCGTCGGGGCAGGCGCTGACGATCAGGCCCGCGCGTCGGCGAGCATGTCGCGGACGAGGGGTGCGACGCGGGTGCCGTAGAGCTCGAGGCTGCTCATGAGCTGGGAGTGGGGCATGGCGCCGTTGGCGTACTTGAGGTCGATGCGGTCGAGGTCGAGCGCGGTGGCGACGCGCACGATCTTGCGCGCGACCGTCTCGGGCGACCCGACGAAGTAGGCGCCGTCGGGTCCGGCCTGCGCGCGGAACTGGCCCTCGCCCATGGCGCGGCCGCCTCGCTCGAGGGCGATCTTCGAGAAGGTGGCGCCCATCGTCGGCCAGGCCTCGGCGAGGGCCTGCTCGTCGGTCTCGGCGATGTGGCCGGGGGCGTGGACGCCGACGGGCTGCGGGTCGCGGCCGAGCTCGCCGAGCGCGCAACGGTAGAGGTCGGTGAACTGCTTGAACGCGAGGGGGTCGCCACCGATGATGGCGAGCATGAGGGGCAGCCCGTAGGACGCGGCGCGCACGACGCTCTGGGGGCTGCCGCCGACGGCCACCCAGGTGGGCAGGAGGCCGTCCTCGAGGTGCGGGTACACGGCCTGGTCGCGCAACGGCCGACGCGTGGTGCCCTGCCAGGTGACGGGCGTCTGCTCGCGGACGTGGGCGAAGAGGTCGAGCTTCTCCTCGAAGAGGGTCTCGTACTGGTCGAGCTCGTACCCGAAGAGGGGGAACGACTCGACGAAGGAGCCGCGGCCCAGGATGACCTCGGCGCGACCGGAGGACACGGCGTCGAGGGTCGCAAACCGCTGGAAGACGCGCAGGGGGTCGTCGGAGCTGAGGACGGTGACGGCGGACCCGAGGCGGATGCGCTCGGTGCGCGCGGCGATGGCCGTGAGGACGACGTCGGGTGCGGAGATCGCGAAGTCGGGGCGGTGGTGCTCGCCGACGCCCATGAAGTCGAGGCCCACCTGGTCGGCGAGGACGCCCTGGGCGACGACGTCGCGGATGACGTGGGCGTGGCTGTGGGGGGTGCCGTCGTCGGCGAGGGTCACGTCCCCGAACGTGTCGATGCCCAGCTGCAGGTCGCTCATGTCGTCTCCTCGTGGCGTGCTCGTGGGTAGTCGCAGGTGCGGTGGTGGCTCACCCACCACCATAGTTGATGCTTCAACAAAACGTCGCGCGAGATGTTCCCGTTTCACCCGCCCGCCCCCGTCGGACCTCTCAAGACACTGCCGCACGACGTCGACAATCATCCTGAGGACGCGGCTCCGGCGCCCGCCTCCCGGCCCGGGGTCGGGCCGGCTCGCCGTCGAGACCACCACTCCCACGGAGGCCGCATGTCCCGCCCAGAGGTCCGCGTCGGCGGAGGCCGAATCCCCTACGACGACGCCCACGCGTGGGTGACCCGCTACCTCAGCTCCCCCGGTGAGCACTGGGCGTACCCCGCATACGAGTCGTACCCCGGCGGGGACAGCCCCGCCCTCGAGGAGGCGGACCTCCTCGCCCCGGTGCTCCTGAGCACCCCGGTGCGCAGCCTCGAGACCTACTACTCGCTCCAGGAGAACCTCAAGGCGTTCAACGCCGTCCTCGGCGCCATCCCCCTCGAGACCTCCCTCGCCGGCGCGACGCACACGGACCTCGCGGCCGTCGTCGACCTCTTCGCGTTCCTCGACACCCACCCCATGCACGACGTGTCCCTGGCGATGTTCACCAAGCTGCTGCACCGCAAGCGCCCGCACCTCATCCCTCTGTACGACACCGCTGTGGGCACCTGCTACCTCGACATGCCGGACGCCCCCCTGGTGCGCGACGACCGCCGCGCGTACGCGAGCTTCGCGCAGCTGTGGCTGCGCGCCGTGCAGCGCGACCTCGACAGCCAGCTCGACGTGTGGGCCGAGCTCTCGACCCTCACCCCCACCGACGGACCGCAGATCAGCCCGCTGCGTGCCCTCGACATCGTCGGGTGGAAGGTCGGGTCCGGCACCGACGAGATGCGGTCCGCCCCGGCCGAGGCCTGAGCGCGGACTGGCCGAGCGCCGGAGGACGCTCCGGTCGCCACGCGCCCGCCTTCGGGTGACCATGGGACTCCCCCGAGCACCAGGAGTCCCGTGAGCCCCGCGAGCCCGAACCACCACGCCACGCGCACGACGACGGACGTCGACGGCGCCACCGTGGTCGCCTGGGTGTCCGGGCCCGCCCCGGACGCGCCGGGCGTGCCGCACCCCGAGGACGCCGCGCGCCCGATCGTCCTCGTCCACGGGCTCGGGGCGTCGTCGCGCTACTTCCGACCGCTCACCCAGGTCCTCTCCGCGCACCGCACGGTCCACGCGCTCGACCTCCCCGGCTACGGGTCCGCACCCAAGCCACCGCACGACCTCGGCATCGAGGGGCACGCCCGCGCGGTGGTCGAGCACGTCCGCGCCTCAGGTCTGCGCTCACCGGTCCTCGTGGGGCACTCCATGGGGGCGCAGGTCGTCGCCGAGGCACTCGTCCAGGCCCCGGACCTCACCGACCGCGTCGTCCTCGTCGGCCCCACCACCGACCCGGACGCACGCTCCGCGCTGCGGCAGGGCTGGCGGCTGCTCCGCGACGGGCTCCGGGAGCCGCCACGCGCCAACGGGATCATCCTCAGCGACTACGCGCTGCGCTGCGGTCCGCCGTACTACCTGCGGCAGGTCCCCCACCTCGTGCGGTACGACACCGAGGCGGCCGTGCGCCGCACCACCGCGCAGGTGCTCGTGATCCGCGGCGACCGGGACCCCGTCGTGCCCCACACCTGGGCGCGCCGCCTCACCGACGCCGCGCCGCACGGGCTCCTCGCCGAGGTCCCCGGCCCGCACATCGTCATGATGACCGCGCCCGACCACGTCGCCCGCCTCGTCCTCGACCCGGCGTGGTCGACGACGGCGCCCGGAACCTGAACGGAGCCCCGCCCGTGCCACCTCGTCCCCTGCCGTCGCTGCACCTGCGCGAACGGGCCGCGGACTACGCGTACGCCGTCGCCGTGCAGACCCGCCGCCTGCTGGGCGGCCCCGACCCCGGGTCCCTGGCCAGCGGGTCCGAGGCACCCGTGCTGCTCCTGCCGGGCGTCTACGAGACGTGGCACTTCCTGCTGCCCGTGGCGCGACGCCTGCACGACGCGGGCCACCCCGTGCACACCGTCCCGGGCCTGGGCATCAACCGGGCGCCGGTCCTCGACGCCGCCCGCACCGCGCTCGCGACGCTCGAGGACCTCGACCTCCACGACGTCGTCCTCGTCGCCCACTCAAAGGGCGGGCTCATCGGGAAGCGGATGATGCTCACGGACACGGTGGAGGACAGGGTGGACGCGCGGCCCACGGAGCGCATCGCGGCGCTCGTGGCCGTGAACACGCCCTTCGCAGGTTCCCGCTACGCGTCGTACGCCGTGGGGCGCACGCTGCGCGCGTTCGCCCCGGGGAACGCGAACCTCCTGGAGCTCGCGACGCACGCCGACGTGAACTCGCGCATCACCTCGGTGTACGCGGAGTTCGACCCGCACATCCCCGAGACGAGCCGCCTCGAGGGCGCCACGAACGTCGAGCTGCCCGTGGCCGGCCACTTCCGGCCGCTCTCGGACCCGCTCGTGCTCGACGCCGTCCTCGAGGCGGTCGCCCGGTCGTGAGGCGGCCGACCAGGGTCGTGAGGCGGCCGCTCGGGGTCAGCCGACGTCGCGTCGGCGGAACACCAGCGCGCCCACGGCGACCAGGACGGCGAGGACCACGGCGTACGTGACGACGCCGTGCGTGAGCGACAGGGTCGTGTCGACGTACTCGCACACGACACCGTTCGCACCCGCCGTGCACGTCTCCACCCCGTACGTGGTGCCACCCTGGACCACGGCCTCGAGGTTGAGCATGAGCAGCCGGGGTCGCAGCTCGAGGAAGTACCCGGCGAGCATCCCCTCGACGACCACGACGTAGGCGACGACGATCCCGACGACGGCGACCGTGCTGCGCAGCACGGCGGCGAGCGCCGCCCCGATCGCGGCGAAGGCGGCGCTGAGCAGGACGGTGCGTCTGGCGGCACCGGCGAGGTCGCCCCACAGCTCGGACGTCATGGGGCCCACGTGGTCGTTCACGGTGTAGGCGGCCCAGGTGCCGAGGACGGCGAGCGTGACGACGACGGCCATGGGGAGGAGGACACCGAGTGCGGGTGCGAGGACCTTGGTGGCGTAGACCCGACCACGGCGCGGCTCGAAGGTGAGCCATCCGCCGATGGAGCGCGTGCTGAACTCGGCGGCGACGAGGCTGGCCCCGACGAGGAGCGCCACGAAGAGCACGGGGTAGGCGAGGTCGGCGGCGGGGGCGACGCCCTTCGCGGCGAAGGTGGGCGCTTCCCAGGAGTAGTTCTCCCAGCTGGGTTCGAGCATCTCCTCGCACTCGGCCTCGGTGTCGGCCCAGTCGAGGTCGAGACAGTCGGCGATCTGGGCCTCGCTGGTCTCCTCCCACTCGGCCAGGGCGCTCTGGTGGCTCTCCTCCATCATGGCGAGCTCGGACCCGGTGGCGGGGCGGCCGGTCTGCCACGCGGAGAACACGGCGAGGGCGACGACGGCGAGGAGCCCGAGGACCGCGAGCCAGGGGAGGCGCCGGCTGCGGAACCGGTCGAGCTCGACGAGGAGGAGGCGCATCATCGGCCCTCTCCCTCGGTGCGTGCTGTGCCGGACCCCGGTGGGGCGGCGGGTGGTGCGGCGAGGCGCTCGGCGGCGCTCTCCGCGTGGGCGGCGCGGCGACCGGTGGGTGCGGCGACGGCGTCGGCGACGCTGGTGCCCGGCCCCTGGCCGGCGGTGAGCTCGAGGAACACGGACTCGAGCCCCGCGGTGAGCGGGACGAGCTCGTGGACGTAGAGGCCCTGCCCCGCGAGGAGACGCGTGATCTGCGCGGGGTCGTCGACGCCGTCGACGAGGAGGTGGTCGTGGCCGTCGAGGCGGACGGTGAGCCCTGCGGCGTCGAGGACGGTGAGGGCGGTGGGCCGGTCCGCGACGCCGACGCGCACCGAGGAGGTGGCGCTGCCGATGATGTCGCTGACCCGCCCGCTGGCGATGAGCCGGCCGTGCCCGATGATCGACACCGTGTCGGCGACCTGCTCGACCTCGGCGAGGATGTGGCTGCTCACGAGGACCGTCTTGCCCTGGTCGGCGAGGGTCCGCATGGTGGTGCGGATCTCGCGGATGCCTGCCGGGTCGAGGCCGTTGGTGGGTTCGTCGAAGATGAGGAGCTCGGGGTCCTTGAGGAGCGTGGCGGCGATGGCGAGGCGTTGCTTCATGCCGAGGGAGTACGTGCGGAAGCGGTCGCCGGCCCTGTCGGCGAGGCCGACGTCCTCGAGGACCTTCTCGACGGCCCCGTCGGGCGCACCGATGGCCCGGGCGAGGAGCTGGAGGTTCTTGCGGGCGGTGAAGTGCGGGAAGAACGTGGGCGACTCGACGATGGCACCGACGCGTCCGATGACCTGCGGCAGACGCTCCGGAACCTCTTCCCCGAAGAGGGTCATGGTGCCGGAGTCCGCGCGGACGAGTCCGAGGAGCATGCGGATGGACGTGGTCTTCCCGGAACCGTTGGGGCCGAGGAACCCGTGGACGCCACCGAGGGGCACGTCGAGGTCGAGGCCCTCGACGGCGACCTGGCGTCCGCGGCGCGACCGGTAGGTCTTGCGCAGGCCGCGGGTGCTCACGGCGAGCGTCGCCGCGTCCACCTCCGTGGTCGTGACTCCGTGCCGCGCTGCTGCCGCGGGTGCCATGGTGCTCCTCGTGGTCGTCTCTGGGACGCCCGGCGCGCCCCCGGGTCGAGGCTAGCGGTAGATACCGGACATCCCCGTCATCCTGTCGGGGGATCTTCGCTGGTCAGGGCTCCGCCCTGGGGACGGTGCGATGTCCCGCCCGTGCACCCAACGTCCGCCATCGACGCGTCCCCGACCATCGTGACTTATCGCTCTTTCCAGGAGTTCTCACCCAGTTCGGTGCATGTTCACGGCCGGGTCACCCACGCCACGGAGGCTCAGGAGGTCCGAACGACCGCGTGACATCTCAGGGGAGAAAGCAATGACCTCACGTGTTCCACCCGCATGGCTGCGTGCCGCCGGAGTCGGCACCCTCGCAGCCGGCGTCGTCCTGGCGCCCGGAGCACCGGCACTCGCAGACGAGGGCCCTGCAGGACCCAAGAACGTCATCATCCTCATCGGTGACGGCATGGGCTACAACCACATCGACGCCGCGAGCCTCTACGAGCACGGCGCCACCTACAAGCAGGTGTCCGTCGACCCGTCGGCCGGCACCGTCGAGGCGCTCCCCGGGACCCCGTCCCAGGTCTTCGAGCACTTCCCCGTCCAGGTCGCGATGTCCACGCACTCCGCGAACGGGCGCGCCGAGTACGACCCGGCGAAGGCGTGGGCCGACTTCTCGTGGGTCGCGGAGGGCGCGACGGACTCCGCAGCGGCGGGCACCGCCCTCGCCACGGGCGTGAAGACCAACAACGGCAACCTCGGCGTCGACCCGGGAGGCGCGCCGGTGAAGAACGTCGCCGAGCGCGCCTCCGAGGTCGGCAAGGCCACCGGTGTGGTCTCGTCCGTGCAGTTCAGCCACGCGACGCCCGCGTCGTGGGGCGCGCACACCTCGAGCCGCAACAACCTCCACGACATCAGCGACCAGATGCTCTCGGGGTCCCTCGACGTCATCATGGGCGCCGGTCACCCCATGTTCGACGACGACCACCAGCCGCTGGCGACGCCACGCTTCGACTACCTGTCCGAGCAGGGCTGGAACGCCCTCAGCGACGGGCAGACGCCGTTCACGTTCGTCGAGGACAAGGCCGACTTCGAGGCCGTCGCCGCAGGTGAGGTCGTGCCGGAGAAGCTCTTCGGGCTCGTCCAGGTCGCGTCGACCCTCCAGCAGGCGCGCGCGGGCGACGAGGAGGGGCTCCTCCCCGGCGAGGCCCCGCTGAACGACGTCCCGAGCCTCCAGACCCTCACGGAGGGCGCGCTCAACGTCCTCGAGCAGGACGAGGACGGCCTCTTCCTCATGGTCGAGGGCGGCGCGATCGACTGGACGGGTCACGCCAACCAGACGACGCGCAACATCGAGGAGACGCTCGAGTTCAACCGCGCCGTCGAGTCCGTCGTCGAGTGGGTCGAGACGGAGAGCAGCTGGGAGGAGACCCTGGTCATCGTCACGGCGGACCACGAGACCGGGTATCTCGACGGTGCCTCGTCGGACCCGAGCTGGACGCCGATCACGGGATCCAAGGGCCAGCTGCCCACCCAGGGCTGGTACTCGGGGAACCACACGAACCAGCTCGTGCCGCTGTACGCCAAGGGTGCGTCGTCCGACCTCCTCGCGTCGTACGCCGTGGGGCAGGACCCCGTCCGCGGCGCCTACCTCGACAACGTCGACGTGGCGCGGCTCGCGTTCGAGACCTGGGGCTTCGAGGACGAGCCCGACGCGTCGGGCATCGAGGTCCGGGCGACCGTCCCCGAGCAGGGTGAGGTCGAGGGTAGCCTCACCATGACGATCGCCGGCGCCCAGGAGGGCGTGACGCTCTCCGGCGGCGAGAACGTCGGTGACCGGCTGCGCTTCACGGGCAAGCTCCCCACGGTGTCCGTGACGGACTCGCGCTCCAACGACGCCGCGGGCCAGGGCGGCTGGGCCGTGTCCGGTCAGTCGGGCGACCTCACGGCCGCCGCGCAGACCATCCGCGCGACGCACCTCGGGTGGACCCCGGGCCTGCTCACCACGAAGCCGGGCGTCGCTCCCGGGTCGAAGGTCAAGCCGGTCCTCTCGGGCGGCGAGGGGCTCGCCACGCCGGCCACGCTCGCGTCCGCGACGACGGAGGGCCGCTTCGGCACGACCGACATGACCGCGGAGCTCGCTCTCGAGGTGCCGGTCGACACCCGGGCGGGTGACTACTCCGGGACGCTCACCGTCTCGCTGTTCCCCGTCGACTGACGACCCACCGGGGCCGGTCGGGCGATGCCCGGCCGGCCCCGGCCTCGTCCCAGAGCTCCCTGCCCGCCCTCCCACGGAAGACACGACATGCGCGTCACACACCTCGTCCCCGCCCTCCTGATCGCCGCCGTCGCCTGGGGCACGCCCCCCGCGCCGGCCGCCGCGGAGGAGGACACCTCCCGCACGACGTGGGCCGTCGAGCCCGCGAACGCCGACGGCCCGGACTCGCGCGTCTCGGTGCGCACCGAGCTCGTCCCGGGCGCGACCGTCGTCGAGCACGTCGCCGTGACCAACTACTCCGCGCAGGAGACGACCTTCGACGTGTACGCGAGCGACGGCGTCGTCACCGCGGACGGCCAGTTCGACCTCCTGCCCGCAGGGACGCCGCCCGAGGACGCCGGCGCGTGGATGTCCGTGGGCGACGCGGGCCCCGGCGAGACCGTGCAGGTGGTGGTCGGCCCGGAGGCGACCGTGACCGTGCCGGTCGGGATCACCGTCCCCGAGGACGCCACGCCCGGTGACCACCCGGCGGGCGTCGTCGCGTCCGTCTCCCGCGACCCGGGCGAGGAGAGCGTGACGTTCGACGCCCGCGTGGGCGTCCGCATGCACCTGCGCGTGTCCGGCGACCTCGAACCGACGCTCGCCCTCACCGACGTCGAGACCACCTACTCGCCCTCGTGGCTGCCGTGGCGGCCGGGTACCCTGACGATCGACTACGCGGTGGAGAACACCGGCAACGTGCGTCTCGGGGCGGAGACGACCGCGAGCGCGAGCGGCCCCTTCGGGTGGGCCTCCCGCGAGGAGACCGGGCCGTCGGCGCGTGAGGTGCTGCCGGGCCAGGCGGCCGGCGGGTCGGTCACCGTCGACGCGTGGCCGCTGGTCCGTACGGGCGGGTCGGTGTCCGTGGTGCCCGTGGTCGTCGGCGACGACCTCGTCGAGGTGGCCCTCACGGACGCGAGCGCCACCTGGACAGTGTGGACGGTGCCGTGGCTGCACCTCGGGCTGCTCCTCGTCGCCGCGGGGACCCTCGTCGCTCTCGTGCAGGCTCGGCGGCGCCGCGAGGCGCGCACCGAGCGGCGGATCGCGGAGGCGGTGGCCGCTGCCCGGCCTGCCGCCACCGCCTGAGGCGAGCCCGTCAGGCGACGGGCGGCTGGACGTCGAGGACCCAGGTCACCCCGAAGCGGTCGGTGAGCCCCCTGAAGCCAGGGCTTCAGGGGACGCCAGGCGCGGCCGCCCTCAATCCCGGTGCAGCCGGTGCAGCCGGTCGACCATGAGGTCGGCCTCGTCGAGCACGTCGCCCGCCGCCCAGGTCATGTCTCGTCTCGACTGCGTGATGGGCCGCAGCACCTGAGCGTCGACGAGCCGCTCGATGGCAGCGTAGGCGCGGGCCTGCGACACGCCAGTGAGGCGTGCAACGTCGTAGGCGTCGACGATCGGGTGAGCCGGCAGCAGTTGCAGCATGGCTGCGGTCGCAGAGCCCCTGCGCGGACGCACGACGTCTCGCCACTCCTCCGGGAGACGGACCAGTCGTCCGGCGGAGACCGCAGCTTCTGTCGCTGCCCGGGAGGTCGCATCCGCGAGGTAGATCGCGAACGACTCGACGTCGCCGGCCCGGTAGCCGTTGACCAGCTCGAAATAGTGCCCGCGGTCGGCGACGATGGCGGAGGCGACCGGCACCGCCATGCGCGTGGTGACACCCCGGTACCGCCACAAGGCGTTGATCAGCGAACGCCCGAGCCGACCGTTGCCGTCGGTGAAGGGGTGGATGGACTCGAACTGTGCGTGGGCGACTGCGGCATGCAGCACCGGGTCCAGATCGTCCCTGCGCATGAAGGCGATCAGGTCACGCATGAGGCCTGGAACACGCTCGTGGCCGGGTGGGACGTGGACGGCGCCCGCCGGTGACCGGTTCGAACCACCGATCCAGTTCTGGACGGTGCGCAGCGCACCGGCGTCCCACTTCTCCTCGGGGTCGTCGGCCATCAACGGTCGATGGGCGGCGAGGATGTCGTCCAGCTCGACGCCGTCCGTCGCGCGTCGCACGAGGAGCGCGAGCCCGTCGATGGCGCCCTTGACGGTCCGGGCTGCCCTCGGTGCGCTGATGCCGTGCTGCGCCCTGGCCAGCTGGTCCACCGTGGTCAGCTCCTCCTCGATGCGGGAGGAGGCGATCGCCTCGGTCCGCAGCAGGAACGGCTCGAGGGTGGTGACCTGGTCGGCGTAGGTGCGTTCGAGCACGGCGATGTCGACGAGTGCCTGCCTGCTCGCATCGACGAGCTCTGGGGACGCGGCGAGCCGCACGCTCGCGATCTCGGGCGGGATGCTCGCCGTGTACTCGCTGACCTCGGACCGGCGCCCGGAGCGCGGGACCCAGGGCAGCACCTCGTGCAGATGGGGCGGAACGCCCCTGGGGGCGGTGTCCTGCGGAACGGGGTTCGCGTCCGCCATGGTGGGCTCCTAACCGAGAATAGTGGCGCCACTATTCTCGGTTAGGATGATAACCGAGAACAAGAGGAGGACTGTTCTCGGTTGTCACCTCGCCCCGCCACCCCGCGGGTTCTCCCCGTCAGGCGACGGGCGGCTGGACGTCGAGGACCCAGGTCACCCCGAAGCGGTCGGTGAGCATCCCGAACCCGGGGCTCCAGGGCGACGCGGCGAGGGGTTCGACGACGGTGGCGCCGTCGCTGAGCCCCTCCCAGAGGGCGGTCACCTCGGCGAGGGTCTCGCCGCGCACGGACTGGAAGAACGTGCGGTCGGTGACGGTGGTGCCGTTCTCGCGGCGCGTGGTCCCCGCGACCGCGGACGCGTCCGGGTCGTCGTGGCCGGGGACGTCGTAGGCCATGACGCGGAACCCGGCCCCGTCGTCGACCTGCCCGAAGACGACCTTGTCGGCCCCCGGTGCGTCGGCGGGCATGCCGACGTCGCCGTACGTGGTGACGGTCAGCTCGCCGCCGAAGACGCTCCGGTAGAGCTCGAGGGCCTGGCGGGCGGTGCCCCGGAGGTTGAGGTGCGTGGTCGTCGTGATGCTCATGGGTCCATCCCTTGCTCGTGGTGTCGGGAGCGGCGGTGCCGCCCTCGCCGAGGAGCGTGTCAGCGGTAGCGGACGGTTTCGGTCCGCTACCTGCGGCAGACTCGGAGGCATGACCGGAAGCTCGTCGCGGATGCTCGCCCTGCTGTCGCTGCTGCAGACCCGGCGCGACTGGCCGGGGCACGTCCTCGCCGAACGCCTGGGGGTGACGCCGCGGACGGTGCGCCGGGACGTGGACCGGTTGCGCGGCCTCGGCTACGAGGTCGCCGCCACCAAGGGCCCCGACGGCGGATACCGGCTGGGTGCCGGGATGCACCTGCCACCCCTCCTCCTCGACGACGCGCAGGCTGTCGCGGTGGCCGTCGCCCTCCAGCACGTCCCTGCCAGCGGCGTGGATCTCGAGGAGGCGGCCGAGCGTGCCCTGCTCACGGTGCGACAGGTCATGCCGTCGCGGCTGCGGCACCGCCTCGACGCGGTCCGCTTCACGACCACCGGTCCCGGGGGTGACGACGCCCGCGTCGACCCGGCTGTCCTGGAGGCGGTGAGCACGGCCGTGCAGGAGCGTCGCACGCTGCGCTTCGACTACGCGGGGCGCGACGGCCTTCCCCGACGCGCCGAGCCCCACGCGCTGGTGGCGCGCGCGGGGCGCTGGTTCGTCGTCGCGTGGGACCTGGACCGTGACGACTGGCGCACGTTCCGCGTCGACCGCATGGCACCGCGCACCCCGGCGGGCGCGGTGTTCGCGCCGCGTGAGATCCCGGCGTCCGACGCCGCGTCCTTCCTCGAGGCGCGCCTGCGGGGCGCGACGCACGAGGAGGGGTGGCCGTGCGTCGGCACCGTCGAGATCGGGCTGCCTGCGAGCGAGGTGGTGCCCTGGGCGGGCGACGGGACGGTGGAGGCGCTCGGGCCGCGATCGTGCCGGGTGACGGTGGGGTCGTGGTCGTGGGCGGGGGTGCTCGCGTCCGTCGCCCGGTTCGACGCCCCGTTCACCGTCGTCGGGCCGGAGGAGCTGCGGGACGCGGCGGTGACGCTCGCGCAGCGGTGCGCGGCGTCGGCCGAGCCGCCCACGTCGCGGGTGGACCCCGCGAGGTGACACGACGCTGACAGCGCCCCGACCTGCACGGCATGATGTCCGCATGCCTCCCTGCAACGATGCACAGCGGTCCGACGCCGGCTACCTCATGGTCTTCCACTCCGACGAGACGCACGCGATCCACGCGATCCTCTCCGAGGGGCCCGACCCGACCCGGTGGCGGTCCGTGGACGGCGGCGACCCGGTGGTGACGTCGTCCCTCGGGGAGAAGGGCACCCGTGACCCGCACCTGGTGCGGTCGCCGGTGGACGGGAAGTACTTCCTGCTGGGGACGGACCTCGACATCCGGTGGACGGACCGGCCCGGCGTGCCGGAGGACGGCTTCTGGGACTGGGTGGGCCGGCACGGGAGCCGGTCGATCAACGTGTGGGAGTCCGTCGACCTCGTCACGTGGTCGGAGCAGCGCCAGGTGGAGGTGGCGCCCGCCACCGCGGGCATGGCGTGGGCCCCCAAGACGGTGTGGGACGACGACGCGGACGCTTTCCTCGTCGTCTGGTCGTCACGCGTGTTCGCGGCGGACGACACCGACCACGCCGGTGACGGCCCGCACCGCCTCCTCGCCGCGCACACGCGGGACTTCGTGACGTTCACGCCCGCACAGGACTGGGGTAACCCGGGGGCGTCGGTCATCGACGCGTTCATCGTGCAGGACGACGAGGGGTTCGTGCGGTTCGTCAAGGACGAGGCCGCCGGGACGGTCCTGTCGGAGCAGGCGGCCTCGCTCCACGCGGAGCGGTGGGAGCCCGTGTCGGCGGGCGTGGCTTCGGGGACGGAGACGGGCATCATCGAGGGCCCCCTCGTCTTCCGGTCCTTCACGGACGGCGAGTGGTACCTGTGGGTGGACGAGTACACGGGTGCGGACCGCGGCTACGTGCCGTTCCACTCCCCCGACCTCCGCGCCGAACGGTGGGCGCCCGTGGAGGGCTACTCGTTCCCGTGCAAGGTGAAGCACGGCACGGTGGTCCCGCTCGACGCGGACCAGTACGCGCGACTCGAGGCCCGCGTCCGATGACCGGCACGCCCACCGCGCCCGGGCGCCGCTTCGAGATCCGCCCGGCCCGCACCACGGACCCGGCGGAGGTGGACCACCTGTACGAGGTCTGCCTGCGCACCGGTGCGGACGGCGAGGACGCGAGCGCGCTGGTCGACGACCCGCGGCTCCTCGGCGAGCTCTACCTGGGGGCCTACCTGGCGCTGGAGCCGGACCTGGCGTTCGTCCTCGACGACAGCACCGGAGCGGTCGGGTACGTGGTGGGGACCTCGGACACGGCCGCGTTCGACGACCTCCTGGACGCGCGCTGGTGGCCCGCCCTGCGGGCCCGCTACCCGCTGTCGGTGCTCGACGCGCTGGACCCGGACTCCATGGACGCCCGCCTGGTGCGCCTCGTCCACACCCCGGGCCGGACGGAGCCGCACGTCGTGGAGCAGTTCCCCGCCCACCTGCACGTCGACGTCCTGCCGGTCGGCCAGGGCGGGGGGAACGGTCGCCGCCTCCTCGATCGTCTCTTCGACGCCCTCCGCGAGCGCGACGTCCCGGGAGTGCACCTGGGTGTCTCACCCGAGAACCGTCGGGCGATCGGCTTCTACGAGCACCTCGGCTTCCAGCGCATCCCAGGCGCGGAGGGCGTGATCCTGGGGCTCACCCTCTGACCTGCGGCGGATGTCTCACCTCGCCCGGTCAGCAGCCGATGATGAGACCAGGCCCCTTCCCCCCAGGGCGCCCGCGCCGCACGGCGCCCCGCACGACCTCCGAGGAACCATGCACATCGCCTCTGCCCTCACGGGCTCCGCAGCCACCCTGTCCGACCTCGCCGGCCCTCTCGGGCTGGGCGCGCTCGCGGTCGCGGCCGCCGTCGCGGTCGTCCTCCTCGTGTGGCGCTTCTTCCCGGAGGACCGTTCCTGACGTCAGGTCGCGTCAGGCTGCGCCGGGAGCAGCCCGCTCCCGGCTCGCCCTGACGGCGAGCCACAGGGCGAGCGCCCACATCGGTGCTGATCCGAGTGCCGCGAGCGTGGCGGCCGTCGCAATATCACCGCCGGACACGACGTCGAACCCGGGGAGCGCGCTAGCCACGAAGATGCACAGCAGCGCCACCGCACCGGCGACGACAGTCGACCGTCGCGGGCGCGGCGCCGCCCAGAGCGCCAGGGCGTGCAGGACCCCCAGCATCCCGACAGACACGACGCCGAACCACCCCGGGTCGAGCGCGCTGATGTAGATCACGACAGCACCTGCCGCAGCCACGAGGCACGTCAGCGCCGAGTGGGCGTGCGGGCTCGGCGCCCGCCGCGCGCTCACTTCGCGTCGGGGCGCAGGTCCTCGATGGCGGCCGCGACCTCGGGGTCGTCGAGGTTCGCGACGACGTCGCGCTCCTCGGCGACCTCGCCGGTGGTCGCCTCCTCGGGGTCGGGCTCCACGGCGTCGGCGTCGGCGTCGCGGGTGTTCCTCGTGACCGGCACGGGCGGGACCGGGTAACTGCCCGTCCCCACGGAGTTCGTCGTCATGCGTGCTCCTTCGTCGGGTATCGACTCTGATCACCCCATCCTGGCCTCACTCGGCCCCGCGCACACCTCGAGAGCCGACGCGGGCGGGATAGGTTGCCGGTAGGCATCCCTGCCCGGCGGAAAGGCCCCCTGTGTTCGTGCGTGACGGCATCATCATCAGCAGCGCGACAGACCTCGCGGTCGCCGCGCAGTGCGAGCTCGCGCTGCTCGCCGACATGGACGAGCGCCTGGGCCGCTCCCCGCGGACCGCGGAGCCCGACGCGATGCTGGAACGCACGTCGTCGCTGGGGCTGGCGCACGAGGACCGTGTCCTCGCCGGGTACCTGGAGCGGCTGGGCGGTGACGGGCAGGGCGTCGTGTCCTTCGCCGACGAGGAGTGGTCGACGCTCGACGACCTGCGTGCCGCGCACGACCGCACCGTCGCCGCGCTCCGAGACGGCGCTGCGCTCGTCTACCAGGGTGTCCTGTTCGACGGCAGGTTCCTGGGCCGCCCCGACTTCCTCGTCGACGACGCCGCCCTCGCACGCGCCGACGGGAAGCCCGGCGAGGTCTCCGACGCCGGACCGACCCCGCTCGTCACCGTCGTCGACTCCAAGCTCGCCCGCCACGCGAAGGTCACGGCGCTCCTCCAGCTCGCCGCCTACGCGGACCAGCTGCAGGGGGCGGGGGTTCCCGTCGCGCCGCACCTGCGACTCGTCCACGGCGACGGCTCCGTCTCGGAGCACGCCCTCGCGGACGTGCTCCCCGTGTACCGGGAGCGTCGCGCCCGGCTGGAGCGCGTCGTCGACGCCCACCTCACCGACGACGCCCCCGTCGTGTGGGGGGACGAGCGGTACTCGGCATGCGGGCGGTGCGCGAGGTGCACCAGCCACGTCGTCGAGCACCGCGACCTGCTCCTCGTCGCCGGGCTGCGCACCACGCAGCGGGCCCGCCTGCGCGAGGCCGGCATCACCACGATCGACGACCTCGCCGCGAGCACGGGGCCGGTCGAGGGCGTCCCCGACCGTGTCCTGTCCGGGCTCCGCGAGCAGGCCGCCCTGCAGGTCGCGCAGGACTCGCGCCCCGCCCTTCCCGGCGGCCGCCCCGACGTCCGCGCGACCCTCGTCGGGAAGGACGCCCTCTCGACCTTGCCCGCCCCCGACCCGGGCGACGTGTTCTTCGACTTCGAGGGCGACCCCCTGTGGACGGCACCAGGGTCGTCGGACTGGGGCCTCGAGTACCTCTTCGGGGTCGTCGAGGCCCCCACCTCACCGGACGCCGAACCGGTGTTCCGGGCGTTCTGGGCGCACGACCGCGCCCAGGAGAAGCAGGCCCTCCTCGACTTCCTCGCGTACCTGCGCGACCGCCGCGCCGAGTTCCCCGGCATGCACGTCTACCACTACGCGCCCTACGAGAAGACGGCGCTCGGACGCCTCGTCGGGCGGCACGGCGTCGGCGAGGAGCAGCTCGACGACCTCCTGCGTCACGGGGTCCTGGTCGACCTCTACGCCACCGTGCGCCAGAGCGTGCGCGTCTCCCAGCCGTCGTACTCCATCAAGAAGCTCGAGCCCCTGTACATGGGCGACGACCTCCGCAACGCCGACCTCGACAACGCCGCCGACTCCATCACCGAGTACGCCCGGGCGTGCGAGGCGACGGAGGCGGGCCGGGCCGACGAGGCCGCGGCAGTCCTCGACCTCATCGCCGACTACAACCGCTACGACTGCGTCTCCACCCTCCGCCTGCGCGACTGGCTCCGCACGCTCGCCACCGAGAACGGCATCACGCTCCGCGACGCCGACGACCCGGCCGCGCTCCTCGACCCCACCGACCTTCCCGGCGACGACGAGGACGAGCTCGCGGCCGCGCTCCTCGCCGCCGCCGGCGACGCCCCGCGCGAGGACCGCACCGAGGACGAGCAGGCCCTCGCGATGCTCGCCGCCGCGCTCGGGTACCACCGCCGCGAGGACAAGCCCTTCTGGTGGGCCCACTTCGACCGCCTCACCGCACCCCCCGACGAGTGGGCGCAGTCCCGCGACGTCCTCGTCGCCGAGTCCGTCACCGTCTCCCGTGACTGGTCCAAGGAGGGCACCCAGCGCTCGTTGCGCCGCGAGCTGCGCATCACCGGTGAGCTCGCCACCGGCAGCTCCCTGGCCGCAGGTTCGGGCGTGTGGGTGGTGTACGACGACGTCCCCCGTGGCCTCGAGGTGCCGCCGGGCGCGGTGCGCCAGGTGAGCGGGACCTCGACGGTGCTGAGCACCTCCACCGACGCCCGCGGCCGGGACGTCCTCGTCGTCGAGGAGGTCCTCAAGAAGGGCCTCGACCCGTACGACGCGGTGCCCATGGCCGTCGTCCCCGGCAGCCCCGTGCGCACCGGCCCCCTCGAGGCCGCCGTCCGCGAGGTCGCGAGCGCCGTCGAGCGCGACGTCCTCGGGGGCGACGAGCGCTGGCCCGCGCAACCCGCCCTCGACCTCCTGCGCCGCCTCCCCCCGCAGCTGCGGGACACCGACGCGACACCCGGCGGCACCCTCCCCGTCGTCGGCGACGGCAAGGGCGCGTACATCTCGGCCATCACCGACGCCGTCCGCGCCCTCGACGGCTCCTACCTCGCCGTGCAGGGCCCGCCCGGCACCGGCAAGACGTACGTCGCGGCCCGCGTCATCGAGCGGCTCGTCGGGCGCGGGTGGCGCATCGGGGTCGTCGCACCGTCGCACGCCGTCGTCGAGCACCTCCTCGACAAGATCGTCGACGCCGGGGTCCCCGCGCACCGCGTCGGGAAGGTCCCCTCCGGCGACGCCCCGCACGCCTGGACCGCCATCCCCGAGAAGAAGCAGGCGCGCTTCATCAGCGAGCACCGCGACCACGGGTTCGTCGTCGGCGGCACCGCCTGGGACCTCACCAACACCGCGAAGATCGGGCGCGGCGAGCTCGACCTCCTCGTCGTCGACGAGGCAGGCCAGTTCTCCGTCGCCAACACCGTCGCCGTGTCCGTCGCCGCCCACAACCTCCTCCTCCTCGGCGACCCCCAGCAGCTCCCCCAGGTGAGCCAGGGCACCCACCCGGAACCCGTCGACGGCTCCGCCCTCGGCTGGGCCGCCCACGGCCACGACGCCCTGCCCGCCCACCTCGGGTACTTCCTCGAGCGCACGTGGCGCATGCACCCCGACCTCTGCGAGCCCGTCTCACGCCTCGCCTACGAGGGCCGGTTACGCTCGCAGGAGTCGGCCACCGCGGCGCGCTCCCTCGAGGGCATGGCCCCCGGCGTGCACGTGGTGAGCGTGGAGCACCGCGGCAGCTCCGTGGTCTCCGTCGAGGAGGCCGACGCGGTCGTCGCGCAGGTCGCCGACCTCCTCGGGCGTGCCTGGACCGACGGCGAGGGCGCCGAGCCGCGTCCCCTCACGGAGGGCGACGTCCTCGTCGTCGCGGCCTACAACGCCCAGCGCGCGCAGGTCGTCGCCGCCCTGGCCCGGGCCGGGATGCCCCGGGTCCGCGTGGGGACGGTGGACAAGTTCCAGGGTCAGGAGGCGCCGGTCGTGGTCCTCACCATGGCCGCCTCGTCCGCGGAGGACGTCCCCCGCGGGATGGGGTTCCTCCTGTCCCGGAACCGCGTGAACGTGGGAGTCTCCCGCGGCCAGTGGGCGGCCGTCGTGGTGCGCTCCCCCGCGCTCACCGACTACCTGCCGACCACCCCGGAGGCCCTGTGCGAGCTCGGGGCGTTCATCGGGCTGTGCAGCTCCGCGCAGCCCGGTGCGACCCACCACTAGGCAGCGGGGTGGATGACGTGTAGTGTCCGTGACAGAAGTTGCAGTGAATCTCATGTCTTTGCCGCGCAGGGCCACATGCCCGCGGATCTTGTTCTTCAAGAGTTGACGACGGAACACCGTGACGGACGACCCCGACAGGCGGGGCGTCGTGATCACTCTTGAAGGAGTATCAAATGACTGTTGGAACCGTGAAGTGGTTCAACGCCGAAAAGGGTTTCGGCTTCATCGCACCTGAGGACGGCAGCGCCGACGTGTTCGCGCACTACTCCGCGATCGCCTCCTCCGGCTACCGCTCGCTCGACGAGAACCAGAAGGTCGAGTTCGACGTCACGCAGGGCCCCAAGGGCCCGCAGGCCGAGAACATCCGCCCGCTCTGATCTCCGACTGAGCAGGTCACGCCGGGCCCCGGCCCGCTGACCGCCGTCTGAGTCACCACGAGAGCCCCGGACCACGCGTCCGGGGCTTTCGTGTACCCACCCGGAGGTCACCCGCCGTGAGCACCATCAGCATGCCCGTACCGCCCGCCGACGCCCCCCGCGTCCGCGCCGTCACCGACTTCGCCGAGATCTCGCGCCGCATCCAGGACGCCGGCCTCATGCGTCGCCGCTACGGCTACTACTGGGCCAAGCTCGTCGGCATGGTCGTCGTCTACGCGGCCCTCGTCGCCGCGTTCGTCGCGATCGGCGACTCCTGGTGGCAGCTCGTCACGGCCCTCGTCGCCGCCGTCGTCATGACCCAGGCCGCGTTCCTCGGGCACGACGCCGCCCACCGGCAGATCTTCCGGTCCGGGAGGTGGAACGAGTGGACCAGCCTCGTCGTCGCCAACCTCTTCGTCGGGCTCAGCTACGGCTGGTGGCAGCACAAGCACACCCGCCACCACGGCAACCCCAACAAGGACGGTGCCGACCCCGACATCGACCTCCCGATCCTCGCGTTCACCCCCGAGCAGGCCGCAGCACGCCGCAACCCCGCCACCCGCTGGTTCGCCGCCCACCAGGGCTGGTTCTTCTTCCCCCTGCTCCTCCTCGAGGGCCTCGACCTCCACTACCAGGGCCTCAAGCGCGTCCTCGGACGCGAGCCCATCGCCCGGCGCGGCGTGGAGATCCTCTTCCTCGGTGCGAGGCTCGGCGGGTACGTCGCCCTCGTGCTCCTCACCCTGGCGCCCCTCAAGGCCGTCGTCTTCATGGCCGTGCACCTCGGGCTCTTCGGGCTGTACATGGGCGGGTCGTTCGCCCCCAACCACAAGGGCATGCCGATCGTCCCCAAGGACATGAAGATCGACTTCATGCGTCGGCAGGTCCTCATGAGCCGCAACGTCACCGGCGGGCGGTTCGTCGACGTCGCGCTCGGCGGGCTCAACTACCAGGTGGAGCACCACCTGTTCCCCAGCATGCCGCGCGTCGCCCTGCGCCACGCGCAGCCCATCGTCGAGGCGTTCTGCGCCGAGAAGGACGTCACGTACACGCAGACCAGCCTGCTCGCGTCGTACGGGATCGTCGTGCGCTACCTCAACCGGGTGGGCCTGGGCGAGCGGGACACGTTCACGTGCCCGCTCGTCCAGACCTACCGCTGAGGCGTCCCGCTCACGGGTACTGCGTGAACGACGCGGTCGCCGGGTCCGCCCCGGTGCGCCGCCCGGCCTCGAGGCCGGTGATCGCGGCCATCTCCTCGTCGCTCAGCTCGATGTCGAACAGGTCGGCGTTCGCCGCGATCCGCGCCGGAGTCGCCGACTTGGGGATGACGATCGTGCCGTTCTGCACGTGCCAGCGCAGCACCACCTGGCCCGGCGTCACCCCGTGCTCGCGGGAGATGCGCTCCACGACCGGGTCGCCGAGGTCATCGCCACGGCCCAGCGGGCTGTACGCCTCCACCGCGAGACCCGCGGCGCGCGAGGCCGCCACCACCGCGTCCTGCTGGAACGTGGGGTGCACCTCCACCTGGTTCACCGCCGGGACCACGTCCGTCTCCGCGAGGAGCCGCTCCAGGTGCTCGGGCAGGAAGTTCGACACCCCGATGGCCCGCACCACACCCTCCGAGTAAAGCTTCTCGAACGCCCGCCACGTCTCCACGTAGAGGTCCTTGCTGGGCACCGGCCAGTGCACCAGGTACAGGTCCACCTGGTCGACGCCCAGAGCCCGACGGCTCGCGTCGAACGCCGCGAGGGTCGACTCGTACCCCTGGTCGCCGTTGCGGAGCTTTGTCGTGACGAACAGCTCGTCCCGGGGGACGCCGCACGAGCGCAGCGCCGCGCCCACGCCCCTCTCGTTGGAGTAGGCGGCCGCCGTGTCGACGTGCCGGTACCCGACCTCGACCGCGCACTCCACGGCGCGCTGCACCTCGTCGTCGGGGATCTCGTACGTCCCGAACCCGACCTGCGGGACGCGGACTCCGTTGTTCAGTGTCACTGCGGGGATCTGTGAGGTCATACAGATGTCTTACCCCAGGCCGCGCGCCGCGGCGATCCGTCAGCCGCACCCCGTCCCGCCTCCACAGGTCCTCCTCGGGTCCCCCCAGGATCAGCCACGGATCGGGGCGGCCCGGCGCACGCGGGCGAGCCCCGGCGGGATAGCCTCAAGGGAGGAACCGTCGAGCACTGGAGGACCGCCCGTGAGCACACCGAGCAGCAGCACGGGCAGGTCCGTGGGACCCCAGGTGGAGACGACGTCCGGCACCGTCCGTGGCACCTCCGGACCAGGTGGCACCCGGATCTTCAAGGGAGTGCCGTACGCCGAGGCACCCGTCGGGAACCTCCGCTTCAGGGCGCCCCGCCCAGCGCCGCGGTGGACGGGCGTGCGCAGCGCCGTGCACGACGCCCCCGTGGCCCCCCAGCGCGTGAGCAACCCCTTCACCGGGGCGGGCCCCGACACCGAGCAGTCGGAGGACTGCCTCACCCTCACCGTCACGACGCCGCCCACCACCACCGACGACGCCCCCCGGCCGGTCCTCGTCTGGTTCCACGGCGGAGACAACGTCACGGGCTCCGGGTCCGCACCCGCCTACGCGGGCGACGCCCTCGCCCTGCGTGGCGACGTCGTGGTGGTCACGGTGAGCTACCGGCTGGGTGCGCTCGGATGGGTGGACTTCTCGAGCTTCTCGACGTCGCAGCACATCTTCGAGACCAACCTCGGGCTGCGTGACCAGATCGCGGCCCTCGAGTGGGTGAGGGACAACATCTCCGCGTTCGGTGGCGACCCCGGAGCGGTGACCGTCGGGGGGCAGTCGGCCGGTGCCACGTCCGTGACCACCCTGCTCTGCGTGCCGTCGGCCGCCGGGCTCTTCCACCGGGCGATCGCGATGAGCCCCGACGTCGCGGGCGTGTCCGGGGCGGAGCGCGCCGCCGGGTGGGCGCGCGACTACGTCAACTGGTTGCGCACCACGGAGAGCCTGGCCGTCGACGCCCTCCTCACCGCACCGCCCAAGGAGCTCGCGGACGCGACCGCGCGGCTCGCCGCGCTCGTCGCCAAGGAGACCCCCGGGGCGTCCTGCACGCGACCCGTCGTCGACGGCGACCTCCTGCCGGAGCACCCCGTGGACGTCCTCACCGAGGGCCGCGGGCACCCGGTCCCGCTCCTCGCCGGGTCCACCAAGCACGAGGGCCTGCCCTTCGTCGGGTCGCGCCGCTCGGCCGTGCCGACCACGTCGGAGGCCATCGACCTCTTCTTCGAGATCAACGACCCCGGCGCCCAGCTCACCGTGCTCTCCGCGTACCCCGGGTACCCGAGCATGCGTGCCCGCGCCCAGCTGGGGGGCGACGCGATGTTCTGGGTCCCCACCGTCACCGCGGCACGCGCCCACGCCGAGCAGGCGCCCACGTTCGTGTACCGGTACGACGTCACGACGCCCGCCCTCAACCTCCGTGGCCACGGGGGCGGACACGGCACCGAGCTGGTCCCCACCTTCGGGACGCTCTCGTCGTCGCGGGCACGGGCCCTGACGCGGCTCGGTGGCCTCGAGGACCTCACCGCGGTGAGCGAGCGCATGCAGGACGCGTGGACGTCCTTCGTCCGCACCGGGACCCCCGGTACGGGGTGGCCGACCTACGACTCCGACGACCGCCTGACCAAGGTGTTCGCGTCTCGCGACCGCGTCGTGAGCGACCCGGGACGCGAGCGGCGCCGCGCGTGGGAGGGCGTCGCCAGGTACCGCTGACGGCCCCTGATGCATGCCCGACATCCCCTGGTATGGGCCCTTGGCCTTTGCGTCGTCGAAAAATGTGCGTACGTCTAGCCTCCCGGCGACGGATGTGGCTAAAGTAGGCGACGAAGTTGCAGTGGATCGAACGTCTTACCTGCACCGACGCGAGTCGGGGTAGTTCTTGGTCTTCAGGAGTGGACGACGACACCGTGACGAGCGGCCTCCACAGGGGAGGTCGTCCGACAGAAGCTCTTGAAGGAGTTGCACGATGGCAGTTGGAACCGTGAAGTGGTTCAACGCGGAGAAGGGCTTTGGCTTCATCGCCCCCGAGGACGGCAGCGCTGACGTGTTCGCCCACTACTCGGCGATCCAGAGCTCCGGCTACCGGTCGCTCGACGAGAACCAGAAGGTGGAGTTCGACATCACGCAGGGCCCCAAGGGCCCGCAGGCGGAGAACATCCGCCCCATCTGATCTGACGCTCGCACTTTCCCGAGCACGACGAAGGCCCTGGTCCAGGTGGACCGGGGCCTTCGTCGCGTGCGGATGCGCGCACGCACCACGCAGCCGATAGTGAAGACCATGGCTAACCACCCAGGACCCACCGAGCTCCTCCTCGTCCGGCACGGCCAGAGCACCGGGAACGTCGCGAGCGCAGCCGCCGACCGCGAGGGTGCGGAGCGCATCGACATCGACCTGCGGGACGCCGACGTCCCCCTCTCCGACACCGGTGAGGACCAGGCCCGGTCCCTCGGGAGGTGGTTCGCGGAGCAAGGGCCCTCGGCCGCTCCCCAGCGCGTGTGGTCCTCGCCCTTCCTGCGCGCCCGGGAGACGGCACGGATCGCGGTGGAGACCGCCGGCCTCGACGTCCCCGTCCGCCTCGACGAGCGCCTCCGCGACCGCGACCTCGGCATCCTCGACCTGTACTCGGCCACCGGCGTCAAGGCGCACTTCCCCGAGGAGGCGGAGCGCCGCGCCTGGCACGGCAAGTTCTACTACCGGCCCCCGGGCGGCGAGTCCTGGGCGGACGTCGCACTCCGGGTTCGGGCGTTCCTCGGAGACCTCGAGCGCTCCGCCGCAGGCACGGACCGGGTGCTCGTCGCCGCCCACGACGCCGTGATCATGGTCTTCCGGTACGTGTGCGAGGGGATGACGGAGCAGGAGGTCCTCGCCGCCGCCCGCGAGCGGTCGGTGAGCAACGCGTCCGTGACGCGCCTGCGCCGCTCACCCGATGACGACCCGTGGACGTGGCGCGCGGACCTCGTGAGCGCCGACGAGCACCTCACCCCGGCCCGGCGGACGGACGAGGCGGGCAGCACCGATGTCGGCTGACACCTCACCGGTCCCCCTGACACCTGCGCTCCTGCGCTCCTGGGGACTGCCCAAGGACGCCTCGTCCAAGTACGAGCGCGGCCAGGTGCTCGTCGTCGGCGGAGCCCGGCAGACGCCCGGCGCCGTCCTCCTCACCGGGGTGTCCGCCCTCCGCGTGGGGGCCGGACGCCTCACGCTGGCCGTCGCCGCGTCAGTGGCCCCGGCGCTCGCGGTGGCGGTGCCCGAGGCGGGCGTCGTGGGGCTCGAGGAAGGTCCTGGCGGCGCCGTCCTCGGCCGGGGAGGGTCCGCGCTCGCCGACGACCTCGCATCCTCGGACGTCGTGGTCGTGGGGCCCGGACTCGACGACGCCGACGAGGCCGCCGCGCTCCTCGAGGCCGTCGCCCCGCACGTGGGCGACTCGACGGACGTCCTCCTCGACGCGTACGCCCTCGGGGTCCTCCCCCGGGTCGCCGAGGCCGTCGAGCCGCTGCGGGGGCGCCTGGTCCTCACGCCCAACCCGGCGGAGGCCGCACGCCTGGTGGGGTGCGAGGCGGACGACCTCGACGACCCAGCGGACCTCCTCGCGGGCCTGCGCGACGTCGCGGACCGCTACGGTGCCGTCGTCACCTGCCAGGGCCTCGTGGTGGCCCCCGGCGGGGACGCCTGGTCGTTGACCACGGGGACGGGCGGGCTCGCGACGTCCGGGTCGGGGGACGTCCTCGCGGGAGCGGTCGCCGGCCTGCGGGCCCGGGGAGTCTCCGCCGACCGGGCGGCCGCCTGGGGCACGCACGTGCACGCCGTGGCCGGCGACCGCCTCACGTCGTCCGTGGGGGCGTTCGGGTTCCTCGCCCGCGAGCTCGCCGCAGAGCTGCCGCGGGTGGTCGCCGAGCTCTCCGCCTGAGGGGGCTCAGTCCTCGGAGACCTCGGCGAGCGGCGCGACGGCGGGGCCCTCGAGGACCTCGCCGTCGGGGGCGAAGCGGGAACCGTGGAGCGGGCAGTCCCAGGACCTTTCCGCGTCGTTCCACGACACGATGCCTCCGAGGTGGGAGCACGACGCGGAGCGGCGGAACGTCATCCCACCGACCGTGCACACCGCCTCCTGGCGCAGCCCGGACCGCTCGACGCGTCCCTCGCCCTCGGCGGGGACGCCGTCGGACCCGCTCGACGGCACCACGCCGGGCACAAGGGGCTTGAGGCGGTCGGTGGTCATCCGCGCCCCGACGCTCGCGTTGATGCGGGCCGCCTCGCCCACGCCCTTCGCCTCGTGGCGGCTCCACGACCGGAAGGCGTCGGCCCACGGCATGCTCCCGTGGCTCTCGTCGCCGAGGAGGGTGACGCTCAGCGCGAGGCTCGCCGCGACGGCGTTGGTCATGCCCCACTTGTCGTACCCGGTGGCCACCTGGATCGCGTCCTGGCCCGGGGTGAGCGGGCCCACGAACGGCAGGTGCGAGGTCGTCTGGTAGTCCTGCGCGGACCACACGTGGGTGAGCTCGGCCCCCGGGAACCGTTCCTGCGTCCACGCGACGAGGTCCTCGACGTTCCCGAGGGTGTGGTCGTCCCGCCCGACGACGTGGCCGTTCCCACCGACGAGGAGGAGCTCGCCGTCCTGCCCGGGGTAGGTGCGCAGCGACCGGGTCGGCGAGCCCGCCGAGAGGTACATGGGCTGCGGCAGGCTGCCGGGGACCCGGAAGGCCGTCGCGTAGGAGCGCAACGGCTCGACGCGCGCGAAGAAGCCGCCGCGGTCCAGGACGGGGACGCCCGTGGCGAGCACAACCCGGTCAGCGAGGACCTCCGTGGGCGTCCGGGCACCGGGCCCCTGGTCGGTCTCGACGTGCACGGCGCACGGGTCGCCCGCGTCCACACCCACCACACGGCTGCGCTCGTGGATCTGCACGCCCCGGTCGACGAGATCGTGGGCGAGCTCCATGAGGACGTCCATGGGGTTGATCTGCACCTGGTCGGGCAGCACCACGCCACCGGCGTGCTCGAACCCGAGACCCACGTCGTCCTGCCAGCGCACGGGGAGGCCGAGGGACGCGGCCGCGTCGTGCTCCGCGCGGGCCGCCGCCACGTCGTCGGGCGAACCCGCGTAGGTCACGGCGTCACGCAGCTGGTGGTCGATGCCGCGGGCCTCGCAGTACCGGCGCAGCCAGGACTGGCCCTCCCGGTTGCCCTCCACGTAGCGGGCGACGGTCTCGGAGGAGTGCCGGCCGGTGAGGTCCGACAGCCGCGTTCCCTGGAGCAGCGACACCTTGGCCGTCGTGTTGCCCGTGGTCACGGCACCCACGTGCCGGGCCTCGAGGACCACGACGGAGGCGCCCGCCCGGGCGAGGAGGAGCGCCGTGGTGAGGCCGGTGAGGCCTGCGCCGACGACGGCGACGTCGTACCTGGAGCCCGCGACGAGCGGGCCGGGCACGGGGAAGGGCCGCGTGTCGGGTCGTGTGGTGGGGTCGAGCCAGAGGGAGGTCGTCTCAGGAGCGTCCATCCCTCGATGATGCGCAGAGACCGGCGATCCCGCACGGCGAGATGGCGCCCAGGAGTGCCGGTCCGCGCGCGGCGGTCCCTCATGGTCGCGGCTCCCCGGCCGATGGGACGCGCGAGAAGGTGGCCCCACGGACGGGACCCGACGAGGCCGAGGACCGGCCGCACAGAACGAAGGACCTGTCAGTGAGCGGTATCGACGCGATCTCGTCGCGCATCCTGGAGATCCAGACGACCATCTCGTCCGTGTCCCGGGGCCTCACCCCGACGCAGACGTCCGCGGCGGCGTCCTCGTCGTCTGCGAGGACAGCAGCTGGCACGGCGGCGACGAGCGAGGCGTTCGGGTCGGCGCTCGCGCAGGCCGTCGCGGCCGCGCCCGCCGCCCCGGCGCCGCCCGCGGCCGCCCCGGCGTCGACCGCGAAGCTCGACGCGAACGGCATCCCCGAGGGGTTCGCCGCGTACGGCAACGGGAAGATCCCGCGCGAGGCCCTCACCGAGATCACCGGCACGGGCCACCGCCTGTGGGCACCGGCCGCGCAGGCGTTCGACAAGGTCCTCGCCGCCGCGAAGGCGGACGGCGTGACCATCGGCATCACCGACTCGTACCGGACCTACGAGTCCCAGGTGGACCTCGCCCAGCGCAAGGGCCTGTACTCGCAGGGCGGTCTCGCGGCCAAGCCCGGCACCAGCGACCACGGCTGGGGGCTGAGCGTGGACCTGAACCTCGACAGCAAGGCGCTGGCGTGGATGCGCGCCAACGGAGCATCGATGGGCTTCGTCGAGGACGTGCCGCGCGAGCCCTGGCACTGGACCTTCCAGGGCTGATCGGCACGGTTCCGCGGCTGCCGCGGGGTGCCTCGTGAGATCGCTCCCATACCGACGGTATTCGAGGTTTCATCCATGGGGACTTCTCCCCATCGGACACCCCTCCGTTCACCTTGATGACCCCCTGGAGGGGGCCTACTGTTCCAGGGTGATCAGTCGGAAGCCAGACCTCTCAGGAGCAGCACCCGCGACGCTCGTCTCGCTCGAGCGCACCGGGCTCGCCGGCCTCTCCGCCGCCAGCCTCATGGACATCCGCCAGCAGCTGTCGGCCACGGAGCTCGTCCTGCCCACCTCCACCGCCGCCGTCGCGCAGGCCACCCGGAGCACGCCCGCGCCGCGCGCCTGACACCCGCAGACACCACGAACGCCCGGTGCCCGTCCCTCCCAGGACAGGCACCGGGCGTTCTGTCGTGAGCGGCCGGGACGCTCAGCCCTTGTCGGAGCCCTTGTCCTTGTGCGCGCCGTCGGTGGTCCCGCGGCTCTCGCGCAGCTCGCGCCCACGCTCGACGTCCTCGCGGAACTTCTCGGCCTTCTTCTCGCTGGCCTGCGTGTCGCGCGGCGGGAGCTGCACGGTCTCCTCAGCGGCGATGCCCGCCTGGAGCTGGCGACCCCGCTCGAGCTCCGCGTCGAGCTCTGCCCCGAAGAGCAGGGCGAGGTTGGTGATCCACAGCCACAGCAGGAAGATCACCACACCGGCGAGGGCACCGTACGTGGCGTCGTAGTTGGAGAACCGCGCCACGTAGAACGCGAACCCTGCGGACGCGAGGGCCCACACGCCGATGGCGACGACGGCCCCCAGGCTGATCCACCGGAACTTGGGCTGACGGACGTTCGGCGTGCCGTAGTAGAGGATCGCGATGACGATCACGACGAGCACGAGGACGGCGGGCCACTTGGCGATGCTCCACACGGTGAGGAAGGTGTCGCTCAACCCGACGAACGACCCGATGGCCTCGGCGACGGGCCCGGACGCCACGAGCATGAGTGCGATGAGCGCCACGAGCACGAGCGTGATGAGCGTGACGAGGAGCATCACGGGGCGCAGCTTCCAGATGGGCCTGCCCTCGTCGATCTCGTAGATGCGGTTCATGGCCCGGCCGAAGGCGTTGACGTAGTTGGACGCCGACCACAGGGCGACGGCGAGACCGGTGTAGAACGCGAGGGTCGACGCCGACGACTGGGAGATCCCCTCGATGATCGACTGGAGGTTCTTCGCCGCGTCCTCGGGGACGAACTCCTCGAGCGTGTTCATGAGCTCGCCGACCATCTTCTCGCTGTTGCCCACGAGGCCGAGGATGGAGATGAGCGCCAGGAGGGCGGGGGCGACGGCGAGCACCGAGTAGTACGTGAGGGCGGCCGCGAGGTCGGTGCACTGGTCGGAGAGGAACTCGCGGAAGGTCTTGCCCCCCACGTAGGTCCAGGACCGCTTGGTGAGGTCGGTGGGCGACCCGGGCTTGCGGGAGTCCTCGGCGTCGGGCGAGGACTTCTTGCGCTCCGCCTCCGAGATCGAGTCGTCGATGTGCGTCATGGTGGGTCCTCCGCGGTACGTCATGGGGGGGCGTCTCCTCCCATGGTCCGGCGGGACCTGCGCGGACGCGACCGGAGAGCGGCCGCGCACCGCCGCGGGGCGTCAGCCGACGCGCACGACGAGGACCGCGGTGTCGTCGGTGACCTCGTCCGCCACCAGACCCTGGACGAGGGCGTGCGGGAGGTCGACGAAGGGCAGCGGGGCGAGCGACCCGAGAACGCGGCAGAGGCGTTCGATGCCGTGGAGGAGCATCTCGCCGCGGCGCTCGACCAGCCCGTCCGTGTAGAGGACGAGCGTGTCGCCCGGGTGGAGGACGGTCTCGTGGTCCGTGCGTGCGACCGTCGGGTAGACGCCGAGCATGAGGTCGTTGCGGGCGCGGAGCAGCTCGACGGTTCCGTCGGCCCGGAGCACCACGGGCGGGGGGTGCCCGGCGCTCGACCACGTGAACCGGCGGCTGCCGCCGGGCTCGTCCGCGGGGTCCAGGCAGGCCGTGATGGCGGTCCCGGTCGCCTCGAGCCGCACCCCCGTGTTGGCCCGGTCGAGGAGTGCGAGGATGTACGACGGGGGCTCGTCGTGCTCCCAGGCGAAGGACCGCAGCATGGACCGCAGCTGTCCCATGAGCGCTGCGGCCGCGAGGTCGTGCCCCGTGACGTCGCCGATCATCAGGGCGAGGGACCCGTTCTCGAGCACGAGTGCGTCGTACCAGTCGCCGCCGACGTCCTCGGTGCGGGCGGCGGGCTCGTAGATCGAGGTGATCTGCACGCCCTCCACCGTGGGCAGAGGGGACAGCATGGACGCCTGGAGCATGCGCGCGACGCTCTGCCGCTCGGCGAGGAGCCGCGCCCGGTCGAGGGCCTGCGCCGTGTACCCGCCGAGCGCGGCCTTGATGGTCGCCGACTGGTCGTCGAAGTCCCGCGGGAGGTCCCACACGAGGGTGAGGACACCGAGGAGCTCACCGCTGGAGATCAGGGGCATGAGGGCGCGGGCACCGCGGATGCGCGCCACCGACGGGCTCGTGAACTGGAAGCGCGCCCGCATCTCGTCGACGTCGCGGAAGAGCAGGTGGGTGCGGGTGCGCGCCACGTGCGCGAGCGGCCGGTGCGGGTCGTCCACGAGGCAGTCCTGCCACCAGCCCTCGACGTCCCCCGGGAACCCGTCCATCGACGTGTAGCGCAGGGACGTGCCGTCCTCGCTGAGGACCGCGAGGCCCGTGTAGCGGGCTCCGAGGCCGGTGGTGGCGACACGGCCCGCGATCTGGGCGACGTCGTCGATGGTCACGGCGTCGGCGAAGGCGTCGGACAGCAGGAGGAGGAGGCGTGCCTGCCGGTTGCTCTGCGTCATGACGCGCTGGATCTCGCGGGCGCGGGCGTGCTCGGCACGCCGTCGCAGGTCGGCGGAGCACAGGGCCGCCAGGTCCTCGAGGACCTCGAGGTCCGTCTCCGTCCAGTCGTGGGGCTGGTCGTCGAGGACGCACAGCACCCCGGCGGGTTCGGACCGTGCGTCGTGGACCGGGAACCCTGCGAACGCCACGACGTGCTCGTCGGGCCCGTCGAGCCGGCGCCGCACCGTCGGGTCGTCCGCGACGTCCCGCACCACGACGGGCGTGCCGCGGGCGACGACGATCCTCCGGAAGGAGTCACCGAGGAACGGTGCCGTCGTCGACGCCCACCCCTGTGGGAGGTCGGTGCCCGGCAGGAGCGGCCCGTCCGGGTCGCTCGCGAGGGACACGAGGGACACCGGTGCACCCACGCGCGTCCGCGCCAGGCGTGC
This sequence comes from Sanguibacter suaedae, assembly GCF_016342785.1. Lineage (GTDB taxonomy): Bacteria > Actinomycetota > Actinomycetes > Actinomycetales > Cellulomonadaceae > Sanguibacter > Sanguibacter suaedae. The sequence goes on from NZ_JAEINH010000001.1 coordinate 147,672, forward strand.
GAACCGCTCGCGGGTCTCGTCATCGATGGAAAGCTGGCCCGTCGACACGCTGGCGGTCCTCGGGGTCTCGGTCACAGGCCTGATTATCCACGTCAGCGGGTCGGCCGCCGCACCCGCAGCGGCATCGGGCCCCGCACGGTCGTACGGTGGATGGATGAACCGTCTCTCCCGGTCCTTGTCCCCGTACCTCCGACAGCACGCCGACAACCCGGTGGACTGGCGCGAGTGGTCGTCCGACGCGTTCGCCGAGGCTCGCGAGCGCGACGTGCCGGTGCTGCTGTCCGTGGGGTACGCGGCGTGCCACTGGTGCCACGTCATGGCGCACGAGTCGTTCGAGGACGAGGCGACGGCGGCGCAGATGAACGCGGGATTCGTGAACGTCAAGGTGGACCGGGAGGAGCGCCCGGACATCGACTCCGTGTACATGGCGGCCGTGGTGGCGATGACGCGGCAGGGCGGGTGGCCGATGACGGTGTTCCTCACCCCGGACGGTGCGCCGTTCTTCGCGGGGACGTACTACCCGCCGACACCGGTGCAGGGCATGCCGTCGTTCCGTCAGGTCCTCGACGCGGTGAGCACGGCGTGGCGGGACCGCCGGGAGGACATCGTCGAGCAGGCAGGTGGGCTCGTGGAGCACCTGCGGACGCAGTCGCCCGAGCTGAGCACGCTCACCTCTGCGCCGACGGTGGACGACCTCGCGGGGGCCGTCGACGCGCTGTCCCGGGACCTCGACGCGCAGCACGGGGGCTTCGGTGGTGCCCCGAAGTTCCCGCCGTCGATGACGCTGGAGCAGCTCCTGCGTCACCACGCCCGGACGGGCGACGAGCGGGCGCTGCGGATGGTGCTCAGCACGTGCGAGGCGATGGCCCGGGGAGGGCTGTACGACCAGCTGGGCGGCGGGTTCGCCCGCTACTCCGTGGACGCGGGGTGGGTGGTGCCGCACTTCGAGAAGATGCTCTACGACAACGCCCAGCTCCTGGGCGTGTACGCGCACCTGACCCGCACCCTCGACGCCCTGGTGGGCGGGGGCGCGACGGAGCTCGACGGACAGGACCTCGTCGGGCCGGCCGCGCTCGCCCGCCGGGTCACCACGGAGACCGCGGAGTTCCTCCTCCGTGAGCTGCGGACCGGCGAGGGGGCGTTCGCGTCGTCCCTCGACGCGGACAGCGACGGCCACGAGGGCACCTTCTACGTGTGGACCCCGGAGCAGCTGGTGGACGTCCTCGGGGAGGACGACGGGCGCTGGGCGGCGCGTGTGCTGTCCGTCACACCGGAGGGCACCTTCGAGGGCGGGGCGAGCGTCCTGCAGCTCCTCGACCCGGACCTCGTCTCCGCGCCCGACGACGCGGCCCGCTGGGAACGCGTCCGCACGGTGCTGGCTGAGGCGCGCGAGCAGCGCACGAGGCCGGGACGCGACGACAAGGTCGTCGCCGGGTGGAACGGCATGGCCGTCGGCGCGCTCGCCGAGGCGGGCATGATCCTCGGGCGGCCGGACTGGGTGGACGCTGCCGAGGAGGCCGCGGGGCACGTGGTGGCCCTCCACCTCGGGACGGAGGACCACGCCGTGCACCTGCGGCGCGTGTCGCTCGGCACGGAGCAGGGCGATGCGGGCGGCACCCTCGAGGACTACGCCCTGCTCGCCGACGGGCTCCTCGTCCTGTCCTCCGCACGACGCGACACGCGATGGACGGAGATCGCCCGGCACCTCCTCGACACCGTCCTCGACCGCTTCATCGAGGAGTCGCCGGAGGGCGGCACCACGTTCTACGACACGCCCGACGCTGCGCACGACGGCGTCGAGCTCGTCGTGCGCCCCGCCGATCCCGGCGACAACGCGAGCCCCTCCGGCCGCTCCGCCGCGGCCGGCGCCCTCCTGCGGTACGCAGCCCTCTCGGGGTCCCACCGGCACCGGCAGGCCGCCGAGGCCGCCCTCGCCGTGTACCCCGTCCTCGCGCGGCGTGCGCCGAGGTTCGCGGGGCACGCCCTCGCCGTCGCCGAGGCCATGGCCGACGGCCCGCGCGAGGTGGCCGTCGTCCTCCCGACGGCACCCGGGTCGTCGGCCGGGGACGACCTGGTGCAGGCCGCGTGGGCGACGCCCACGGCGGGCGCGGTGATCGCCGTCGGGCCGGAAGGGACGGGGCACCCGCTCCTCGCCGACCGCCCCGCACCGGTGCCCACCGCCTACGTGTGCCGGGGCTTCGTGTGCGAGCGCCCCGTGACCACCGCTGCCGACCTCCGGCAGCTCCTCTCCCCCACGCGCACCACGGAGGACACGCCATGAGGACCCACGACCTGCTCACCGAGACCTTCGACCGCGTCGCGCAGGAGGTGCGTGACGTGTGCGACGGGCTGGAGCCCCACCAGCTGGAGCACCGGCCCGGCCCAGACGCGAACACGATCGCGTGGCTCGTGTGGCACCTCGCCCGCGTGCAGGACGCGCAGGTGGCGGCCCTCGCGGACAGCCCCGAGGTGTGGACGGCCGACGGGTGGGCGCGACGGTTCGACCTGTCCCTGCCCGACGAGGACACGGGCTACGGGCACACGAGCGACGACGTCGCCGCCGTCCGTGGCGTCACCGCCGAGCTCCTCGTCGGCTACCACGACGCGGTCGTGGCCCGCAGCCGGGACGTCGTCGCCGGCCTGGGCGACGACGACCTCGACCGCGTGATCGACGAGTCGTGGGACCCTCCCGTGACCATGGGCGTGCGCCTGGTGAGCATCCTCGCCGACGACCTCCAGCACGCCGGGCAGGCCGCCTACGTCCGGGGGCTCGTCGCCGGCGGCTGACAGGACACGACATCCGCAGCACCTGCCGTCCGGCACAGGACCGCCCCTCTCCCGGGGGAGGATGGTGCTGTGACCGCCACCCTCGTCGCCCGCGGCCTCGCCGCCGGGCACGCCGACCGCACCCTGTTCTCCGACCTGGACGTCGTCGTCGCCCCTGGTGACGTCGTGGGTCTCGTCGGGCCCAACGGTGCCGGGAAGTCGACCCTGCTCTCCGTCCTGGGCGGGGCGCACGCGCCCGACGCCGGGTCCGTGTCCCTGTCGCCCGCGCACGCCCTCGTCGGGTGGTTGCCGCAGGAGGTGGAGCGCGTCCCCGGGGAGACGGTCGCCGGGCACCTCGCACGCCGTACCGGGGTCGCCGACGCGCAGGCCGCCCTCGACGCCGGGGCGGACGCGCTCGCCGCGGGCACACCGGGCGCGGACGACGCGTACTCCGTGGCGTTCGACCGGTGGATGGCCATCGGTGCCGCGGACCTCGACGAGCGCACCGGCGCGGTGCTCGCGGACCTCGGCCTCGACGTCGACCCCACCCACCCCATGACGGGGCTGTCCGGCGGGCAGGCCGCCCGCGTCGGCCTCGCGGCGCTGCTGCTGTCCCGGTTCGACGTCCTCCTCCTCGACGAACCCACCAACGACCTCGACCTCGACGGCCTCGCCCGCCTCGAGACGTTCGTGCGCTCCCAGCGCGCAGGCGTCGTCGTCGTCTCCCACGACCGCGAGTTCCTCGCCCGCTGCGTCACGCGCGTCGTCGAGCTCGACCTCGCCCAGCAGCAGGTGGGCGTCTACTCCGGCGGGTACGAGGCGTACCTCGAGGAGCGCGCCACCTCACGCAGGCACGCCCGCGAGCAGTACGACGAGTACGCCGACAAGAAGATGTCCCTCGAGGCCCGGGCGCGCATGCAGCGCGGCTGGATGGACAAGGGCGTGCGCAACGCGCTGCGCAAGGCGAGCGACCCCGACAAGATGCTCGCCGGCAAGCGCCGCGAGGGGTCGGAGAAGCAGGCTGCGAAGGCCCGGCAGACCGAGCGCATGATCGAGCGCCTCGACGAGGTGGCCGAGCCCCGCAAGGAGTGGGAGCTGCGCTACGAGATCGCCGCGGCACCCCGCGGGTCGAGCGTCGTCGCGACCCTCCGCGGGGCCGTCGTGCACCACGGTGCCGGCAGGGACGGGGGCGAGGGCGACGGGACGGGTGGTCCCGCGTTCACGCTCGGTCCCGTGGACCTTCAGGTCGATGCCGGGGACCGCATCGCCATCACGGGCGCCAACGGGTCCGGCAAGACCACGCTCCTGCGGGCCCTCCTCGGGCGGCAGCCGCTCGCGGCCGGCACGGCGACGCTCGGGGCGAGCGTCGCCGTCGGCGAGGTCGACCAGGCGCGCGACCTCCTCGGGGCGGGCGGCGGCCCGCTCGCCGACGCGTTCGCGCGGCTCGTCCCCGACTGGTCCGACGCGGACGTCCGCACCCTCCTCGCGAAGTTCGGGCTGCGCGCCGCCCACGTCGGACGGCCCGTCACGTCGCTGTCGCCCGGAGAGCGCACGCGGGCGTCGCTCGCGCTCCTCCAGGCGCGGGGTGTGAACCTCCTCGTCCTCGACGAACCCACCAACCACCTGGACCTGCCCGCCATCGAGCAGCTCGAGGAGGCCCTCGAGGGCTACGCGGGCACCCTGCTGCTCGTCACCCACGACCGCCGCATGCTCGACGCCGTGCGCGTCGACCGCCGCTGGACCGTCGACGCGGGGCGCGTCACCGAGGAGTGACCGGGACGCCGGGAAGAGGTGGCGCGGGGCAGCGCACGGACGCGGCATGATCGGCCCATGACCGTGCACCTGACACCCATGCCGACCGACCGTCTCCCCGGGTGGATCGAGCGCACCCGCGCCGAGTACGTCGCCGAGCGCGTCCGCGCCGGCGAGACCCTCGAGGCGGCCGAGGCGAACGCCCTCGCGTCCCACACCCGGCTCTTCCCGGGCGGCGCCCCCGCACCCGGCCACCACGTGCTCGACGTCGTCGCCGACGACCAGGTCGTCGGGTACCTGTGGGTGGGCCCGGTCTCGGACGACGACCACGACGCCTGGTGGGTGTGGGACGTGGAGATCGCCGCCGAGCACCGCGGTCAAGGTCACGGGCGGGCCGCGATGACGCTCGCCGAGACCGTGGTCCGCGAGAACGGTGGCAGCACCCTGGGGCTGAACGTCTTCGGCTTCAACACCGGCGCCCGGGCGCTCTACGAGTCCCTCGGGTACCAGACCAAGGCCGTGCAGATGTCCAAGCGGGTGTGAACCGCCCGCGTCGTCACCGCCCGACGAGCGTGAACTCCCGAACCCCGTCGGTGAGCTCGGCCGCGACGCGTCCCAAGCCGTCGACGACGCCCCGCACCTCGCCCACCTGCTCGGACGTCGCGCGTGACGTCGTCGCCACCCGGGCGACGTTCTCCGCGATGTCCGTGGACCCCGCGGCAGCGCTCACCAGGTTGCGCTCGATCTCCGTGGTGGTGATCGCCTGCTGCTGCACGACCGCCGCGACCGACGACTGGCGCTCGCTCACCTCGGACATGGACCCGGCGATGCGCGTGATGCTCGCCGTGACGTCCCCGGCGTCGGTCGTCACGGCGTCGAGCACCGGGGCGATCGCGTCGATGGCCGTGGCCGTCTGGTGCGCGAGCTCCTTGACCTCGCCGGCGACCACCGCGAAGCCCTTGCCCGCGTCCCCGGCCCGGGCGGCCTCGATGGTCGCGTTGAGCGCCAGGAGGTTCGTCTGCTCCGCGATGGCCGTGACGGTCCGCAGCACGGCCGCGATCTGGGACGACGACCCGCCCAGCCGCTCGGCCGACTCCGACGCCTCCGCGATGAGCCCCACCGCGCGGTGCGCCTCCTCGGACGCCGCCCGCACGTCGTGCCCCACGGAGTCGATGGACGTGCGCATCTCGGTCATGGCGGCGGTGACCGCCTGCACCTCCGACGACACGACCGAGGCCGACCCGGCGGCCTCCGACGCCCGTCCCTGCGCGTCCGCCGCGATGCCCTCGAGGGTCCTGCTCGACCCGCCCAGGCCGTCGGCCGTGGTGTGCAGCGCGTCGGCGCTCGCGCCCATGCGCTCGACGGCGGTGCGCATCCCGTCGACCGCCTCCCGCAGGGCCTCGCCCATGACGCCGATCTCATCGGTCCCCTCGGGGACGACGGTCACCGACAGGTCACGGCCGGCGACGCGACGCAGGGCGTCCGTGAGCCGCGCGAGGCGCGCCGTGATCCGACCCGACGTCCACACGACGAGCCCGGCGATGAGCGCCGCCACGAGGAGACCGACGAGCGCGAGGTCACGCAGGAGGTCCGACGCGCCCTGCTCGAGCTGCTGGGGGACGGCCTCGAGGTCCGAGTCGAAGCCCCACGCCGCGATGGTCCAGCCCCAGGCGGGGAAGGCCCCGACCTCGACGGTCGCGGCGCCCGCGGTCGGGAGCGTCAGGCGGGCCCGGGCGTGCTCCCCCTCGGCCGCGGCGACGGCGTCGACGAGGGACTGGGTGTAGGGCGTGCCGTCGGCGTCGGTCGCGTCGAGCGCGGAGTCACCGGCGACGGCACCGGGCGGCGGGACCACGTACGCGCCGGCGGCGTCCGTGACCGTCACGTACCCGTCGGTGCCGATCGTGATGTCTGCGAGCGCCGCGCGCAGGGGTGCGTCGACGTCCGCCTGGGGCAGGCCCACGAAGATGGCGCCGATGACCTCTCCGGAGCCGTCGAGGAGTGGCCCGTACCCGGTCACGTAGGTCTCGCCGACCACCTGGGCGGTGCCGAAGAAGCTCTCGCCGGCGAGGAGCGCGGCGACCACGGCGTTGGGGGTGCCGTCGGGGGCGGTGGCGGCGATGTAGGTGCCGATGGCGCGGGTGTCGTCGGCGGTGGGGACGGTCGTCGCGACGCGGAGCATGTCGTCGGTCTCGTCGACGCGCTGGAAGATGGTGACGGCCTCGCCGAGGAGCGAGGCGATGTCGTCGACGACGGGTGTGGGGGTGCTGAGGTCGCGGTTCTGGCCGAGCCAGGTGGCGCCCACGCTCATGCGGGGCAGGGTGATGTCGGTGGCGTCGCCGGTCGTCTGGTTGGTGGCACGCCAGGCCACGGGCTCACCGAGCTCGAGGGTCCCCTCGGTGGCGAGGACCTGCTGCGCGACGCCGAGGTCGGACTCGAGGCGGGCGGTCACCGTGGTGACCTGCGTGGCGACCAGCGACTCCGCCTGCTGGACGGTGGTCTCCAGCGACGACTCGTTGAGGGCGCGGACGTCGGCCCCCGCCTGCTCGGCGAGCCCGGCGCTCTGCCAGGCCCCGGCTGCGGTGAGGAGGACGGCCGTGAGGACCACGGACCCGACCCCGGTGAGCAGGAGCTGGCTCCGCAGGCCGAGGCCGCGTCGGCTCCTGGCTCCGGGGCGCGCTCCGGGAGGTGTGGCGCGCGGGCCGCCGGGGCGCGTGGTCGTCGGGTGCATGTCTCTCCTCGAGCAGAAGAGGGGGCCGACGACGGTGGCGACGCGCGCGCCCAGGTTCCCGGGCGCCACTTTCACCTATCGGCGGTATGTCAAGGGACTTGAGTCCCGATGTGCGGTCCCACCCGCCATCCGTTCACTTCACCCCTGCAAAATTACAGTTGTGCAAACTTTCTGCGCGTGCGACGCTACGTCCGTGTCCACCCCACCCGCCCCCGGCCTCCGCGAGCGCAAGCGCGCCGAGACGCGGCTGCGCCTCGAGCAGGCCGCCGTGGAGCTCGTGCAGCGCGACGGGCTGGAGCGACTCACGGTGGACGCGATCGCGGCCCGCGCGGACGTGTCGTCCCGCACCTTCTTCAACTACTTCGACTCGAAGGAGGACGCGATCCTCGGGATCCACGACGAGAACCTCACCGACGCCGTCGTGGCGCACCACCTGGACACGCACGACCACTCCGACCCGGTGGCGTCCGTCGTCGCGTTCCTCGCGACCATCTGGCTGCCCGCCGCCCCCGAGGCGGCCGAGCTCCACGAGGCGCGCATGGCCATCGCCGAGCAGCACCCCGAGCTCCTGGGTCGACAGCTCGCCCAGATCAACCGCATGGGCGAGGCCGTCGGCGGCACCGTCCGCGCCATCGTCGAACGCAGCGGTCGGTTCGCAGGGTCCGCCACCACACCGGAGCAGGCCGTGAGCACCATGCTCGGCCTGTGCACCGGCACGCTGCACGCCGTCGTCCGCGAGTGGCTCGCCGGCGACCGGTCCCGCCCGTTCACCAGCCTCGCGGACGACGCCGTCGCCCGCGCCCGCACCGTCCTCACCGCACTCCTCTAGCACCGCCCGCTCCCAGCCCCTCACCGCCCCACTCCCGCGGAGGAAAACCCGTGTTCCGACTCGCCCGCCTCAGCCTGGCGAACCGAGCGCTCGTCGCGCTCGTCTCCCTGCTCATCGCCATCGGTGGCCTCGTCGCCATGACGAGCCTCAAGCAGGAGCTCATCCCCTCGATCGAGCTCCCCCAGGTCACCGTCGTCACCGCGTCACCCGGCGCGTCGCCCGAGGTGGTCGACGAGCAGATCAGCCTGCCGCTGTCCACGGCGCTCACGAACGTCCCCGACGTCGAGGACGTCGTCGCCACGTCCCGGGGCTCGCTGTCCATCATCTCCGTGGCGTACACCTTCGGGGCCGACGCGGACCAGGTGCGCAGCGGGGTGACCCGCGCCATCGAGTCCGTCGAGGGGTCGCTGCCCGAGAGCGCCGAGCCGGAGATCATCGCGGGCAACGTCTCCGACTTCCCCATCATCTTCCTCACCGCCACCTCCGACGCGAGCGTCGCGGACCTCTCCACCACCCTCGACGAGGTCGTCGTCCCCCGCCTCGAGGACGTCGACGGCGTGCGCTCCGCGGTCGTCAGCGGCGGCGAGACGCAGCGCATCACCATCGCCCCCGACGCGGCCGCCCTCGCCGCCGCGGGCCTCGGCCCGCAGGACGTCACCGCCGCGCTCGACGCCAACGGCACGGTGCTGCCCGTCGGGACCGTCACCACCGACGGCGAGGAGCTCTCCGTCCAGGCCGGGACCGCGCTCGCCGGGCTCGACGACCTGCGCGCCCTGCCGCTCGCCAGCACCACCCAGCCGGGAACCGTCGTCCTCCTCGGGGACGTCGCCGCCGTCGACCTCGTCACCGAGGACCGGACCTCCATCACCCGCACCAACGGCACCGACAGCCTCTCGGTGTCCATCACCGCCACGGCCGACGCGGACGTCGTGGGCGTCTCCCACGCCGTGGACGAGGCCCTCGCGGACCTCCGTGACGAGCTCGTTGACGGCACGGAGCTCACCGTCGTGTTCAGCCAGGCGCCGTTCATCGAGGACTCCATCCACCACCTCGTCCTCGAGGGCGCCCTCGGCCTCGTGTTCGCGGTCCTCGTGATCCTCGTGTTCCTGCTGTCCGTGCGGTCCACGCTCGTCACGGCCATCTCGATCCCGCTGTCCGTCCTCGTGACGTTCATCGGCCTGTACGTGGGCGGGTACACGCTCAACGTCCTCACCCTCGGCGCCATGACCATCGCCATCGGCCGCGTGGTCGACGACTCCATCGTGGTCATCGAGAACATCAAACGGCACATCGGCTACGGGACGCCCAAGCTCGAGGCGATCCTCACCGGGGTGCGCGAGGTCGCGGGCGCCATCACGTCGTCGACCCTCACCACCGTCGCCGTGTTCCTGCCCATCGCCCTCGTGAGCGGCGTCGTCGGCGAGCTGTTCCGGCCCTTCGCGCTCACCGTGGCGATCGCCATGCTGTCGTCGCTCCTCGTCGCCCTGACGATCGTGCCCGTCCTGTCGTACTGGTTCCTCGGCCGCAAGGCCGACGCCGGGGCCGCGAGCGACCCGGCCGAGCTCGAGAGGGTCCGCGCCGAGGCCGAGGCCAAGGAGCACCGCGGGTTCCTCCAGCGCGGGTACCGGCCCGTGCTGCGCTCCACCCAGAAGCACCCCGTCATCACCGTCCTCGCCTCCGTGCTGCTCCTCGTGGGCACCGTGTCCCTGGTGCCGCTCCTCAAGGTCGACTTCCTGGGTGGCACCGGCCAGAACTCCCTGTCCATCACGCAGGAGTTCGAGCCCGGCACCGACCTCGACTCCGTGAGCGAGGGGGCGCGCGCCGTCGAGGACGCGCTCCTCGACACCGAGGGCATCGAGGAGGTCCTCCTCACGGCCGGGTCCGGCGACGGCGACCTCGGCGCCCTCCTCGGGGGTGGCGGCGGGACCGCGTCGTTCATCGTGAACACCGATCCCGACGCCGACCAGGCGGCGCTCACCGAGACCGTGCGCGAGCGCCTCGACGCCATCGAGGGCGCGGGCACCATCACGCTCGGCCAGAACGACGGCAGCGGGTTCTCCTCGACCGTCGACGTGGTCGTCACCGCCGTCGACGAGGCCGACCTCGCCGAGGCCGCCGACACCGTGTACACCGCGCTGCAGGGCGTCGAGTACTCGACGACCACCGAGACGGACCGCGCGGCCGACCAGCCGACCCTGCAGATCACCGTCGACCGCGAGGCCGCCCTGCAGCAGGGCCTCACGGAGATCCAGGTCGTGGGGATCGTCGCCGGGTCGCTCTCCCCGCAGAGCGTCGGCACCCTCACCGTCGACGGCACCGAGCACCGCATCTACGTCGAGACGGGCCTGCCCACGCCCACCACGCCGGACGAGATCTCCCAGATGGTGCTCCCGACGGCCTCCGGCCTGGTGCCGCTGGCCGACGTCGCGACCGTGGAGCGCGTGAGCGTCCCCACCACCATCACGCGTGAGGCCGGCGAGCTCGTCGCCACCATCTCCGTGACGCCGGTGGAGGGCGAGCTGGGACAGCTCACCACGACCGTCGACGAGGCCCTCGCCTCCGTGGACCTGCCCGCGGGTGCGTCCGCGGACGTCGGCGGTGTCGCCGAGCTCCAGGCGGAATCGTTCGAGCAGCTGGGCCTCGCGATGCTCCTCGCCATCGCGATCGTCTACCTGCTCATGGTCGCGACGTTCAAGTCGCTCGTGCAGCCGCTCATCCTCCTCGTGTCGATCCCCTTCGCCGCGACCGGGGCCATCGTGCTGCTGCTCCTCACGGGCACGCCGCTGGGCGTCTCGGCGCTCATCGGTCTCCTCATGCTCATCGGCATCGTGGTGACCAACGCGATCGTGCTCATCGACCTCGTGAACCAGTACCGGGAGCAGGGCGAGAACGTCGAGCAGGCCGTGTTCGACGGGGCACGCCAGCGTCTGCGCCCCATCCTCATGACGGCGCTCGCGACCATCTGCGCCCTCATCCCCATGGCGCTCGGGGTCACCGGGTCCGCCGGGTTCATCTCCCAGGACCTCGCGATCGTCGTCATCGGTGGGCTCGTGTCCTCGACGCTCCTCACCCTCGTGCTCGTGCCGGTCCTCTACCGGCTCGTCGAGGGGCGCAAGGAGCGCCGTGCGCTCAAGCGTGCCGACGCCACGGAGCAGGCCCCGGCAGGCGCCGAGGCCTGACGAAGGACCCCGTCAGCGGGAGTGCGCGGCCCAGGCCTCACGGAGGTCCGGGCCGCGCAGGCCCGACGACAGCAGGAGGGTGAGCAGGACGCGTGCCTTGACGGCGGACAACGACCCGCCGGGCAGGACACCGCGGGCGGCGAGGTCGATCTCGCCGCCCGCGTACCCGTAGGTGTGCTCCAGCACGGGCCCGGAGCCGATGCGGCTGGCGAGGACCACGGGCATGCGCGCCACGGCGCGCTCCACGTGCTCGACGGCCGTCGCCGCGACGTGCCCACCACCGGCACCGGCGAGCACCACACCGTCGTACCCGGCGTCGGCGAGAGCGGGCAGGACCGCGAGGTCGTCGCCACCGCCCGCCCCGACGATCGCGACGCGCGCACCCGCCGTCGGCGGGGCCGCGAGCGCCGCCCTGGGGCGCGGACGCAGCTCGAGGCGAGCCGCGCCCTCGACGACGAGGCCCACGGGGCCGAGGGGGTCGGAGGAGAAGGCGTCGACCCGGAAGGTGCTGCGCTTGGTGACCCACCGGGCGCTGTGCACGAGGTCGGCGAACTGCACGAGGACCCCCGCGCCCGAGGCGTCGGGCGCGGCGGCGACGCGGATCGCGGAGACGAGGTTCGCGGGTCCGTCCTCGCCGGGGACGTCCCGGCTGCGCATCGCGCCCGTGACGACGACGGGCACGCGGGCGGCGGTGCCGAGGAGGTCGAGCGCGAAGGCCGTCTCCTCGATGGTGTCGGTGCCCTGGGAGACGACCACGCCGTCGACGTCGTCGGGCAGGCCCGTGACGTGACGGTGGACGGCGAGGACGTCGTCGAGGGACAGGGAGGGCGACGGGAGGAGGCGGAGCTCGTGCGGGACGAGCTCGACGTCGGGGACCCTGTCCTGGACCTCGCGGCGGAACATCTCGGCGCCCCGGACCGGGACCACGCCCTCCGACGTGGGGGCGTTCTCCGAGCTGATGGTGCCGCCGAGGGTGATGAGGCTGATGCGTCGTGTCCGTGTCACGCGGACAAGTGAACCAGGGTGGGCCGGTCGGCGGTGCCGACCGGCCCACACGTCACACGGTTCCGGTGCTGCTGGTGCTGGTGCCCCGCCCTGCGCGGACGCGGAGGGCGACGAGCCCTGCGCCTGCCGCGACGAGGAGCAGCGACACGGCGATCCACCACGGGTTCGCCTGGCCACCGGTCTGCGGGAGCGTCCCGGTGGGTGCGGTGCCGTCCTGGGCGGCGACGGTCACGGCCACCCAGCCGACGACGTCGCCCTGGACGTCGAGGACCGCGAGACGGTGGTCACCGGGCGGGGTGCTCTCCGGGATGCGGACCGTGACGGTCCCGTCCGCGGCGACCTGCGTCCAGTCACCGTTGAGGAGCGCCGCGGGCTCGAACAGCCACACGGCGACCCACGTCCCCGCACGGTCCTCACCGACGTCCACGGTGACGACCTGCCCCTGACGGAGCGCCTTCTGGTCGAGGACGATGCCACCCTCGGCAACACCGTCGAGGACGGCAGCCGTGCGGTTCGTGGGCAGACCCTGAGGCTTGACCGTCGGGTCGGCGGGGATCACCGGCTCGGCCGGGGTACCGGGTTCGGCGGGAGTGCCGGGCTCGGCGGGGTTCGCCGGGTCGACGGGCTCGACCGGCGTCTCAGGCCCGGTGGGTGTCCCCGGTGCAGGAGGCACAGTCGGGTCCGTCGGGTCCGTCGGGTCCGTCGGCTCGGTCGGGTCCGTGGGCTCGGCCGGGTCGGTCGGCTCCGAGCCGGCCTCCGCGACGGAGAGCCGCACGGGTGCGGACTCGACGTAGACGGTGCCGTCCGGCAGGACGAGGCGGGCGAACACGGCCGCTCCGTCCAGCTCCGCCTCGGCGGCGAACGTCAGCTCGGGACCGTGCTGGTCCTCGACGAGCATGGGCGTCGTCTCGCCTGCTCGCTGGACGAACCACTCCCACCGGTCGACGACGGACGCGGGGTCCACGATCGCGGTGAGCGTCGCCTCCTCGCCCTCGGCGAGCGTGCCCTGGGCTCCGTCGATCGTGATCTTCTGGCGTGCGGGGGCGCCGTGGTCGTCGACGTGCACGGTCACGGGTTCCGCGACCATGGTCCCGGCGTCACCGGCGAACGTCAGGGTGGCACGCACCTCGACGCCGTCGAGCGCCTGCTCGGCGACGAGCGAGTGGGTGAGCCCCTCGGCGTCGGGCAGCGCCGTCCAGTCCTGTCCGGGCCAACGCCACTCCCAGGCGACGGTGTCGTCCTCGGCGAGCGCGGGGTCGGCGATGAGCCCGAGGCTCACCTGGCCGCCCTGGTGGTAGTGGCCGCTGATCGACTGGAAGAAGAAGATCTGCTCGTCGGGGTCGGCGGTGGAGACGTTGATCGGGGCTCCGGCCTGACCGACGTACTCGTCGCCGAGCTTGGCGACGAGGTACAGGTACCCGCCGTCGAGGTCCTGGGTGATGGTGTGCTCGAGGGTCAGGGCGTCGGGGCCGTTGCCCTCCTTGAGGACGGTGGTGACCCAGGGCTCCACGGAGAAGTTCGAGTAGCTCCACTCGTAGACGAGTCCCTCACGCTCGGGGAACACGGTGCCGCTCGCACGGAGGGTGGCTCCGTCGCGGTAGACGCTCTGCACACCCTCGAGCATGACCTCGCGCTCGAGGATCGTCATGGGGAGGATCGGCGACTGAGCCACGGCGACCCCGTCCCGGACCACCTGGACGGCCATGTCGCCGGAGTACCACGACATGCCAACCAGGCTGATGCTGGCGCCGTCGACGACTGCGGTCTCCACCGGGTACCAGGGGCTGCCGTTGCGCTGGACGAGCCGGTAGCTCTCGCCGGGGGCGAGGTCGCGCCCGGAGACGGTGAGGAGGAGGGTCTCGCCGTTGTAGAGGGTGCCCGGCGTCTCGAGCGTGAGGACCGGCTGGCCGCCGTCCTGGGTGACGACGAGCGGGAGCCAGTCGGTCTTCTGGACGGTGGTGCGCCCCTCTCGGACCGCGGCCTGGATCTCGAAGCCGTCGTGGGACAGGTCGAGGGGCATCTGGAGGTGGCCCTCGGCCGCGCGGCCTCCGGTGCCGTCCAGGGCGTACCCGCTGTTGGTGGTGCCGACGGGGCGGATGGCCCACTCGACGGTCTGTCCTTCGGTGAGGGTGACGCCGACGAGGCGGACGTCGAGCATGTCGCCGACGGTGTAGGAGTCGGCGAGGCCGCGGAGCCCGAACTCGTCGCCGCCGGCCTCCTCGACCACCGTGACACCGACGGGCGCGGAGGTGGACGCGAGGGCGAGGTTGGCGACGGCCGGGACGTAGGTCGCGGTGTAGGAGTGGGGTCCGACGACCGGCTCGGCGACCGTGAAGGTGGCTGAGCCGTCGGTGACGGGTTCGTGCCCGAGCACGGTGTCGCCGTCGCGGAGCTCGACCCACCCGTCGGCGAGCGCGGGCGTGACGGTCGCGGTGAGGGTCAGGGGGTCGCCGAGGACGAGGTCGGTCGCGGACGCCGCGAGCGTGGTCCCGGTGGCGGCCTGTTCGGGGAGGTCCCCGACCACGAAGGTGTAGGTGGCGGTGTCGCTCGACGGCGCACCGGCGACGGTCACGGTGCCCTCGACGCTCACGCGGTAGGTGCCGGGCGCGGTGAAGGCCCAGTTGGCGTGCATGTGGGTGCGGCCGACGGTGAACGTCTTGTGGTCCTCGTCGGAGGACCACAGTCGATTGGCGCCGCCGAAGGTGCCCATGGTGAACAGCTCGAGGTCACCGGGGCCCTCGACGCCGGTGAGCGTGAAGGTGGTGCTGTTGCCCTCGATCGCACCGGTGGGGACGGACTCGGTGGAGAACCCGGGCCACAGCTGGCCGGGACCGGGGTTGGACTCGGACGCGAGCCAGATGGGCGCGCCCTCGGGGGCGATGAAGTCGAAGCCGGCGGGGGCGGTGGTCGCGGAGTCCTGATCCACGTGGAACCAGACGTCCGCGGGATCGAGGCGTGTGCCGTTGCCCTCGGGGACGTCGGCCTTGGTCCCGAGCACGAGGGCGCCGTCCTCGAGGAACGTGGAGACGGCGTCGGTGTGGATGTCCTGGAGGACGCGGTACTCGGTAGGAGCGGGCGCGGTGCCGTCGGCGGCGACGGCCGTGGCGGGGAGCATGAGGGCTCCCGCCAGGACCGTCACCGCCGTGAGCAGCGCCGTCGGCCGGGCGGCCGGTCGTGCGGTGGAGATCACGGGGGTCCTTTCGCAGCGCACGCCGGGGCGGCGTCACGCGGGAGGGTTTATGAGAACGAATATCAATATCGTTCAGCGTGATCTTCTCCGACCTCCCAGGAACTGTCAAGGTTGCGTCAGTCGAGGACCGCGGTGGCCTCGACCTCGACGAGCACGTCGGGCTCGAAGAGGAGCTCGACGCCGATGAGTGAGGAGGGCGGGAGCGGCTGCGGGAGGTCGAGCTCCTGGGAGACGCTCTCGACACCGGCCATGAAGTCGCTGATCATCTCGGGCTGCCACCGGGTGACGTAGAAGGTGAGGCGCACGACGTCGTGGAACGTCGCGCCTGCGGCGGTCAGGCCGGTCGCGGTATTCCGCAGGGCTGCGGCGACCTGGCCCGCGAGGTCGCCGGGCGCGAGGGGAGCGCCCTGGGCATCGCGCGCGATCTGCCCCGCAACGTGGACGTGTCGGGTTCCGGTGGCGACCGCCACGTGGTGGTAGGGCGTGGGCTGCATGAGGCCGTCGGGGGTGAAGAGCTGGACGGGCACGGGGACCTCCTGGTCGAGAACGGGTGGTATCCGTTGTCTACCTGGTGTCCGGAAGGCACTTCAACGAGACTAGGTGGCATGACGGATACCGCCCGCCCCCTGACGCACGACCTCGGTGTCGGCGCCCCGCACCGGGAGCTCCTGGACCAGGTGCTCGACAAGTGGTCGCTGCAGGTGCTGGAGGAGCTCTGCGAGCGCCCTTCCCGCTTCAACGACCTGCGCCGGGCGGTCCCGGAGGTCACCGCGAAGTCGCTCACCGCGACGTTGCGGCGCCTGGAGCGCAACGGGATCGTCGGGCGGGAGGTGGTGAGCTCGCGCCCGGTGGCGGTCGAGTACAGCATCACCCCGTTGGGCAAGACGTTCCGGGACCCCGTCGACGCCCTGCTCGTCTGGGCGCGGGCGCACCTGCCCGAGATCCAGCGTGCGCGCGAGGCCTTCGACGAGGCGGAGTACCGGTAGGGCGGAAGGCTAGCCGAGCCGCTCTGCGACCGTCTTCTCGGCGACGGCCTTCGCGTCGGCGAGCGTTCCCTCGGGGAGGGTGACGGACCCACCCCACGGGTAGACGACCATCCAGCATTCTGGCCCGTCGCTCGGCACGTACGGGGTGATGATGACCTCGCCCTGGGGCGTGTCGAGCTGGTGGGCGTGCTCGTGCGCGATCCAGTCCATCACCCCAGCATCGCAGCAGGTGGGAGCGGTGTCATGCGGTCGCGCGCCCCGCCGGGGACGGGCTAGCCGCGCTCAGGCTCCGAGGTGGCCGCCTGCCGCCGGACCGCTCGGTCCTTGCGTGCGGCGTAGACGGCCATGGCGCAGGACACGACAAGACCCGAGACGACCATGGTCGTGACGACCTCGTTCCACCAGACGCCGTTCTGGATCCGCACGATGCTCATCCCGATGACCATGATCGCCAGCGGCCACGTCACGAGGAAATACCTGCGGAAGGTGTCGCGCGGCTCGTCCTGCGTTCGGTCGGTCACTTTCCACTCTCCCCTGCCCCTGGTGAACGAACAAGAGGCTCGAGATCCTCAGGATCTCGAGCCTCTTGTTGTGGTGCGCCCGGAGGGATTCGAACCCCCAACCTTCTGATCCGTAGTCAGATGCTCTATCCGTTGAGCTACGGGCGCAGACCGTCGGTCACCGCGAGGGCGACCGTCGAGAACATTACCGCGACTGGGCCCCGATCCCCAAACCGGGGCGACGTGACCCCCGTCGCACCCTGAGCGCGAGGCCGTCCCGGGCTCAGGGTCCTCCCTGGTCCTCCGCCCCTGGGACCACTCCCTGGGGTGCAGAGGGACCACCCGGGGGTCACCCTCGAGGCGTAGGCGGCGCCGCGCACGACGAGACCGTCGGCCGACGCGCAGCCACCCCACCGCCCGCCAGGCTGGACTCATGCAGACAGCCCAGCCCGTCCTCACCGCCCGCGCCCTGACCAAGGTGTACGGCTCGGACGCCACCGCCACCCATGCCCTCGCCGGCGTCGACACCACCGTCTTCGCGGGCGAGTCCCTCGCGGTGATGGGCCCGTCCGGCTCCGGGAAGACGACCCTCCTGCACTGCCTCGCCGGGATCGTCCGCCCCACGTCGGGGGCCGTCATGTGGCGGGGGACGGACATCGTCGCCATGCGCGACGCCCAGCGCACCGCGCTGCGCCGCACCGACTTCGGGTTCGTGTTCCAGTCCGGGCAGCTCCTCCCCGAGCTCCCCGCTGTCGAGAACGCAGCCCTCCCCCTCATGCTCGCGGGCATGCCCCGCGCGGAGGCCACCGCCAGGGCGTCCGACGTCCTGGCCCGGCTGGGCCTCGCCGGCATGGACGACCGTCGGCCCGGCGAGATGTCGGGCGGGCAGGCGCAGCGCGTCGCCATCGCGCGCGCCCTCGTCGGCTCCCCCGGCGTCGTGTTCGCCGACGAGCCCACGGGCGCCCTCGACCAGTCGACGGGCACCGAGGTCATGTCCATCCTCACCAGCGCCGCCGAGGCCGCCGGCGCGGCCCTCGTCGTCGTCACCCACGACCCGGGCGTGGCCCGCTGGTGCTCGCGCACCATCACCATGCGCGACGGTCGCGTCTCCGGCGAGTTCCTCGCCCCCGACCGGTCCACCCCGGCGTCCGCCGCCCAGACCGAGGACGCCCGATGAAGGCCACCGCGGCCCTGTGGCTCCTGCTCCGGCGCCGGAGCGCCACGGGCAGCGACCCGCAGCGCCTCACCACCGTCCTGTCCGTCCTCGCGTTCGCCGTGACCACCGCGATCGTCCTCGTCGTCCTCGGCGGCGTCGGCGCCTTCGGGGAACGCGCCCGCCTGGCCGGCAGCACCGACGAGGCCGGGACGTACGTCATCCTCGCCTGGGTCGCCGCGTCCCTGCTCCTCGTGCCGCTGATCACCCTCGGCGGGGCCGCCGCGCGCCTCGCCGTCGCACGACGCGACGCCCGCCTCGCGGCCCTGCGCCTCGCCGGGGCGACGACGGGGCAGGTCGCCACCCTCACGGTCCTCGACGCCGCCTCCCAGGCCTTCGTGGGGGCCCTCGCGGGCGTCGTCGGGTACCTCGCGCTCGTGCCCCTCGTCGCCCAGGTGCGGTTCCAGGACCGCGCGTTCGGCCTCGCCGAGCTGTGGACGGGCGTGCCGACCGTCCTCGCAGCGGTCGCGGGCGTCGTCCTCGTCGCGCTCCTGTCGTCCGTCGTGAGCCTGCGCCGCGTCGCCGTGACACCCCTCGGCGTCGCCAACCGGGAGCAGCCACCCGGCCTCACGTGGATGCGGGCCCTCGTCGCCGTGGCCGCCGTCGTCGCGTTCACCACCGTCATCAAGCTCGGCCGCGCCGACCTCGTCGTCATCGCCGTCATGCTCGTCATCGGGTTCGCGACCCTCAACGTCGTCGGCCCCTTCGTCGTGTGGGTCCTCGGCAAGGTCACCGCGTCCCGCGCCCGCACCGTCCCCACGCTCCTCGCCGGACGCCGCATGATCGACGACCCGCGCACCGCGTGGCGGTCCGTCGGCGGCGTCGCCCTCGCGACGTTCATCGCCGGGCTCGCCAGCCTGTCCTCCATGTTCGCGTCCACCGCCGACGCGTACGCCGGGGAGGACCGCATCCTCATGCTCGACGTCGCCACCGGCGGGTACCTCACCCTCGCCATCGCGGGCGTCCTCGCCGCAGTGTCCACCGGCGTCATGCAGGCGGGCAACGTCATCGCCCGACGCGCCGAGTACCGCACCCTCACCCTCGCCGGCACCGACGTCGGCGTCCTCGACACCGCCCGCATGCGCGAGACGTTCATCCCCCTCGTCGCCTGCATGGGCGTCTCCGCCGGGTTCTCGCTCCTGTTCATGGTGCCCGTGGTGGGAACCGTCGCCCTGCAGAGCTGGCCCGTCGTCGTCCAGTTCGTCGTGAGCGTCCTCGCCGCCGGCGGGCTCGTCCTCGCCGGCGCCGCCGCCTCACGTCGCGTGGTCCGCGAGGTCGTCGCCGTCTGACGCGTCGAGGGCGGGCGGCCCGCCCTCGACGACCACCGAGAACGACGAAGGGCCCCGGTCACCTGACCGGGGCCCTTCGTGAAGCGGAGACGGAGGGATTCGAACCCTCGAACGGGTTGCCCCGTTACCACCTTAGCAGGGTGGCGCACTAGACCTGGCTATGCGACGTCTCCTCGCCCGCGGCACAGCGATCTACTGCGGGCTGTGCCAGGGTACCCGTACGCCGCACCCAGGAGCAAAAGCGCGCCCGCTCAGCGCGGCGCCCGCCGCCACGCGCCGTCGGTGAGGGTGCGTGCGATCGTCAGCCCGATGACGAGGGCGATGACCACGAACGTGGCCTGCACCCCGTGCGCGAGGGCCTCCACGGAGTCACCGCTGTTGAGGTAGTAGATGGCCCGGTACGCCGACGCACCCGGCACCATGATGACCACGGCCGGCACGGACAGCGTGATCCGTGGGACCCCCAGCCGCGGCGCCACGAGGTTGGCGAGCACCCCGACGACCACCCCGGCGACGCACGCGGCGCCCTGCGGGAGCATCCCCGCATCGACGAGCTCGAGGCGGCCCACGTTCACGAGCATCCCGATCCCGGCGGCCGCGAACGCGATGCGCCACGGGGAGTTGAACAGCAGCGCGAAGCCCCACACGCCGAGGGCGCTCGCCGCGAGGCGCAGCCCGATCTCGAGGGCGAGGGATAGCGACAGCGGGTCGGCCGGGTCCGGCGTGAGCCCCATGACGGCGGACACGGCCCACACGCTCAACGCCGCCGACGTCATGATCATCAGGGCGTACGTGAGCCGCGACATCCCCGCGGAGAAGTCGAGCCGGGACAGGTCCAGGCCCGCGGTGACCAGCGGGAACCCGGGCACGAGGAAGAGCACCGCGGACACGTAGCCGCTCTCGTGGATCGAGTCGACCGCGCCGAGCGCGAACAGCACGTTGACGATGCCCAGGTACACACCGCTCGCGACCGCCGCGGACAGCATGGTCACACCGAGCTGGTTGTACCCCTTGTGGAGCATGTGCCGGCGGGCGAGCTGCCCGAGCCCGGCCCCGAAGAACACGACGAGGACCTCCACCGGTCCGCCGTTGTTGAGGAACGCGAAGGCGGCACACGCGAGGGCCGCGAAGAGGGCGTTGGACCACGGACCGTACCGGGGCGGTGTGGCCTCGATGGCGTCGAGGCGCTCCTCGATCTCCTCGACCGTCACCCCGGGCCTCAGCGTCGCGCACAGGCGCTCCAGGGTGGCGATGCGGTGGGCGTTCACCCCGATGGCCCGGCTCTGCACCACCTCGGTGCGGAAGATGGGCCCACGGTGCGACGTGGCGGTGATCTCGTTGACGGTCACCTGCGCCGCGACGCTGTCCATGCCGAGGGCCCGGCCCACCTGCTGCATGGCGATCTTCACACGGTAGCTGCCGCTCCCGCTGGCGAGGAGCATGGTCCCCACCCGGAGGACCACACCGGACTGCCTGATGAGGCCGACGGGCTCGAGGGAGTCCTCCTGGGGCGGGCTGGTCGTCACCGGCCCATCATCGCGGACCTGCGGCGCCCGACGCAGGACATCCGTCCCGTGAGGTCCGCCACGTCCCGCACCGAGCACGTCGAACGCGCGGTGAGCACCCGGAGACCTCTGCGCGCGGGAGTGTCAGTACCGGGCGAACACCTGGGTGGCCCACGCCGACCCGTCGGGGGCGACGTGGTACCCGATGCCCACGTGCGTGAACGTGGACCGCAGGATGTTCGCCCGGTGGCCCGGGCTGTTCATCCAGTTCGTGTGGATGGTCGACGGGAGGTCGGGGTACCCGCCCGCGTACGCCACGTTCTCGCCCCACGCCCTCCACCCGGCGGGGATCTGCGACGACACGGACGGGTTGTGTGCCATGCCCGTGGACGCCATGTGCGCGCTCCACGGCTGTGCCACGGCCTCCAGCCCGGAGTGGTAGGCCAGCGGCGGCAGGCCGTTCGCGGCCCGGGCGTCGTTGAGCGCCCAGAAGAGCGCTGCGGCGCCCGCGGTCGACGGCGCGGCGGCGGGCGCGGCAGCAGGGGCGGCCGCGGGTGCCGGGGCCGCGGGTGCCGGGGCCGCGGGGGCGGCGGCAACCGGCGCCGCTGCGGCAGGTGCCGGAGCCGCAGGCGCGGCCGCTGCGTCGGCCGGAACGGGCGTCGCCTCGGGTGCCGCCGACGCCACGGGAGCGGGCGCGGTGCCCGGCACAGCCGCGGCCGTCGGGTCCTCGACCGCGGCGGGCGCGGCCTGGGGAGAGACGGCGGGCGCGGGTACGGGAGCCGTGTCCTGGAGCGGCTCGGCAGGCACGAGGGCGGCCAGGTCGGGCGCTTCGTCGACGGCGGACGCGGGTGTCGCGTCGGCCGTCGGAGCGGGAACGACGGCGCCTGCCCGGACGGTGCCCTGCTCGGACGTGAGGATCCCGGAGGCGGTGGCGACGGGCGCGAGGGCCAGGAGGCCTGCTGCCACGACGGCACCGGTCAGGACGGTCTTCTGCTTCATGCTCGCTCGCTCACTCTCGTGTGTCTGCGGATGCATCGGCACGTCGACCGTCGATCACGAGCGGTTGGAGCGAACTTCTTCACCCAGCGTCCCCGTGAAACACGAATCGCCGCATTTACCACTCTGCGTGGTCGCGGCGACGGACGCTACCCGGGCAGCCGGGAGCGTGGGGTGAAGTGGCGGAGGGCGAGGGATTCGAACCCCCGGTGCTGTTGAGGCACAACGGTTTTCAAGACCGTCACATTAGGCCGCTCTGTCAGCCCTCCTCGCGCAGCGGGCTGCGCACGCGCCATTCTGGCACGAGGTCTCGGAACGCACCGAACCGCCCCCTGATGGTCGAGGGCGGTTCGGGTCCAGCAGGCCGGACCGCTCAGGCGGCGCGGAGCTGCTGCATCGCGTGCTGCACGAGCGCGATGAGGGACTGCTTGGTCGCCGCGCGGGAGCGGGCGTCCGTGTAGAGCATGGGGACGTGCGCGGGGATCTGAAGAGCCTCGCGGACGTCCTCGAGGCGGTGCTTGGCCACCCCGTCGAAGCAGTTGACGCCGACGACGAACGGGATGCCGCGGGACTCGAAGTAGTCGACGGCCGGGAAGCACTGCTCCAGGCGGTCGGTGTCGACGAGGACCACGGCGCCGATCGCGCCGCGCACCAGGTCGTCCCACATGAAGAGGAAGCGGTCCTGGCCGGGTGTGCCGAAGAGGTACAGCCACAGCGAGCCGGGGAGCTCGATACGACCGAAGTCCATCGCCACGGTGGTGGTCGTCTTGCGGTCGGACACGCCGCCCGCGTCGTCGACGCCTACGGAGTGCTCGGTCATGGCCGCCTCGGTGTTCAGAGGCTCGATGTCGGAGATCGACCCGATGAAGGTCGTCTTGCCGACCGCGAAGCCGCCCGCCACGACGATCTTGACGACCGTCGGAGCGCCCGCAGGCTTGGCCGGCGCGGCCGCCGCGTTCGCGGGGCCGTTAGAGGGCGGAAATACCATTGAGAACACTCTCCAACACACTCAGGGACAGGGCAGGGTTCTGACCGTGTCCGGTGTGAACATTGACGGGCGTAGACGTGTGGACGGTGAGGTACCCGTCGTCGGCGAGGTCCGCGATGAGGATCCGCACCACTCCCAGAGGCATCCGCAGCAGTGCGGAGACCTCGGCGATCGAGACGTACGTGTGAGCCGCGTGGCTCAGGATCGCACGCTTCTCCGGGGGCAGGCCCCGGCTGTCGACCGCACCGGGCATGACCTCGATCAATGTCTCGAGCGGCAGGTTCGACGTCGCCGAGCGGACACGGCCGCCCGTCACTGCGTACGGACGCACCGTGGCGGCCTCGAAGTGCTCTCCATCCATGGAGTGCGAGTTCGACGTGAAGTTCGACATGGTGACCTACCTCATCCGATCGGCGCTCGGGTCGCTCCGTCAACAGGAAGGCTACCGCGCATCTCAGAGATAAGCTGCGGCGTCAAGGTGGCCTCTGTGCGGGAGACGAGCATGGCCATCTCGTAGCCGATCAGACCCACGTCGCACGTGGAGTCCGCGACGGCCGCGAGGACGGATCCGTTGGACACGTTCATGAGGAACAGGAAGCCGTTGTCCATCTCGATGATGGCCTGGCGGACTGCACCTCCGTTGAGCTGACGGGACGCACCTCTGGTCAGGCTCGACATGCCGGACACGATCGCGGCGAGCTGGTCACCGCTCGTCCGGTCGAGGTTCTCGGACATGGCCATCAGGAGCCCGTCTGCCGACACCACCAGGGTGTGACGGGTGCCGGGGACAGTCCTGACGAAGTTGTCGAGCAACCAACCAAAGTTCGTCGCCTCAGTGCTGAGAGCGCTCACGCTTCCTCCTTTTCCGATGCCTCAGTGGCGATTCGTCGATCAACGCGGCTGGGGCGCCGAGTCTGGAACATTGTTCTGCACGGTAGCGTCAGCCGATCTCCCGGCATCCGTACCTTGGCCTGCTGTGTGTGCGGCCCCCGGCTGCCGACCACGGGAGGTGGCCGACTGGAACGCCGAGAGTCGTGACCGAAGCTCAGCCGCGTCGCGGCTGATCTTCTGAGATGCGACGTCGTCAGTGGAAGCTGCGACCTCGCCACGGGTTCGGCGGGTCAGCCCGCCGGCCTGTGAGGTGTCGACCGCGCTTGGGCGGTATGCCGACAGCTGGCTGAGCTCAGCCAGTGCCTGCTCCTGGATGTTCGACCGCATGGCGAGCATCGAGGCGATGTCCCCGTTGATCTGGCTCGGGGGCGTCCAGCTGGCGCCCTCGTCGAGCCCGCTCAGCGGGAGGTCCTTGAAGGGCAGCGGAGCCTCGGCCCGCTGCTGGGCGGGTGCGGCAGGCGCGCTGGGCGTCCACTGCTCCCCCGCGGGGGCGGCGGGTGCCGACGGCGCCCACTGTCCGGCCGGTTCCGGCATGGCCTGCGCACGAGGTGCGGGGCTCTGCTGGCGAGCGGGCAGGGACTCGAAGCCCTGCTGCTCGAAGCGGTCCGCCTCACGCACGGTCTCCCGCGGCGCACGGTCCACCGCGGGAGGCGCGGTGGGGGCCGCGGCGGCGGGTCCCGGCGTGAACGTCGGCAGGCCGGTGGGCGCGAGCCCACCCTCGGCGGCCGCGTCGTCCTGCTCGCCGCCACGGCGACGCAACCAGGAGAACGGTCCGCGACGCGTCGGCTCGGCGGCCTGACGTGCCTGGCGGCGCGTCGGGGCGTCGGACACGACGTCGGCGAAGCTCGGGAGCGTCGGACGCTCCTCCTGGACCTCGACGGGCGCGGGCCGCTCGGCTACCGGTGCACGCTCGGCGACGGGCTCACGCGTGGGGACCGCGGGGGCCTCGACGCGCAGGACCGGCTCGGGACGCTGCGGCTGCTGAGCAGGCTCCGGGGCGAAGCGCTGGGCGCTCTCCCGGACGGGCGGCTGCTGGACGGGTGGCTGCTGGACGTCCTGGGCCGGGGCAGGGCGTTCCATCCGCTGCGCGGGCTGGAAGCGCGAGGCGAGCTCGGCGCGCTGCATCGGCTCGAAGTCACGCGTCGCCGGCGGCAGGATCGGGGCGACCGTCGGAGGGGCGACGGGTGCTGTGCGCTCCACCGGTGCCAGCGCCTCGAAGCGCTGGACAGGCTGGAAGCTCGACTCGCCGCTGTCCTCCTGCGGACGCCACCCGGACTCGGGCTGCTGCGCCTGCTGCGGCTCGGCGCCGCGCTGCTGCAACGGCTCGAACTGCTGGACGGGCTCGAAGGCCTGCTCAGGCTGGAACGACTGCTCCTGCTGGAACGACTGCTCCTGCTGGAACGCCGTCTCTGGCTGCCAAGCAGGCTCTGCCTGCTGCGGCTGCTGCTGCTGGTCGACACCACGCTGCTGCAACGGCTCGAACCGCTGAACAGGCTCGAACGCCTGCTCATGCTCGGGCTGCTGCACGGGCTCGAACGCCTGCACGGGCTCGAAGGACTCGGTCGGCTGGAACTGCCCCAGCGGCTGGAACTGCTCGACGGGCGCGAACGGCTCGTCGGAGTCCGCCTGGGGTGCCCAGCTGGGCTCCTCGGCCTGCGTCTGCTGGCCCCACCCGAAGTCGTCCTCGTCCGGCGCGAGACCGGGGATGACCATGGGTGCGGAGACCTGCTCGGGAGCGTCGGCCCAGGAGGCGGACTCCATGCCGTGGCGTCCGCGGTCCTGGCCGAGCTCGGCTCCAGGGGCGTCGTCGTGTGCGGGGTGCTGGTCGTCGCTGTCCTCGGCGTGGCGCACCGAGGGCGCGTCGGCCTGGAAGGACTCGGCGACCGCCTCGGCAGTGGTCTCCTCGGCCGGGACGTCCTCTGTCGAGGCGTAGTCCTGCTGCTCGTCCGTCGGCTCGATGGAGCTGAGGGTGCGGAAGCGGGAGAACACGGCGCTGCGACGCTCACCGTCGAGGATCGGCTCGTCCTGGACGGGCTCGAGCTGCGTGAAGGCCGCTCCGAGCTGGGTGGGCTCGCTGCTCCGGGTCCGGGCAGGGAGGCGGGCCGGCAGGCTCTCGCCGAGGTTCTGCGGAGGGCTCCAGCTGAGGTCGTCGGCGGAGGAGAGGTCGATGGAGGGGTTCGCCGACTCGAGAGGCGGCAGGACCATCTCACGGGCGGCGTCGGCGTCGGGAGAGATCCCCACGTTCGACGCGACCGCGGGGGTCTGGCTCGTCGAGACGGAGCTGCGGCGACGCGGCATGCCCATGCTCGTGGAGCCGTCGGTGAGCGCGTCGAGGTCGACGGGGATGGCGACCTCGGGCTCGGTCTCGGGCGCGATCCACTGGTCGGTGGCCTGGCGGTTCGCGGCGCTCAGCGGGTCCGTGGGGCCCTGGAGCGGCACGTCCGCGTCGTCGACGAAGAGGTTGAGCGGGAACGACACGGTCGCGATGGTGCCGGCGCTGCCGTCCGGTGCCTTGGAGAACACCACGTGCGCACCGAGGCGGTCCGCGAGCCGACCGACCACGAAGAGGCCGAGGCGCTGGACACCGATGACGTCCGACGCGGAGCGGGAGGCCACCTTCGCGTTGGCGTTGGCGATCTCCTCGTCGCTCATCCCGAGCCCGTGGTCGCGGACCTCGACGGTGACGTACCGCGACGTGCGGTTGGTCGTCACCTCGACGGGCGTGTTGGGCTCGGAGAACATCGTCGCGTTCTCGAGGAGCTCGGCGATGAGGTGCGCGCCGTTCAGGGCGTTGTGCCCGAGCATGAGCGGGTCGGCCTCGAGGTTGAGGCGCACCCGGTCGTAGAGCTCGATCTCGGACGACGCGGTACGGACCACGTCGGAGACCGGCATGGGCTGGCGCACGCGCCGGCCGGAGTCGATGCCCGCGAGCACGAGGAGGGACTCGGAGTTACGACGCATCCGGGTCGCGAGGTGGTCGAGGCGGAAGAGGTTGGCGAGGACGCTGGCGTCCTCCTCGGAGCGCTCGAGCTCGTCGAGGAACGCGAGCTGACGGTTGAGGAGCACGTGGTCGCGGCGGGCCACGTTGACGAACATCTCGGCGATGGAGCCACGGAGGGCCGCCTGCTCCTTGGCGACCTCGACGGTCGTCGCGTTCACGTCGTTGAACGCTGCGGCGAGCTGTCCCACCTCGTCGGAGGACTCGACCTTGATGGTCGCGAGGCTCATCTCCGGGCCCTGGCCGGGGACGGACACCTGCTCGACGAGCTTGGGGAGCTCGTCGCGGACGTCGGCGGCGGCGCGGGTGAGGTGACGCAGCGGGACGGTGATGCGTCGCGAGATCGCGGCGGCGATGAACACCGACACCACGAGGATGAGCAGCGTCCCGACGAGGGTGAGGATGGCCTCGGTGCGCTGCGTGTCGGCCTGCGCCTGGGTGCGCTCGACGGAGAAGTCACGCAGCTCGTCCCTGATGGGGACGGCGCTCTCGATCTCTCGGGCGTTGGCGTTGACCCACTCGGCGGCGAGGGTCCCGGTGATCGCCTCGGCACGGCCGGTCCCGAGGTAACCACGCATGGAGACGAACTGTGCGTTCTGGGGCGGGAGGCGCAGGTCCTCGACCGCGAGGGCGGCGACGGCGAGCGTCGCGTCGGAGCGGATCGCGTTGGTCAGACCGATGACGGTCGTGAGCTCACGGATCTCTCGCTGGTTGGGGGTCGGGGAGGCGACGTCGTCGAGGACCTTCTGCGCGAGGGGGTACTCGGCAGCGGTGAGGTCGATGGCACGGGAGGTCTGGACGTACGCGTCGATGTAGGCGGCGACACGACGGTCGGTGAGGGTGTCGGCGAGCGATCCGGGGACCTCGAGGAACGACAGCACCATGGTGGTGTACTGGTCGGAGATGACGAGGGTCTGGGCCGAACCACGGTTGACCTGGTCGCGGGCCTGGGCGAGGGACGTCGGGTTGGTGGTGCCGACGTTGGTGAGGACGGTGCGCACGAGCGGGTCGAGCGCGCCGGTCTCGAGGCCCTCGTACTCGGACCGCAAGGCCCCGAGGGCCGCGTCCGTCTCCAGGCGCGCCGCGTCGAGCTGCTCCTTGGCGCCCGCCACGTTGTTGAGGGTCTGGACCGAGAGGTTGCGCTCCTCCTGGAGTGCCGCGATGACCTTCTCACCGCCCTCGAGGAGCTCGACGATGCCGTCGGCCTGCGAGGCGATCCTGGCTCGGCTGAGGGCCTGCCACGAGAAGACCGACGCCGCGATGGCCAGCACGAGCACCGGCACAGCGAGGGCAGCGAAGATCTTGCCTCGCACACTCAGTTTCCGGAGCATCTGTTATGCCTTCCAATCGCTGTCATCGCTGTCACGGTGGGCCCGTCTCGTCCTGCACGCGCACCATCGTCCGCAAGGGAAACATCGACCGGGGACCCCTGGTGCTTTAGGCAAACAGGGGGCTTTAACCCGCTCGCCCCGCACCACCGTGCCGGCCGGCCCGGGTGGCCGTAGGGTCACAAGTATGCACGTGGTTGAAATTTCGAGGTTCGGGCAGCCTGACGTCCTGACGTCCGTGGAGGTCAGCGACCCGACCCCCGCCCCGGGTCATGTCCTGGTGACGGTCGCTGCCGCTGGCATCAACCGCGCGGACATTCTGCAACGCCGCGGTCACTATCCGCCACCCCCTGGGGCACCGAGCTGGCCCGGCCTGGAGGTCTCGGGGGTCGTCGAGGCCCTGGGAGAGGGTGTCAAGGGGTGGAAGGTCGGCGATCGGGTGGCCGCGCTCATCGACGGCGGCGGCTACGCGGAGCTCGTCACGGTGCCCGCGGAGCAGCTCCTCCCGGTCCCGGACTCCGTGGACCTCGTCGACGCCGCGGGTCTCCCGGAGGCCGTGTGCACGGCCTGGTCGAACCTCGTCGACGTCGCCCGCCTCTCCGCGGGCGAGCACGTGCTCGTGCACGGTGGGTCGGGAGGTGTGGGGACCGTCGCGATCCAGGTGGCCCGCGCGCTCGGCGCGCACGTGCTCGTCACCGCGGGCAGCGAGGAGCGGGTGGCCCGGTGCATGGAGCTCGGCGCTGCCGGCGGCTTCGTCTACCGCCGCCCCGAGGGCGAGAGCTTCGCGGACGCCCTGCCGGACCTCGTCCGCGAGGCGACGGGAGGCCACGGGGCGGACGTCGTGCTCGACGTGGTCGGAGGCGCGTACCTGGGTGCGAACGTCGCGTCGCTCGCGACGGGCGGACGCCTGGTGGTCATCGGGATGCAGAAGGGGCAGCGCGGCGAGCTGGACCTCGGAACCCTCCTCACCCGACGCGCGAGCGTCACCGGCACGACGCTGAGGTCGCGTCCGGCCGAGGAGAAGGCCCGGATCGTGGCCGCGGTGCGCGAGCACGCGTGGCCGTGGCTGGCCGACGGCCGGCTGCGGCCGGTGGTGCACGCCCGCCTCCCGCTCGCCGAGGCGGCCCGCGGGCACGAGCTGCTCGACTCCGGCGAGGTCGTCGGCAAGGTCCTCCTCGTCCCCTGACCCGGGCTGCGGCCGGGACGGTGCACGGGCGAGGGGGCATGGGCAAGACTGGTGTCATGAGCGACGACCAGCACGCAGACCAGCAGCTCGAGGGTCAGGACCGAGCGGTGGAGCAGGTGCGCGAGGAGCGCACCGTCATCGAGGAGCCGGCGAAGGTGCTGCGCATCGGGGAGATGGTGAAGCGTCTCCTCGAGGAGGTGCGCAGCGCCCCGCTGGACGAGGCGGCCCGCAGCCGGATGGCCGAGATCCACGAGCGGTCGATCGCGGAGCTCGAGGACGGGCTGTCCGACGACCTCGTGGCCGAGCTCCGGCGCATCACCCTGCCGTTCACGGACGACGCGGTGCCGTCGGACGCGGAGCTGCGCATCGCGCACGCCCAGCTGGTGGGCTGGTTGGAGGGCCTGTTCCACGGCCTGCAGACCGCGATCGTCGCCCAGCAGATGGCGGCGCAGGCCCGGTCCCAGGGCCGCGCCCCGACCCGCGCGCTGCCGCCGGGCCTCCTGCGGGAGCCCGGGACGCCCGACGGGGGCGAGACGTCCGACGGACGTCCCACCCCCGGTCAGTACCTCTGATCCCGGCCCCGGTCAGGCACCCCGGCCGGCTCAGCCCTTGACGGACCCGGCGAGGAGTCCTCGCACGAAGTAGCGCTGCAGGGCGAGGAACACGATCATCGGGACGATCATCGAGATGAACGCGCCGGCGGACAGGATGTGCCAGTCGCCGCCGCGCGAGCCGGCCATCTCCGCGACGCGGACGGTCAGGGGCGCGACATCACGCCCACCGCCGGCGAACGTGAGGGACACGAGCAGGTCGTTCCACACCCACAGGAACTGGAAGATCCCGAAGGATGCGATCGCGGGCACGAGGAGCGGCATGAGTACCTGGAAGAAGATCTTCACGTGCCCGGCACCGTCCATGCGTGCCGCCTCGATGAGCGAACGCGGGATCTCCTTCATGAAGTTGTGGAGCAGGAAGATCGCGAGCGGCAGCGCGAAGATCGAGTGCGAGAGCCACACGGCCCAGAAGGTGCCGTTGAGCCCCCAGTCGACGTACTGGGACAGCAGCGGGATGAGGGTCACCTGGATGGGGACCACCTGGAGCGCGAACACCGCGATGAAGAGGATGTTCTTGCCCCGGAACTCGATCCACGCGAAGGCGTAGGACGCGAGGAGCGCGAGCGTGATCGGGATGACCACCGCCGGCAGGGTGATGACGATGGAGTTGACGAAGAACGTGGACAGCTGGGTGGAGCTGCCGAACAGCGCGGACTCGTAGTTGTCGAAGTTGAACCACGGGCGCGTGATCGTGGTCCACCAGCCGCTGCTGCGGATGTCCTGCTCCGGCCGGAACGACGTGATGAGCAGCCCCAGCGTCGGGGTGGTCCACAGGACCGCGATGACGATCGCGGTGACGGTGGCCCATGGTGACGTGAGCGCCTTCTTCCCGGCAGCGGCTCGACGGTCGATCCGGGACATCTTCGACGCGGGGCCCTTCGAGGCCTTCTTCTCGTCCTGCTCGGACAGCTTCACGGCGGGAATCGGGACACTCATCGGATCTCCTCCGTGATACGCAGCTGACGGACGTTATACATCACGATCGGGATGACGAAGACGAACAGCACGACGGCGAGCGCGGCACCGAAGCCCTGCTCGTTCTGCCGGAAGCTCTGCGTGTAGAACTCGTTCGCGACGACCGACGTGCCGTAGTTCCCGCCGGTCATGGTCCGGACGATGTCGAAGACCTTGAGCGTGCCCATCGCGATCGTCGTCACGACGACCACGAGAGCGGGGCGGATGCTCGGCACGGTGATGCTGCGGAACATGCCGACGCCGCTCAGGCCGTCGAGGCGGGCGGCCTCGACGATGTCGTCGGGGATGGCCTTGATCGCTGCCGACAGGATCGTCATGGCGAACCCGGTTTGGATCCAGATCATGACGGCGATGAGGAAGAACGTGTTGAGCGGCTGGTTGAGGAGGAACTGCTGCGGGTCGAGACCGAGCCAGACGAGGATCTGGTTGAGCAGACCGACCTGTGGGATGTTCTGCTGGGCGGGGCGGAACTCGTAGACGAACTTCCAGATGATGCCGGCGCCGACCATCGAGATGGCCATGGGCAGGAAGATGAGGACCTTCGCGAGCTTCTCGAACCTCGTCCGGTCGACGAGGACGGCGTACAGCAGTCCGAGGAACGTGGACACGAGCGGCACGAGGATGACCCAGAGTGCCGTGTTCGTGAGGACCTGCTGAAACTGGTCCTGGCCGAACGCCTTCGCGTAGTTGTCGAACCCGACGAAGTTCTGACCGTTGCGGTCGAAGAACGAGCTGTAGATGGTCCGCAGGCCCGGGTAGACGAGGCCGAAGAGGATGAGGAGCAGTGCGGGCCCGAGGAACCCGACGGTGACGATCCACCTCGGCGGGCTCTTGGGACGGTCGACCGCGAAGAGGATGATGCTCATCACCGCGACGAAGAGAAGGATCGCGACGACCATGACGAGGAGCTTCTCGGTCGTGGTGTCGGCGTGGAGCAGCCAGTCCATCGGGGCCTCCGAACTACCCGTCCTCGCGCACGGGATGAGATGAGCATGACGTGATGGGCGCCGGCACGATACCGGCGCCGGCGAGGACCCGCCCTCAGGCGGGTCCCCGTCGTTCCTGCATCAGCGGGTGGCCCGCACCGTGGTGGGCCACCCGCTGATCACTTCCGTGTCAGGACGTCGGCCAGGACGCCTCGATCGCGTCCGCGACCTCCTGCGAGCTCTTGTCGGAGGCGAAGAACGCCACCATCTCCGACCAGAACGTCCCCGCACCGACGCTGCCGGGCATGAGGTCCGAGCCGTCGAAGCGGAACTCGGCCTCGGGGTCGGCCAGCAGGTCGGCGGACAGGCGGTCGAAGTCCGTCGCGAGGAGCTCGGAGTCGAGCCCGGTGTTCGCGCTGACCCAGCCACCACGCGTGGTGACGGCGGCCTTGACGTTCGCCCAGTCGGCGCTGGAGAGGTACGTCTGGAAGGCCTGGACCTCGGGGCGGTCGTCGAACGCGACGACGAACTCGCCACCACCGAGGATCGGCTTCTCACCCTCGGTCATGGACGGCAGGTAGAACGCGTAGACGTCGCCGTCCTCGGCGACCTCCGTGCCCTCGGGCCACTGGTTCTGGTAGAAGTTCGCGGCGCGGTGCATCGAGCAGTTGCCGTCGAGGATCGGCGCACCGGCGCCGTCCCACTCCGTCGCGGCGATCGAGTCGACGCCGCCGAAGCCGGCGTTGACGTAGTCCTCGTTCTTGAGGATGTTCGCGACCTCGTCGAGGGACTCGACGATCTGCGGGTCGTTGAACGGGATCTCGTGGGTCGTCCACTGGTCGTACGCGTCCGGGCCGGCGACGCGCAGCACGACGTCCTCGACCCAGTCGGTCGCGGGCCATCCGGTGGCGTCACCGGAGGCGATGCCGGCGCACCACGGGATCTTGCCGTCGGCGACGATCTGGTCGGACAGCTCGATCATCTCGTCCCACGTGGTGGGGACCTCGTAGCCGGCCTCCTCGAAGGCCGACGGGGAGTACCAGACGTAGGACTTGATGTTGGCGCCCAGCGGCGCGGCGTAGAACGTCCCGTCGACGGTGCCGTACCCCTTCCAGGACTCGGAGAAGTACTCGTCGACGTTCGCCGCGGTCGCGTCGGGGGCGGGCACCGCCGCGCCGGTGTCGTTGACGATCGTGCTGAGCAGGCCGGGCTGCGGGACGTAGGCGATGTCGGGCGCGTTGCCGGCCTGGAGGCGGACGAGGAGCTGTGCCTCGAACTCGCGGGAGCCCTCGTACTGGACGGTGACGCCCGTGCACTCCTCGAACGGGTCGTAGGAGAGCTCCTGGTCCTCCTGCTCGGGCTCGACGATCGACGTGTAGACCGAGACGGTGGTGCCGTCGAGGTCACCGAACTCGTCGTAGACGGAGCAGTCGATCTCGGGGACCTCGGCTGCCGCCGTGGTCATGTCCCCGTCGTCGTCGGTGTCGTTGCTGCTGGGAGCGCAGGCCGTCAGCGCGAGGGCGAGAGCCGCCCCGCCGGCCAGGACCGCGGAACTGCGGCGCGTTGCGATTCTCATTGTCAGGATTCCTCACATCGTCGTGATGACCTCGGGGTGCCCGTCGTCGTGCTTCGCGCGACCCCGGGCGGGTGTCTCGTCACCTATGCAAGCGTTTACATGTGGTGTGCGCAACTCATGAATCGTTTTCATCCCATAACGATTCAGTCACACGGCTCATGCGCGGGGCGCAGCGGTCGAGGCGCGCTCGACGAGGACCGTCGGGTGGACCACCAATGACGGCTCCCCTCGCCCGGCGATGAGGTCGAGCAGCAGACGGGCGGCCTGGGAGCCTTGGCCGGAGGCGTCCTGCGACACCGTGGTGAGACCCACGAGCTCCCCGAGGTCGTGCCCGTCGATCCCCACCACCGACAGGTCCTCCGGCACCCGCAGCCCGCGGTCGCGGGCTGCGAGGATGGCCCCCATCGCCATCTCGTCGGACGCCGCGAACACGGCCGTCACCTCGGGGTGCGCGTCGAGCAGCGCGTGCGTGGACGTGCGCCCGCCCTGGATGTCGAAGTGCCCGTTGACCTCCCACCCGGCCTCCGGCTCGATCCCCGCCGCTCGGAGCACCTCGGACCAGCCCTGGCGCCGCCCCGACGGCGGCGACCACGAGTGCTCCTCGTCGGGCGTCCCCGTGACGTGACCGACCCGGCGGTGCCCCAGCCCCACGAGGTGCTCGGTCGCCTGCACCCCCGCCTCGTGGTCGTCGAGCCGCACCGTGAGGTGGTCGTCGCGCCCCGTACCGACGAACGCCACCGGGCGGTCCAGCCCCTCGAGCGCCTCGACCTCGAGGTCCGTGAGGGGCAGTCCCACCACGAGGACCCCGTCCACCCGGTGCCGCAGCACGCTCGGGTCCACCGGACGCCGCGGCACCTCACGGGCGATGTCGAACGTGTAGAGGAGCGCGTCGAACCCCACGGCACGCAGCGACCTCTCGGCACCCTCGATGACGTTGGCGAAGAACCACCGGTTCACCCACGGGGTGAGGAGCCCGATGGTCCGCGTGCGTCCCGACGCGAGGCTCGCGGCCGACGGCGAGGCCACGTACCCGAGGTCCCGCGCCACCGCCTCGACCCGCTTGCGGGTGATCGGGGAGACGTTCGGCAGGCCCCGCAGGGCACGGGAGACCGTCGCGGTGGACACGCCGGCCACCCGGGCAACCTCGTCGATGCCATGCGTCACGGAGACCGATTGTTCTCCACATCGACGCACGACGCGAACGTGCGGCCCCTCAGTCGCCGAGCAGGCTCCGCAGGACGGGCACCGCACCGTCGTCGAGGATCGACAGGGTCACCTCGTCGGCGGCGGCGATGACGGACGCGTCCGCGTGCCCCATGGCGACGCCCCGGCCCGCCCACGCGAGCATGTCGACGTCGTTGCCGCCGTCACCGATCGCCACGGTGCGCTCCACGGGGACGTCCCACTGCTCGCGCAGGCGCTCGAGCGCGTACGCCTTGGTCACGCCCACCGGGGCGATGTCCATCCAGTGCGTCCCGGCGATCATGAAGTACGTGTCGCTCAGGCCCAGCGCACGGACCGCGGCGCTGAACTCGCGCGTGGGCTGCTCCGCGTCGGCGACGACAACGCGCGCCGTGCTGCGCCCGCACAGGTCCTCGAACTCGACCACCGTGTGCAGGCCGTGGAGGTTCCGGTCGGGGAACGCCTGGTTCACCCAGTAGCCCACCCCGATCTCCTCGAGCGCCACCCTCGCGGACGGCATGTGCTCACGCATGACCTCCAGCGCCTCGCGGGGGTCGAACATCATGACGTCCTCGAGCTCGAAACCGCCCTCGGCCTCCGGCGTCACCCGGGCGGTGACCGACCCGTTGGAGCACACCACCCAGCCCTCGTCGATCCCGAGGTCGCGCGCCACGGGCAGGAGCGCCACGAGGGGGCGTCCGGTCGCGAGCACCACCTCGTGCCCGGCCGCCCGGACGTCCGCGACGGCCTCGCGCACCTCGTCCGACAGGAACTCGTCGTACGTCATGAGCGTGCCGTCGACGTCGAGCGCGACGATCCTGCTCGTCGCCGTGAGCGTCGGGGTCGCCAGCTCCGCCGTCATGCCTTCACGGGCTCCAGGACCTCGAGCCCCCCGAGGTACGGGCGCAGGCCCTCGGGGACGCGGACCGAGCCGTCGGCCTGCTGGTGGTTCTCGAGGATCGCGACGATCCACCGGGTGGTGCCCAGGGTCCCGTTGAGGGTCGCCACCGGTCGCGTCTCCCCCGTGGCGGTCCGCTCGCGCGTGCCGAGACGGCGCGCCTGGAACGTCGTGCAGTTCGAGGTGGACGTCAGCTCGAGGAACCGCTGCTGCGTGGGCAGCCACGCCTCGCAGTCGAACTTCCGGGCCGCGCTCGACCCGAGGTCGCCCGCCGCGGTGTCGATGACGCGGTACGGCAGCTCGGCCTTCGCGAGCATCTCCTCCTCCCACGCCAGGAGGCGCAGGTGCTCCGCCTCCGCGTCCTCCACCGGGACGTAGGAGAACATCTCGACCTTGTGGAACTGGTGGACGCGGATGATGCCCCGCGTGTCCTTCCCGTACGAGCCGGCCTCGCGCCGGTAGCAGGCGCTCCACCCGGCGTACCGGCGCGGCCCGGCCGACAGGTCGAGGATCTCGCCCGAGTGGTAGCCCGCGAGCGCCACCTCGCTCGTGCCCGTGAGGTAGAGGTCGTCGGCCTCGAGGCGGTAGATCTCGTCGGCGTGCTTGCCGAGGAACCCGGTGCCGGCCATGACGTCGGGCTTCACGAGGGTGGGCGTGATCATCGGTGTGAACCCGGCCTGGTAGGCCTGGTCCATGGCGGCGTTGAGGAGCGCGAGCTCGAGGCGGGCCCCGATGCCGGTGAGGTAGTAGAAGCGGGCGCCCGACACCTTGGCGCCGCGCTCGGTGTCGATCGCGCCGAGACGCTCGCCGAGGTCGAGGTGGTCGCGGGGCTCGAAGCCCTCGGCGGCGAAGTCGCGGGGCGTGCCCTCGGTGCGGAGCACCACGTAGTCGTCCTCGCCGCCGGGAGGGGCGCCCTCGACGATGTTCGCGATGCGGTACGTGAGGTCGTCGAGGGCGCGCGCGGCGGCGTCGGCGTCGGCCTGGAGGGCCTTGACCTGCTCGGCGAGCTCCTTGGTGCGGGCGAGGAGCGCGGCCTTCTCGTCGCCCTGCGCCTTGGCGACGTCCTTGCCGAGGGACTTCTGCTCCGCGCGCAGCTGCTCGTACCCGGTGAGCGCGGACCGGCGGCGGGCGTCGGCGTCGAGGAGCTCGTCGACGAGCGCGGGGTCGTCACCGCGCGCCGCCTGGCTGGCGCGGACGAGGTCGGGGTTGTCGCGGACGGCGCGGAGATCGATCACCGGTCAAGAGTATCCACTGGGCACCGGAGCTGCCGTCGTCCCGAGCGGGTGTGCCGATCTGCACCTACGGTGAGCGCATGGAACTGGAAGTCTGGCTGCTCGTCGCAGCAGTCGTCGTCGCGCTCGTGGCGTGCGGCCTGTCCGTCGTCGTCGTCCGTCAGCAGCGTGACCTGCGGTCGGCGCTCGACGCCCGGGAGGCCGCACCGGCGGCCTCGGAGCCCGAGCCGCCTCGTGGCCCCCTCCTGGCGTTCGTGGCGAACCCGTCGAAGAGCGGGACCGAGGTCATCAAGCCAGCGCTGCTCGCCCGCTGCGCGGCGGAGCACCTGCGGGAGCCCCTGTGGATCGACACGACGGTGGAGGACCCGGGCGTCGGGCAGGCCCGGGAGGCCGTGAGCCGGGGCGCCGACGTGGTGGTGGCCGTCGGTGGCGACGGCACGGTGCGTGCGGTGGCCGAGGGGCTGGTGGGGAGCGACACCCCGATGGCGCTCCTGCCGCTGGGCACGGGGAACCTCCTCGCCCGGAACCTCGACATCTCGGTGACGGACCTCGAGGACGCGTTCGACGTGGCCCTGCACGGGATGGACCGGCGCATCGACATCGGGTGGCTGCAGGTGGACGACCCCGCCGAGCCGTCGGCGCCGGAGGGCGAGGACGTGCCGGAGGACGGCGACCAGGTGCCCCTCGAGGGGACGCCGCTCGACAAGGCCGCGGCGGAGCCGGTGCGTCACCTGTTCCTCGTCATCGCGGGCCTGGGCTTCGACGCCGCGATGGTCGCGGACGCGGACGCCAACCTCAAGGACAAGATGGGGTGGATGGCGTACTTCGTGGCCGGTGTGCGGCACCTGCACGGCAAGCGGCTGCAGATGACGATCACGCTCGACGACAAGACGCCGGTCGAGGCGCGGCTCCGCAGCCTCATGATCGGCAACTGCGGGAAGCTCCCCGGGGGCATCACCCTCATCCCGGAGGCGGTCATCGACGACGGGATCCACGACGTCGCGGCGATCGACACGCGCGGCGGCCTGGTGGGCTGGGCGCAGCTCCTCGGCGAGGTCGTCATGCAGGGCTTCGGGGTGTCGAACGACCTCCCCAACAAGATCGGGCGCATCGACCACACCCGGGCTGAGCGGGTGCGGCTGCACGTCGAGGGCGGCGAGCAGGTGCAGGTGGACGGCGACGTCCTGGGACGCGCCACGGAGATCCACACATGGGTCGAGCCCGGCGCCCTCGTCGTGCGGGCCCCGGTCCCGCGCCTCGACGCCGCCTGACGGAGGGCGCGCCCGCCAGCACCGGCGGGCGGGCCGTCGCGGGGCACCGACCTAGGCTGTGGGGGTGAGCGCACCCACCCTGAACCCGACCGTCGAGCAGCGCCGCGGCGGCCCCGCCCGTCTGTTGGCGCGCGCCGTCTGTGCCGCGGTCGCCCTGACAGTCCTGGGCGGTACGGCCGTGGGCGTCGCCCACGCGGGCACCGACGACGACGCCCACCAGGTGCTCCTCGTCGGCACGGGCGGCGTGTCCTGGGCGGACGTCTCCCCCACCACGACACCGGCCCTGTGGTCGCTGGCCGAGGACGGCAGCGTCGGCAACCTCGTGGTGCGCAGCGTCAACGCCTCCACGTGCCCCGTCGACGGGTGGCTCGCGATCTCCGCGGGCACGCGCGCCGCCGACGCGTTCGACGCGAAGGACGACGCGTGCCGCGAGCTCGCGCCCGCGACGGGCGGCGCGCTCCCGGAGTGGGACGAGCTCCGCGAGGCTGTCGACGCACAGTCCTACGACGCGCCCCTCGGCGCGTTCGGTGACGCCGTCACCGAGGCGGGGACCGTCGCGACGGCCGTCGGCCCAGGAGCGGCGCTCGCCCTCACCACGCAGGACGGGGACGTCGCCGGCACCGCGATCACCCCCGGCGATGCCGCGGGCGCGACGGGCGACGCCGTCGCCGACGGGCTCGAGACGTCCGACCTCGTCGTCGTGGACCTCGGCGCCGTCCGCGAGGCAGGCTACGAGACGGAGACCACGGGTGGCGAGGTGTCGGGCGACCAGCCGCGACGCGCTCAGGACGTCACCGTCGTCGACGCCCGTCTGGCCGAGGTCCTCGCCGCCGCCCGCGACGCCGACCCCGGCCTCGAGCACACCACCGTCGTCCTCGCCTCCGTCGCCGACCCCAGCACCGAGCCCCGCCTCCAGGTCGCGGCCGTCCTCGCACCCGGGGAGGCGCCGGGCACGCTCCTGTCGAGCTCCACCCGCCAGCCCGGGTACGTCCAGGGCACCGACGTCCTGCCCACCGTCCTCGACCACCTCGACATCACCGCCCAGACCCGGCTCGTCGGCGCGTCCTGGACGTCCGACACCGCTGGGACCCCCGCCCAGGAACGCGTCGCAGACCTCGTCGACGCCGAGGACCACACCCTCGCCACACGCCCCCTCGTCGAGCCCTTCTTCCTCCTCTTCTGCGCCGTGAACCTCGTGCTCTTCGCCGCCGTCTCCTACGGATTCAGCGCCCGCGCCCGCCGCAACCCACGGATCGCCCGCACCGTCGCCGGACACCCCGGAGCGGTGCTGGGCTCCCTGCGCGCCACCGGCATCGCCATCGCCGCCCTGCCCGTCTCCACCCTCCTCGCCAACCTCGTCCCCTGGTGGCGCACCGGCGCACCAGCCCTCACGCTCACCGCCCTCGTCCTCGCCTGGATGGCGGCCCTCACCGCGCTCGCGGTGCTGCCCCCGTGGCGGCACCGCGTGCTCGGCCCGGCGACCGTCGTCACCGTCATCACCGCGCTCGTCCTCGCCGTCGACGTCGCGACCGGGGCTCGCCTCCAGGTGTCCGCCCTCATGGGCATCCAACCGACCGTGGGCGGACGGTTCTACGGCTTCAACAACACGGCGTTCGCGCTGTTCGCGGTGACCACGGTGCTCGCCGCCGCCGCGGCGGCCGACCCGCTCGTCGCCGCAGGACGACGCCGGCTCGCCGCGGGCGTCGTCCTCACCATCGGCGCGGTGGCCGTGGTCCTCAACGGCTCGCCCGCCCTGGGGGCCGACTTCGGGGGGCCCCCAGCCCTCGTGCCCGCGTTCGTCGTCCTCGCGCTCCTCGCCGCCGGGGTCCGCCTCACCTGGCAGCGCATCGTCGGGGTGCTGCTCGCCGCCGTCGTCGTCGTCACGACGTTCGCCGTCGCGGACAGGCTGCGCCCCGAGGAGGACCGCACGCACCTCGGACAGCTCGTCGACACCGTGCTCGACGGCGGCCTCCTCGACGTGGTCCTCCGCAAGGCCGAGGCCAACCTCTCCACGCTCACCAACCCCCTCGCGATCGTGGGCGTCGCCGGGATCCTCGTGGTCGTCCTCGTCCTCGGGCGCCCCCTGCGCGCCGCGACCCTCGACGACGGCGGGGAGCACGCCGGCTGGTGGACGGACGGCGCACCGCTCACCCAGATCAGCACCCGCTCCCCCATGGTCCTGCCCGGCGTCGTCACCGCCGGGACGGCCCTCGGCATCGGGACCCTCGTGAACGACTCGGGCGTCGTCATCCTCGGTGTGGGCCTGGCGGTCCTCGTGCCGCTCGTCGCCGCGACCTACGCCTCGTGGATGCTCACGCTGCGCCGCGACCCCGCCGAGCAGGAGCCTCTCCGAATGCCGTGACCAGCCCCCGAGGGTACTTTCGTCACGCACCGCCACCCCCTCGACGGAAGGCTCCCATGACCCTCTACGGCTTCCACGCCTCGCACGAGCAGGTCCACCCCAGAGCACTCCTCGACGCCGTGAAGCGGGCGGAGGCGGCCGGGTTCGAGGCCGCCATGTGCTCCGACCACTTCGCCCCGTGGAGCGACCGGCAGGGCGAGTCCGGCTTCGCGTGGTCCTGGCTCGGGGCCGCCCTCGAGGCGACGAACCTGCGCTTCGGCGTGGTCAACGCCCCCGGGCAGCGGTACCACCCGGCGATCATCGCCCAGGCCGCCGCGACGCTCGGGGCCATGTACCCGGGTCGCTTCTGGGCGGCGCTCGGGTCCGGCGAGGCCATGAACGAGCACATCACCGGCGACGCGTGGCCCCGCAAGGAGCTCCGTGACCAGCGCCTCGAGGAGTCCGTGGACGTCATCCGGGCCCTCTTCCGCGGCGAGGAGGTCAGTCGCGAGGGGCTCGTCACCGTCGACCGGGCCCGCCTGTGGACGCTGCCGGAGACCCAGCCCGCGCTCATCGGACCCGCCGTGAGCGTCGCGACGGCCGGTCGCGTGGCCTCGTGGGCCGACGGCCTCGTGACCATCAACCAGCCGCACGACCACCTGCGCGACATGATCGCCGCCTACCGCGACGCCGGCGGGAAGGGCACGCTCGCCCTGCAGATCCACCTGAGCTACGCCCGCACCGAGGACGAAGCCCTCGCCGTCGCCCACGACCAGTGGCGCAGCAACGTGTTCGCCCCGCCCCTGTGCTGGGACCTCGACACCCCGGCGTCGTTCGACGAGGCGTCGCGCCACGTGGAGCCCGACGACGTCCGCTCCTCCGTGGTGGTCTCGGCCGACCTCGGCGAGCTCGTCGACGTCATCGGCGGGTACGCGGACCTCGGTTTCGACGAGGTGTACCTGCACCACGTGGGCAAGGAGCAGACGGAGTTCATCGACGTGTTCGGCGAGCACGTGCTCCCCGCGCTGCGCGCTGCGGGCACGACCGCGACCACCGGTGGGGTGACCGCATGAGGATGACCGACACGTCCGACCTGTGGTGGAAGACCGCCGTCGTGTACTGCCTGGACGTCGAGACGTTCATGGACTGGAACGACGACGGCGTGGGCGACCTCGACGGTCTCGCGCACCGCATGGACTACCTCGCCGAGCTGGGCGTCACGTGCCTGTGGCTCATGCCGTTCTACCCGACGCCCGACAAGGACGACGGCTACGACATCACCGACTACTACGGTGTGGACGCCCGCCTGGGCCACCACGGCGACCTCGTGGAGATCCTCCGCACGGCCCGCGACCGCGGGATGCGCGTCATCGCCGACCTCGTGGTCAACCACACCTCGGACAAGCACCCGTGGTTCAAGGCGTCCCGGTCCAGCAAGGACAACCCGTACCGGGACTTCTACGTGTGGCGCGACGAGCCGCCCGCGAACCCGGCGGACACCGTCTTCCCGGGTGAGGAGGACGGCGTGTGGGAGCTCGACGAGAAGACCGGCCAGTACTACCTGCACTCGTTCTACTCCCACCAGCCCGACCTCAACGTGTCCAACCCGAAGGTCCGCGAGGAGATCGCGAAGGTCATGGGGTTCTGGCTGGAGCTGGGGCTCAGCGGGTTCCGCGTGGACGCCGTCCCGTACTTCCTCGAGGCCGTCACCCCCGAGGACCCGGAGGACCGCGACGGGCCCGGCCGGGACTCCGCCGCGGACGGCACGGGCGACGACGACTACTCGGACCCGCACGAGTACCTGCGCTCGCTGCGCGGGTTCCTGGGCCGGCGCACGGGCGACGGGATCCTCCTCGGGGAGGTGAACCTGCCCCGCGAGGAGCAGGTCACGTACTTCGGGGGCGACGAGGCCGACGAGCTCACCATGCAGTTCGACTTCGTGGGCATGCAGAACCTCTACCTGTCCCTCGCGCGCGGTGACGCCCGTGCCGTCGCGCAGGCCCTCGCGGACCGTCCCCGGTTGCCGCGCGAGGCGCAGTGGGCGAACTTCGTGCGGAACCACGACGAGCTCACGCTCGACAAGCTCACCGAGGAGGAGCGCCAGGAGGTCTTCGAGGCGTTCGCGCCCGAGGAGGAGATGCGCATCTACGGGCGGGGCATCACGCGCCGCGTGCCGTCGATGCTCGAGGGCGACCCGCGGCGCATCCGCATGGTGTACAGCCTGCTGTTCTCCCTGCCCGGCACCCCCGTGCTGTTCTACGGGGAGGAGATCGGGATGGGCGAGAACCTCGACGTGGGTGGCCGTGAGGCGGTCCGCACGCCCATGCAGTGGTCGTCCGGCCCCAACGGCGGATTCTCCCGGGCGTCGGAGCGACGCCTCGTGGCGCCCCTCGTGGAGGGCGGATTCTCGCCCGAGCACGTGAACGTCGCGGACCAGCGCCACGACCAGGACTCGATGCTCGCGTTCGTGCGGACGCTCATCGCGCAGTACCGGAACTCCACGGAGATCGGGTGGGGCGACGTGCGGGTCCTCGACCAGCCGCACACGTCCGTCCTCGCCCACGAGGTGGCCGGGGCGCAGGGCCAGATGATCGCCCTGCACAACTTCGGTCCCGAGCGACTCACCGTCCCGATCACCGTGCCCGACGGCACGGGGACCACGCGCCTCGTCGACCTCCTGCAGGCCGGCGAGACGGACGTCGCCGAGGACGGTAGCGCCGAGGTGGTCCTCGACGGGTACGGCTACCGCTGGTTGCGCGTCGTCCACGAGGACTCCCGCAGACTCCTCTGAACCGTGCGAGCGGCCGTCCCGGGGCTTCTACTCCTCGGGGCGGCCGCCGCGGACGGCCTCACCGAGGGCGCGGACGCGTCGGGCGTTGATGGCGAGGACGACGTCACGGTACTGGGCGGCGCGGTGCAGCTGGCCGCGCAGGTCCGTGCCCGACGGGCGGTGCCGCAGGTCGCACGGGACCTCGAGCGCGACGTAGCCGAGGCGCACGAGATCGATCGTCAGACCCGTCTCGACGCCCCAGCCGCGCGCGAGCGGGGTGGCCGCCTCGAAGGCCTCACGGGTGAGGCACCGCATCCCCGACAGGGGCTGCGTGGGCATCCACCCGGTCATCGACGCGATCGCGCGGCGCGCGGCGCCGACGACGACGCCCCGGCCTCCCGCACCGGCCTGGGGCGGGAGGAGCGCGATGGTCATGTCCGCGCGGCCCTCGAGCACCGGCGGGACGAGGGGCGCGGTGTTCACCGCGGTCTCGGCGAGGTCGCCGTCGATGAACAGGAGCAGGCGCGGCGGGCGGGCGGGCGCGTCCCGCATGGCGACGACGGCCGCACCCGTCTCCATGGCGGCGGCCTTGCCGCGGTTGTGGGAGTGGCGGACCACGACGGCCCCCGCGTCGCGGGCGACGTCCTGGGTGTTGTCCAGGCTGCCGTCGTCGACGACGAGCACGAGGTCGACGTGCGGGATGGCCTTCGCGGCGCGGACCGTCGCGGCGATGCGCCGCGACTCGTCCTTGGCGGGGATGACCACGGCGACGCGCTGGCGCAGCGACTCGCGCTCGGTGAGGGACGACGTCGCGGACTTGGCCCGCCGCCCGCGGTTGGTCCCCGGGCCCTGCCCGGTCGTCCCCTCGGCCCCGGTCTCTCGATCCGCGCTCACGTCGTCAACCCTCGTGGTGTGGTGTGTCTGATTCCTGGCGAGCCGGGTCCCCGTCCCGCGTCAGCGGAGGGTGACCTGGCGGGAGACGATCCCTGCGCGGGCTCGTCGTTCGTCGGCGTCGAGCGGTGCGTCGACCGCGAGCGCCGCCTCGAGGGACGGCCAGAACTCGGCGACGGCGCCCTCGATGTCCTCGGCCTCGGAGCCCTTGGGGAGCTCCCAGACGGGGATGACGATGCCGGACGCCCGGAAGGCCCCGAGGAACTTGGAGCCCGCGAACCCGGACTCGCGCTTGGCGTGGAGGCGGGCGATGGCGTCGATGACGGTGTCCTCGCTGTGGGGCATAGCCCAGCGGAGGTACTCGCGGGCGCCCATGCGGCACCAGTAGGCGCTGTCGACGGTGGTGAGCTTGCGGGTCTCGATGATGGTCGAGTTGGCCTCGTCGAGGGACGCCTTGATGTCGGGCGTGATCTCGGTGTCGGGGTCCATCCAGTAGTCGAAGCCGTCGTGGACGGTGACCTCGAAGGGGACGGCCGGGTCGAGGATGTCCTGGAGGCGGGGGCCGGGACCGGGGAGGACGGTGCTGGTGAGGGAGGCGCCGGGCTCGAGCTCGAGGGCGTCGAG
Organism: Sanguibacter suaedae; assembly: GCF_016342785.1. Lineage (GTDB taxonomy): Bacteria > Actinomycetota > Actinomycetes > Actinomycetales > Cellulomonadaceae > Sanguibacter > Sanguibacter suaedae. The sequence goes on from NZ_JAEINH010000001.1 coordinate 192,301, forward strand.
GACGGTCTGGGCGAGGTCGCGGCTGGCGTCGCCGGACCCGGCGTGGGTCTGGAGGGCGACGAGGACGGCGCCGTCGGCGCGGTGCAGCGCGGGCCATGCGCCGGGGAGGACGGTGGTGAACGTGATGTCGCGGGCGCCGTGCTCGGCGGTGGTGCGCGCGGTCGCGGTGGCGGCCGGGACGACCTCGCGGAGGGCCACGAGGTCGGGCTCCCCGTCGAGACCCTCGAAGGGGCGCAGCACAAACTCCGGTGACGTGTTCTTTGCCATGGCATGAGCCTACCGGCAGTCGGCGGGCGCCCGCCTCTGCGGGCCCCGCGCGGCACCCCGCGCACGGTGGCGCGGACGGCGCCTCTCGTCCTGCCGAAACCGGGTCCCACGTGCCAAGATCGAGCCATGGACCCGCGCGCAGGAACCCACGCCCAGCCAGAAGACCTCATCGACGTGGACGCCGTCGTCGGTGCCTACTACGACCTCGCCCCGGACGTCGACGACCCGGCCCAGAAGGTCGTCTTCGGGACGTCGGGTCACCGGGGCTCGAGCCTCGACCACGCGTTCAACGAGCCGCACATCATCGCGACGACGGCGGCCATCGTGGAGTACCGGCGGTCGCAGGGCACGGACGGGCCGCTGTTCATCGGACGGGACACGCACGCGCTGTCGCTGCCGGCGTGGCAGACGGCCCTCGAGGTCCTCGCCGCGGCGGGCGTGCAGACGTACGTCGACGCGCGCGACTCGTACACGCCCACGCCTGCCGTGTCCCACGCGATCCTGCTGCACAACGAGGCGACGACGTCGCAGGGCGTGCGGACGTCGGGCCCCGGGCTGGCCGACGGCATCGTGGTGACCCCGTCGCACAACCCGCCGCGCGACGGTGGTTTCAAGTACAACCCCCCGCACGGCGGGCCCGCGGGCTCGGAGGCGACGTCGTGGATCGCGGACCGCGCGAACGAGATCCTGCGCAGCGGCGTCGGTCAGGTGCGGCGCGTCCCCCTGGAGCAGGCCCTGGCGGCGGACACGACGCTGCGCCACGACTACCTCGCGGCGTACGTGGACGACCTGGCGACCGTCGTGGACCTCGACCGCGTCCGTGAGGCGGGCGTGAGCATCGGCGCCGACCCCCTGGGTGGTGCGGCCGTCGAGTACTGGGGGGCCATCGGCGAGCGCTACGGCCTGGACCTCACCGTGGTGAACCCGCAGGTGGACCCGCGGTGGGCGTTCATGACCCTCGACTGGGACGCGAAGATCCGCATGGACTGCTCGTCGCCGTACGCGATGGCGTCCCTCGTGGAGACCATGAAGGGCGACGCGCCCTACGACATCGCGACGGGCAACGACGCCGACGCGGACCGGCACGGGATCGTCACGCCCGACGCGGGCCTCATGAACCCCAACCACTTCCTCGCGGTCGCCATCGACTACCTGTACGGCGGGGGCCGCCCCGAGTGGCGCATGGACGCCGCGATCGGCAAGACCCTCGTGTCGTCGGCCCTCATCGACCGGGTGGCCGCGAGCCACGGGCGTCGCCTCGAGGAGGTGCCGGTGGGCTTCAAGTGGTTCGTGCCCGGCCTGCTCGACGGGTCCGTCGGGTTCGGCGGCGAGGAGTCGGCCGGGGCGTCGCTGCTGCGCCGCGCCGGCGGCGTGTGGACCACCGACAAGGACGGCATCGTCCTCGCCCTCCTCGCCTCGGAGATCCTCGCCGCCACCGGGTCGTCGCCGTCGGAGCACCACGCCCGCCTCGTGGAGCGTCACGGACAGTCCTGGTACGCACGGGTCGACGCCCCGGCGACCCTCGAGGAGAAGGCCACCCTCTCGCGGCTGTCGCCCGACCAGGTCACGGCGTCGACCCTCGCGGGTGAGAGCATCCACGAGAAGCTCACGACGGCCCCCGGCAACGGCGCCGCCATCGGCGGTCTCAAGGTGACCACGCCCAACGCGTGGTTCGCCGCCCGCCCGTCCGGCACGGAGAACGTGTACAAGATCTACGCGGAGTCGTTCGTCTCCGAGGAGCACCTGGGCGAGGTCCAGGAAGCGGCTCGGGCGCTCGTCTCCGACGCCCTCGCCTGACCGCGACGCCTCCCGGCCGCGGCCACCAGAACGCGCGGGGCGGGGGTGGCGGGACCGCGCCGCCCCCCGGCCCCCCCCCCCTGCCGGTCCGGGCGGGCGGTCCCGGTACTCGTCGTGGCGCTTGACGTAGTCACGGACGAAAGCGCACTCGGGGATGACGGTCATCCGCTCGGCGCGCGCGTGGTCCAGCGCGGTCCGGGCGAGGGCCGACGCGAAACCCTGGCCCTCGTGGTGGGGCTGCACCACGGTGTGCATCACCACCATGGAGGCCTTGCCGGCCGCGGTGCCTGCCGGGACGTGGTCGTACTCCAGGTACCCGGCCGCCTCACCGTCGACCGTCACCTCGAACCGGTGGGCGTCGGCGTCGTGCGTCACAGGGACGTCGGGCTTCTCGTCGTGTCCGCTCATCCACCCATGATGCCTCCATCACACCGGGCCCGCCCGGGTGCGCCGCACCGGCCGTGAGCGGCCACCCGGTGGGACACTGGGAGACGTGCCGACCGACCAGCCCGACGTCCCCCGAAGCCCTTCGGAGGGCTCGCCCGAACCCGTGACCCGCGCCTCCCGCAACCCCTACCGGGCGATCCTCACCATCCCCGGCGCGGCGCGCTTCTCGTCGGCCGGGGCCCTGGCCCGCCTGCCCATGTCGATGGTGGGCATCGGCATCGTCCTCATGCTCCAGCAGATCTACGGGTCGTACGCGCTCGGGGGTCGCGTGAGCGCCGCGTACATCGTGGCCCAGGCGATCTGCTCGCCGCAGATCGCACGCCTCGTGGACCGCCAGGGGCAGCGGCGCGTCATGCTCCCCCTGTTCGTCGGGACGTGCGTGTCGCTCGTGGCGCTCATCCTCTGCGCCCAGCTCCGCGCGCCCGAGATCCTCCTCTACGTGTTCGCCGTGACCACCGGCGCCACCATCGGGTCCGTCGGGTCGATGGTCCGCGCCCGGTGGTCGTACCTCGTCACCGACCCTCGGACCCTGCACACCGCCTACTCGTTCGAGGCGGCCGTCGACGAGCTGTGCTTCGTGGTGGGCCCCATGCTCGCCACCATCCTCGCGACATCCGTGACCCCCGTCGCCGGTCTCGTCGTGCCGCTCGTCGCCGTGGCCGTCGGCGGGTTCGCGTTCGTGTCGCTGCGCGCCACCGAACCCCCGCCCTCCGTGCCCGTCCCCGGCGAGAAGCGCCCCTCCGTGCTCCTCAACCTCGGGATGCTCGCCGTCATCGCCGTGTTCGTCGGCATGGGCACCGTCTTCGGGGCCACGGACGTCGCGACCATCGCCTTCGCGGAGGAGGCCGGGCACGAGGCGCTCGCCGGCGTCATCCTCGGCGTCTTCGCCACCGGGTCGCTCATCTCCGGGCTGCTGTACGGAGCCAAGCACTGGCTCTCACCCCTGTGGTTGCGGTTCGTCCTCGGCATGGTGCTGCTCGCCGTCGGGGTGTCCCTGTTCTTCTTCGTGACGTCACTGCCCGTCCTCGCCGTCGTCATGTTCGTCACCGGGTTCGCCATCGCGCCCACCCTCATCAACGGCAACAACCTCGTCCAGGTCCTCGTCCCACCGTCACAGCTCACCGAGGGCCTCACCTGGGTGGGCACCGCCCTCGGCGTCGGCGTCTCCGTCGGCACGTCCGTGGGCGGCGCCCGCATCGACGCCGCCGGCGCCCACGGCGGCTTCGAGGTCGTCGTCCTCGCCGCGGCGTTCTCCGTGGTCGTCACCCTCGCCGCCGCGGGCACCCTCCGCCGCAGGACCGCCGCGGCGCCGACGTCGGAAGCCGTCTGATCCTGGGTGCTGCTCCTCTGAGCCCACCCACCCCCGGACCACCGGTAGCCCTCCGGACGCGGCGACCCCACCGGGTGCCGCAGCGCTGGGCGCGCGCCCGGCAAGGAACCGGCGCACGATGGGACGGTCCCCCTCGTCACCGGTGAAAGGACCTCCGTGGCCAAGAACACCCGCACCCAGACCGTCGCCGACCAGCTCGTCGCGCAGGTGGTCGCCGCCGGTGCCACCCGCATCTACGGGATCGTCGGCGACAGCCTCAACCCCGTCGTCGACGCCGTGCGGCGCGCCGCCGACGACGGCGTCGACATCTCCTGGGTGCACGTCCGCCACGAGGAGGCCGCCGCGTTCGCCGCCGCCGCCGAGGCCGAGCTCACCGGGAACCTCGCCGTCTGCGCCGGGTCCTGCGGGCCCGGGAACCTCCACCTCATCAACGGCCTCTACGACGCCAACCGCTCCAAGGTGCCGGTCCTCGCCATCGCCAGCCACATCCCCAGCAAGCAGATCGGCACCCAGTTCTTCCAGGAGACCCACCCCGACCGCCTCTTCACCGAGTGCTCCGTGTACTCGGAGATGATCTCCTCCCCCGACCAGGCGCCCCGGGTCATCGCCTCCGCCATCCACCACGCCTACGGCAGCCCCGGCGTCTCCGTCCTCACCCTCCCCGGCGACGTCGCCGACATGGACGCACCCGCCCCCGTCGCCCAGGTCACCACACGCCCCGCCCGCCCCCGCGTCGTGCCCGACGCCCAGTCCGTCCAGGACCTCGCCGACGCCATCAACGCCGCCAAGAAGGTCACGATCTTCGCCGGCGTCGGCGTCCGCGGCGCACGCGAGGACGTCCTCGCGCTCGCTGACAAGATCGCCGCGCCCGTCGGGCACTCGCTGCGCGGCAAGGAGTGGATCCAGTACGACAACCCCTTCGACGTCGGCATGTCCGGGCTCCTCGGGTACGGGTCCTGCTACGACGCCACGCAGGAGGCCGACCTCCTCGTCCTCCTCGGCACCGACTTCCCGTACGACCAGTTCCTCCCGGAGGACGTCCGCACCGCCCAGGTGGACATCGAACCCACCCACCTGGGCCGACGCACCCGCCTCGACGTCGCCGTCGTGGGCGACGTCGGCGAGACCGTGCGCGCCCTCCTGCCCCTCGTCGAACCCGCGAGGTCGCGGAAGTTCCTCGACTCCATGCGCAAGGCCCACCTCAAGTCCATGAACGGGGTGGTCGGCGCGTACAAGGGCCGCTCCGCCGAGACCCTCACCCCCATCCACCCCGAGTACGCCGCGGACCTCCTCGACCAGGAGGCCGCCGACGACACGGTCTTCACCGTCGACACCGGCATGTGCAACGTGTGGGCCGCCCGGTACATCAACCCCAACGGGCGCCGACGCGTCATCGGGTCGTTCATCCACGGGTCCATGGCCAACGCCGTCCCCCACGCCATCGGCGCCGCGTTCTCCAACCCCGGCAGGGAGGTCGTCGCCATCGCCGGCGACGGCGGCCTGTCGATGCTCCTCGGCGAGCTCGTCACCATCAAGCACTACGACCTCCCCGTGAAGATCGTCCTCTTCGACAACGCGACCCTCGGCATGGTGCGCCTCGAGATGCTCGTCGAGGGCCTCCCGTCCTTCGGGACGGACTCCCCGTCCGTCGACTACGCGGCCGTCGCTCGCGCCCTCGGCATCCACGCCGTGCGCATCGAGGAACCCGGAGACGTCCGCGCCGCGCTCCGTGAGGCCCTCGACCGCCCCGGCCCGGCGCTCGTCGACATCGTCACCGACCCCCACGCCCTGTCCATCCCACCCACCATCACCGCCGGGCAGGTCCGCGGGTTCGCGACAGCCATGAGCAAGGAGGTCCTCGGCGGCGGCGTCGGCGAGGTCGTGTCCATGGCCCGCTCCAACCTGCGCAACGTCCCCCGCCCCTGACCCGCTCCTCCCACGCGGACCCGCCCGACGCCGGGCGGGTCCGCGTCGTCGCGTCACGGGGAGGACTGCCCATCATGGTCACACCGCAGAAGCCCCCTTCTCAGATACAGTTCAGGCAAAGACCTGGTGCACGCTCAGAGGGGACCACGACCGCATGCTGACCTTCATCGTCATCGGGGTGGTGGGCCTGCTCCTCGTCGCAGGCTCGCTCGTCCTCGGGGACTTCATCGACGTGGGCGACGGCGCCCTGTCCGGGACGTCCCTCGGCGTCGGGGCCATGGTCTTCGGGTCCGTCGGTGCCATCGTCCTCAGCAACGACCTGCCCATGTGGGGTGCGTACGTCGGATCCGCCGTCGTGGCGCTCCTCGTCGTCGTCGTCGTCCAGCTGTTCGTCAAGCGCCTCCGCGACACCGAGGACGGCCAGCCCGTGTCCCTCGTGGGCGCGCACGGCGTCGTCACCTCCGACATCACCGGTGGCCGCGGCGAGGTGTCGCTCGACACCGAGCTCGAGCGCAGGCTCGCCTGGGCCGACACCCCCATCCCGCAGGGCACGCGCGTCGTGGTCCTCGAGCAGTCCGGCGGTCGCGTGCGCGTCGAACCCACGACGCCCCCCGCCACCACGGCATAGACCTACAGCCCACCCCACCGGAAGGAGTTGCCCCACCCGGGGCAGTCACCCATGCCAGACAACACCGTCACAGTCATAGCCGTCGTCGTACTCGGCATCGCGTTCTTCGCGGTCATCGCGTTCATCGGCAAGCGCATCCGGCGCGTCCCCCCGAACGAGGCCCTCGTCATCGTCGGACGCGGCGCAGGCCGGGCCGCCGCCACCCAGGGCGGCCAGCGCGTCGTCGTCGGTGGGCGCGTGTTCGTCTGGCCCATCCTCCAGCAGGGCTTCGCGATCTCCCTCGAGCAGCGCCAGATCGGCATCACCGTCGAGGGCGTCGACAAGAACCGCATCAAGATCGCCATCAAGGCGTCCATCAACTTCAAGGTGCGCGGCGACGAGGAAGGCGTGCGCAGGGCCGCGCAGCGCTTCCTGTCCCAGCAGGGCACCCTCACCGAGATCATCAAGGAGTCCCTCGAGGGCTCGCTGCGCTCCATCGTCGGCGACATGACCATCGAGCAGATCATCTCCGACCGCAAGGGCCTCTCCGACCGCGTCGTCGACTCCACCAAGCTCGACCTCGCCGAGCAGGGCCTCCAGGTCGACCTCCTCAACATCTCCGACATCTCGACCCCCGGGTCGGACTACCTGGGCAACCTCGGCCGTGCCGAGAACGCCCGCGCCCGTCAGGTCGCCGAGGTCTCCGAGGCCGAGGCGCAGCGCGCCTCCGAGTTCGCCGTCATCGAGGCGCAGGAGCAGGTCGCCGAGCGTCGCAAGGCCCTCGACCTCAAGCAGGCCACCATCAAGGCGCAGACCGACCGCGCCAACGCCGAGGCCGAGGCCGCCGGGCAGCTCGCCCGCGCCGAGCAGGACCGTCTCGTGGCCGCCCAGCAGCGCGAGGCCCTCGCCGAGCAGGCCAAGGTCACCGAGGAAGAGCTCGACATCTCCATCCGCAAGCCCGCCGAGGCCGACGCGTACGCGTCCGTGCAGCGGGCCACCGCCGAGCGTGACGCCGCGAACGCCGCCACCGAGGCCGACGCCTTCAAGCGCACCACCATCGCCGGCGCCAACAAGACGGCAGCCATCCAGGACGCCGAGGCCGCCGCCGAGGCCGTCCGTCGTGCCGGTGAGGCCGAGCGTGACCGCCAGGTCGCCCTCGCCGTCGGTATCCGCGCCGAGGGTGAGGCCCGCGCGGCCGCGACCGAGGCCGAGGGACGCGCCGAGGCAGCAGCGCTCGACGCCAAGGCCGAGGCGCTCAAGAAGTACGGCGAGGCCGCACTCGTCCAGGAGCTCATCGAGCGCCTCCCGGAGATCGTCCGCGCGGCCGCAGAGCCCATCGCCAGCATCCAGGGCATGACCATCGTGTCCACCGACGGCGCGTCCGCGGTCACCAAGAACGTCGCGTCCGTGCTCAGCGAGGGCCAGGGCGTCATCAAGGAGCTCACCGGGGTGGACCTCAACCAGCTCCTGTCCCACCTGACGTCCGGCACCACCACGACCGCCGGCAGCGCGACCGGCACCGCCGGTCGGACCGACGCCTGACCACGGGGAGCCCGACCGCGTGACCGACCCCGCACCCGCAGTCCCGGAGCCGCAGCACCTCGTCGTCATGGGGGTGAGCGGCTCCGGGAAGTCGACCGTGGGCGCGCTCCTCGCCGAGCGCCTCGGGTGGACCTTCACGGACGCCGACGACCTCCACCCGGAGGCCAACGTCACGAAGATGCGCGCCGGGACGCCCCTCGACGACGACGACCGCGCCCCCTGGCTGGTCGCCGTGCGCGACGCCATGAGCGTCCGTGCGGCGGCCGGCCGGTGCGGCGTCGTCGCCTGCTCGGCCCTCCGGCGCACCTACCGGGACGTCCTCGCCGGCGCCGAGGGCCGGGTGCGGTTCGTGCACCTCGACGTCACCGGCGAGGTCGTCGCCTCCCGCGTCGAGGCCCGCGAGGACCACTTCATGCCCTCCACCCTCGTCGCGTCCCAGCTGGACGCCCTCGAGCTCCTCGCCGTCAACGAGGACGGTCTCGTCGTGCCCGTCCTCGGGGACGCCGACGAGGTCGCCGAGCGCATCGTCGAGCACCTCGGCCTGCGCCCCTGAACCCGCCCGCCGGCACGGCTGCCCTGGTAGCGGGTCCGCCCTCGGACCTCAGGACAGGACGGGCTCCAGGCGCTCCACGGCGCGCGTGACCAGCGCCTCCCCCGACGCCCCGTGCGGCGCGAGGGCATAGCCCAGCCGCACCGACACCGGCGTCTCGCCCGGGCGCAGCACACCCTCGTGGACGAGGGCCCGCACCGCGGACTGCCCCGCGCCCCCCAGGCGGTCGGCAACCCCCCGCACCTGCTCCAGGGCGTCGTCCAGGGACACCGCCGCCACCGGGGCGAACACCCCGAACTGCGTCCCGCCGAGCCGCCCCACCGCGGACCGAGGCACGAACTCCTCCCGCAGACGCCGGGCCACCGCCGCCAGCACCGTGTCGCCCGCGAGGAACCCGTGGCTGCCGTTCACCGCGGCCACCCCGTCGACCGTCGCGACGAACACGGCCACGAAGTCGTCCTGCTCCGACGCCGCCCGGGTGTGCACGTCGAGCGCACCCAGCCACGCGTGCCGGTCACGGATGCCCGTGAGGGCATCGTGGTCGGTGCGCGCCACGAGCTCGCCGGACAACGAGTGGATGAGCGACGCCACGTTCACCGCACCCCACACCTGGGACCGCACCACGAGGTCGTCGTACCGGCGGCGACGTGGGCGCGCCATCGCCACCCGCAGCGCGTCGGACACCGACCACCACGGGTCCACGAACGTGGGGCTCCAGTCGGTGAGCTCGCTCACCGGCTTGCGGTACAGCAGCGCCCGGCCGTACCCGAGCTCCCCGGACATCGCCGCGAAGCACCGGTCACGGGTGACCAGACCCACCCGGTGCGCGTCGGCCACGTCACGCACCCCGATGCACTCGACGCTGTCGGACCGGAAGATCTCCTCGAGGGCGCGGCAGCTCAGGGTGGAGTCCACGACCTCCACGGGATGAGCGACGTCGGCGACCACTGGGGCGCGACGCGCGACCGGCTGATCGACGTGCTGAGCAGGGCGGGAAGAGTTCATGCACGCATCGTCGCGGGCGGATCGGCGGACTTCACCGACAGTTCACCGTGGGCGCCGAGAATTCATCGAGCACCAGGGTGAAGCGCCCCGGACCAGGAGTGTGTCCCTGGTCACGTGCGCGCTAGGTTGTCCTCCATGCTCAGCGCCCAGGACGTCCTCACCAAGCAGTTCTCCCCCACCCACCTGCGGCAAGGCTACGAGGTGGACGCCGTCGACGAGTTCCTCGACCGGGTGGTCGAGGTCCTCCGTGAGTACGAGTCCGGGTCCGGCGAACCGCCGTCACTCGTGGTCGCCGACGTGCGCAGCACCCAGTTCGCGGTGACGAAGTTCCGCGAGGGCTACGCCATGGAGGAGGTCGACGCGTTCCTCGACGAGGTGGAACGCACCCTCTCCGACCACGAGCGCGCCCAGCGTGCGCGGGGCTCCGCCCGTGCACCCGGCACGCGGTTCGCGGACAGCACCCCCCGGGAGCCGGAGCGCACGCCGGAGCACGTGCCCGAACCCGCGTGGTCCCCCGACGTCGCACGGTCCTTCCTGCCCGAGCCCTCCTCAGCGCCCGCACCCGCTCCCGCTCCGTCGTACGCGGCGCCGCCGGAGCCGGAGCGTCCCGCCGGGCCCGCGCCGCGGCGTGCCGCCCCGCCGAGCCTCGTCCCCGGGTCCGGGTCCGCGCCCAGGTCGGCGGACCAGGCGGTGGACCTCACGGAGCTCGTGAGCAGCCTCCAGCGGGCGCGCCTGCTCTCAGGGGCCGACGGGTCGTCGACGCCCGTCGTGCGCACGCCCGACGGTCAGCGCCACGTCGTGCGGTCCGTGAGCACGCACGACGGCCAGGTGGTCATCACCGTCAGCTGACGGTCGCCCCGAACAGCAGGCCCAGCACGTAGGTGACGCCGGCGGCGCCCAGCCCGATGAGCAGCTGGCGCCCGGCACGGCGCACGGGCGACGCCCCGGAGAGCACGCCGACGGTGGCGCCGGTGGCGCACAGCGCCAGGCCCACCAGGACGCACCCGAGCACCAGGGCTGCCGGGCCCTCGAGCCCGAAGAGGTAAGGAAGGACGGGGACGAGGGCGCCGGACGCGAAGAAGCAGAAGCTCGACGCCGCCGCGCCCCAGGCGCTGCCCACCGCCTCGCGCTCGGCCGCGGCACCCTGCGGCGCGATGACCGTGCGCGCCGTGTACGTGGCGAGCACCCGGTCGGCGTGCTCGCGGGCGGCCTCCGCCGACTGGCCGCGGGCCCGGTACACCAGGGCCAGCTCGTTGGCGTCGACGTCCAGGTGCGGCAGGGCGGCCGCGGCCTCCGGGCTGGGGTCCGACGCCTCGAGGAGCTCGCGCTGCGACCGCACGGACACGTACTCCCCGGCTCCCATGGACAGCGCCCCCGCGAGGAGTCCCGCGAGGCCGGTGAGGAAGACCGTGGAGCTGGCGACGCCTGTGGCACCGATGCCGAGGATCAGCGCGAGGTTGGACACGAGACCGTCGTTGGCCCCGAACACGGCGGCGCGGAACGTCCCGGAGATGCGCGTCCTGCCGCGGGTCGCGAGGCCGCGGACGACCTCCCCGTGGATGCGTTCGTCGGCGGCCATCGCTGGTGTGGCGTCGACGTCGACGTCGTACGTGGAGCGCGACTCGGCCTGCTGGGCGAGCGCGAGGACGAAGACGCCGCCGAGGCGGCGGGCGAGGAGACCCAGGACGCGGGTGCGCCAGTGGCCCTTGAGGGGGCGTCCGGCGCGGTCGCCGAGGAGCTCGAGCCAGTGGGCCTCGTGGCGTCCCTCGGCCTCGGCGAGGGCGAGGAGGATCTCCCTCTCCTCACCGTCGCGGCGTCGGGCGAGGTCGCGGTACACGGACGCCTCGGCGCGCTCGTCGGCGAGGTTGCGACGCCACCGCCGGACCTCCCTGCGGGTGGGCACGCGAGCGGGGCCGGCGGCGTCGGGGTGGGGGCCTGTGGTCACGGCACCAGTGTCCCAAGGTGGCGGCGGGACGGAGTTCGGTCACCCGTGCCGACCGACGAGGGGCCGCCGCACGTCCTGTTGTCAGATGGCGAAGACGGCGTTCCGGGGACGGGCGGCGGCCGCGGCGGCGGCAGCTGCTGCGGCGAGCTCCTCGGTCTCGCCCCAGAAGTCGTCGAGGAGCGCGGCGGTGTCGCCGGGGTTCTCCTCGGGCGGCAGGTGCCCTGCGCCAGGGATGATCTCGTAGCGGGCGCCGAGCGCGCGGGCCATGAGCTCCTGCCAGGGCTGCGGCCAGGCGTCGTCGGCGGCGCCGTGCGTGACGAGGGCCCGCACGCCCGCCCGGACGAGGTCCGCGGTGGTGTCGGGGGCGTTGACGAGGACGTTGATGATGCCGAGGAGGCCGTCGGAGGACGTCTGCCCGGCGCGGTAGCGCAGGAACTCCTCCTGCGGGGTGAGCTGGGGTGCACCGGGGCCGACGAGGTCCGGGTTGGACGCCTCCCAGAGGCCGAGGCTGCCGCTCTCGCGGACCACGAGAGCCATCTCGCGGATCTCCTCCGTCCAGCACTTGGGGCCGGAGCACAGGAAGGTGAGGTCGGAGAAGAGGTCGGGCGAGCGGAGGACGGCGGCGCGGGCGACGAGCCCCCCGAAACTGTGGCCGAGGAGGTGCACGGGGCCGTCGGAGATGACGTGGGCGACCTCGACGACGTCGGACGCGAAGTCGTCGAGCCGGTAGCTCAGCGACGACCGGGGGGCGACGGAGTCGGCCTGGCCGCGCTGGCTGAAGGACCAGGTGTCCCATCCGAGGTCGGACAGGAGCGGCATGAGCGGGAGGAAGTCCTCCTTGGACCCGCCGAGCCCGGGGACGAGGAGCACGGTGCCTCGCGGTTCGGCAGCGACGCCCCAGCGCGTGGTGGCCGCAGGACTGCACAGCGCCGTGAGCTCTCCGACCGTGGAGCGGATCGACAGGCACCGCACACCGTCCGGCAGCGGGAGTCCCCCGAAGGGCTCGGCAGGTTGGACGAGCACGCCCGGGGCCTTTGCAACCTCACCTGTTCCCATAGACCGACAGCGTATGACGTGTACAGGGTGAAATTCACCCCCTGCGGGTGATTTTTCTTCGACACGAGGCGCGTTCTGCCGAGGGAACGTGGAGGATCGTGCTATATCAGGCGCCTGGAGCGGTGGCTCGATAGTGTCGGGAGCCTATGCGCCTCTCTGCCCCCTCCCGCCCACTGCCGCGCCGAGCCGTCGTCGTCGGCCTCTGCGTCCTCCTCGCCGCCGTCGTGGTCGTCGTCGTCCTCGCGGTCCTCGCGGAGCGCCGCGCCAGGGAGGCGGCGGAGGAGACGCGAGCGGAGGCGGCGGCCCTGAGCTCGCGGCACGCGCTCCTCGTCGCCGAGGCGACCGCCTACGGCGAGGAGCTCCGGGAGCAGGCCGACCGAGACGCCGCCGCGGCCGCCCAGGCGGACCTCGAGGCGGCCGTCGCCGACTCGACGGTGGCCGTGGACGCCGCGCAGGCGGTGCTCGACGCCTCCGCCGACCGAGTGGCCGACAACCTCGTGCGGCAGCAGCTGGCCGACGCGATCGTCGCCGCCCGGGAGTCGCACGGCACCGACGCCGCGACGGTCCGGGCCGCGACGGAGGCCCTCGGGCCGGCGCAGCAGGCCGTGGTCGACGCGGAGGCGGCATGGGTGGCCGAGGAGGAGCGGCTCGCCGCCGAGGCGGAGGCCGCCGAGCAGGCGGACACCGCCGAGGGCGGCACCGCCCCGGGTGTTCCCGCACCTGCCCAGGCCGGTCCTGCACCGCAGTGCGTCGACGACTCCACGTACTCCGGCCCGGCCTTCTACACGTCCGCCCCCGGTGAGGGCGGTGACGGGTCGAACGGGAACATCCCCGCGTCGCAGATGACCCGGTTGTCCTGGGGGCACGACACCGTCGGCACGCCCCAGTACCTGGTCACGTCGGCCGCCCGGGCCCTGGACCGCCTCAACGCGGCCTACCGGGCGCACTTCGGGGAGGACCTGCGGCTCGACCTCACGTACCGGTCCTACGACGAGCAGGTGCGCATGCGCGAGGCCCTCGGGTCCGTCGCAGCCGTGCCGGGCACGTCGTCCCACGGGACCGGGCGGGCGCTCGACGTGCCCGAGTGGTCGTGCTTCCAGTTCGGGTCCGCGCGCCGTGACTGGCTCGTGACGAACGGTCCCTCCTACGGCTGGGTGTCGCCGTCGTGGGCGCGGTCCGGTGGGTCCAACCCCGAGTACTGGCACTACGAGTTCACCGGCTGACCCGCGCGTCCGGGCGAAGGTCCCAGGCGGCCGGCGCACGGTCCGCCTAGAGTCGTCACGACCGGCCGCGAGCGAGAGGGAGCCCCGTGCGTACACCGTCCGTCTGGGAGACGATCGTCCAGGAGAACCCGAACCACTCCCGCTGGTACGTCGAGCGCTTCCGCGCGATGGCCGCGGAAGGTGCGGACCTCGCCGGGGAGGCGCGCCTCGTCGACGCGATGCTCCCCCGCCGGTCCCGGGTGCTCGACGCGGGCTGCGGCCCGGGCCGCGTCGGTGCCGCCCTCGGCGCGGCGGGCCACACCGTCGTCGGTGTGGACGTGGACCCCGTGCTCGTCGAGGCCGCCGTGGAGGACCATCCCGACCACCTGTGGCTCGTCGGGGACCTCGCCGAGCTGGACCTCCCTGCCAGGGACGTCCCCGAACCCTTCGACGCGATCGTGTGCGCGGGGAACGTCATGACCTTCCTCGCCGCAGGCACCCACACGGAGGTGCTGCGCCGCATGCGCGCCCACCTGGCGCCCGGCGGGCGCGCAGTCATCGGGTTCGGTGCCCGACGCGGGTACGCGTTCCCCACGTTCCTCGAGGACGTCCGGACCGCGGGCCTGGTCCCCGACACCTTGTTCTCGACGTGGGACCTGCGACCTTTCACGGACGGCTCCGACTTCCTCGTGGCGGTCCTCAGCGCCGCCGAGTGACGACGTCGGCCACGACGCCCACGGCAGGCGTCACCGGCCGTAGCGGAGGACGAAGTTCCGCAGGACCGTGCCGGGGTGGGTCACCACGGCACGGCTCACCTCGTCGATGACCGCCTGGGACTGTCCCGCCGGGAAGTACCCGCTGTCCTCGTACACGCGGATGCGCTCCACGAGCGCTGCCGCGTCGAGCTCGGGGTGGAACTGGGTGGCGTAGAGGTTGGTGCGCACCCGGAACATCTGGACCGGGCACGTGGGGGACGACGCGAGGAGCACCGCGTGCTCGGGGAGCACGGTGCACGCCTCCTTGTGGCCGACGAACGCCCGGAACTCGTCGGGGACGCCGGCGAGGAGCGGGTCGGCGCGGCCGGCGTCGGTGAGGGTCACGGGGACGGCGCTGACCTGCTCGGCGTACGTCGTGTCGACGACCGCACCCTGGTGGACGCCCAGCGTCCCCACCCCGTAGCAGGCGCCGAGGTACGGCATGTCGCGCTCGACGATCTCGTCGAGCAGCCCGGAGATCTCCTTCTCGACGCGCACCTGGGCGTCGGACTTCTCCTCCTCGGGGTCGCTCGAGCAGTACGGGCTTCCGCCGACGATGACGCCGGAGTAGTCGTCGAGGTCGATGCGCGGCAGCGGCCCCGCCTCCATGCGCACACGGTGCAGCTCGTGGTCGGCGAGGCCCCCGCCCCGGAGGAACGCGGCGTGCTCGCCGTCGGCGGCGACGTCGTCGTCACGGCTCGCGAGCAGGAGGAACGGCTTCATCGTCCCAGTGTGGGCCGGGTCGCCCGGACGCGCCCGGCGGGCGGGGCAGCGGTGGCATCATGGAGCCGTGCCCAGGAGCGGAACGCGGACGACGCGCGAGGAGCAGTCCCGCACCCGCTCGGTCCTGCGGGAGGCGGCGATCATCCTCGTCAGCGCGCTCGTCCTCTCGTGGCTCCTCAAGACGTTCGTGGTGCAGGCGTTCTTCATCCCCACACCGTCGATGGCGGACACCCTCGTCAAGGGTGACCGCGTCGTGGTCTCACGCCTGGTGCCGGACGTGGTCGACGTGCGCCGTGGTGACGTGGTCGTCTTCAAGGACCCGGGCGGATGGTTGCCCCCACCGGTGCCCCAGGAGCAGAACGCGCTGCAGGAGGCCGCGACGGAGGCCCTGACGTTCGTCGGTCTGCTGGCGCAGGACTCGGGTGAGCACCTCATCAAGCGCGTCGTGGGGACGCCCGGCGACCACGTGGTCTGCTGCGACGCCGAGGGCCGCGTGAGCGTCAACGGTGAGCCGATCGACGAGACCTACATCAAGGACGGCTCCGTACCCAGCCAGGACCCGTTCGACCGCACCGTCCCCGACGACATGCTCTTCGTCATGGGCGACAACAGGCAGCACTCGTCCGACTCCCGCTACACCACCGGGAACCCGGGCGGCGGGTACGTGCCCATGGACGACGTGGTCGGCACCGCGTTCGTCAAGGTCTGGCCGTTGTCCCGAGCCCAGATCCTGCGGAACCCCGGCGACGTGTTCACCGACGTCCCGTCGCCGTGACGCGCGGTCAGGTGCCCGAGGGACGCGATCCCGCTCGGGACGCCATCAACGTGGCAGCGACGATCACGGCCGTGTAGACGGTGATCCACAGGGGTGCGTAGGACGTGGCCGACACTCCTGTACCGAAGAGCGACGTGACGAGCCCGCAGACGTAGCTCACCGGAGCTGCAGCGAGTATCGGGAGGAGCAAGGTCCAGCTCCCGACGCGCCTCGCCTCGTCCTCGCTCAGGCCGATGGGGATCAGGGCTCGGGCGTCGTGACGGACCTCGCGTGAGTGCTCCGCCATCTCTCGGACGACTGCCAGGCCGATGATGATGATCGAGATGAGCCAGGCTGATCCGATCCAGCTGCTCAGGGGGTTGCGCGGTTGCGCCTCGCTCAGCACGTCGTAGGTGTTGAAGGCGGGCAGCTCGCCGCCGAGGACGTAGAGCTGGTCCTGGGACACCGGGCCTGATGAGAGGACGAGGGCGCCGTCGAGCGCCTCCGCCGGGTCGCCGCCCGGGTCCAGGCTCCCCGCACTGCTGATCCCCATGTGGAGCATGGTCCTGAAGAGGTCGAGAGCCTCCCCCGAGACCTCCCCGTCAGCCGTGCACGGGGCCACCACCAGGAGAGGACCGAACACCTCGAGGTCCGAGCAGGACCGGACCATCACCGTCGGCACACCGTCCTCGCCCGCAGGGGCCAGAGGAAGGACCACCGCGCCCGGAAGCGGCTCCAGGCCCTCCGTCAGCCGGGCGACGTCGTCCGGGCGTCCGTCGTGCCAGTCCACGACGTACACAGCGGGACCGTCAGCGGAACGCTCGTGACTCGAGACTCCGCTTCCCGGCCCGACGTAGATCGAGACGGAGACCGCGCCGAGGTAGATCGCGAGCGACAGCAACGCCGCGACCCGGCTCGCGGTACGGGGGGCGTGCACGACCCTCGCCGCGGCGAGCCACCTGTGGCCGCCCTCCCGGCTCCTCCGCCGCAGGGCTACCAGCTGAGCGAGGTACGGGACGGACCACGTCAGCCCCACGGCCAGCATCACAGCACCGCCGTAGAAGACCTGGGTCGCCGTGGTGCCCAGGAGGTCGGGGACGACGACGAGCGTGAGACCGGCTCCGACCGGCAGGAGACGCCACGCGGAGACCCGCCCGGGCGGTCGGCTCCGCCGCGACACGGCAAGCGGGATCGTGCTCGAGGACGACGCGGCGAGGACGACGACGCCGAGGACGACCCACAGCGCCGTGCCCGGGTCGACGGACAGGTCCCCCGGGAGGAACCGTGATCCCGACAGGGGGATCGTCGTGAGGACCGGACTCACGAGCACGGAGACCAGGGCGCCGAGCCCCGACCCGACGAGAGCGAGAAGGGCCCCTTCGAGGGCGAGGATCGTCCGCACGATCCTCGGGGACACGCCGTGCCGCAGCAGGTCTTCCGAGCGACCCGCACGAACAGCCGACCGCGCACGGGCTGCGAGCCACGTCATGACGAGCGTCGGCAGCACGACGAGGAAGACCGTCAGCATCCGCATCTCCGGCGGGCGCGGGATGGGGGACTGGGGCGCGGACACATCGAAGCGATCATCTTCCGCCTCCAGCGTGGGCGCGGAAGGAAACCCGTCGATCCTCAACGGGATCCCCACCCTGTCGAGCGTGCGCCCCTCGGCGGGCACGGCCCACACGAGGAGCTCGTCCTGCGTCCCGACCCCCTCCGGTCCGATCGTCCCCCCGACGCCCTGACCCACGTCGGACCTGTCGAAGCCGAGCACCTCCGGGCCCAGGCCCAGACGGAGCAGGCCGGGCGACACGACCGCTTCCCCGGGCGCGGGCAGCGCCTCGAGGCCCGGCGGGACGATCCGGCTCTCGCCCTCGTGGCCTGCGACCGGCTCGATCCACAGGACGGACACGTCGCGACCGTCCTTCACGAAGCCTCGCGGGACGAGGTACGCGGATCCTTCGTCGTCCTGCGCGACGTCGGGCGTGCGAGCCGCCAGCGTCTCCTCCACGCGCCAGGACACAGCCACCAGCGCGACGGAGAGGCACACCAACGCCGTCGCCAGGGCCGTGGCGAGCACCACGCAGACCTGACGCCAGCGGCGCTCCGCGTCACGGCCGAACGCGAGCCGTGTCGCGAGCCGGAGAGCTACGCCCACGACGCGCGGGACCGGTCGTCGGCCTGGCGCATCCGCTGGATCCGGTCACACCTCTCTGCGACCGTGGTGTCGTGGGTGGCGAGCAGCACCGAGATGTCCCGGTCGCGAGCCGTGCCGACGATCAGCTCGGTCATGAGCCGGACGTTCTCCTCGTCCAGTGCCGCTGTCGGCTCGTCCGCGACGAGCAGCTCGATGCGGTCCGAGAGCAGCGCTCGGGCGAGAGCTGCCCTCTGCGCTTCGCCTCCCGACAGGTTCTCCGGGCGGAGCGCACCCGCGCCGTCCAGACCGACCACGGTCAGTGCCTCCCGGGCGAGCGCCAGGGCTCGCCGCCTCGGCATCCCGTCGAAGACGAGCACGAGCGCGACGTTCTCGGCAACGTCCAGCTCCGGCAGGAGCCGCGGGTTCTGCTCGATGATGCCGATGGACCGTCTCCGGAGACACGCCCGCTCACGGCTGGACATCGAGCCGTAGCCCGCGCCGAGCACCTCGACGGAACCGGCCGTGGGCGTCCTCAGGCCGACGACACAGTCGAGCAGCGTCGTCTTGCCGCTCCCTGACGGCCCCATGAGGGCGAGGACCTCGCCCTGTTCGAGCCGCAGGTCGACCGCAGGGAGGATCGTCGCCTCCCCGAGGGTGACCTCCGCCCCGACGAGGAGCAGGGCTGGCGCCGGGATGCTCGAACGTTCCATGTGCGCCTGTTCCCTGTCGTCCCTGTCCGGAGCCGCGGTGAGCGGTGCGCGGCGATGCTCAGCATGGCCTATCCCTCACTGACGTCACCAGTCGCCGTAGACGAGGTTGCCCCCGTCCGAGCGCAGCGACTCCCACCGGCGCGCCCATGCGGCGCGGGACCGTGCGGGTGGCCACGGGTCGCCCCGGAGCTCGGGTGGGAGGAGGGGATCGTCGCGGAGCGCCCGTTCGAGGGCGTCGGCGAGCCGGAGCTGCCGGACGACGTCGGGGCTCGTCGTGTCGGCGGCGTCGGCTCGGAGGGCCTCGTCGACGGTCGCGTAGGCCGCGACGGTCGGGCGGTGGGGCCAGAGGAGCTCGGCGATCTCGAGCGGGTCGGTGGTGCCGCGCACCGCCAGGTCGTCGGTGGTGGCCGTCGACAGGTAGGGGCCCGCGTCGTCGCGCAGCGCGTCGAGGAGGTCGTGAGGGCTGACGTAGAGGCCGGTCGAGACGGCGACGGCGCCGAGGTCACCCAGGTCCCGACGCAGCGCGTCCCGCACAGCACGCTCGCGTTCGGGGACGCTCACGGCGATCATCCGCCACCGGCCGTCCCACGGGGCTTCCCCGGCGTCCTGGGCAGACGCGAGAGCCACGCCCTGCCGGTCGCGTCGCAGGCGTCGACGCCCCTCACCGGTGAGGCGGAGGGTCCCTGCCCGCCCCCTCCCGACCTGGACCACGTCACCGCCGGCGACGAGGCGTCGGATCGCCAGGCGCACGGGCTGGTCTGCGAGACCTGCGAGACGGGCGGTGTCGTAGACGTCGGCCAGACGCGCCTCGCCGACGTCGGGCAGGAACGCCTCGACGACCGTCCGCGGAGCGATCCGGTGCGTCACCCTGCTGTTCGTTCTCTCGCGGTCGCGCCTTCCATGACCCGAATCTATCGCATAGATTACGACCGTGCAGAGATCGACACCCCGGAGACGAGCGCTTCTGTCCGCCATCGCGCTCGGCGCGCTCATCGCGCTCGGCGCAACGGTCACCGTCGTCGGCAACAGCTTCCGCTTCACCCAGGAGACCATCACCATCCCCGGGCCCGACGGGGACCTCGTCGGCGTCCTGACGCTGCCGGACGACGGGCACGCCCGGGGGATCGTCGTGATGGTGCACGGCGACGGGCCCGTGGACGCGACCATGGACGGCCTGTACGCCCCGTGGTTCGAGGGCGCGGCCGACGCCGGCCTCGGCACCCTGTCCTGGAGCAAGCCGGGCGTCGGCGGCTCGCACGGGGACTGGCTGTCGCAGTCGATGGACGACCGCGCCGCAGAGGTCTCCGCGGTCCTCGACTGGGCCCTGGGCGACGACGAGGTCCCGACCGACACGGTCGTGCTGTGGGGCGCGAGCCAGGCCGGCTGGGTGCTCCCCGAGGTCACCCGCAGCCGTTCGGACATCGACGGGGTCGTGGCCGTCGGGCCCGCGATCAGCTGGCTCCGGCAAGGTCGCTTCAACCTCCTCGCCGAGCTCGAGCACGACGGCGCGGACGCTCAGGAACGGGCGGGTGCGATCGAGGAGAGCGACCGCACCCGCGCCCTCCTCGCGCGACACGCGTCGTACGAGGAGTACCTCGCGTCCACGACGAGCGACGACCCGATGACGGAGGACCGCTGGGGATTCGTCCAGCGCAACGTCGGCTCCGACGCGACGGACGACCTGAGGGCCTCGGCCTCCCGGGAGATCCCCGTGCTCCTCATGGTGGGTTCGCACGACCGCAACGTCGACGTCGAGGAGACCGAGGACACCTACCGCTCGATCCTCGGATCGTCGCTCACCGTCACGCACCTCGACGGCACGCACTCCCTGGCCCGACCGGTCATGGAGGACCACGACGCGGTCGGGCTCCTCACCGCCGTCGTCCGTCCCCGGGCCCTCCTCGCCCCGGGGACCATCGACGACTACACAGCGTTCCTCATCGGGATCGGTCGCTGACCCGTCCCGGGTGACGCGTCAGGCGGGAGGTGTCCCGTCGCCGAAGGGGCGCCCACCGAGGGACTCGCGCCCGTGGTCGCTGAACCATCCGGCGAGGTCGGGGCCCTGCGGGACGATGCCCGACGGGTTGATGTCACGGTGCACCACGTAGTAGTGGGCCTTGATCTGGTCGAAGTCGACGGTGTCCCCGAACCCGGGGGTCTGGAAGAGGTCCCGCGCGTAGGCCCACAGGACGGGCATCTCCGTGAGCTTGGAGCGGTTGCACTTGAAGTGCCCGTGGTAGACGGCGTCGAAGCGGACGAGCGTGGTGAACAGGCGCACGTCGGCCTCGGTGATGGTGTCCCCCACGAGGTAGCGCTGGCCCGCGAGCCGCTCCTCGAGCCAGTCGAGCGCCGTCCACAGGCGGTCGTACGCGGAGTCGTACGTCTCCTGGCTGCCGGCGAACCCGCACCGGTACACGCCGTTGTTGACCTCCGTGTAGACGCGTCGCATGACGGCGTCCATCTCCTCGCGCAGCGCCTCCGGGTAGAGGTCGGGCGCACCGGGGCGGTGGTGCTCGCGCCACTCGGTGGAGAGGTCGAGGGTCATCTGCGCGAAGTCGTTGGTGACGACGGCGCCCGTCGTGGTGTCGACGATCGCGGGGACGGTGATGCCCCGCGCGTACTCGGGGTCACGGGCCAGGAAGGCGTCCTTGAGGCGCGGGATCCCGAGCACGGGGTCCACGCCACCGGGGTCCAGGTCGAACGTCCAGCTGTCCTTGTCGTGCGTGGGACCGGGCAGACCGATCGAGATCGCGTCCTCGAGGCCGAGGAGACGACGCACGATGATCGACCGGTTCGCCCACGGGCAGGCCCGGGCGGCGATCAACCGGTAGCGGCCCGCCTCGACGGGGAAACCCTCCGAGCCGTCGGCGGTGATCCGTGTGGTGATGTACCGGGTGTCGCGGTCGAACTCCTTGCCGGGCACGGAGTAGACGCCGTCTTCGTTGCTCATTCAACCATCGTCCCCCGTGGACGCGATTCCCACACCTGTTCTACCGGGGGAATGTGAGCGGCGGTCCTCGGGCCGGGTCGGAGCCCCGTCCGGCCCGGCCCGACGGACCGCTCAGTCCGTGCGCTCACCGACGGCGGGCTCGTCCGGCGCAGGGCCCTCCGGGCCCACGTCGGCGGGGCTGCGGAGCAGGTTGACGATGCTCAGGGCGAGCCCTCCCCACACCACGAGGACGGACACGACGAGGACGACGACTGCGGTGGTGGTCATGAGCGGGGTCCCTTCTGTCCACCGTGACGGAGCTGGGAGGCCGGGAGCTCGGGCCACGGGACGAGCTCGTCCGGGTCGTGCCGCCAGCGGACGAACGACATGACGAGGGCGAAGACCACGATGACGCCGACCGTGCCCCACCCGAAGGCGTTGACGAACCACTGCGGGTTCCCGCCGTACCCGTCGCGGACCAGGGTCCACACACCCGTGAGGAGCATGTAGCCGAGCACCACGGGGACCCCGATGCCCACCATCCAGCGCCACCACGCCCCGATGCGGGTCGACGACACGGCGTTGAGGTGCCACTGGAGCTCGGGGAGGCGACGGAGGACGACGCCCACGAGGATCGTCATGACGACGGCCGAGCCGATGATGCCCACCTCGTTGGCGAACGTGTCGACCGTGTCGAGGAGCGGCAGCCCGGTGGTCGTGGAGAAGAGCACGACGGACAGGACGGCGGCGACCCCGCCGACGCGGAGCGCTCCCTGGCGGGGCGTCCACCCGAACTTCTCCTGGAAGGCCGACGACACGACCTGGAGGAGCGACAGCAGCGAGGTGATGCCGGCCAGGGCGAGAGCGGAGAAGAACAGCACCCCGAAGACGGGCCCTCCGGGCATCATCGAGATGATGTGCGGGAAGGTCACGAAGGACAGGACGGGGCCGGTGAGGCCCTCGAGCTCGCCGACCTGGACGCCCTCCTGGTGGGCCATGAACCCGAGGGTCGCGAAGACGCCGATGCCCGCGAGGAGCTCGAACGAGGAGTTCGCGAACCCGACGACGAGTCCCGTGGACGTGAGGTTGGACCGTCGCTTGAGGTACGACGAGTAGGTGATCATGATGCCGAAGGCGATGGACAGGGAGAAGAAGATCTGCGCGAACGCCGCGATCCACACGCCCGGGTCGGCGAGGGCGGACCAGTCGGGCGTGAAGAACGCGGTGAGCCCCTCGCCCGCGCCCTCGAGGAACAGCGCACGGACCACGAGCGTCACGAAGAGGACCACGAGGAGCGGCAGGAAGACGACGTTGGCCCGCTCGAGGCCGCGCTGCACACCGAGCGCGAGGACGACGAGGACGACGACCCACACCGCGACGAGGGGGAGGAGGACGCCGGGCACGATGTCGAGGCTCAGCCCGGGGGTCTCGGACACCTGGAGGTACTCACCGGTGAAGAACCCGGCCGGGTCGTCGCCCCACGCCGTGTCCACGGAGAACCACACGAAGCTCACGGCCCACGCGATGATCACCGTGTAGTACAGGATGATGACGAAGGAGATGCCCACCTGGAACCAGCCGAGGCTCTCGGCGCGCGTCGACAGGCGACGGAAGACGCTCGGTGGTGAGCCGCGGAAGCGGTGCCCCAGGGCGTAGTCGAGGAGCAGCACGGGCAGCCCGACGGCGAGCAGCGCCACGAGGTACGGGACGAGGAACGCGCCTCCGCCGTTCTCGTAGGCGACTCCCGGGAACCTCCAGATGTTGCCGAGGCCGACGGCCGACCCGACCGCCGCGAGGATGAACCCCGTCTGCCCGGACCACTGCTCCCTCGTGGCCGGTCCTGCTCCTGCCCGTGCTGCCATCACCCTGTCCCGATCCGTCGTCGTGCGTGCCGTGTCTGCGCGGCCCAGCGGAGAACTGTACGACCGTGCAGCATGACGATAGCGCCGGTCCTGGCGGTCCCGTCCGCAGAAGGTCCCAGATCGTCTCACCATACGGTCACGGGGGATTCGACGTGATGTCCGCCATGTGGACGGCGGGAACACGCGGACGTTCCCCCGCGGTTCAGCGGACATGGACCTCTCCCCCGGTGGCGCCTCGCGTCCCGAACGCCCTGCCGCAGACCCCGCCGTCCTGGGCGACCCCGCCTCGAAGCGCATCCCCGTCGGCTTCGTGCTGCTCCTCTCGGCGCTCGTCGCCCTCGGGCCGCTGACCATCGACCTGTACCTCGCGGCGTTCCCGCAGATCACCGACGACCTCGGCACCACCGAGCCGCGCGTGCAGCTCACGCTCACCGCCACCCTTGCGGGCCTCGCGATCGGCCAGCTCCTCATCGGGTCCGTGTCCGACGCGATCGGCCGTCGGCGCCCGCTCCTCGTGTCGCTCGCCGCGTACGTGGTCGTCACGGCGGCCATCGTCATGGTGGACGGCATCGTGTGGTTCACGGCGCTGCGGTTCGTGCAGGGCCTCACCGCCGCGGCAGGCATGGTCCTGGCCATGGCCATCGTCCGGGACAACTACTCCGGCTTCCGGGTGGGCAAGGTCATCGCCCGCCTCATGCTCGTCGTCGGGGTGGCGCCCATCCTCGCGCCCACCATCGGGTCGCAGCTGCTGCTCCTCGGCTCGTGGCGCCTCATGTTCGTCGTCCTCGCCGTCATGGGCGCGCTGCTCCTCCTCCTCGCCACGCTCCGCCTCCAGGAGTCCCTGCCCGTCGAGCGCCGGCGGGCCGGCGGCGGCGGTGCGGCCCTGCGCTCCTACGCGGGGCTGCTGCGCGACTGGCCTTTCATGGGCGTCGCGCTGCTCTCCGGCTTCTACATGGCGGCCATGTTCACGTACGTGTCGTCGTCGTCGTTCGTCTTCCAGGACGGGTTCGGGCTGTCCGCCCAGGAGTTCGGGCTCGTGTTCGGCGCCGGTGCCGTCGCGGTCACCGCAGGGAGCCAGATCAACGGCGCGCTCGTGGGCCGCGTCACGCCCGAGCGCATCCTGTCCGTCGCCATCCCCGCGGGCGTCGTGCTCTCGGCCGCGCTCCTCGTGACGGCCGTCGTCACCGCGGGTTCCCCGGGCGGGCTGTGGCCCATCGTGGTCCTCCTCGTCCTCACCCTGTCGACCGCCGGTTTCGTGATGCCCGCCGCCCCGGCCATCGCGCTGGAGCACAACGGCCACCGCGCCGGGTCCGCGGCAGCCCTGCTCGGCGCCATGCAGTTCGGCATCGGTGCCGGGATCGCCCCCGTGACGGGTCTGCTGGGTGGCGACCCGGCGACGACCATGGCCGGGGTGATGTTCGCGGTCGTGAGCATCGCGGGGCTGCTGTTCATCGCCGTGGGACGCGCCGAGCGCCGACGCGCCGCAGCCGGGACCTCCGGGTCCGGAGACGAGGCGGAGGCCGTCGCCGTGGCGGGCACGCCTGCCACCGCGACCGGTGCCGCGACGACCACGGAGGCCGAGCTCTCCGGTGCGGGAGCCCCCGCCGCGGTCGGGTCAGCCGGCGCGGACCGTGAGGGTGCTCGACCCGTCGGCTAGGCGCCGGACGGAGATGCCGTCGGCGATGGTCTGCTTGAGCGTCTCGACGTGGGAGACCACGCCGACGACGCGCCCGCCCGCACGAAGGCCGCCGAGGACCTGGAGGACGGAGTCGAGGGTCTCGGGGTCCAGCGTCCCGAATCCCTCGTCGACGAAGAGGGTGCCGAGGTGCACCCCTCCGGCCTCGGCGGTGACGACGTCGGCCATGCCGAGCGCGAGGCACAGGGAGACGTAGAACGTCTCCCCGCCGGACAGGGACGACGCGAGCCGCGGGACACCGGTGTGGTGGTCCACGACGCGGAGCGCGAGACCGACCTTGAGGCCGCCGCCCTTCTCCTTGTCGTCGCTGCGCTCGAGCTCGTAGCGCCCGTCGGACATGACGGTGAGGCGCTCGTTCGCGGCGGCGACGACGTCCTCGAAGCGGCGCATGAGGACGAAGGTGGCGAGCGTGAGGCGCTTGGTGTTGTCCGCGCCGTTGCCCGTGGCGAGGTTCGCCATGCGCAGGACCGGTTCCGAGCGCACCTGGGCCTCGTTCAGCGCGAGGACCACTCCCTCGACGGTCCGGGCGGCGCGGCCCGCGTCGGCCGCCCGGCGTGTGGCGAGGGTGGCGGCCTCGGCGGCGGAGCGGCACGCGGCCTCAGCATCCGCGACGACCTGCTCGGCGGCGGGCAGGTCCACGTGGGCGTCGGCGGCGAGGCCGACGATCTCCGGTGCCGCGAGCCCTGCACGGACGCGGGCCTCGTCGGACCGGAAACCGGTGACGGCGGCCTCGAGGGCGGCCTGCTCCTGCGCACCGAGGCGTGCGTCGAGCAGGGCGTCGAGGGTCGCGAAACCCTGCTCGGCCATGGTGCGGGTGCGCTCGGCGACGCGCTGGTCGCGGGCGCGGAGGGCGGCGCGGGCCTCGCGCCGGGCGTCGAGGAGCGCGTCGAGGGCCGTCACAGCGCTCTCGAGAGCCTCGACCGCGGCCGCGACGCTCGGCGGGGCGTCGCCGGGACGCCCAGAGTCCGTCCCGACGTCGGCCCCGGTGTCCGGGGCCACGTCACCCTCGAGCCCACGGACCGCTTCGGCGACCTCGAACGTGTCGCGGTCGAGGTCGGCCGCGTCCCGGTCGAGCCGAGCGGCCTCGCCGGTGAGGGAGTCGCGGAGCGCCGTCGCCTCCGCGAGGAGGCCGGCTGTCTCCGCGTCGAAGTCGGCGAGGGCCTGCTCCGCGACGGGCACCGAGTCCCGGGCGGTCTCCGCCTCGGTGACCGCGGTGCTCGCCGCGTCGAGGGCGGCGACCGCGGCGGACCGCTCCGCGCCGCCGGTGGAGGCGATCGCCGCGGCGTGGCGCTCGGCGAGGAGCGTCGCGGTGCGCTCGGCGGCCACGAGGTCGCGCTCGGCGGACTCCCGGACGGCCTGCGCGTCGTCGACGGCGTCCTGGGTGACGTGGTCCTCGTGCAGCGGGGCCGGCGCCGGGTGCTCCGCACCTCCGCAGACCGGGCACGGCACACCGGGTTTCAGGGTCGTGGCGATCTCGCCGGCGATGCCGTCGATGCGCCGCTGCCGAAGGTCGTGCTCCTGCGCAGCGGTGTCGCGAGCACGATCGGCAGCTCGGGTGAGCGTCGCGCGGGCCCCGTCGAGGTCGACGCGGAGGGCGTCCACGGTGTCGAGGGTCTCGACGACGGTCCGGGCTGCGGCGGCGACGGCGGTGCGGGCGGTGAGCTCGGCGGCGACGGCCCGGTGGTGGTCGCGCCCCGCCTCGAGGGCCGTGCGGGCGACGGGCCGTGCGTCGAGGTCCCGGGCACGTTCCTCGGCCTCGGCGCGGCGCCCCTCGAGGGCGGCACGGTCCCTGGCCAGCGCGTCGCGGCGCACGGGAAGGGACGCCTCGACGGCCACGAGCCGCTCGAGCGACGACGCGCGGCGGGCGTCGGCGTCGCGTCGCGCACGGAGGTCCGCCTCCGCGGCGTCCGCGCCGGCACCGGTCTCGTCGTCGAGATCGGGGAGGTCCGGCAGGGTGCCGTCGGGCAGGACGCCGCGCGCGCCGTCGAACGCCGCCGCGGCCTCGGCCACGAGACGGTCGGCGGTGAGCTGGGCGTCGTGCTCGCCGTCGAGGAGCGGCCGCACGACCGCGGCCCGACGTGCCACGTCCAGGGCTGTCTCCTGCTCGACGACGTGCGCCGCGCGCTCGGCGAGCTCGTCCTGCTCGGCGAGGAGCACGGCCCGGCGGTGCAGGGCCTCGGCGAGCCGCTGAGCGCTCGTGAGCGTCGCGCGGGCGGCGTCGAGATCGGTCCGGGCCGCGGTGTCGGCGAGCGCGAGGGCGTCGGCGGCGGCCTCGAGACCGGCGACGTGCTCGGCGGAGAGCTTGGGGGTGTCCTCGGCGCGGGCGTCACGCAGGACACCCGCGGCGTCCTCGTCGAGGTCTGCGGTGACCACGAACCCGTCCACGGCCGCGGTGACCGCACCACGGGCGGTGTCGAGGTCCCGCTGGGCGGCGGCGCGCATGCCCGCGAGCTCGGTCTGGGCCCTGTCGTAGACCTCGGTGCCGAACACCTTCTGGAGGAGCGCCCCGCGGTCCTCCGGCCTGGCCCTGAGGAACCCGGCGAACTCACCCTGCGGCAGGACGACGGTCTGGACGAACTGGGTGCGGTCCAGCCCGACGACGCGCTGGAGCTCGAGCCCGGCCTCGTCGAGCCGCGACGCGACGAGCTCACCGGCGTCGCCCGGGGCGCCGAGCGTCGCTCCCGGGGCGAGCGCCTCGCTGGGCAGGCGCCACAGGCGCACGCTGGCCTGCTGCTTGGTGGTGCCGTCACCCCGCTTCTTGCGGCGCAGCCGTTCGGGCGTGCGGACCACCCGGAAGGCCCCGGCGCCGGTCTCGAAGGTGAGGTCGACGACGGAGTCGACGTCGTCGGGAGCGAAGGACGACCGGAGACGGTCCTCGCTCGCCGACGCGGACGCGACCTTCCCGTAGAGGGCGAAGACCACGGCGTCGATGATGGTCGACTTGCCTGCGCCCGTGGGCCCTTCGAGGAGGAAGATCCCGGACGCGGCGAGGGCCGCGAAGTCGACGACGTGCTCCCCGGCGAACGGTCCGACGGCCTGGATGCGGAGGCTGTGCAGGTGCATCAGGCGCTCCGCTCCGCCGCGCCGGCACGCTCGAAGGCTGCGCGGAGCACGGCGACCTCGGCGTCGGTGGCCGTGGCACCGGTGACGTGCGCGACGAA
Organism: Sanguibacter suaedae; assembly: GCF_016342785.1. GTDB lineage: Bacteria > Actinomycetota > Actinomycetes > Actinomycetales > Cellulomonadaceae > Sanguibacter > Sanguibacter suaedae. Next base: position 220,699 of record NZ_JAEINH010000001.1, read on the forward strand.
GTCCCCGGCGACGACGACGGGGTCGCTCGCGGCGGTCACGGCGAGGGTGAGCGACGGGCGCTCCTCGCGGGCGGCGGGCCGGTGCTGGACGACGAGCGCGTGGGGGAAGCGCTCCTTGACGCGCGCGGTCATCTCCCGCGGGCGGGCGGTGTCGGTGACGAGGACGCGCACCCAGTCGTCCCGGTGGGCTTCGCCGGCAGCCCCCAGGAGGTCGTCGAGCGTCCCGCTGACCTCGCTGAGCCGTCGCGGCACGGGCGCACGGAGCAGCTCGGGCTCGCCGGTGACGCCCTGCGACCCGTCGGCGGACAGCTCGAGGAGGACGCTCGACTTCGCGTGGCGCATCTCGGAGAACGAGTACGCGAGGGGTGACCCGGAGTACCGGCCGACCGTGGCACCGGGGAACGTCACGCGCTGCGGTCCGTGGAGGTGGCCCAGGGCCACGTAGTCGACGCCCTCGAAGACCCCGGCGGGGACGGAGTCGACGCCGCCCACCCGGATGTCGCGCTCCGACTCGGACGCCTCGCCGCCCACGACGAAGGCGTGCGCCATGACGACGGAGCGCACCGGCGCGTGGGCCGTCCGCGCGGCGAGGTCCGCCCGGACCCGCCGCATCGCGGCTCCCATGACCGCGGCATGGGACCGTGCAAGGGGCTCGTCGCCGTCCTGGAGCGCGACGCGCGACGCGTCCGGGTCGAGGTACGGCATCGCGTACACCAGGACGGGGGCACCCCCGTCGGGGTCGGGGATCTCGACGGGCCTGCCGACGTCGGCGACCCTGGCGCGCACGTGGATGCCGTCGCGGAGGATGCGGTCGCCGAACCCGAGGCGGACGGCCGAGTCGTGGTTGCCGGGGGTGACGACCACCTGGGCGTGCTGGGACAGCCGTGCGAGGGTCTCGGAGAGCAGCGTCACGGCCTCGACGGGCGGGATGGCCCGGTCGTAGACGTCACCCGACACGACGACGGCCCGCACGTCCTCGGCGCGCGCCACCTCGACGAGGTGGTCGAGGTACGCCGCCTGGTGCTCCAGCAGGTCGACCCCGTGGAGGGTGCGCCCGAGGTGCCAGTCGGAGGTGTGCAGGATCCGCATGCGGCGACGGTATCCGCCGCCACCGACAGGGGTCATGCGCCCGCGCGGACCGTCCCGTCGTCGTCGCTGCGCCGGATCGCGAAGCGGTCGGTCATGCCGAGCACGTCGAGGAGGTCGAGCATGTTGGGCGTCGGGTCGAGGAGCTCGACGTCGATGCCGCTCTCCTCGCACACCCGGTAGACCTGGACGAGGAACGCGAGGCCCGAGGAGTCGATGAACGTCACCGCACCCACGTCGAGCACCACGGGGGCGTTCTGCACCATGAGGAACACCATGGCCTCGCTCGCCTGGTCCCTGAGCGCCGCGTCGACCTCGCCGTGGAGGGTGATCCACGTGGATCCGTCGACGGTCGTGAAGGAGATCCCGGACGCGTCGTCGCGCCCCAGGGGGAGAGTGCTCATGTGTGCTCGTACCTGTCTCGTCTTGCGGGTCGGTCTGCTCGGCCGTCGGGCGGTGCGCCCGCGTCTCGGTTCAGGCCGCTGACGACCGTAACGCGCGACGCCGCGATTTTCCATCCGGGGACAGAGGGTGAACATCGTGTGTGCACCCAGGCCGTTCCCAGTTTTCCGTTGCACAATCGTTACATGACGTCGAAGACGACTCGACTGGCCGCCGCGAGCCTCCTCGCCGTGGCCATGCCGCTCACGCAGAGCCCCACCGCGGTCGCGGTGGGCGCGGAGCGTGACGCCTCCCTGACGCTCGCCCGTGCGCAGACGGACGTGATCACGCGCGACATCCTCCTCGCAGCCACCCACACCACCGTCCTCCCGGCGGAGCTGCGCACCGCGACGCGCGACGCCATCGCCTCCGCGCAGGCCGCGACGACCGGTGCCCGCGACGCCCTCCGCGACGCGGGCACCAGCGACCCCCACGCCTTCTGGTACGCGGAGGTGTCGCTCCAGGACGCCCTCACCGCGCTCGAGGCCGCGTCCGCGGAGATCCGCCACGTCGCCGGCCGCGTGAGCGGCACCGACGAACCCACGGCGTTCGCGCTGCGCGCGCTCCTCGACGACCTCGGCACCCTCCGCGACGACGTCGACGGCACGAGCGGCCGCACCGCGTCGCGGGACAGGGGCGCAGGGGACGCGGTGGGCAGAGGGCACGCGGCGGACGCGGGCACCGCCGACGAGAGCGGCACCGTGGCCTGAGCCGGGCTCAGCCCGCGACGGCCCCGTCGGCCAGGTGCAGCCACCCGCCGGTCCACGTCCGTCGCAACCATCGGTCGTGGGACGCGACGACGACGCACCCCGGCGCTGCGCGTACCGCCTCGGCGAGCTCGTCCGCGAGCGCGAGGGACACGTGGTTGGTGGGCTCGTCGAGGAGGAGCACCTCGGGGGCCTGGGCGACGAGGAGCGCGAGGACGACGCGCCTGCGCTGCCCGACGCTCAGCTCGCGCAGGGGGCGGGAGGCGTCCCTGGGTGCGACGAGGCCGAGGGACAGCAGGTCCTCGGGGTCGCCGAGCAGCGAGAAGACCTGGCGTGGCGTCCGCTCGTCGTCCTGCAGGTGGACGTCCTGCTCGAGGAGACCGACCCGCACGCCGTGGGCGCGGTGCACCGTCCCCGAGGCGGGTGCGACGTCACCGGCGAGGACGTGGAGGAGCGTCGACTTCCCGGACCCGTTGCCGCCGGTGACGAGGAGGGTCGTGTCGGCCGCGAGGTCGAGCGCGGGGACGGCGAGCCGGCCCGGGACCACGACGTCGCGCAGGCTCACCACGACGCCGTCGGCACCGGGTGCGGCGAGGCCGTCGGTGCGGGTGCGGAGCTCGAGGGGCCGGGGTGGGCGCGGCACCTGTGCGGCCTCGAGGGTGTCGAGGCGCAGGCGGGCGTTGCGCACACGGCGCGACACCTGGCTCTGCACGCGTTCGCCCAGCCGGTCGTAGCCGAGCTTGTTGCCGTCGCGCATGGGCGCGCCGTGCGCGACGCGGCGCGCGGTCCCGGCCACGGACCGTCGGAGCGTGGCGAGCTCCGCCTGCTCTGTCTCGTAGCGCTCCTCCCAGGCCGCCCGGGCGGTGCGCTGCTCGGCGCGGTACGCGGAGAAGGTGCCGCCGAACGTGGTGGCGCCGGTCCCGGTGATGCCGGGGTCGAGGTCGAGGATCTCGGTGCAGACCTCGTCGAGGAGGTCGCGGTCGTGGCTGGCGATCACCACGGCCCCGGGGAGCGCGGTGACGGCCTGCGCGAGGAACGTGGCCGCGTCGTCGTCGAGGTGGTTGCTCGGTTCGTCGAGGAGCAGTACGGCGGGGCGCCGGACGAGGAGCGCCACGAGGCCCAGCCGCGTGCGCTCGCCCCCGGACATGTCGCCCACGGTGCGGTCGACGACGCGCTCGAGGCCGAGGCCGGCGATCGCGAGGTCGGCCCGGCGGTCGGCACCCCACACGTCCGCGGCCTCGGCGGCGCGCAGCGCGTCGTCGTACGCGTGGACGCACGACGCGTCGTCCGGGCGCGCGGCGAGGGCGGCGGCGGCCCGCTCGAGCGCTGCCTCGAGGGTGCGCGCGGCGGCGAGGGCGTCGTCGACCACGCGACGAGCGGGCACCTCGGGCCCGTACGGCAGCTCCTGGTGGAGGTACCCGACGTCGGACGGGCGGTGGACCGTGCCGGAGTCGGGGTCCTCGAGCCCGGCGAGGAGGCGCAGGAGCGTGGACTTGCCCGCCCCGTTCTCGCCGACGACGCCGAGGCGGTGCCCGGGGGCGACGGCGACGTCGACGGAGCGCAGGACGGGGCGGTCCCCGTAGGTCTTGGTCAGTGATTCGGCGTGCACGTGTTCCTCCCCGCGGGACGGGCGCACCGGTCGGTTCCGGGCGCACGGGTCCCGCCAGACGACGGATGGTCGGGGCGGGTCAGGTCCACATGGGGACCACCATGCCCGACGCCCCCGCGCCGGGTCACGACCTTTTCCGGACCTGCACCGGACCTGACCAGCCCCGACGGCCGGTTCCGGCGGCGGACGGCCCGTCGGTCAGGGACACTGGGGCCATGACCAGACAGACCACGCCCCGCCCCCAGGCACGGCCACTGGCACGACCCGTCCACCGTTCCCTGGCTCTCGCCGCCGTCCTCGGAGCCACGCTCGGTCTCGGCGCGTGCGCCGAGGTCCAGGAGCTGACCGACTCGACCCAGCAGCTCGCGTCCGAGGCCGCGGAGCAGGCGAGGAGCATCGGCGGCGACGCCCAGGCCCTCCGCGACCAGGTGAGCACGCTGTCCGACGACGTCCGCGCGAAGGCCGACGTCGCCGTGCAGTCCGCGACCGACGCGTCGGAGCAGGCGCGCAGCGCCCTCGAGAGCGCCCAGCGGACCGGGCAGGACGCCGAGCAGCAGCTCGCCGACGCCCAGGTCTCCCTCGACGACGCGACGACCCGCCTCGAGGAGCTCCGGGCGTCCCTCGGTGACGAGGCGGGACCCGAGGTCCGGTCGGCGATCGACTCCCTCGAGGCCGAGGTCGCCGAGCTCCGGCAGTCCGTGGAGAGCGCCGAGGGCTGACCCGCCCGCGGCTCAGGCCGTCGTGCCGCCCGCAGGGTCGGTGACGTCGGCGACCTGCGCGTCGAGGACGGTCACGAGGTCCGTGCCGTCGACGGTGGCAGCCACACCGTGCGCGCCGGCGCCGACGGACACGTCCCGCCCCGGCACGGTCGCGTCCGCGACGACGGGCAGGGCGCGCGAGGACCCGAACGGCGTGATGGTGCCGCGCTCGTAGCCGGTGACGGCGAGCGCGACCGCCGCGTCGGGCATCGACATGCGCTGCACGCCGAGGAGCGCGCGCAGGCGTGGCCACGAGATGGTGCGGTCCCCGGGGACGAGGACGAAGAGGTAGTCGTCCTCCGCCCGGCGCACCACGAGGGTCTTGACGATCGCCGAGGGGTCGACGCCGCGGGCGGCGGCGGCCTCCTCGATGGACCGCACCGGGCCGTGGCGGGTGATGGTGAAGGCAAGTCCGGACGCCTCGAGAGCGCGGACGGCGCGTTCTTCGCTCATCCACCGAGCATCGCACGTGCCCGGGCGGGCAGCCCTGCTCCGGCGAGCCGCTCGCGGCGCACCGCTGATACCGTGATCCCAGACCCTGACCTGGAGGATCCCATGCGCCACGTGTTCGCCTACGCCATGCTCGCCCTGTTCGCCCTCGGCCTGTTCGTCATGGGCATCTCCGCGAACTTCCCCGGCTACGAGGCCTACGTCTTCGTCAGCGGCATCCTCCTGAGCACCCTCGCGTTCCTCATCCCGATCCAGCTCGTCAAGGATTGAAGGTTCAACGACTGAGAGCGGCCTCACACCGCACTCACCCGCAGAGGTCTTCACGACCCGCGGCCCACCGGTCGATAGGTGGAGGACACAGGTCCAGGACTCGCCGGGCCTGACCTCACCCCAAGGACACCACCGTGACGAACGTCGACCTCTCCCTGAAGTCCGCCCTCGAGATCGACGGGGCCATGGCCGTCGCCCTCGTGGACTACGACAGCGGCATGTCGCTCGGCCAGGCAGGCACCGGCATCGACCTCGACGTCGCGGCCGCCGGGAACACCGACGTGGTGCGCGCCAAGATCCGCACCATGCACCGGCTGGGCATCCAGGAGTCCATCGAGGACATCCTCATCACCCTCGGCAGCCAGATCCACCTCATCCGCCTCCTGCAGAGCGAGGGTGGGCGCGGCCTGTTCCTCTACCTCGTGCTCGACAAGTCGCGCTCCAACCTCGCGATGGCACGCCGCCAGCTCCTCAACATCGAGCGCAACCTCGAGATCTGACGCACCCCGATCATCCCCGCCGGTGCCCGTACGGGCACCGGCGCACGAGGAAGGACCGGGACGCATGGAGCACCCCCTCCCCACCGCCCCCACGAAGATCGTCGTCACCGGACCGTTCGGTGCCGGGAAGACCACCCTCGTGACCACGCTCTCCGGCATCCCCGGGGTCTCCACGGAGACCGGGGTGAGCGACGGCACGGCCGTCGTGAAGACCCGCACCACCGTGGCGCTCGACCACGGCACCGTCACCGCGACACCCCCCGCGGGCGCCACCTGGCAGCAGCAGCGCGTCGCCCTCTTCGGGACGCCCGGTCAGGACCGCTTCTCCTTCATGTGGGAGATGCTCTCCACCGACATGGCCGGGTACGTCGTGGTGGTCGACGCGAGCACCACGACCAGCGTCGTCCAGGCGCGCGACATCGCCGCGACGTTCGCGCGCCTCGCCCCCGAGGTGCCGCGCGTCGTCGCCGTGAACCGGTGGGCCGAGCCCGACCGCACCCGCACGCACCTCTCCCGAGCGCTCGGCGCACCGGTCGAGGCCCTCGTCGAGTGCGACCCGCGAGAGCTCGCGGACTGCGCCACGGCGCTGCACCACCTCCTCGACCGCATCTCCCGCACCCCGACCCGAGAGCACGGACCGCGCCCATGATCGTCAAGCACCACGCCATCAACGTGGCGAAGTCGCTGCACCGCGACATCTCCGGGATCCGCCGCGTCCTCATCACCCGCACCGACGGGCTCACGTTCTACGACGACGACCCGGACAGCGACCACGACAGCGCCGCGGCCATCGCCGCGACCGTCCTCGGCATCGCCCACCAGTCCGCGTTCTCCTTCGGGCTCGGCGGGTTCCAGCTCGCCACCGTCCGCGGCCCCGAGGGCTGCCTCGTCGTGTACGCGGTGGACCAGCGGCACATCCTCGCCGTCGTCACCGAGCCCAACGTCAACCTCGTGCTCCTCGACCGCATCGCCCTGCGGCTCGCCCGCGAGCTCGCCGAGGCGGAGTCCGGGGCGCAGGCCCCGGTGGGCTACTGACCCCTCGGTGCGAAATCGCTTGCGACGCCTGGGAGGATAGGTGGTTGTGAGCACGGGGAGCGAGAACACGACCGGGCACCCGGAGAAGGGCGCCGGGCAGGGTCGACGGCAGAACCGGCGACGCTCCGCAGGGCGCCGCGGCACCGGTCAGGCCCGCCCGCCCCGCGTCGACACCGCCCGCCTCGAGCGGGCCGCCGCGACGCGCACCGCCGTCGAGGTCCCGCCCATCACGTTCCCCGAGCAGCTGCCCGTCTCCGCGCGCCGCGAGGACATCGCTGCCGCGATCCGCGACCACCAGGTGGTCGTCGTCGCCGGGGAGACCGGGTCCGGGAAGACCACCCAGCTGCCCAAGATCCTCCTCGAGCTGGGGCGTGGCCGCGCCGGGCAGATCGGTCACACCCAGCCGCGGCGCATCGCCGCGCGCACCGTCGCCGAGCGCATCGCCGAGGAGATCGGCACCCCGCTGGGGCAGATCGTCGGGTACCAGGTGCGCTTCACCGACGAGTCGTCGGAGAGCACCCTCGTCAAGGTCATGACCGACGGGATCCTCCTCGCCCAGATCCAGCGCGACCCCCAGCTCCTCGCCTACGACACGCTCATCATCGACGAGGCCCACGAGCGGTCCCTGAACATCGACTTCATCCTCGGGTACCTCACGCGGCTCCTGCCGCAGCGCCCCGACCTCAAGGTCGTCATCACGTCCGCGACCATCGACTCCGACCGCTTCGCCCGGCACTTCGCCCCCGGCGGCCCTGCGGAGCCCGACGCCCCCGACGACGCCCTCGCGCCCGTCATCGAGGTCTCCGGGCGCACCTTCCCCGTCGAGGTCCGCTACCGGCCCCTCGTCCCCGAGGACGGCGCCAAGGGCGACGAACGAGACCTCATGACGGGCATCTGCGAGGCCGTCGACGAGCTGTGCTCCGCCGGCCCGGGCGACATCCTCGTGTTCCTCTCCGGCGAGCGCGAGATCCACGACGCCGCCGACGCCCTCTCCGGGCACCTCGGGCAGCGCGTCTCCGACCCGAGGCGCCCCGACCACGTCGAGCTCCTCCCCCTGTACTCGCGGCTGTCCGCCGCCGAGCAGCACCGCGCGTTCCAGTCGCACCCCGGCCGACGTGTCGTGCTCTCCACCAACGTCGCCGAGACCTCCCTCACCGTCCCCGGCATCCGGTACGTCATCGACCCCGGGACCGCGCGCATCTCCCGCTACTCGAAGGCCACCAAGGTCCAGCGGCTGCCCATCGAGCCCGTGTCCCAGGCGTCCGCCAACCAGCGCTCCGGGCGCTGCGGGCGCGTCGCCGACGGCATCGCGATCCGCCTGTACTCCGAGGACGACTTCCTCTCCCGCCCCGAGTTCACCGAACCCGAGATCCTCCGCACGTCGCTGGCGTCTGTGCTCCTGCAGATGATCAGCGTGGGCGTGGTGCGCACGCCCGACGACGTCGCCCGGTTCCCCTTCGTCGAACCCCCAGACACGCGCGCCATCCGTGACGGCGTCCAGCTCCTCACCGAGCTCGGGGCCCTCGAGACGCGCGCCCCCCGGGCAGGCGAGCGCGACGGGGCCCTCGGGAAGGGCGGCGGCACGCACCTCACCGAGACGGGGCGCGCCCTCGCGCAGCTGCCCATGGACCCGCGCCTGGCCCGGATGATCGTCGAGGGCGGGCGGCACAACGTGGCCCGCGAGGTCATGATCATCGCGGCGGCCCTGTCCATCCAGGACCCGCGCGAGCGCCCCACCGAGACACGCGCCCAGGCCGACCAGATGCACGCCCGGTTCGCGGACCCCACCTCCGACTTCCTCACGTACCTCAACCTCTGGGAGTACGTGCGCGGGCAGCAGCGCGACCTGTCGTCGTCGGCCTTCCGGCGGTTGTGCCGCGCGGAGCACCTGAACTTCCTGCGCATCCGCGAGTGGCAGGACGTCGTCACCCAGCTCAAGGAGATGGCCAAGCCGCTGGGCATCGTCATGAACCCGCCCGGCAAGCGCGTCGACGGGTCGAGCCGACGCACCGCATCAGGCACAGGCGGGCCGGCGGAGGGCGAGACGCCCGACCCGCGGCTCACGTGGGACGGGGACACGATCCACCGCTCCCTCCTCGCCGGGCTCCTCTCGCAGATCGGCATGCAGGAGGCCACGGAGGTCCGGGCGGCCGCGACCAAGGGCAAGGAGACTGCTGCCGACCGTCGGGCGAAGAAGTTCGCCCGCAACGAGTACCTCGGGGCGCGCGGTGCCCGGTTCGCGATCTTCCCCGGCTCGGGCCTGTCCAAGAAGCCCCCGGTGTGGATCATGGCGGGCGAGCTCGTCGAGACGTCCCGGCTGTGGGCGCGCGACGTCGCCCGCATCCAGCCCGAGTGGGCCGAGGACCTCGCGTCGCACCTCGTGAAGCGCACCTACTCCGAGCCCCACTGGTCGAGCAAGCAGGGCGCCGCGCAGGCCCGCGAGAAGGTCCTCCTCTACGGGGTGCCGATCGTCGCCGACCGCACCGTCCTGTACTCGAAGGTCAACCCGGAAGAGGCGCGCGAGCTGTTCATCCGGCACGCCCTCGTCCAGGGCGAGTGGACCACGCACCACGAGTTCTACCGGGAGAACCGGCGGCTCCTCGACGAGGCCGCCGAGCTCGAGGCGCGCTCCCGGCAACGCGGTCTCGTCGTCGACGACGACGCCCTCTACGCGTTCTACGACGAGCGCGTCCCCGACTCCGTGGTGTCCGCACGGCACTTCGACCAGTGGTGGAAGGGCGCCCGACGCGACGACCCCGCCCTGCTCACCTTCACGCGCGAGCTCCTCGTCCCTGAGGGCACGGGCACGGTGTCCGCGGAGGACTTCCCGCAGCAGTGGGTCCAGGGCGACCTCACCCTGCCCCTGACGTACCAGTTCCAGCCCGGGACGGACGCCGACGGGGTCACCGTCCACGTCCCGGTGTCCGTCCTCAACCGGGTGGTGCCCGACGGCTTCGACTGGATGGTGCCGGGTCTCCTCGACGAGCTCACCACCGCCGCCATCCGCGCCCTCCCCAAGCCGGTCCGTGTCCAGCTGGTGCCCGCGCCCGACGTGGCCCGCGACGTCGTCGCCTGGATCCGTGAGCACTGCCCCGCGTGGACGGACATCACGCGCGCCGGGGACATGGCCGAGTCGTTCGAGGCCGCGTTCACGCGCGCCGTCCGAGCCCTGCGCGACGTCGAGGTGCCCGCCGACGCGTGGGACGCCGAACGCCTCCCCGCCCACCTGCGCATGACGTTCCGCGTCGTCGACGAGCGCGGTGCGTCCCGCAGCGAGGTGGTGCTCGACGAGAGCAAGGACCTCCTCGCCCTCCAGCGGCGTCTCGCCGCCCAGGCCGAGGCCGCCGTCCGCTCCGCCGTGAAGAGCGCCGTCGGCACCGCGCTCCGCGAGGCGCAGGCCGCCGCCGGCGCTGCTGGGGGTGCCTCAGGGAGTGCGTCCGGTGCTGGTGGCCCGGCCGGCTCCGCCGAGTTCGGCAGTTCCAGTCGAGGACGTCGTTCCCAGGGACCGAACTCGACCGGAAGTGACGAACTCGGCGACCACGACGGTGGGACGGGCTCGGGTCAGGGCTCGCGTCAGGGCTCGGGATCCGGTGGCGGTGGCGCCCACGACGGTCTCGTCGGGAGCGTCGGCGGGGCCGTGCAGGAGGTCGACGCCTTGGTGACCTGGCCCGACGGGTTGCCCGACGGGGTGCTCCCCGCACAGGTGGACTCCCCCGGGCCCGGCGGGATGGTGGTCCGCGGGTACCCGGCCCTCGTCGAGGAGCGCAGGACGGTGGCCCTGCGGGTCCTCGCCGACGCGTCGCGGCAGCGGGCTACGCACGAGCGCGGGGTCCGTCGTCTCCTCCTCGGCGAGACGGCCCTGCAGCAGGGGCGCATCACGTCGCGGTGGTCGGCGACGCAGTCGCTGACGCTCGCGGCGTCGCCGTACCGGAACACCGGCGCGCTCGTCGCGGACCTGCAGCTCGCGGCCGTGCAGAACCTCACGCCCGACGCCGCGTCGGTGCGGTCGGTCGACGCCTACCGGGCGGCGCTCGCCACCGTGCGGTCGGGTCTCGAGGAGGAGGTGCACCGGGTGGTGGGGCACGTCGTCGCGGTCCTCGCGGCGGCGCGGACGCTCGACGCGGAGATCCGGTCGGCCAACTCGTTGGCGCTCCTCAACACCCTCACCGACCTGCGTGACCAGGTGGCAGGGCTCGTCCACGAGGGCTTCGTGTCCGCGACGCCCGGGCACCGGCTGCCGCACCTGACGCGCTACGTGCGGGCCGCGTCGTACCGGTTGGAGAAGGCGACCACGAACCCCAACCGGGACGCCGAGCTCGCGTGGCGCGTGCACGACGTCGAGGAGGCATGGGACCGGGCGCGCGCGTCGTCCGCGGCCGGGCAGCCGGACCCGGCGCGGGCCGCCGAGCTCGCGGAGGTGCGGTGGCTCGTCGAGGAGCTGCGCGTGTCGTTGTTCGCGCAGCAGCTGGGGACCGACGGGCCGGTGAGCGAGAAGCGCATCCGCAAGATGCTGGGCGACTGGTGAACCCGACCGCGAGCGCGCCCGGGCCGGACCTCGCGGCGGACTGCTCGCGGTGCTTCGGGTTGTGCTGCGTGGCGTTGGCGTTCGCGCGGTCGGCGGACTTCGCGGTCGACAAGGCGGCCGGGGACCCGTGCCACAACCTCGACGACGCGGACCGGTGCACCATCCATGCGCGCCTGCGCCCGGAGGGTTTCAAGGGGTGCACGGTGTTCGACTGCTTCGGGGCGGGGCAGAAGGTGTCGCAGGGGACGTTCGGGGGGCGCAGCTGGCGGCACGACGACGGGTCGCGGGCGCTGATGTTCGAGGTGTTCCCCGTGGTGCGCAGGCTCCAGGAGGTCCTCTGGTACCTCGTGGCGGCCATGACCATGCGCGGCACGGAACCGGTGCGGGACGACCTCGAGGCGGCGGTCACGGAGACGCAGCGCCTCACCGGTCTGGGCCCGCAGGACCTGGCCGCCCTGGACGTCGACGCGCACCGGGACGGTGTGAACGTCCTCCTGGCGCAGGCGAGCGGACTCGCCCGGGCGACGTACCCGTCGGCGCCGCGGACCAAGCGGACGCGACGCATCGGGCCCGGGGCGGACCTCCTTGGGGCGCGGCTCGACGGGGCAGACCTGCGCGGCGCAGACCTCCGGGGCACCTACCTCATCGCCGCCGACCTCCAGGGTGCCGACCTGCGTGGGGCGGACGTCATCGGTGCGGACCTGCGCGACGCGGACGTGCGCGGGGCCGACCTGTCGGAGGCGTTGTTCCTCACGCAGGTGCAGGTGTCGTCGGCCGTCGGTGACGCCGCGACACGCCTCCCCGGGACGGTGCGCCGCCCGGACCACTGGGCGTGAGTCAGGCGTGCGCGTCGTCCCGCCCGGGCAGCGACGCGAGCCACCCGACGGCGAGCGCGCCGACGAAGGTCCCCACCGCGACGAGGAGGGTGCCGACGAGGTACAGCCCCGTGTCGTCGGTCATGGCGCCCTTGACCCCGAAGCCCCCGGCGAACCCGACGGCCACCCACGTCGCGGTGAGCGGGACCCCGAGGGTCCGCGCGCCCACGACGACGAGGACGGCGAGCGTGAGCACGGCGCCGAGGACCTGCCACGCGACGTAGGGGCCGCTGACGTTCCCCTCCGGGGACGTCACGTACTCCTCGCGGGCGAACCACCCGAACCACGTGATCGCGGACATCACGACGAGGGCCACGGTGACGAGGTTGGGCCGGGCACGCAGCGCGTCGAGGGGGCGGCGTCCTGCGGTGGGGGTCATGCGTGGACCCTATCCGGGTCGGTGCGCGCCCGGCCATGGTGCGGTGCACCATGGGTGGGAGGGGGCCATGGTGAGCAACACGAGAAGGACGCAGCGGTCGATCGGGTGCGCGCTGCTGGTCGCGGCGCTGTGCGCGGCGTGCGCTGACGACCCGATCCCGGCGGGTCCGACGCCCGGGCCGCCGCCGACGACGAGCGAGCGGCCGGACGGCGAGGCGACAGCTGAGGGGACGTCGACCCTGGGCCCGTACGAGGTGACGAGCGACGCGATCGACGTCGCGGTGACGTGCACCGGCACGCGGGCCGTGACGGTGACGGTCGACGGTGTGGGGTCGTTCGACGCGTGGTGCGACTCCATGGAGGGCGAGGGAGACACGTCGCACGTGTTCGACGTGCGGGGCGTGGACACGTACACGCTCACCGTAGAGGCCGACCCGGAGCAGGTGTGGTCGGTCGCGGTCACGACCGCGCCCCCACCGGCCTGAGCTGCAGCCCGGTGAGGGCACGCGGCGAACCGCTGGGAGGCGAGGCTCGCGGTCATCGCGCCGACCATCGTGGATGATGACGTCCATGTCGGCGCTGGAGGCGTATCACGACGACGTACGCGTGCGGGTGGCGCGCGCCGTCAGAGCGCGTGGGTACGTCGGCCACAGCGAGGACTGGCACGTCGTCGGGGCCTCCGGCGATCACGGCATGATCAGCACCCAGCGGAACCGGCTCTCCGACGACCGGCTGGTGTTCCGCGTGCACCTCGCGGTGACGCCCGGCCCGTGGTGGGAGTACCTGGGCTGGTCGGACCTGACACCGCGGACCACCCACGGCCTGTGGCGTCAGACGCTGACCCCCACCACCGATCACGTCGAGCACCGGGGCGAGCGCTGGTGGCTGGTCCACGACCGCGACTCGGCTCGCCGGTGCGGTGTGGACGTCCTTCGCGGGCTCACGGGTGGTGGCTTCGACCAGGTCGGCCGGCTCCTCCACCGGCCGACGCTCATCCGCACCGTCCGACGGGGCGACCTCGGACGTCGGCGCGCCTTCCGGCACGTGCTGCTGACGGAGCTGCTCCTCCTCCACGCCGACGAGGGTGATGCCCTCGGCTTCGCCCGCGTGGTTGCCGAGCTCGACAAAGATCTGCCGCCCTCAGGGCCCGTCCTCGCCTGGGCCGAGGAGCGGCTGCAGCTCCGCACCCGCACCCGGGCCTCGCCGGAGGCGTGAGACCGGCCACCACGGTCAGGCTGGAGAGGCCCGGGCCGGTCGTGCCGTCGACGGCAGTCCCATAGGGTCGGAAGATGGCACAGAGACGTTCTTCGCCCGGCTGGTCGGCCGCTGACATCCCCTCGCTCGTGGGGCGTCGCGCGCTCGTGACCGGCGCCAACAGCGGGCTCGGCCTGCAGACGTCGCTCCAGCTCGCGAGCCACGGCGCGGCGGTGACGATGACGGCCCGGGACCCGGAGCGCGGCCGCGTCGCTGTCGAGAAGGTCCGTGAGCTGTCGGGGTCGCCGGACGTGACGCTCGCGGAGCTCGACCTCGCGGACCTCGCGTCCGTACGGCGCCTCGCAGACGAGTGGGACGGCCCGTTGGACGTCCTCGTCGACAATGCCGGCATCATGGCCGTGCCCTACGGGCGCACGGCCGACGGCTTCGAGCTCCAGCTGGGCACCAACCACCTGGGGCACTTCGCGCTCACCGGGCTGCTCCTCCCCGCGCTGCGGCAGGCACCCAGCGCCCGCGTGGTGGTGCTGTCGAGCAACGCCCACAAGTTCGGTCACATGAACTTCGACGATCTCCAGGGCCTCCACGGGTATCGGCCGTGGACGGCGTACGGGCAGTCGAAGCTCGCGAACCTCCTGTTCGTCCGTGAGCTCGACCGCCGGTTGCGTGCCGCGGGCGACGACGTGCTGGCCGTCGCGGCGCACCCCGGCATCGCGGCCACCAACCTCGCGGCGGGCCTCGCCGGGTGGGGTCCCGTCGGGAGCGCCGTGCGCGGGTTCTTCGCGCGGTTCGGGCAGAGCGACGCGGAGGGCGCCCTGCCCTCCCTGCACGCGGCGACGGCGCCCGACGTCGTCGGCGGCGCGTACTACGGACCCGGTGGCCGCGGCGAGGGTCGGGGCGCACCGACGCGTGTGCAGCCCAACGGGCAGGCCCAGGACGACGCCGTCGCCGAACGCCTCTGGGAGATCAGCGAGGAGCTCACGGACGTGACCTACCCCGACCTGCCGCCCGTGGAGGTGCGCTCATGAGCACGATCGTCCTTCTCGGTGCCACCGGGTACACCGGGCGCCGCACGGCCCGCGCGCTCGTCGCCCGCGGCGCCTCGCCCGTCCTCGCCGGACGCGACCAGGGCAGGCTCTCGCAGCTCGCCGACGAGCTCGGCGGGCTGCCGACAGCGGTCGCCGACGTCGCCGACCCCGCGTCGGTGCGTGGCCTCATCGAGAAGGGCGACGTCCTCGTGACGACCGTGGGGCCGTTCGGGGATCTCGGCCGCCCGGCGGTGACCGCCGCGGTCGACGCGGGCGCCACGTACATCGACTCCACGGGTGAGTCGCCGTTCATCCGTCGGGTGTTCGCGGAGCACGGTCCCCGGGCGCGCGTCACCGGTGCCGCTCTCCTCACGGCGTTCGGGCACGACTGGGTCCTCGGCAACGCCGCCGGTGCGCTGGCCCTCGAGAGGGCGCGCGACGCCCGTCGGCCCGCGACGTCCGTGCACGTCGCCTACTACCTCGACGGTGCAGGCAGGGGCTCGATGAGCCGCGGCACGGCCCGGTCGGCGTTCGCGATGGGCTCCGAGCCGTCGTACCGCTTCACCGGCGGTGCGGTGGTCCCGGAACGTGGAGCGGCGCGGCTGCGACGGTTCGACGTCGACGGCGAGCTGCGCCCGGCGTTCAGCACCGGGGGCACGGAGCAGCTCGCGCTGCCGCGCTCGTACCCGTCGCTCACGGACGTCGAGGTGTACCTCGGCTGGTTGGGCGAGGCGTCGACGGCCGTGCAGCGGTTGTCGCCCGTCACCGACGCGCTGGGCCGGGTGCCCGGCGTCTCCTCCGCGCTCAGCCGACTGGGGTCGGCGGTCGCCGACCGGCTCCCCGAGGGCCCGTCGGCCGAGGACGTCGCCGACGTCCGCACCCAGGTGGTCGCGGAGGCGTACGACGAGTACGGCACGCGCGTGGGCCGGGCCCGCCTCGAGGGACCGGAGCCGTACGCGCTCACCGCGGACCTCCTCGCCTGGGCGGCCGTCCAGGCCTCGGAGGGTGCGGTCGAGAGCACGGGGGCGCTCGGACCCGTCGAGGCCTTCGGGCTCGAGCCCCTCCTCGCGGCCCTCGCCGACGCCGGCATGAAGATCGTCGACTGATGGGACCTGACGAGGAGGTGCTCGCGGGCGGGAACTCGAGCACCGTCGTCCGCGAGGGCGACCGGGTACACCGCACGGCCGGCCCGTGGACGCCTGCCGTCCACGAGCTCCTCACCACGCTGCGCGCGTCGGGCATCGTGGAAGTGCCCGAGCCGCACGGGTTCGACGACCAGGGCCGCGAGGTCCTGTCGTTCCTGCCCGGCGACGTCGGTGGGTACCCCCTCCCGGAGTGGTTGTGGGACCCGGCGCTCCTCGAGGGGACGGCGCGCCTGCTGCGCCGCGTGCACGACGCGAGCGTGCCTCTCGCGGCTCGGCGCGACCTCGTGTGGGGCTTGCCCGTCCACGAGCCGGTCGACGTGGTGTGCCACAACGACTCGGCCCCGTACAACATGACGTTCGCCGACGGCCGGGTCACCGGCCTCTTCGACTGGGACACCGCCGCTCCCGGGCCGCGCATCAGAGACCTCGCGTACCTCGCCTACCGGCTCGCCCCGTTCACCGACGACGCACCCCACCTCACGACGACCGACCGCCTCGAGCGCACCGACCGGCTCCTCACGGCGTACGGCTCCGACGCGGGACGAGCGGACCTCCTGCGCGCGATGGCCGACCGCCTCGACGACCTCGCCGCCTACACGGACGAGCGCGCCGCGGAGACCGGCCGTGCGGACTTCGTGGAGCACGCCGCCGGGTACCGGCGCCACAGCGACCACGTGCGACGCCTCGCTTCATCCTCATCTGACGAGTGATATGACTCGCGAGACGAGAATGGGAGCGCCGCAGACCGGCGGCCGCGCTGACGTCGACCTCCCCGTGCGACAGCCGTTCGACGCGCCCGGGGTGTTCGCGTTCCTCGCCGCACGCGCCGTGCAGGGCGTCGAGGTCGCTGACCTGTCCGACGACCGGCGCCTCCGCTACGCCCGGACCCTCCTGCTCCCCCACGGGCCGGCTACCGTCGAGGTCGTGGCGTCGCGTGCACCGCGCACCGGCTGGCGGCTCACCGCCCACCTCGAGCTCGCGTCGGCGGCCGACGTCGACCCGGCCGTCGCCCGGCTCCGGCACCTGCTCGACCTCGACGCGGACCCCGTCGCCGTCGACCACGCCCTGAGCGCCGACCCGTCCCTCGCGCCCCTCGTCGCCCGGACCCCCGGCATCCGCGTCCCGGGCACCGTGGACCCGCACGAGCTCGTGCTCCGTGCGCTCGTCGGGCAGCAGATCTCGGTCTCGGCCGCCCGAACCCACCTGAGCCGGCTCGCGACGGCGTGCGGCACCCCGACCACGTCGGACGTCCTCGGGCTCACCCGGCTCTTCCCGACGCCGGCCCAGGTCGTCGCGGGCGTCCCCGGACCGGTGCCCGGAGACCCACCCGACGCCGACAGGATCCTTCGCCTGCCCGGGCAGGCGACCCGCGGCATCCTCGGGGTGTGCCGCGCCCTCGCTGACGGCGACCTCGTGGTCGACGAGGGCGTCGACGCCGACCGCCTGCGCTCAGACCTGCTCGCCCGCCCGAGGATCGGGCCCTGGACGGCGTCGTACGTCGCCATGCGTGTGCTCGGCGACCCCGACGCGTGGCTCGACGGGGACGTGGCCCTCGTCGCGGGCGCGAGGGCCGTCGGCATCCTCGATGCCGACGTACCCCGGGCGGCCGCGTCCCGTGTCCTCGCGGCCCACGCCGCGCGGTGGGCGCCGTGGCGCTCCTACGCCGCCATGCACCTGTGGCTCGCGGCGATAGTGTGAGGAGGAGCCGCATAGCCGCGTCGAGAGGACCCAGACCATGACCCGAGCGCCCGTCGTCGCGATCACCGGGGCCACCGGCCACGTCGGCCGCGCGGTCCTCCCCCTGCTCGACGGCGGCCCCCTGCGCCTGGTCGTCCGTGACCCGCGCCGGGCGCCGAGGGGCACGTGGCCGGTGGCGCAGGCGTCGTACGGGGACCGCGAGGCCGCCGTCGCAGCGCTGACCGGGGTGGACGTCCTGTTCATGGTGTCCGGGTCGGAGAGCCCGGACCGGTTGGACCAGCACCGCACCTTCGTCGACGCGGCGGCCGCGGCGGGAGTGCGGCACGTCGTCTACACGTCGTTCCTCGGGGCGGCGCCGGACGCGACGTTCACGCTCGCCCGGGACCACTGGGCCACGGAGGAGCACCTGCGGGCGTCGGGCATGGCGTTCACGTTCCTGCGCGACTCGTTCTACCTGGACGTCCTGCCCGAGTTCGGTGGTGAGGAGGGCGTCATCCGCGGGCCTGCCGGCGACGGGCGCGTCGCGGCCGTCGCGCGTGCGGACGTCGCCCGGGTCGCCGCCACGGTCCTCGCCGACCCCGAGCAGCACGCGGGGCGCACCTACGACCTCACGGGCCCGCAGGCCCTCACGCTCACCGAGGCCGCCCGGATCATCACCGAGCGCACAGGGCGGCCCACCCGCTACGAGGAGGAGACCGTCGAGGAGGCGTACGCGTCACGCCAGTCCTACGGCGCCCCCGACTGGGAGCTCGACGCGTGGGTGTCCACGTACACGGCCATCGCCGCCGGCGAGCTCGCGACGGTCACCGACACCGTGGAGCGCCTCACCGGCACCCCGCCGCTCAGCCTGGCCGACCTCCTGCCGCGGGCCCCCGAGATCCAGGCTCGAGCGCGCGGCACCGTCGCCGCGTGGGACGCGGAGGCGGGGTTCGGGCACGTAACCCTCAGCACGGGCCTGCAGCTCTGGTGCCACTTCAGCAACATCGACGCGCCGGGGTACCGGGCGCTCGACGTGGGCGAGGAGGTCGACGTCGAGCTCGAGTCCTTCGAGGACCAGGACGGCTTCTCCTGGCGGGCGGTACGCGTCGTCCGCGACCCCCGCTGACGCGACACCGCGAGTCAGCTCGGTCGCTGACCCTTCAGCCCGGCGAGCATGCGTTCCTCGATCTCCTCAGGGACGTACTCCGTGCCGTCGTCCAGGTTCGTGGCACGCCACCCGAACGCGTCGGGGCAGGCCGCCATGATGCAGGCGAACTGGTCGTGCGCGTCGCACGCACCCTCGAAGTCCGCGGTGAACTCCGTGGCCTCGCCGTCCGGGCCGACGACCCGCCACCGTGACTGCTTGCTCTCGCTCATCCGAGCGACGCTATCGCATGGCGGGGGCCGTCAGAGCGGCACACGGCGGCGGGACGGGGCAGCCGTGAAGGCCGCCGCGTCCCGCTCCCCGCGGGCTCAGGCGAAGCGCTCGGAGCGCTCCACGACGCGACCGCGGAACGCGTCGGCGTCCCACGAGTAGACGAGGCGGCCGTCGATGTACACCTGCTCGGCGCGGGACGTGGTGTCGAGGGGGTCGCCGGACCACACGACGACATCGGCGTCGAGGCCGGGCGTGAGGGACCCGACGCGGTCGTCGAGGCCGAGGAACGCGGCCGGGTTGGTGGTGAGCGCCTCGAGCGCGGTGGTGCGGGGCAGGCCGTCGCGGACGGCGAGGCTCGCCTGGAGGACGAGCAGGTTGATGGGGATCACGGGGTGGTCGGTGGTGATCGCGACCCGCACCCCGGCGGCGGCGAGGGCCACGAGGTTGGTGATGGCGCGGTCGCGGAGCTCGACCTTGCTGCGGGTGGTGATCATGGGCCCGAAGATCACGGGGATGTCGCGCTCGGCGAGGACGTCGGCGAGCTTGTGGCCCTCGGTGCCGTGGTTGATGACCAGGCGGTACCCGAACTCGTCGGCGAGGCGGATCGCGGTGACGATGTCGTCGTGGCGGTGCGTGTGCTGGTCCCAGACGAGCTCGCCGTCGAGGACGCGGGCGAGGACCTCGAGGTCGAGGTCCGTGGCGAACGGCTCACCCTTCGTGGCTGCGGCGGCCCGCGCCGTCGCATAGTTGCGCGCCTTGGTGAAGGCCTCCCGGATGACGTACGCGACCCCGAGGCGGGTGGAGGGCATCTGCTTCTTCTCGCCGTACACGCGCTTGGGGTTCTCCCCGAGGGCGGACTTCACGCTCACGGACGCGCTGATGACCTGCTCGTCGATGGTGCGCCCGCCCCACGTCTTCATGGCGACGGTCTGCCCACCGATGGGATTCCCCGACCCGGGCTTGATCACGGCCGACGTCACGCCGCCGGCGAGGGCGTCACGGAAACCCTCGTCGTCGATGTCCACGGCGTCCACGGCCCGCACACCAGCCGTGTTGGGCCGCGTCATCTCGTTCGTGTCGTTCCCTGCGGGGCCGTTGGCCTCCTCGTGGATGCCGATGTGCCCGTGGGACTCGACGAACCCCGGCAGCACCCACCGGCCGGACACGTCGACGACGGTCGCGTCCTCGGGGAAGGTCACGTCGTGCCCGACGGCGACGATCTTCCCGTCGCGCAGCAGCACGGTGGCGCCGTCGAGCGGCTCGGAGGAGACGGGGACGACGTGCCCGCCGACGAGAGCGACGGTCCCGGAGGCGGCGGACGTGGGCGAGGTGCGTGAGGAGGTCATCACAGCACCGTACCCATGGTCCGCTGGAGCACGACGGAGCGAAGCACCCCGCCACAGTCATGGAGCGCCGACCACCTATCGCGATGCAAAGGCTTCACGTACCGCGACCAGCGCATCGAGCCGCGTGGACAGGTCGTCGGAGTCCTCGGAACGGACGGGGATCAGACACCGGTCGACGCCCGCCGTGGCGAGTGGCGCGAAGTCGACGTGGTCACCGTGGAACTCCGACTCGTCCGTCGCCCAGATCTGACGCACCGCCTGGACGGCCTCGACCATCCGAGCGGTGCGCCCCGTCGGCCCGACGCCGTGGTTGCGCATCTCCTCCCGGTTCCAGCCCGATCCCACGCCGAGCAGCACACGGCCCCCGAGAGCAGGTCGAGGCTGGTGACCTCCTTGGCGGTGATGATCGGGTCACGCTGCGGCAGCAGGCACACCCCGGTCCCGAGCTTCAGCGTCGAAGTGACCGCGGCGGCTGCAGCGAGGGCGACGAACGGGTCGAACGTTGCGGCGTAGTCCCGCGCCGAGCCGCTCCCGCGTCGAGAAGCAACCGGGATGTGCGTGTGTTCCGTGTAGAACAGCGACTCGAAACCGCGCTCCTCCACATCACGCGCCAGTCGCTGCGGCATGACGGAGCAGCCGGCGAAGCGCACGATTCCGATGTCCACGCTCGCATCCTCTATCGAGCTACGAGCGCTGCCGCCCAGGCGTCGTCGTCGGTGTACGCCGCTTCCGAGAGGACGAGACGTGCGGGGGCGACGCGGTCCGCGTACCAGCCCTCCACGGGGACGATGACCACCGAGGAGAGACCTGCTGCCTCGCCGCTCGTCGCGCGACGCGGGAGGGATGTCTGCCGGAGCGGTCGGCCCTGCCCGACGACGTCGGCGTTGATGCGTTGCCGCGTCGTATTCGACCATGCGTGCCGGGCGTCCTGGTCGATCTCCTCGACACCGAGCACGGCCAGCCACGAGTCCTCGGTCATGGGCTCGCCCTGAACGCCTCGGCGCCAGAGCGCTGTCCACGCCGCGTCGAGACCAAGCAAGTCAGGGCGGGCGGTCGTCCCCGGATCCGGGGGCGGGGAGGCGGGAGGAAGGCCGGGTAGTCCGTCGATCTTCCACGCGGAGCGCACGAACAGGAGATCCACAAGCATGCCGGGCACGTCGATCTCCATCATATTCCTCCTGATTTGACCGTACCGGAGCACGGCAAGGACGACTACCCACCCCGCGTTCCATCTGCTACTTTCCTCTCAGGAAAGTACTTGCACAGGAGGAACCATGAACCAGTCCACCGTCACCCCCGACGACGCGCTCCGCGCCCTCGCCGACGTCCGCACCCGCACCGAGCAGGTCGCCGCCGCGCCGCTCGTCCCCGCCTGGTACTGGTCGGGCGTCGGGGCGCTCGTGCTCCTCCTCGTCGCGTCCATCGAGAGCCGCGAGGTGGCCTTCGTCATCACCGGGAGCGTCCTCTACGCCGCCGGCCTCACGGCGCTCGTCGTCGCGGTCGCACGCCGCGCACCGGTGCAGGCCGGGCGAGCCCTCCTCGGGAGGCGCGGCGCGCTCACCATCGTCGGGTTCGCCCTCGGTCTCGTCGCGCTCGGCCTCGGCACCGCCTGGGCCCTCGTCGCCGCGGGCGTCCCATGGCCCGGAACCCTCGCCTGCGCCGTCGTCGCCGTCGCCCTGGCCGTCGGCGGGCCCGCGCTCATGGCGCACCTGCGACGCCTCATGCTCGCCCGCGCCGCCCTCGTCGCATGAGCCCCGTCGCCCCGAGGTTCGACGACCTCGTCCACGCACCCACGCGCCTGTCCGTCGTCAGCCTCCTCGCCGCCACCGAGCACGCCGACTTCAGGTTCGTGCGCGACAGCGTCGGGCTGTCCGACTCCGCGCTGTCCAAACAGCTCTCCACCCTCGAGGACGCCGGGTACGTCGCCCTCCGCAAGACCTTCGAGGGCAAACGCGCACGCACCTTCGTCACCCTCACACCCGACGGGCGACGCGCGCTCGCCGGTCACCTCGCGGCGCTGCGCGAGATCGTCGCCCGCTCCGGGATGGACCTGGCCGCCGACGACTGAGCGCCCCCACCTCCCCGCCGCCCTCGCGGCACCGCCCCGCACACACCAGGATGATCCGATGCGACCGATCCCCCACCCCCACCTCCGCCAGGTCCCCCTCTTCTCCCGCCGGGACCGCCTGCAGCCGACCGGGTGGACCGAGGTGCACGGCACAGGGATGCGCCACGTGGCCGTCTTCGAGGACGGGCACCCCGTCGACGACGCAACCGCGACCACGCCGGCCGAGCTCGCGCGCGAGGACCTGTCGCCCCACCACGTCGCCGTCGTCGCCTACGACCGCCCCACCCGTGCGGACGTCCTCGAGCTCGGCGAGCTCCTCGACCTCCACCCGCTGCTCGTCGAGGACCTCCTGCACGGCTCCCAGCGCCCCAAGCTCGAACGCTACGGGGACGCGTTGTTCGTCGTGCTGCGGTCGGCCGCGTACCTCGACGACGACGAGGACGTCGACCTCGACGAGCTCCACGTCGTCATCCAGGGACGCTGGGCCGTCGTCCTCCGCCAGGGTGACCCCACCGACATCGACTGGGACTTCTCCGCCCTCGAGCAGGACCCGACCCTCCTCACGCTCGGCCCCGAGGCCGTCCTCTACACGCTCATCGACCAGGTGGTCGACGGCTACTTCGGGGTGCTCGACGGTGTGAGCACCGACATCGAGGAGATCGAGCGGGAGGTGTTCAGCGGCGACGCCGCCGTCCCCCAGCGCATCTACCGCCTCTCCCGGGAGGTCGTGGACCTCCAGCACGCCACCGCGCCGCTGGTCTCCGTGGTGGAGGCGCTCCGCGCCGGTTTCCTCAAGTACGGCACCACCGACGAGCTCCAGACGTACCTGCAGGACGCCGCCGACCACCTCGCCCGCGTCAACAGCCGCGTCACGGAGATCCGCGAGGTCCTCGGCCAGATCCTCACCGTCAACGCCACCCTCGTGGGGCAGCGCCAGAACGAGGACATGAAGACCATCTCCGCGTGGGCCGCCATCCTCTTCGCCCCCACCCTCATCGGCGCCATCTACGGCATGAACTTCGACCACATGCCCGAGCTCCACTGGCAGTACGGGTACCCGCTCGCCCTCGCCGCGATGGTCGCCCTCGGCGCCGGGCTCTACGTCGTCTTCAAGCGCAACCGCTGGCTGTAGAGCCGTCCTCAGGTCCGCGCGACCACCTAGGGCCGCTCCAGGAACGCGCCGACGAGTGCCGTGAAGGCGTGCGGCTGCTCGACCCACGGGTAGTGGCCGCACCGGTCGACGACCGCGAGGTCGCCGTCGGGGAACAGGCGGCTCATGGCCGCGAGCGGCGCGCGCCCCGTGAACACGTCCTCGGAACCCGCGACGACGAGCACCGGTGCCGTGACCGCCGCGAGCCGCTCCGCGAGGTCGGCGGGCGGCGCGACCGAGAAGTACGCCCGCGAGCCGGCGAGGGACCACTCCCCCACCCGGGAGTGCGCCCGCTCCGCGGCGCCCCACCGCGCGTACCCCGCGGGCGCGCACGTCGCCTGCCACGCGGCGAGCTCCGCGTCGGACGTGATCTCCGGGGGCGACGTGAGGGCCGTGACGGCGGCGTCGAAGTCGGGCTCGCCGGTACGCCTCGCCACCATGGCGTCGACGTCCGACGGGACGTCCACGAGGTACCCGGCGGGCGGGGTGACGAGCACCATCCGTTCCACCCGCTCGGGGTGCTGCGCCGCGTACGCGACGGCCAGGCGCGTCCCCGCGGAGTGCGCCACGATCGTCACCCGCTCGAGGCCCAGGTGCTCGCGGAGGCGGTCGACGTCCTCGGCCTGCCGCCACCACGACCCCCGCTCCGGGTCCGCGGGCGCAGGGCTCAGACTCACGCCGCGCAGGTGCGGCACGACGACGCGCCGCGTCAGGCCGAAGGGGCGACCGTCGGGCGTCGCCAGGTAGTCCGGGTGGCGGGCCGCGCCACCCGCGAGCGCGAGCACCGGGCCGTCCGGGCCGGGGTGGTCGTCGTGGTGGAGGGGGACGTCGTCGGCACCAGTCGAGGTCGGCACCCGGTCATGCTAGCGGGGGTCGTCGGCGGCACCAGGGCCTCTGCGTGCCCGCCACCGGAGGAGCGCCGCGTCGGCGGTGCCCGCGGTCGCCGCCCCGACGGCGTAGACGATCAGGTCGGGGGCGTGGAAGGTGGTGCCGAGGACCCAGCGGGCGGGTTCCCAGGCGTCGACGACGGCCGCGGAGAGGCCGACGAGCTGGGCGACCTCCACCGCGGCGCAGAGCGCCCACGCGACGGCCGCGACGACGACCGGTCGGGCGCGCGGGCCGACGAACGCCACGAGCACGTACACGAGCACGGCGTAGAGGGCGTCACCGAGGAAGGCGGACACGGGACCGTCGAGGAGCGTCCGGGCGGCGAGGCCGAGGACGACGGTCGCGACGGCGGAGAGCGCGAGGGCGGGGCGGCGGGCGGCCAGGAGACGAGTAGTCCGATTCACAGGGCCAGCATGCCGGAGCCGGATGTCCGACCTGACCGCTACCCTCCATGGGTGATGAGCGACTCGACCGCGCCAGGGCCAGATCGTGTCCGGTGAGTGGGTGAGCGCCTCCTCGGTGAGGCGCGAGGTTCACGACGACATCTACAAGGTCCTGGTCGACCTCGAGGCGCGCGGGTGGCGGCTTCGGAGACAAGGGCACAAGTTCCGCGTGTACTGCCCGTGCGGCGAGGGGCAGGTGCGGGTGGACGGCACACCGCGGAATCCGAGCGGTCACGCTCGCAGGGTTCGGCGGATGGCTGAGCACTGCCCGGACCGTCACGATCTCGACGGGTGAGCGAGAGTGTTGTCGATTGACAACACTCGTGCTGCGGTGAACGATGGGCGCATGCCCCAGTTCGAGATGACCTTCGAGATACCCGCGGTGCCCGAAGCCGTGGAGGACGCGGTCGCCGACGCGATGGACGCCGTCATCGCGACCCACTCGGGAGTCACCCTCCTCACCGTGGAGATCGGCGCGGACGGCTGCGTCGAGGCGGCCCGTTCCGCCATCGCGGAGCTCCGGTCCCTGGGCGCACCCCCTGTCCGCCTCGTCGACGACCTTGTGACTCGCAGCCAGATCGCCGACCGAACAGGCGTCACGCGGCAAGCCGTCAACCTCTGGGTCAATGGCCAGCGGCAGGCAGGGACGGTCTTTCCGGCCCCGTTCGTGCTCGCAGGCGGTGGGCTCTGGCTGTGGGGGGAGGTCGTCGAGGCCCTGAGAGCCCGTGGCACCGAGATCGACGACGGCGTCGCCTTCCCTACGCGGAGAGACTCCCAGATCATCGGAGGCATGCTGGCTACCTCCCACGGATCCGAGACGTGGGTGACGTTCGACACCGGCTTCACCTTCGGTGTGACGTCTGGCGATGAACCGACGCGAGTCCCCCTCCCCGCACCGAGATCGCTCCTGAGCACCGACTTCACCTTCGCAGCATGAGCGGCCCCCGTCTCGTCTCGACCGCCGCCGAGATGCTCCCCGTCGTCGAGCTCACCGAGATCAAGGTCTACGAGATCACCGGAAGGAGAATCGACGACCCTGACGCTGCAGTTGAGCCCGAACAGTCGCTCGACGTCCAGGCACGAGGATCAGAGAACTGGTTCGAGACCCGCGTGAAGCTGTCCGTCGACACGTCAGAGGCCCAGCTCCTCGCAGACGTGGGCGCGGTCTTCACATTCTCCGAACCGCTCAAGGTGCCTCAGGTCGCGGCAGGCGAGTTCGTCGAGAAGGTCGGCGTGATGGCCGTCTACCCGTTTCTCCGTGAGCACATCTTCACGACAGCCGGGCGGCTGGGAGTCGCACCACCCGTCCTCGGGCTGCTCAGGGCGGGGACCTTCACGATCGCGTCGGATCAGCAGGACTCGGACCGCTGACTGGTCGGCGGACCCACCGTCCGGGGCCTCGTCAGGAGCAGTTGAGACCGGTGGTGAGGGCGTCGAGGTTGTCGCCCATGATCTCGAGGTAGTCGCGCTCGACGTCGACGTGGCCCTCGATGGGGTCGAGGACGGCGGTGGCGACGCCGAGGTCGTCGGCGAGGGTCTGGGTGACCTTGGGGCTGACGAGGATCTCGAAGAACAGCGTGGTGACGCCGGCGTCCTCGACGATCTGGCGGACCTCGCGCAGGCGCTTGGGCGACGGGTCGACCTCGGGGTCGATGCCGGTGATGCCCACCTGGACCAGGCCGTACCGGTCGGCGAGGTACCCGAAGGCCTCGTGCGACGTGACGAGGGTGGCGCCCTGGCAGCTCGTGAGCTGCTCCGCGTACCGGGTGTCGAGGTCGGTGAGCCGGGCCTCGAGATCGTCGGCACGCTCCGCGTAGTCGGCGGCGTTGTCGGGGTCGACGGCGGACAGCTCGTCGGCGACCTGGTGCCCGACGGTCGCGAGGCGGGTGGGGTCGAGCCAGAAGTGCGGGTCGAGGGCGTCGGTGCCGCCCTCGAGGCCTGCGGCCTCGGCGGTGTCGACGACGTGCTCCGGCGACTGCGCGTCGATGGCCTCGTCCGTGGCTGCCTGGAACCCGGAGAGGTACACGACGAGGTCGGCCTCGCCGACGGACCGCACGGCGCTGGGTGACAGCTCGAGGTCGTGGGGCTCGGCCGCCGGCGGGGTGAGGCTCGAGACCGTCACGTGCTCGCCCCCGATCTCGTCGGCCACGTACTCGAGCGGGTAGAACGACGCGAGGACCTCCACGGTCCCGTCGTCCCCCTCCGCGGGGGCGCACGACGCGAGGGCGGCTGCGAGGGCGAGCGTGGTGGCGGCGGCCGTGGTGCGGCTCAGGGTGCGGGTCATGGTGTCCTCTCGGGCGGACGACGGCAGGGGGCACCCGGAGGTGCCCCCTGCGCGGAACGGGTCGGGCGGAGGGTCAGCCCTCCGTCGTCTCCTCGTCGTGGGCGTGGTCGTGGTCGTCGCCCTCGTGGTCGTGGTCGTCGTGCGTGTGGTCGTCGCCCTCGTGGGAGTGCTCGTCGCCCTCCTCGTGGGAGTGCTCCTCGCCCTCGTGCTCGGCGTGGTCCTCGCCCTCGTGCTCGTGGGCGCCCTCCTCCGCGGCGCCGGAGACGCCGTTGAGCTCGTTGGGCGTCACGGTGAGCTCGGCGCTGATCCAGACCTCGCCGGTCTCGATGTCGACGGCGTGGATGGAGTTGGTGGCCGGGTCGGTGACGTACGCGGAGCCGTCGAGGACGAACACCGTGGGGCGCGGCTCCTGCCACTCCTCGGGCTCCTCCCACTCGTCGATGACGGGGATGGAGCGCTCGATGCTGCCGGCCTCCTCGTCGATGACGTGGAGCTGGCCGTCGGTGCCGAGGACGAGGGCCTCGCCGTCGTCACCGCGCGCGAGGGAGCGGAAGGTGTAGCTCGAAGGCAGGTCGACGAGCTTCAGCGACGCGGTCCGGGTGTCGATGAGGGACACGCGGGTGGGGCGCTCGAGGTCGGCGTCGGGGTCCGACTTGTAGTCACCGAGGACGATCGGGGACTCCTCGCTGCCGGCCTGGTTGCCGATGCGGCCGTAGGCGTCGGGGCTGGCGACCTTGGTGATCTCGCCGTCGCGGTAGACGACCGCGCCGGTCTCGCAGCCGATGACGACGGCCTCGTCGGAGGCCATGGCCTCGCCGTGGACGCCGGGGCAGTCGTCGTTCGCGGCGATCTCCTGGTCGTCTGCGTCGAGGACGCGGATGCCCGTGCGGGCGTCCTCCGTGCCCTCGGACACGACGAGGGACCCGTCGGAGAGCTCGACCGCGACGCCGTGGTGCGCGGACGGGGTCGTGTACTCGCGGGTGGCGACCTCGGGGTCCACCAGGTCGGCGGAGTCGAGGACGACGATCTTGCCGGTGCCGTCGTCGAAGAGCGCGGTGCGGCCGTCGTGGTTGACGACGTGCCCGGGCTTCTCGGCGTCGAACATGACGTCCGTGAGGGTCGGGGTCGTCGAGTAGTAGTGGTCGTGGTCGCCGTGGGGCTCTGCCCAGCTTCCGGCGTCGAGGACCTGGAAGCCGCCCGTGGTGGAGACGTAGAGGTGGCGGCCGTCGCCCGCACCGTTGATGCGGTTGAAGCCGGCCAGCTCGATGTCCTCGAGGACCTCGAGGGTGGTGGCGTCGAGGACCTGGATGCCACCGTCGTAGGTGATGGCGAGGCGCGGCTTCACCGCGGACTCCTCGGTGACCTCCGCCGCGGCTGCGGTGGTCTCGTCGGCCGTGGCGCCGTCGGTGGCACCCTCGGAGCCGCTGCACGCGGTGAGGAACGCGAGGGGCAGGGCCACGCCGAGGGCGAGGGACGGCCGAAGGCCGGTGCGGCGTCGTGCTGGGGAGGTGATGGTCATGGTGTGCGGGGCGGCGGCGCAGGAGACGCGCGCCACCTCTCCTTCCTACGGAGGGGCGGTGTTCGGTGCGACAGTATCAGATAATAGCAATCGTTCTCATTATCGACTGGGAGCGCTCATTGGCGTCAGGAGGCGCACCGCCCGCACACGCCCCGGAGCCGGGCGTGGACCACGACGTCCGCGAACTGCTCGGCCCCGGCCGTCCGCACGGCCCACTCCTCGACCTCGCCCAGGTCCACCGGGTCGGCCCGGTCGCACACCCGGCACACGAGGAAGCACCCGGAATCGCCGGGCGCCGCACGCCGGTAGCGCACCGCACCCGCCTCGTCGTGCACCGAGTCCACCAACCCCTCCCGCTCGAGGAGGCGCAACGTCCGGTACAGCGTGGAGATGCTCACCTCCGTCCCCTGCTCGCGGAGCATCGCCTGCACGTCGCGCACCGCGCGGAACGCGTCCGACGACCCCACGAGCGCCAGCACCGCCTCCTGATGGCGGGTGTGCCGGGCGCGCCGCGGCGTCTGCTCGTTCGTCGCCGTCATGGTCCCGTCACCGCCCCCGAGCGACCGGGGACACCCACGAAGGGCTGGTCCTGCTCGACGTCCCGCCGACCCGCGCTCGCGCCCCGTCCGCGGGCGACGAGCCCGTGGCGCGGCGCGAGGCACCACGCGACGAGGAACGCGACCGTCGCGACGAGGACGATCGCCCCGCCGGTCGGCAGGTCCAGGGCCCAGGACAGGTACACGCCCACGACGGCCGACGCGCTGCCCACGAGCGGCGCGACGAGCATCATCGGACCGAGCCGGTCCGTGAGCAGGCGCGCCGTCGCGGCGGGCGTGATGAGCAGCGCGAGCACCAGGACGTTCCCGATGGTCTGCACCGAGATCACGACGGCGACGGTGACCATGACGTAGAGGACGAGGTCGAGGGCGAGCACGGGCAGCCGTGCGGAGCGCGCCATCTCACGGTCCAGGCTCACCGCCACGATCTCCTTGTGCAGCAGGAGCGCCACGAGGAGCAGACCACTGCCCACCGCGCCCACCACGTAGAGGTCCTCGTCGACCACGCCCGCGACGGACCCGAAGAGGAACTGCTCGAGGGTGCCCGTGTACCCCGGGGCGCGGGACACGATCACGATGCCGAGCGCGAACGCCGCCACGAAGAACACCCCGATCACGGTGTCCTCGCGGAGCCTGCGCCCCTGGGAGAACAGCGCGACGAGCACCGCGGTGACGACGCCCGCCACGACACCCCCCACCACGAGCGACCCCTGGAGGAGGAACGCGACGGCCAGCCCGGGGAACACGGCGTGCGCGACGGCATCCCCCATGAACGCCATCCCGCGCAAGACCACGTGGCAGCCCACGACCCCGCACACGACGCTCGACATCACCGCCACGAGCACCGCCTTGCGCAGGAACGCCAGGTCGGGGTCGGTGAGGTCCTGGAGGAACTCCAGCGGCGAGATCACAGCGCCTCCTGGGGGACGAGGCCGAGGGCGCGCAGCAGCGGCGAGGTGGGTGACGCCCCGAAGGTGCGCATCCACGGTGCGGGGTCGTGGAGCTCGTCGGGGGTGCCGAGCGCGACGACGGACCCGTCGAGCAGGCAGAGCCGTGTGCAGGTGTGGACGGCGGCGACGAGGTCGTGGGTGGTCATGAGGACCGCGCGCTCTGCCGCGAGCTCGACGAAGAGCTCGGTGAGGTGGTCCTGAGAGGGGACGTCGAGTCCGGTGAAGGGCTCGTCGAGGAGGAGGACCTGGGGGTCGAGGGCAAGGGCCCGGGCGACGAGGACCCGTTGGCGCTGCCCACCGGAGAGCTCGCCGACCGGTCGTGTGCGCAGGTGGGTCATGCGGACGCGGTCGAGGGCGGCCCGCACGGCCTGGTGGTCGGCGACGCCGGCCTGACGGAACCAACCGATGCGGCGCACGCGCCCCGAGAGCACCGCCCCCTCGACGGACACCGGGTAGTCCCACGCGAACTCGTGGCGCTGGGGGACGTACCCGACCTCCCCGTCGACGGCGACCGTCCCGGTGCGCGGCCGCAGGAGACCGAGGACGGTCCGCAGAAGGGTCGTCTTCCCAGCGCCGTTGGGACCGAGGAGTGCGACGAGCTCGCCGCGGTACAGGTCGAGGGCGACGTCGCGCAGGACGGGGCGTCCGCCGAGGTCCACCGAGACTCGGTCGAGGCGGACCGCCGGCGTCGTCATGACGCGTCCCCGGCGGGGCCGCCGGTCCGTCCGGTCGTCGTCGTGGCGGAGTCGGCGTCGGCATCGGCCTCCGCGGCGGCGCGGGCTCGTCGGGAACGCACGACGGTCGCACCGAGCGCGACGAGGAGCGCGAGGACGGCGGCCGCAGCGCCGATCGCCCAGGGCGACGGCCCCGTCCCGCTCTCCTCGGGAGCCGCCTCGGTGTCGGGGGCCGTATCCGGCGTGGCCTGGTCGCCGGTGCCCGTGGCGCCGTCCGTGCCGTCGCCCCCGTCCGAGTCCTCAGTGCCCTCAGCATCCCCGGTGTCCTCAGCCAGGTCGCCGGCGGCCTCGGCGGCGGCGAACGCCTCCTGCGGGTCGGTGTCCGTGCCGACGGCGAAGAGCATCCGGGCGGAGTCCTCCACCTGCTCGCCGTCGGTGAGGTCGGCGAGGACGGTGACGTCGACGACGTACGCGCCGGGCTCCGTGAACACCCAGTTGGCGTGGGTGTGGGTGTTGACCTCCATCCACAGCTCCTGGGGGTCGTCGTCGGCGGTCGTCCACAGGACGTTGGGCGTCCCGGACACGCCTTCCTGGAGGAACAGGTGCAGCTCGCCCGGGCCCTCGACGCCGTCGAGGCGCAGGGTCGCCCCGAGGTCGACGCGCTGCGTGACCTCCGGGTCCTGGGTGTTCCACCCGAGCCACGCGACGGCCTGGTCCTGGACCTGCGGCACGAGGTAGAGGGGGTCGCCCTCGGCGACGCCGAGGAAGGCGTACTCCGGGCTGCCCGGCGCCTCGAGGCGCGCGGTGTCGAGGACGTGCACCACCGTGTCCTCCATGTCACGCCACACGGGCGGGACCTCCCGGTCGTCGCGCGCCTGGAGCGTCCACTCCCCGTCCACGAACCGGGGGCCGACGTCGACGTGCCCGTCGGAGATCACGGCCTGCTCGCCTGGGACACCGTCGGTGTCGGCCACGAGCGTGCTCCCGGCGGCCGCCGGTGGAAGGGCGAGCGTCGCAGCGGCGAGCACGGTCACGACGGCGGTCCTGCGGGCCGACGGACGCGCGGTACGGCGGGAGGGCGATGGGGACACGGGGTCTCCTCCTGGGGGTTCGGGGGTCATGCGAGGCAACGTGCGAGGGCGTCGGCGTTGGCGCGCACGAGGTCGACGTACGTGGTGACGTCGCGGTCGAAGGTCGCGGAGTAGATGTCGCACACGGGGACACCGGTGCTCTCCGCGACGGAGGCGAGGACCTGGTCGGCGGCGCCGACCTCCTGGAAGACGGCCCCGAGGTCGAGGGCCCGGACGGTCTCCGTGAGCCGCCGCCGGGTGGCGACGCTCGCCTCCTGGGAGGGGTCGGCGGTGACGAACCCGGCCACGTCCACGTCGTAGGCGGCGGCGAGGTAGGCGAACGTGTCGTGGGTGCTCAGCAGGTGGCGCTGCGAGCGCGGGATCGCGGCGACGGTGCTCGCGACGTACGCGTCGGCCTCCCGGAGGGTCTGCGTGTATGCGGCGGCGTTGGCCCGGTAGGTGGCGGCGCGGGCGGGGTCGGCGTCGACGAGGGTGTCGGTGATGACCTCGACATACACCTGGGCGTTGCGCACGTCCTGCCACAGGTACGGGTCGATCTCGCCGTGCACCGACCGCCCCAGGACGGCCTGCGGCAGCTGGTAGACCTGCTCGACGCCCGCGTCGGCGACGTCGAGGCCGTCGGGCACGGGCGCGAGCGCCTTGGCGGGGACGGACACGACGGTGGTGTGCGCGTCGTACGGGTGGTGGGCATGCTTCGCGTGGTCGGTGTGGTCGGTGTGGTCGGTGTGCGCCTGGCGCTCGTCGGCCGGGTGCTGGTCGGCGGCGAGGGCCACGTCGCCGGGGCCGAGGCGCACGGCGACGTCGGCGTGCCCGCCGTCGAGCACGTCGGTGGCCCCCAGCCCGTGCGGGTCCACGCCGACCGCGAAGGTCACGGTCGTGGATCCCACGGGCACCGGTGCGTCGCCCGGTGCGGGGACGAGCTCGGCCGTGAGGTCGAGCTCGTAGACGCCCTGCTCGGAGAACGTCCAGCTCATGTGGGTGTGGGCATCCGACGGGAGCGCCACCGCGTCGGCGTCGTCGAACCCGTCCCTCGAGTCGAGATACACCCGGGGGGCGCCGAACGCCTCGGTGAGGTACGCGGTGAGCCGCCCCGGCCCGGTGAGGCCGGTGGGCCGCAGGACCACCTCCGACGCCCGGTCGACGCCGCGCGCCCCCGCGGCGTCGACCGACAGCCCCAGCCACACGGTGTCCAGGGCGGGGTTCTCCACCCGGGGGATCACCGTGGCCGCGTACGTCGACGCGGTCTCCGCGAGCGAGACCCACGGGACGTCGCCGAGGTTCGCGTCGAGGACGGCCGTCGCCGCGTGCCCGTCGAGCAGCGCGTAGCTGCTGAACGCCACGTCGGCCCGTGCCACGTCGCGGACGTCCCGCAGGGACGGCTCCCCCGCCCCGCCGCCGGGGAGCGCGGTGACGACCGCGTCCTCCCCGGCGACGTTCCGGACGAGGTCCGCGAGCAGCGGCGTGGTGGTCACGACGCGCAGGCGGTCGTCGTCACCCGCGACACCGTGCCCGTCGTCACCCGACCAGGGGGCGACGGCCAGCACGACGACGAGCGCGACGGGCAACGCCGCGCCCACCGTGCGCCTCACGCCGTGCGACGCCGTGCGACGAGGACGCCACCGACCCCGAGCGCGACGAGGAGCCCTGCGAGGGTCACGAGACCGCCCGCGTCACCGCCGGTCGTCGCGAGGCCCGCCCGGGCGCGTTGGGCCGCGGTGAGCTCGCAGTCCGCGCCCGACGCCGTCCTCCCGACGACCGTGGCCTTCGGCGCAGCCGGCGCCTTGGTCGCCGCGGCGTCTCCCACGGAGAACGTCAGGCTCACCGGGGCGGACACCTCGCGGCCACCGGAGAGCGTCACCGACTGCGTGAGGTTCACCGTGTAGGTCCCGGCGGCCGTGAACGCCCACGTGGCGTGCATGTGCTGGTTGAGCGGCAGGTCCATGCTCCGCGGGAACCCGTCGACCGTGCCGAGGTACCTGGTGCCCACCCCGCCGAAGTTGCCGGTGGCGTACACCGCGAGGTCACCGGGGCCGTCGACCGACCCCAGCGTGTACGTCACGGGGCTCTCCGCGGCGTCGAGCAGGCTCGGGTGCTGCGTGTTCAGCCCGAGCCACGGCACACCGGCCTCCTGGACCTGGCCCACGGACCAGATGGTGGCGCCGGCCGACCCGAGGAACGAGAACGCCGGGTCCTCGGGCACGGCCCGCTCCGCGTCGTCCCCGAGCCGGTACGTCACCGACGCGGGGTCCACCCAGGTGGCGGGCTGGGACCGGTCGTCCTTCACCTGCGCCACGAGCTCGCCGCCCTCGACGACGGACCCGAGGTCGAAGTGCCCGTCGGACACACCGTCCAGGGCTGGGGCGCTCGACGCCGCGGTGGCGGCGGGCGCCTTGCCGGGGACGACGGTCGCGACGCACACCGGTGCGGCCTTCGCCCCGCCACCGGACCCACCTGAACCGGACGGGCCCCCAGTACCACCGGAGCCGCCGGGGGCGCCAGGGTCGGGGGTGTCGGACCCGGCGGGCGGTACGGGTGCCGTCGGCGCGGGTGCGGCGGGTGCGGTGGGCGTCCCGCCCACGGGCGGGGGCACCGCACCCTGGCCCTCGCCGACCTGCACGAGGTAGCTCGCGGCCTCGCCGCGGAGGGTGCGGCCGTCGGTGGTGCGCAGGCTGGGGACCACGTCGAGCGTGTAGTCGCCCTCGGCGGTGAACACCCAGCTGGTGTGGACGTGCGCGTTGGCCGTCACGGGGATGGTGCCGCCGGAGGACGTGGCCGTGTCGATGTAGCGGTTGACGGGCTGGCCGAACGAGTCGGTCTGGTAGGTGAAGAGGTCACCGGGTCCGGAGACGGTGACGTCCAGGCTCACCGGGGTGCCCGCGGCCGGGACGATGCCCGTCCCGGCGAGCGAGGGCAGCAGGCTCTCGGTGCTCCACCCCACCCACGGCAGGTACGTCTGGTCCTCGCCGGTCTGGCTGCCCAGCCACGCCGTGGCGCCACCGTGCTCGCCGAGGAACGCCCACGCGCCCGTCGCGGCGGGCAACGTCTGCCGTCCGCGCTCGTCGAGGTACGCGATGGTCACGTCCTCCGGTGCTCGCAGGCGGGCCTGGGCGTCGTGGATGCCCGTGCCGTCCTTGACAGCGAGGACGAGGCGACCGGCCTCGGCGTCGTAGCGGGTGTCGAAGGCGTCGACGTGCCCGCGGTCGAGGACGAGGCGCTCGGCGGGGTCCGTGGGTGCGGGATCGGTGGGGGCGGGGTCCGTGGGCGCGGGATCCGTCGGGACCGGGCTCGGGGTCGGGTCCGTGGGAGCGGGGTCGCTCGGTGCGGGCGTGGGCTCCGGGTCCGTGGGTGCCGGGGTCGGGTCCGTCGGGGTGGCGTCGGTCGGTTCCGGCGTGGGCTCCACCGTCGGCTCGGGCTCTGGTTCGGGGGCCGGGTCGGCGGGCGCGGGGTCGACCGTCGGCTCGGGCGTGGGCTCCGGCTCGACGACTGAGCGGGCGCCGACGCGCACGTGGTAGCTCGCGGTGCTGCCGCTCACGACGGTGCCGTCGGCGGTGGTGAGCGAGGGCGTCACGAGGAGCTCGTAGTCGCCCTCGGCGGTGAAGACCCAGTTGGTGTGGACGTGCGCGTTGGCGGCGACGGGGATGGTGCCCCCGGCGCTCGTGGTGGTGTCGACGTACCGGTTGGTGGGGTTGCCGAAGGCGTCGTTCTGGAAGGTGAGGACGTCGCCGGGCCCGGCGACCTGGACGTCGAGGCTCACAGGGCTGCCGGGAGCGGGGACGATGCCCGTGCCCTCGAGGGAGGTGAGGAGCCGCTCGGTGCTCCACCCGGCCCACGGGACGTACGCCTGGTCGGTGCCGCTCTGGCTGAGCAGCCAGGCGTCGGTGCCCCCGTAGGCGCCCAGGAAGGACCACGGCCCGGCGGCCGGAGGGAGCTGCGCCTTGGCGCGCTCGTCCTCGACGGCGAGGGTCACGGTGTGCGGGTCGCGGTGGACGGGGCCGTCGGCATGGAGGCGGGTGTCGTCGCGCATGCCGAGGACGAGCGTGCCGCTCGCGGCGTCGAAGGTGGTGTCGAAGGCGTCGACGTGGCCGGACGACAGGACGACCTCGCGGTCCGTGGTGGTGGCTGCGTGCGCCTGCAGGAGCGGCGGGGCGAGGGCCCCGAGCATCGCGAGCACGACGACGAGCGCTGCGTGGCGCAGCGCCGGGAGGGCGGCGGTCACTGGTGGTTCCTCTCGGACAGGAGGCCGGGAGTGCCGGCGAACAGCCCGAAAGCGGGCGTTCCCGCCTCACTGTAGTTAACGATAATCGTTATCACAAGTATCTGGGGTGAACCTGGCCGCTCATCTGAGCCGCATTGTTCGCTCACCTGATAGCGTGAGAGCGGCGTCGGTTCAGCGTCGCGACACGCCCTCGCTCGCGGACGCCCCGCACGGCGCACCCACCAGCCCGACCGCACCCACCCGACGACGTGAGGACACCGCGATGACCACGCTCAAGGACGAGACCCTGGCCCGCCTCCCCGAGGACCTGGCGCGTCCCACGTACGACCGGAGCGCGCTACGCACCGGCATCGTGCACATCGGGGTGGGCGGCTTCCACCGCGCCCACCAGGCCATGTACCTCGACCGGCTCATGGAGCAGGGCAAGGCCCTCGACTGGGCCGTCTGCGGCGTCGGCGTCATGCCCGGGGACGCCAGGATGCGCGACGCCCTCGTCGGCCAGGACGGCCTCTACACGCTCGTCCTCAAGCACCCCGACGGCGCCCTCGAGGGCCGCGTGGTGGGCTCGATCCACGAGTACCTCCTCGCGCCCGACGACCCCGAGGCCGTCATCGAGAAGATGGCCCACCCCGACACCCGCATCGTGTCCCTCACGGTCACCGAGGGCGGGTACGCGATCCACCACGTCACCGGCGAGCTCGACACCGACGACCCTGCGGTGCGCCGTGACCTCGAGCCGGGCGCCGTGCCCGCCACCAGCTTCGGGCTCGTCACCGAGGCGCTCCGGCGCCGGCGCGACCGCGGCACCGGCCCGTTCACCGTCATGAGCTGCGACAACATCCAGGGCAACGGGGAGGTCGCCCACCAGGTGTTCGTCGCGTTCGCCACCCTCAAGGACGCGGAGCTCGGCGCGTGGATCGACGAGCACGTCCCGTTCCCCAGCTCGATGGTCGACCGCATCACCCCGGTCACCACGGACGACGACCGCACCACGGTCCGCGAGCGCCTCGGCGTCGACGACGCGTGGCCCGTGGTCGCTGAGCCCTTCACGCAGTGGGTCCTCGAGGACCGGTTCGTGGCCGGCCGCCCGCCGTTCGAGGACGTCGGCGTGCAGATGGTGGAGGACGTGGAGCCGTACGAGCTCATGAAGCTCCGGCTCCTCAACGCGAGCCACCAGGCCCTGTGCTACCTCGGGTACCTCTCCGGGTACCGGTACGCCCACGAGGTCTGCCAGGACGAGACCTTCGCGCGGTTCCTCCTCGACTACATGGACCACGAGGCGACGCCCACGCTCTCCCCCGTTCCGGGCATCGACCTGGACGACTACAAGCACACCCTCGTCGAGCGGTTCTCCAACGAGCACGTCCGGGACACGCTGGCCCGGCTGTGCGCGGAGTCGTCGGACCGCATCCCCAAGTGGTTGCTGCCCGTGGTGCGGGCGAACCTCGCGGCGGGGCGCGACATCGAGCGCTCGGCGCTCGTCGTCGCCGCATGGGCGCGCTACGACGAGGGTGTCGACGAGCAGGGGGAGCCCATCGAGATCGTCGACCGGCTCGCCGACCGGTTGCACGCCGCGGCGCTGCGCCAACGGGACGAGGCGACCGCGTTCATCGCGGACCGGCAGGTGTTCGGCGACCTCGTCGACGAGCCGCGCTTCGTGGAGGCCTACACGGCGGCGCTGCGGTCGCTCCACGAGCACGGTGCACGGGTGACCGTGGAGACCCTCGTCACACGCGGCGGCCCAGCTTCCGCCTGACCTCGGGACTCCCCCGGGCCTATCGTCCTGCATCCTCCCGCGGGACTGCGGGCTACCGTATGTGAGCGCTAACATGCAGCGAGAGAAACGGTCCAGGACAGCCACGAGGGCGCTCGGACCTCGAGAAGGGGAACATCGTGACGGACAGCGTCGACGTCAATCCGATCGTGCTGCAGCGGGCCGACCCGTGCGTGCTGCGCCACGACGGGCAGTACTACTTCACGGGGTCGCACCCGCTCTACGACCGGGTGGTGCTGCGGCGCGCCGAGCGCCTCGAGGACCTCCAGGCGGCCGAGGAGGTGACCATCTGGGAGCGCCACGCCGAGGGCCCCATGTCCCACCTCATCTGGGCGCCGGAGATCCACCGGGTCGACGGGAAGTGGTACGTCTACTTCGCGGCGGCGCCCGACGAGGAGATCACCTTCGACGCGCAGGACACGGACGACACCTTCAACCACCGCATCTTCGTCCTCGAGAACGCCTCCGAGGACCCCTTCACCGGGGAGTGGGTGGAGCGCGGCCAGGTGGACACCGGCTGGGAGACGTTCGCGCTCGACGCCACGAGCCTGGTGCACCGTGGCGAGCAGTACCTGATCTGGGCGCAGCAGGCGTTCGACGTGCAGGGCCACTCGAACATCTACATCGCCCGGATGGCGAACCCCTGGACGCTCGCCACCTCGGCCGTCCTCCTCACCAAGCCGGAGTACGACTGGGAGATCGAGGGCTTCTGGGTCAACGAGGGCCCGTCGGTCCTCGTCCGCGACGGCCGCGTGTTCCTCACCTACTCCGGCGCGGCCACCGGCATCGAGTACGCCATGGGCCTGCTCACCGCCGACGCCGACGCGGACCTCCTCGACCCCGCGTCGTGGACCAAGAGCGCCGAGCCGGTGTTCGTCTCCGACCCCGAGGCCGGGCAGTACGGCCCGGGGCACAACTCGTTCACCGAGCTCGCCGACGGCACCCCCGTGCTCGTCTACCACGCACGGACGTACACGGAGATCACGGGTGATCCCCTGTGGGACCCCAACCGGCACGCCCGCGCCCAGGTCCTCCCGTTCGACGCCGACGGCAACCCCGTGTGGGGCACCCCCGTGCCCGACACCCGCCCCACCCCGACCTCCGTCGAGGTCCTCGCCCCGTCAGGAGAAGCACGATGAGCGCCCCGTCCGGCACCGTCCAGCAGCGCAGCGCCATGGACTCCCTCAAGCGAGGCGTGTTCTGGAACTACGGCGGCACCTACTTCTTCTACTTCGCCATCTGGCAGCTCGCGTTCACGTTCCTGCCGCTGTGGCTGAGGGACGAAGGGATGGGGACGGGCGCGATCGGAGTCGTCTACACGGTCATCGCGGTCACCGCCCTCGTCCTCCAGCCCATCTACGGCTACGTGCAGGACCGCCTCGGGTTCAAGAAGCACCTCTTCTACCTCGTGGTGTTGTGCGCCGCGTTCATGGGACCGTTCTTCACGTTCGTCTTCATGCCGCTCATCGGGTTCAACGAGCACCTCGCCGCGGTGGTCGGCGGGATCTTCCTCAGCCTGTGCCTCAACTCCGGCGTGGGGGTCGTCGAGGCGTACAACGAGCGCGCCAGCCGCGCCAACCGCTTCGAGTACGGCCACGCACGCCTCTTCGGGTCCCTTGCCGGCGGCACCGCGGCTCTCGTCGGCGGGTTCATCTGGGCAGCCAACCCGAACAGCATCTGGTGGGCGGGGTCACTGTCCGCCATCGTGCTCGGCACCCTCCTCTTCGTGGCCCGCGTGCCGAGCGAGGACGACGTCAAGGGCTCCACCACGACCGACGGCACCGATGCGAAGGGCGGCACCCAGGAGAAGATCTCCAAGGCCGCCATCGCGGTCCTGCTGAGGGACCGGAACTTCATCGGATTCGTCATCCTCATGTTCGGCACCGCCGCGCTCTACGACGTGTTCGACCAGCAGTTCCCCAACTACTTCGCCACGTTCGTCACGAGCGGCGACGCCGAGGTGCTCTTCTCCCGCGTCGTCGCGGTGCAGATCTTCGCGGAGGCCGCGTTCATGGTCGCCGCGCCGTTCATCATCAACAAGATCGGCGCCCGCAAGGGACTCATGGTGTTCGCCACGATCCTCGTGGTCCGCGTCCTCGGGTCCGCGTTCTTCACACACACCTCGATGCTCATCGCCTGGCGTCTGCTCGCAGCCATCGAGATGCCGTTCCTGCTGGTGTCCGTGATGAAGTACATCACCCGCATGTTCGACGTCCGCATCTCCGCGACCGCGTACATGCTCGGCTTCAGCTTTGCGAAGAACGTCGGAGTCGCCGTCTTCGCGGCATCCTTCGGCGCATCGTACGAAGCCATCGGGTTCGCCAAGTCATACATCGTGATGGCGGCCATCATCGTCACGGTCACCGTCATCGCCCGGGTCCTCATGGCCGACGACCGGGACCGCCCGGCGCCCGGGGAACCCATCTCCGAGACACCGGCGTCGAAGCTCGCCCCAGCGGGAGACTCTGCCGGCTCCTGACCGCAGGACCACACGAACGGGCCGTCGTCGGCCGCTCCCCGGTGAGCGGACGGCGACGGCCCGTTCTCGTCCCTCGGGGTGTCCCCGCCCGTCAGGCCCCGCCGGCCCGAGCGGGAGCCTGTCAGCTCGCGCCGGCGCCGCAGATCGTGGCGAGCTCGCGGGCGCACGCCTCGTCGACGACGAGGACGGACGCGAAGCCACCGCGGACCGCGGCGCACAGGCCGCGGGCCGCCTCGGCACCGTAGCCGACGGCCACGACCTCGGGGGTGCGCACCAGCTGCTCGATGGTCACCCCGACCACGCGCTCGTCGAGCGCCGTGCGCACCGGCGCACCCGAGTCGTCGAAGAGGCGCCCCGAGCACTCGGCCACGGCGCCCGCGTCGCGGCCCGCC
Organism: Sanguibacter suaedae; assembly: GCF_016342785.1. Taxonomy (GTDB): domain Bacteria; phylum Actinomycetota; class Actinomycetes; order Actinomycetales; family Cellulomonadaceae; genus Sanguibacter; species Sanguibacter suaedae. Next base: position 261,604 of record NZ_JAEINH010000001.1, read on the forward strand.
CGGCGGTCCTCCTCGGGTGCCAGGTCGTAGACCGTCGAGGCGTGCGCCGACCAGGCACCGATGGCGACGACCGCCAGGTCGAGCGAGCCCGCCCGGTCGAGGGTCTGCGCGATCTCGGGCTGGCGCCGCAGTCCCGCGGCGGTCGCGGCGTCGTCGACGACGAGCGGAGCCCAGATGGGCCACGTGCGGACGCCCGGCTGCGCCTTGAACCGGTGGATGAGCTCCACGGAGTTACCGCTGCCCTCGACGGGCAGGGCGCCCACGAGCTGGACGACGTCGCACGGCGGCAGGCCTGCGAGGTCGCGGGCGGCGAGCTCGACGGTGCGGGACCACGAGACGCCGAGCGTCATGCCGCGCACCGCGCGCTCCCGCACCACGGCCGCCAGCCCCGCGGCCACGGACGCGCGGGTCGCGTCGCCGTCCTCACCGGTGCGGGCGATGTGCACGTGGGAGACGCCGAGCGCCGCCGCGAGGTCACCGGCGCGCGCCCCGTCGAGGTGCGCGGGCGGCGAGATCTCGATGCGCACGATGCCGAGCTCGCGGGCCTGGACGAGCATGCGGGCCACCTGGAAGCGGGAGATGCCGTGCTCCTTGGCGATCTCGACCTTCGACCTGTTGCCCAGGTAGTAGTCCGTGCTCACGTCGACGAGCAGCTTCGCCTGGACGGGGTCGGTCACGTCCGCACCTCTTTCCGCACACATGAGGGACTTTGGCCCCTCGCTATTGCTCACCTGAGCATATCTGACTATGGTCGTTCGCAGATGAGCGCACCGTTGCCTCTCACTTGAGCGGAGCGCCGTCGACAGGATCCAGCACCGCGCGGCGACCACCGGCGCCGCTCGAACGTGAGGACGACGATGTTCCGATCCCGCGGCGCCCCCGAGCGCCCTCGCACCGCACCGGACCCCGGTGCCCCCAGCACCCACCGACCTCCCCGACGACGCTACTCCCGAGCGGTCGCTGCGGCCGGGACCATCGGCCTCCTCGCCGGGTGCGCGGGCGCCGGGGCGGGAAGCCCAGGCGAGGGGCGCGAGCAGATCGTCGTCGCGATCGTCTCCAACCCGCAGATGCAGGACGCGATCTCCCTCCAGGATCACTTCCGGGCGGCGCACCCGGACATCGACGTCCGGTTCGTGAGCCTCCCCGAGAACGAGGCCCGCGCCAAGATCACCGCGTCCGTCGCCACGCAGGGCGGCGAGTTCGACGTCGTCATGATCTCCAACTACGAGACGCCCATCTGGGCGGCCAACGGGTGGATCGAGAACCTCCAGCCCTACGCCGACGCCACCGAGGGCTACGACCCCGACGACTTCGTGCCGAGCATCAGCGAGGCCCTCTCCGTCGACGGCGACCTCCACTCCGTGCCCTTCTACGGGGAGTCGTCCTTCCTCGCCTACCGGGCCGACCTCTTCGAGGAGGCCGGCCTCGAGATGCCCGACACCCCCACGTGGGACGACATCCGCGGTTTCGCCGAGGAGCTCCACGACCCGGCGAACGGGTTCTCCGGCATCTGCCTTCGCGGTCTCGCAGGGTGGGGCGAGGTCATGGCCCCCCTCGGTACCGTGATCAACACCCACGGCGGCCGGTGGTTCGACGACGACTGGAACGCCACCCTCGACTCCCCGGAGGTCCGCGAGGCGGTCGACACGTACGTCGACCTCGTCCAGGACTACGGGCAGCCCGGCGCCGCGACGTCCGGGTACGGCGACTGCCTCACCCGCTACGCCCAGGGCCAGACGGCCATGTGGTACGACGCGACCGCCATGGTTTCCAGCATCGAGGACCCCGCGTCGTCCACCGTCCCCGGACTCTCCGGGTACGCCCCCGCTCCGGTCGACCAGACCGACGCGGCCGGGTGGCTGTACACGTGGTCCCTCGCCATCCCCTCCACCAGCGAGCACAAGGACGCCGCGTGGGACTTCGTGTCCTGGATGACGTCCAAGGACTACATCCAGCTGGTCGGCGAGGAGATCAGCTGGGAGCGCGTCCCGCCCGGCAGCCGGCTGTCCACCTACGAGATCCCCGAGTACGCCGAGGTCGCCGAGGCCTACGCCGAGCCGACGCTGCGCGCGATGGGCGAGGCCACCCAGGCCAACACCATGGTCGAGCCCGTGCCCTACCCGGGCATCCAGTTCGTCGGGATCCCCGAGTTCCAGGACCTCGGGACCCGCGTCGGGCAGCAGATCTCCGCGGCCGTCGCCGGGCAGCAGAGCGTCGAGGACGCCCTCGACCAGGCACAGCAGTACGCGACGAGCGTCGCGAGGACCTACCGCGACGCGGAGCCGGGAGCCCAGCCATGACCACACTCGTCGAGCGGCACCAGGCCGCCGAGCACGACCGGCGCACCCGCCGCCGGGACACGTCCGTGGACCGGGCCGAGGGATGGCGCCGCAGGGCGCCCCTGCTGCCCGCGCTGATCTTCACGATCATCGTCACGCAGGTCCCGTTCCTCTTCACGCTCTGGTACTCCACCCGGTCGTGGAACCTCCTGCGCACCGACGGCGACGTCTTCGTGGGGCTGTCGAACTTCGGGGACATCTTCGCGGACTCCACGTTCCGCGGGGCCGCCCTGAACAGCATCCTCATCACACTCGGGTGCGTGGCCGTCGCCATGGTCCTGGGCATCTTCTTCGCGGTCCTCCTCGACCGGAAGTTCGTGGGCCGCGGCGTCGCCCGGACGCTCCTCATCACGCCGTACCTCATCATGCCCGTGGCGGGCGCCATGATCTGGTCCATCTCGATGCTCAACCCCACGTACGGGCTGTTCAACTGGACCATCGGGCTCATCGGTCTCGACCCCGTCGACTGGACGTCCACCTACCCCGTGGTGTCCATCCTCATGGCCCTCGTGTGGCAGTGGACGCCGTTCATGATGCTGCTGGTCCTCGCCGGGCTCCAGGCCCAGCCCAAGGACGTCCTCGAGGCGGCCGCCGTCGACGGCGCCGGCTGGGCGCGGACCTTCGTGTCCATCACGCTGCCCCAGCTGCGCCGCTACATCGAGCTCGGCGTGCTGCTGGGCGCCATCTACGTGGTCAACACGTTCGACCAGATCTACCTCATGACGGCCGGCGGACCAGGTACCGCCAGCGCGAACCTGCCCTTCTACATCTACCAGCGGGCGTTCCTCGGGTTCGACGTGGGGCAGGCGGCCGCCATGGGCGTCGTCGTGGTGATCGCGACGATCTTCATCGCCATGGCCGCGCTGCGCCTGATCTTCCGCAGCTTCGACACGAAGGACTGATCCGCATGGCCACGCCCACCATCGACGTCCCCGTCCGCACCACCGAGCCGCGCCGCGGGAGCACCAGATCGCGCCGTGGGCGCGTGGGCGGCGGGCTGCTCACCACGTTCACGTGGATCGTCTCCATCGCGTTCTTCTTCCCGGTCGCGTGGATGGTCCTCACGTCGTTCAAGCAGGAGAGCCAGGCGGCGTCCGACCCGCCGCAGTGGTTCTTCACGCCCACCCTCGACCAGTACCGGGCCGTCATCGACGCGGGGGCGGGCACGTACTTCGCGAACTCGCTCATCGCGACGGGCGTCTCGACGATCGCCGTGGTGCTCCTCGCGGTACCGGCCGCGTACGCGTTGTCCATCCGCCCCGTGAAGAAGACGCAGGACGTCCTGTTCTTCTTCATCTCGACGAAGATGCTCCCGGTGGTCGCGGTGATCATCCCCATCTACGTCATCGCGGGGCAGCTCAAGGTCCTCGACAACATCTGGACGCTGGTGGTCCTGTACACCGCCATGAACCTGCCCATCGCGGTGTGGATGATGCGCTCGTTCTTCATGGAGGTGCCCGGGGAGGTCCTCGAGGCGGCGTCGATGGACGGTGCAGGCCCCATGAAGACCATGCGCACCGTGCTGCTGCCCATGGTGGCGCCGGGCCTCGCGGCGACCGCGCTCATCTGCGTGATCTTCGCGTGGAACGAGTTCTTCTTCGCGCTCAACCTCACCGCGGCGCGGGCGGCGACGGCACCCATCTTCCTCGTGTCGACCATGACGAGCGAGGGACTGTTCCTCGCCCGCCTGTCCGCGGCGTCGGTGCTCGCCTCGCTGCCCGTGGTCCTCGCCGGCTGGATCGCGCAGAAGCAGCTGGTCCGTGGGCTGTCGATGGGTGCGATCAAGTAGGTCCGGTCAGGCGCCGTCGCCGGAGGCGCCGGCACGGACGAGCCCGGGGTGGTCCTCCCAGTGGGGCTCGGGGCCCTTGCGGGGGCCGCGGGGAACGGGCGGGGCACCGGCGAGGAGGGTCACGCGATAGGAGAAGGTCACCGCTCCGTCCATGCCACGGCACACCTGGCGGCGGTCCGCCTCGTCGTCACCGAGTCGTCCTGACTGCACCTGCGCTCCTCTCGAACTCCCAGGTCTGCTCCTGGTCTGGATAGAGACTAGAGGTCACCAAGTGTTCGCCGCGGATTATGGCGGCACTTTCACCCGGGTGGGGTCTGACCTGCGACGATGCGTCCGGAGCGCTCCGATTCGACCTACCCGCGGTCGGTGAATCGTTCTCCTTCGGCGGTTGGCTGAACATGTTCAAAGGTGCCTGCTACGCTCGATGTTGAACACGTTCAACATCGGACGTCGACGGACACGGCACAGGAGCGGGCATGGCGAGGAACAGCACGGACACCCGGGAGCGGCTCGTCGAGACCGCCCTGCGCCTCTTCCGCTCCGAGGGATACCAGGCGACGACCATGCGTCGGATCGCCACCGAGACCGGGGTGTCCCTCGGGAACGCCTACTACTACTTCGCCGGCAAGGAGGAGCTCGTCCACGAGCTCTATCTCGTCGTCCAGCGCGAGCACCGGGCCCTCGCCCTGCCGCGGCTGCGCGAGGACGCCCCGCTGGAGGACAACCTGCGGGCCGTCCTCCACTCCGGCATCGACGTCATGGCGCCGTACCACGGGTTCGGGGCGACGTTCGTGCAGACCGCCCTGCCGTCCACGTCACCGGCCAGCCCGTTCTCCGAGCGGTCCGGCGAGGCCCGCACCATGGCCGTCGACCTCATGCGTCAGGCCGTGACCGCATCCCGCCACCGCCCCTCGCGGTCGCTGCAGACCCAGCTCCCCACCCTCCTGTGGCTCGCGTACCTCGGGGTCACCCTGCACTGGGTGAGCGACGGGTCGCCCGACCAGGAACGGACCCGCGTCCTCGTCGACCGGGTCTCGCCCGTCATCGCGAAGGCCGTGAACCTGTCCCGGCTGCCCATCGCGCGCGGGCTCGTCGACGACATCGTGCGCCTCACCGAGACCCTCGGCACCCGGGCGGTGACCCGATGAGCGCCGGGGCGCGGCTGCGCACCGCGGTCGTCGCGGGCGCGTCCGGGTTCGTCGGGCAGCACCTGGTGCGCGGCCTCGAGGAGGCCGGCGTGCGGGTGCGCACCATCGGACGACGCGCAGGCGACGACGCGTCGTGGGACGACCACGCCGGTCTCGTGCGCGCCGTCACGGGCGCCGATCTCGTCGTGAACCTCGCGGGTCGGTCCGTGAGCTGCCGGTACACCAAGCGCACCGTCGACGAGATCTTCTCGTCCCGCGTCACCACGACGGCGGCGCTGGGGCGGGCGCTCGGTGACTCCTCGGCGCCGCCGGAGCTGTGGGTCAACGCGAGCACCGGCACCATCTACCGCGACGCCCGGGACCGCCCCATGGACGAGGCGACCGGCGAGATCGGCACCGGACTGTCCGTCGCGGTCGCGCGCGCATGGGAGCACGAGCTCGACATCGCCCCCACGGACGTGAGGAAGGTCGCGCTGCGCATGTCCATCGTGCTCGGCACCGGCGGCGGTGCCGTCAACCCGCTCATCAACCTCGCCCGCCTCGGGCTCGGCGGCCGCATGGGCGACGGCGACCAGGTGTTCAGCTGGGTCCACGCCGACGACGTCACCGCGGCGGTCCTCCACCTCGCGGCCCACCCGGAGCTCGAGGGGCCCGTGAACGTCGCGACCCCGAACCCTGAGACGAACTCCGAGACGATGCGCCAGGTGCGCGAGGTCTTCGGCCGGCCGGTGGGCGTCCCCACGCCGGCGTGGCTCCTCGAGCTCGGGGGGCGCCTCATCCGCACTGAGCCCGAGCTCGTCCTCAAGAGCCGATGGGTGCACCCCGCGGTGCTCCTCGGCTCGGGGTTCGAGTTCGCCCACCCGACGCTCGCCGGTGCCCTCGAGGAGATCGCCGGCCGCACCCGCCGCGGGATCCTGCCTGTGGCGCTGGGGTAGCCCCCACCGGTCCTTGCCCTCTGTCTCGAAGTCCGTCAATATAGGCGCATGTCGATACAGGCGCCTCAGGGCTCCCCCGGACCACCCACCGCACCCGACGCCGCAGCCGCCCGCCTCTCCACCCTCGACCGTCTCCTGCCCGTGTGGATCGGGCTCGCGATGGTCCTCGGGCTCGTCCTCGGCCGGTTCGTCCCCGCCCTCTCCGACGCGCTCACCGCCATGGAGGTCGGTGGCATCTCCGTCCCCATCGGGGTCGGGCTCCTCGTGATGATGTACCCCGTCCTCGCGAAGGTCCGCTACGACCGGGTCGGCGCCGTCACCGGCGACAAGCGCCTCCTCATCAGCTCCCTCGTGCTCAACTGGCTCGTCGGCCCGGCGCTCATGTTCGCCCTCGCGTGGATCTTCCTGCCCGACGTCCCCGAGTACCGCACCGGCCTCATCATCGTGGGGCTCGCCCGGTGCATCGCCATGGTCGTCATCTGGAACGACCTCGCCTGCGGCGACCGCGAGGCCGCCGCAGTCCTCGTCGCCATCAACTCCGTCTTCCAGGTCGTCGCCTTCTCCCTCCTCGGGTACTTCTACCTCACCGTCCTGCCCGGCTGGCTCGGCCTCGACACGCAGGGCCTCGAGGTGTCCATGGGGCAGATCGCCCTCAACGTCCTCGTGTTCCTCGGGGTGCCCCTCGTCGCCGGGTTCGCCTCCCGGTGGATCGGCGAGCGCAGCAAGGGCCGTGACTGGTACGAGGAGAGGTTCGTGCCGCGCGTCGGGCCGTGGGCCCTCTACGGCCTGCTGTTCACCATCGTGCTGCTCTTCGCCCTCCAGGGCGAGGCCGTGACGTCCAACCCCGTCGACGTGGTGCGGATCGCGCTGCCGCTGCTCGTGTACTTCTTCGTCATGTGGTTCGTCGGTGTCGCCGCCGGCAAGGCCCTGGGTCTCGGGTACGCCCGCTCCACGACCCTCGCGTTCACCGCCGCGGGCAACAACTTCGAGCTCGCCATCGCCGTCGCCATCGGGACGTTCGGCGCCACGTCCGGCCAGGCGCTCGCCGGGGTGGTGGGCCCTCTCATCGAGGTGCCCGTCCTCGTGGGCCTCGTGTACGTGTCCTTGTGGTTGGCGCGCCGCTGGTTCGGGGTCGACCCGTACCTGCCCGTCGCGCCCGTCGCCTCCATGGCGCCCGCCCGTGACACCGACGACGCCGGGGCGCGGTCGTGACCGCGGCGACGTCCGCGAGCCCGGGCGCGGGCGCGGGCGCGGGCGAATCTGCCTGCACGACGTCCGCTCCCGCCGCGTCGCACGCCATGGGCGCCGACGCCGCGGCCGGCGTCGCGACCGCCCTGCGCGCGCTCGGCGACCCGCTGCGCCTGCGCATGCTGTCGCTCGTCGCGACGTCGCCCACCGGTGAGGCGTGCGTGTGCGACATCGCGACCGTCGCCGACGTGTCACAACCCACCGTCTCGCACCACCTCAAGGTCCTCAAGGACGCCGGCGTCCTCACCTCGGAGCGCCGGGGGACGTGGGTGCACTACCGGGTGGCCGACGCGTACACGGCAGCCGTGCCGGTCCTCCTCGAGGGTTTCGCGGCAGCCGCCGTCGAGGCCGCACCCGGCGGCCACGCGCCGTCCGGGCTCACCGATGTCGACGCGACCCTCGACCGCGTGGCCGACGACCTCGCCGCCCGGTTCCCCGACCTCTCCGCGAGCGTCGTGCTGCGCACCGTCCGGGAGAGCTACACGGCGCTCGCCCGCCGGTCCACCGTCCGCACGCACCTCGTGGTCAACACCGAGCGCTTCGCCCGCCAACGCCTCGACGACCTCGTGGCCGCAGGGACGGACGAGGTCGACACCCGGCCGCGCGTGCTGTTCGTGTGCGTCGCCAACGCGGGGCGGTCCCAGCTGGCCGCCGCACTCGTGCGGCACCACGCCGGCGACGCGGTCGTCGTGCGGTCCGCGGGGTCCGCGCCCGCGGGCGACGTCCACCCCGGGGTGCGGCCGCTCCTCGCCGACCTGGGGGCGGTCGACGCCTTCCCCAAGCCGCTCACGGACGACGCCGTGCGCGCCGCCGACGTCGTGATCACCATGGGGTGCGGCGACACGTGTCCCGTCCTGCCGGGCAAGCGCTACGAGGACTGGGTGGTGGGCGACCCCGCCCTCGCCTCCCCCGAGGGCACCGAGGCGATCCGCGACGAGCTCGACCGCCGCGTCCGCGCCCTCCTCGCCGACCTCCTCCCCGACCACCCGCACCCCTGACCAGCTTCCAGCCGGCGCATGACGGGTCGTGCTCTTGTGGACGATGCGGCGCCTTGAGCGTGCGCCCTGTCCACATGAGCACGCCCCGTCGGCCGCGGCTCGCCGCTCTGACTGCCAGCACCGCACCATCCCGAACCCAGGAGATCCTCGTGACCGTTCAGACCGACCGTCCCAGCGCCCTGTTCGTGTGCGTCCACAACGCCGGCCGCTCCCAGATGGCCGCAGGGTTCCTGCGCGCCCTGTCGGGCGGGGCCGTCGAGGTCCGCTCCGCCGGGTCCATGCCGGCCGAGCAGATCAACCCCGTGGCCGTCGAAGCCATGCGCGAGGTCGGTGTCGACATCCGTGCCGAGCAGCCCAAGGTCCTCACCACCGAGGCCGTCCAGGCGTCCGACGTCGTCATCACCATGGGCTGCGGCGACGTCTGCCCCGTCTTCCCGGGCAAGCGCTACGAGGACTGGAAGCTCGACGACCCCGCCGGTCAGGGCATCGCCTCGGTGCGCCCCATCCGCGACGAGATCCGCGGCCGCATCCTCACCCTGCTCGCCGAGCTCGGTGTCGAGCCCGTCGAGGTCCCCGCACCGGCCTGACCCTCAGCCGGAGCATGACGGAGCGTGCTGGAAGACGTGCAGGGGGTCAGGGGGCGAGGGCCAGGGCCGCCCGGACGAGCGCGAGGTGGCTGAGGGCCTGGGGCAGGTTGCCGAGGAACTCGCCGGTGCGGGCGTCGATCATCTCGGACCAGATGCCCACGTCGTTGGCCTGCTCGAGGAGCTCGTCCATCCACTCGGTGGCCTCGTCCTTGCGTCCCACCGTGGCGAGGGCCGCGACACCCCAGAACGCGCACGCCGTGAACGTGCCCTCCTCGTCCGCCATGCCGCTGTACCGGTACAGCAGGGGGCCGTCGCCCAGCTCGGCGCGGAGCACGTCGATGGTCGAGCTCATGCGCTCGCCGGTGTCGAACCCGCTCAGGGCGTGCAGGAAGATCGACGTGTCGAGGTCCGTGCTGCCCGGTGCCATGACGTACGTGCCGCGCTCGTCGTCCCAGCAGTTCTCGTGGACCCAGTCAGCGATACGGTCGGCCTCGGCGCGCCACCGGTCGGGGACGCCGGGGATCTGCCCCAGCTCGGCGAGGTGCACCGCGCAGCGCAGCGCCTGCCAGCAGCCCAGCTTGGACGTCGTGAAGTGCTGCTCGTCGTGCAGCTCCCACATGCCGGCGTCGGGGCGGCGCCACACGTCGCACACCTCGTCGGCGAGGGACGCGAGGAGCCGGCCCGTCTCGTCGTCGAGGAGGTTCCCGGCGTCGACGTAGCCGCGCACCACGGCGAGGAGGTCGCCGTACACACCGAGCTGGAGCTGCTGGTCGGCGCTGTTGCCGTTGACGACGGGCCCGATGCCCCGCCACCCGGGGACGAGCGCCTCGCGGTGCTTGTCGGGGAGGCTGCCGTCGAGCTCGTAGAACACGCGGGCGTGGTTCTCGCGGAGGGTCCGGACGATCCAGCTGGTCGCGGCGTGCGTCTCCTCGCGGAGCCCGAACCCGACGAGCGCATCGACCGCGTACGCGGTGTCGCGGATCCACGCGTACCGGTAGTCCCAGTTCTTGCCGCCCGCCCAGCTCTCGGGCAGGGACGTGGTGCCCGCGGCGGCCATGGCGCCCGTGGGGGCGTGGAGGAGGAGCTTGAGGGCGAGAGCGCTGCGCTGCACGGCCTTGCCCCACGCGCCGTCGTAGTGGAACGCCTGGGTCCAGGCCCGCCAGTTGTCGACGGTCCGGTCGATCCCGGCGTCGACGGTCTCGGGGGCGGGCAGGAAGAGGGGCTCGCCGCTCGTGGCGACGACGCCCACCGTGTGGCGCGAGCCGGGCGAGGTGGTGAGAACACCGCTCACGTCCTGGGAGGTGACGACGGTGGTGGTCTCGCCCAGCAGACGGACGGCGTGGGTGACGCCGTCGACGCGCAGCACGGGCCCGTGGACCGTGTCGTGGACCCACGGCGACGCCGTGTTGAGGACCGTGCCGGGCGTCACGCGCCACGTGAGCGCGACGGTGCCCTCGAGACCTTCGACGCGTCGGGCCAGCTCGCTCCACGGCAGCCGCCCGGCCACGCCGGTGTTCAGGGAGTCCGTGACGCGCACCGTCCCGGTGTCCGTGACGTACGTGGTGGCGAGCACGTTGGTGCCGACGATGTACTGGCGGCGGAGCCGGTAGGGCCGGGTGGGGGCGAGCTCGAGGCAGCCGCCGTGGCGGGCGTCGAGGATGCTCGCGAAGGCGGGCGGCGAGTCGAGGTCGGGTGTGGGGAACCAGTCGATGCACCCGTCGTCGGCGACGAGGGCGATGGTGCGGCCGTCGCCGATCGCGGCGTACGCGCGCAGGGGTGCGTACCCGTCGGTGCGGGGCGAGGGGTCGCGGAGCTCGTCGGCGTCGCGGTGGCCGGAGCCCTCGACCGCGTGCCCGGCGTCACCGTCGAGGTTCTCCAGCTCTGGTTGCTCGGTCATCGTGAGTCATCGTCGGACGCGGCCGCGGGCACCGCAACAGCGGGCGTCGTCCCCGGGGTCCCGGAAGGGGCGACCGCGACGGGCACCTCGACGGCGGGCGCGACGTCGGAGCGTCGTCGTGCCTCAATCTGCTGGCCCCACAAGGTGCCGGCGAGGATGAGGACGATCCCCGCGGCGCCGGGGAGGCCGAAGGCGTCGCCGGCCAGGGTGATGCCGACGGCGGCGGCCCACACGGGTTCGGTGCCGAGGAGGAGGCTCACCCGGGTGGGCGACGTGGTGCGCACGGCCCACATCTGGACGAGGAACGGGAACACGGTGCACAGGACCACGAGGTAGGCGAGCTGGAGGGTGGCCGTGGTGTCGAGGGTCCGCACGTAGTCCGGCACGGACGTCCCCCACAGCAGGGATCCGACGACGAACACCACGGCGCAGGTGCTCATCTGCACGAACGTCAGGTGGAGGTTGTCGTTCTCCGGCACGGACCGCTTGTGCATGGTGGTGACGTGCACGGCGCGCACGACGGCGGCCACGAGGATGAGGCCGTCGCCCCACCGGAAGGTGCCGCCGATCCCGCCGGACAGGAGCGCGACCCCGGCGACGGCGAGCAGCCCGGCCCCGTAGAACCACCGGCTCAGCGGGGCACCGCCGAGGGCGGTCTCGAGGAGGGGCGTGATGATGATGGTGAGGCTGATGATGAGCCCGGCGTTGGTGGCGCTGGTCCCGGCGATCCCGAAGGTCTCGACGAGGAAGATCGACGCGAGGATGAGCCCGAGCAGCACGCCGAGCCGCAGGTCGCGGGTGTGCACGCGCCTGCGGGCGAGCGCGACGAGGAGCCCGAGGAGCGCCGCGGCGGCCACCATCCGCACGGCGAGGACGCCGAGGACGGTCTGGGTGGTGACGAGCTCCTTGGCCACCCAGTAGGTGGACCCCAGGCGGCCGCGACGAGCAGGAGGGACGCGTCGACGACGCGAGGTCGCGCGAGGGCGGGGGTGGTCACGGGTGCTCCTGGTGGGTGGGCCCGGTGCGGGCGGCGAGGTCGGTGGCGGCGTCGCGGAGGAGCTCGGCTGCGGCCTGGGGTGCGGTGCGCGCGACGGTGAGAGCGGCGATGGTGAGGGCCGCGGTGGTGCGGGCGACGCGGGGTGCGTCGAGGTCGGGGCAGGGCGTGAGGGCGTCGGTGAAGGCGTCGACGAGGTCGTCGCGGTGCGCGGCGACGGTGCGGGCGAGGGTCTCGTCGTGCGCGGCGATGCTCGTGGAGGTGTTGACGAGCAGGCACCCGAGGCGGGCGGAGCGGGAGCGGTCGTCGGCGAGGACGTCGGCGAGCTCGCGCAGGTAGGTGACGGCGGCGTCGGGTCCGGCGCCGGGGGCGCGCAGGGGCGCGAGGCGGGGAGCGACGACGGTGTCGAGGTAGTCGCGGACGGCGTGGTCGAAGAGGCCCCGTTTGCTCCCGAAGGCGTTGTAGAGGCTGGAGCGGTTGAGGCCGGTGGCGTGCTCGAGGTCGGCGAGGGACGTGGCGTCGTAGCCGCGGTCCCAGAAGAGGTCGCGGGCGGCGCGGACCGCGGTGGCGGTGTCGAAGGCCTGTGGCCGTCCCATGGGTTCTCCTGGGGGCGATGAGGTGGGCGCGGGGTTGCGTGCCCCGTGTGCAAGGATAGATTTGAACTGATCGTTCCACAACCAGCGTCCCAGGAGGATCCCATGGCTCGCAGCACCCAGGTCCAGCTCGTCTCCCGCCCTCAGGGGTGGCCCACCGCGGACGATGTGCGCACCGTGCACGTCGACCTGCCGGACCTCGCCGAGGGCGAGGTCCGCGTGGAGAACGAGTTCGTGTCCGTGGACCCGTACATGCGTGGTCGCATGAGCGACGCCCGCTCCTACGTGGCGCCCTACGAGCTGGGCGAGACGATGACCGGCGCGGCCGTGGGTCGCGTGGTCGCGAGCCGCAGCGACGCGGTCTCCGAGGGCGACCTCGTCATCCACGAGATGGGGTGGCGGGACGTCGCCCAGGGCGACGCGTCACGCTTCCGCGTGGTGCAGCCGATCGACGGCGTGCCGTCGTCCGCGTACCTCGGGGCGCTCGGGATGACGGGCTTCACGGCGTACGCGGGCCTGCTCCACGTGGCGCGCATGCAGGAGGGCGACACGGTGTTCGTGTCGGGCGCCGCGGGTGCGGTCGGCTCGATGGTGGGGCAGATCGCGAGCCTCAAGGGCGCGGGCCGCGTGGTGGGCAGCGCGGGCTCCGACGAGAAGGTCGCCGCCCTGACGGAGCGCTACCGGTACGACGCGGGCTTCAGCTACCGGTCCGGTGACGTCACCGAGATGCTGCGCGAGGCGGCGCCGGACGGCATCGACGTGTACTTCGACAACGTGGGCGGCGACCACCTGGAGGCGGCGCTCGACTCGTTCAACGACGGCGGGCGTGCAGCGCTGTGCGGTGCGATCTCGCAGTACAACTCGACGGAGAAGGCGTCGGGCCCCGGCAACATGGCGAACATCGTCACGCGGCGCCTCACCCTGCAGGGCTTCATCGTCGGCTACCACCAGGAGCACATGCCGGCGTTCCTCGAGGAGATGGGCGGATGGGTCGCGGCGGGCGACGTGCGGCTCGACGAGACCGTGGTGGACGGCATCGAGAACACGTTCGACGCGTTCCTCGGCCTCATGCGTGGCGAGAACACGGGCAAGATGGTCGTCCGCGTCTGACGCGTCCGGGGGCGTCGCCGCTCAGGCGTGCGACGCCCCGCCGCGCCGTCGGGCCACCGTCGACGCGAGGAACGCGGCGCCGGAGAACGTCCCCACCAGGACGAGGCCCGCGCCGACGATCCACAGACCCGACTCGTCGGACCGCAGGCCCTCGACGGCGAAGCCGGTCGTGAAGCCGGACGCGACGCACGCGGCGACCAGACGCGGGCGCAGCAGGTAGGCGGCGACGAGCGCGAGGACCGCGAGGGTGGCGACGGCCCCCACGGCCTGCCACGTGGCGTACGGGCCGGACTGGTTGCCCTCGGGGGAGATCACGTACTCCTTGTGGGCGAACCACCCGAACCACGTCACCGCAGAGAGGACGAAGACCCCGAGCGGCACGGCCCAGGGCGACGACGCGAGGGACGTCCGGAGCGGGCCGACGCGGTCCGGGGCGGTACGTGCGGGAGCGGTCATCAGGAGCATCCTTCGAGGTGAGGCGGGTGGATGCCCCAATTCTGCCGTGCTGCGAGGGGCGTGGGATCCACCCGTGGGGGCATCCTCCACGCCGCCGGGGTGCCCGTGGAGTCCAGAAGGATGAGCCGGGTACCGACCCTCGGGCGGATGCCCTGCTGTCCGCCCGTCGGCCCGGATCGCGCCTGCCCGACAGGTCAGGCGGGGGGCAGCCCGAACCAGATGAACGCGAGGATCCCGGCGGTCCACAGGAGCATGACGAACGGGTTCAGCCGCAGCCAGATGCGCGACCACCGAGAAGTCGGGGCTTCGGCGGGGTGGAGCGGCGAGGAGACCGGGTCGGTGACGTCGTCGCTGTGCCAGCTCGACAGCTCGAGCCCGACCCCTCCGAGGAGGACGAGGCCCGCCACCACCATGACCGGGACCGCCGGAATGGTGGCGATGACGCCGTCGAGCAGCAGGAGCGGGAGGAATGTGAGGGCCGCGAGCGCCCCGAAGAGGACCACGAAGAGGAGATTCGAGCGGAACGTCCCATGGAGCAGGAACCGCAGCACGGCGTCGGCGAAGGCCACGAAACCACCGATGCAGGCGAGGACCACGGCGAGGGACACGACCTGACCGACGGTGAGCTCCATGGCCCCGAACCTGCGCCAGTCGCTGAACGCCCAGACGAGGACGAGCATCCCGATCACCTGGACGACGGACGGGATCGCGGCGCGGAAGATCCCCGCTGTCCCCGACCCGGGGGCGGCGGGCAGGTCGAGGCTGCGGGCGTAGGCGACGGGTTCCCCGAAAGCGTCGGCGGCGGGCTGACCGCTCTCGGCGCAGTGGGACTCGACCTCGCTCAGGGCCTCGCCGATGTGCTCGCCGCTCACGTCGAGGAGGCGGAGCTCGATGATGAACGCCTCTGCCCACGTCTCCTCGACGTGGGGGGCGAGCTCGCGCTCGGTCGAGTAACGGAAGGCCGCGTGCTTCTCCTTGAGCGTGCGCCTCATGGGGTCTCCTCGGGGTCGGTGGGTGCGGGCGCACCGGTCTGGGGGTTGGTGGGCGTGATGATGGCGGACGTGAGGCCCACGAAGGCGGACCACTGCACCGGCCGACGGGGTGAGAAGGCTCCGCCTCAGGCGACAGGGACCGTGAACCAGACGAGCACCAGCAGGCCCGCCGTCCACACGAGCATGATGAAGGGGCTCACCCACTTCCAGACGCGCCACCCCCGGGAGGTCGGGGTGTCGGCGGGCTGGAGCGGCGAGAGGACGGGGTCGTCGACGTCGTCGCGGTGCCAGCGTGTCAGCTCGAGGCCGACGCCTCCGAGGAGAACGACGCCCCCCATCACCATGACGGGGGCCGGGGGGACGGTGGCGATGACACCGTCGAGCAGCACGAACGGGATGATGACGAGGAACGAGAGCGCCGAGAAGAGGAAGGTCGCTCGGAACGGTGCGCGGATCACGAACCGCAGCACTCGGTCGGCGAGGACGACGAGCGCGGCGATGTCGGCGAGGACCACGGCCAGCGTCACCACCTGACCGACGGTGACCTCCACGGCACCGAACCGCCGCCAGTCGCTGAACGCCCAGACGAGGACGAGCATCCCGATCACCTGGACGACGGACGGGATCGCGGCGCGGAAGATCCCTGCGGTCCCGGAGCCGGGGGCGGCAGGCAGGTCGAGGCTGCGGGCGTAGGCGACGGGTTCCCCGAAGGCGTCGGCCGCGGGCTGGCCGCTCTCGGCGCAGTGGGACTCGATCTCGCTCAGGGCCTCTCCGATGTGCTCGCCGCTGACGTCGAGGAGGCGGAGCTCGACGATGAACGCCTCCGCCCACGTCTCCTCGACGTGCGGGGCGAGTTCACGCTCGGTCGAGTAGCGGAAGGCCGCGTGCTTCTCCTTGAGCGTGCGCCTCATGGGGTCTCCTCGGGGTCGGCGGGTGCGAGCGCACCGGTGCGGGGCGTGGTGGTGGGCGTGATGATGGCGGACGTGAGGCCCACGAAGGCGGACCACTGCTCGGCCCACGCGTCGAGCTGACTGCGCCCGACGGCGGTGAGCTCGTAGTACTTGCGGCCCGGCCCACCGTCGCCGGCGCGCCACTCGACGGTGAGGTGACCGGCGGACTCGAGCCTCTTGAGCAGCGGGTAGAGGGTGCCGCCCTTGACGACGCCCAGGCCGGAGTCGGCGAGCCGCGCCGCGATGGCGTACCCGTACGTGGGGCCGTCGGCGAGGACGCTGAGGACGCACACGTCCATGACGCCGCGCAGCCACTCGCTCGGCCACGGCTCATCAGGTTGCATGACTAGATCATGCATCAACCTAGTCAGACTGGCAACCTACTCACCAGCGCGCGACGCGGCCCGCGCTGTTCGCGGGGCGCGCTAGCAGCGAAGCGCCCTAGTCGTGCCGCACGCCCTCGTGGGGCCGGTGGCTCACCGGTTCCAGCTGGAAGGTGCAGTGCTCGGTCGCGAAGTGCCCTGCGAGGCACTCCTCGAGGGAGTCGAGCACCGCGCCCGACCTGCCCTGGGTGATGCAGTCGTCGTCGACGACGACGTGCGCTGACAGCGCGGTGACCCCGCTGGTGATGGTCCACGCGTGGAGGTCGTGGACGTCGACGACGCCCGGCACCTCGCGCACGTGCTCGCGGACGGCGTCGAGGTCGAGGCCGCGCGGGGTGGCCTCGAGGAGGACGTCCACGACGTCCCGGAGGAGCGACCAGGCCCGGGGCACGATGAACACCCCGATGGCGAGGGACGCCAGGACGTCGGCCCGCGCGTACCCGGTCGTGGCGATGACGACGCCCGCGACGATGACGGCCACGGACCCCACGAGGTCACCCAGCACCTCCAGGTATGCACCGCGGACGTTGAGGCTCTCGCTCTGCCCGCCGCGGAGGATGAGGAGGCAGACGAGGTTGGCGAGGCCACCGAGGACGGCGACGACGAGCATCGGGCCCGTGGCGACCTCCGGCGGGTCGGCCCACCGCTGCACCGCCTCGACGACCACCCACACGGCGAGCCCGCCGAGGAGGAGGGCGTTGGCGAGCGCCGCGAGGATCTCCGCACGCTGCAGCCCGTACGTGCGGGCGCTCGTCGGCGGCCGTGCGGCGAGCCCGCTCGCCACCAGGGCGATCGCCACGCCCGTCGCGTCGGTGAGCATGTGCGCGGCGTCGGCCAGCAGGGCCAACGACCCGGACACGATGCCACCGACCACCTGCGCGCCCACCACGCTCATTGTGATGACGAGCACCACGACCAGGCGCCTGCGGTGCGCGCCCGTCGCCGTCCCGTGGCTGTGGCTGTGGCCTGCGCTCACGGAGCGACCTGGGCTGTCGGGGTGGCCGTCGGGCAGAGCGTCACCGCGTCCCCGGTGAGCGCGAGGGCGTGCTCCGCGGCGGCGAGCAGTCCCGCCGTGGCGGCAGGGTGGGCGAGGCGGAACACCGACGCGCGACCCTCGGCGCGGGAGACCACGAGCCCGCAGTCACGTAGGCAGGCGAGGTGCTTGGACACCGTGGACTGGGCCAGCCCGAGGTGCGCGGTGAGATCGACCACGCGGTGCTCGCCGAGTGCCAGGTGACGCAGGATCGACAGCCGCGACGGGTCCCCGAGCGCCCGGAAGAGCGACGCCGCGTTCTCGAGCGCACCGACCTCGTCGACCGACACATCGCCGCTGATCTCTATCATCGTCATACGGCGATCATACGCACATTCCGTCGGCGTGCCGTCCTCCAGCCCGTCCGGGCGTGGGTCCCCCCGGCGCCGAAGCTCGCGAGAGACCCCACGGGGACGAGCGAGGAGGACGAGACCGAGGGCTGAGTCCACAGGTCGGGGCTCTTGCGCACGCTCGCGGGGCCGTCCGTGGGAGAGTTCCCCTCGCCCCGCAGGGACCACTGGTCCGTGGCCGCCGGTGGACCGCCCCGAGCACGCCCGCCCCACCCTGTGGGCCGGCGTCGGGGCGGGCCTGTCCGTCCTCGCGCCGACAGGGCGCCCCGCTCACCGTGGTGGCGGGTCGGCACGGTGACCCTCGTCCCGGCGTTCGCTGCCGTCCGGGCCTACCCTCTCCTCAGGCTCCTGTCCGTCGACGGCACCGACGCGGTACTCGTGGGGCTCGCGGTCCCCGTCGCGCCGACGGTGGTCTGCTGGTGGCGTTACGGGAAGGCACGCGGATGACAGCACGGAGAAGGTCGCAGGTGCGCCGGGCCGCCCTCTGGGCGCTCGTGTGCGCGGCGGTTCCGAGCGCCTGGTGGACGGTCGTGTCGCTCGCCGCCGGTGACGGCCGCGAGGTGGGGCTCGCCTACCTGCCGCTCGTCGTGATCCTCACCGCCCCGGTGGGTGCAGCGTTCGGGCTCCTCGCCTGGTTCCTCGACCGCGCGGCGGCCAGGGCCGTCACGAAGGAACCCACGTCCGCACGACCCCAGGTGATCGCCGCCGTCGTCATGCTCGTCCTCCTCACCGTCGTCGCGCAGAACCTCCTCGGTTTCGCGGCCGTCGGAGGCCAGGTGACGTCGTTGATCGTCGCGCTCCTGGTCGCGGCCGTCGTCACGGGCCTGCGGGTCGTGCACTACCGGAAGGTGGCGCGGGCGACCGCGCCCGAGGCCTGAACAAGAACGCGCGAGCGCGCGCCCTCAGATCGCTCGTCCTTCCCTAGAAGACAGTCACGCCGAGAAGCTTGGCAGCTGCCTGGAGGTCGGGGTCACGGTCGCTGAACTGCGCCGAGGCCACGGTGTCGATCGCTGCCTCCACAGCGTGCGCCGTGTCAGTTCCCGGGGAGAAACGACCCATGTCGATCCACAGCGCCGTGGCCTGCTGGTCGGTGCCGTGCCGTGAGGGATAGCGAACCCCCGATGGAAGCGATCCGTCGGGGAGCTCCTGGCTGGCCAACCACCAGGCCAGAGAGCATGTCAGCGCCCTGTCCGGACCGGTCAACGCCGAGACGTCCAGCAGGTTCGGCATGGTGCGGACCCGGTGCCCCGTCGGTGCCCATTCCGCGACGGTGGACCGGAGCAACCCCACGGTCTGTGAGTGACACCGGTCGATCAGGGTCAGATCGGCCCGTGGGCGGATCTGCGCGATCGCACGCGTGGTGCGCCACTGGAGATTGACCGATCCGCTAGGCATGTGGCCAAAGCCTGATGCCTGCCACTCCTGGTGGATCGTCGGACCAGGACCGTCAGGGAACAACGACGCGAGATCACTCAGTCCTGGGTCAGGGACTGCATAGGCGAGAGTCTCGAGGAACGCCCCCCACACGCTGGTCAGCCCCATAGACAGTGGCCCATCCGGGCACGTCGAAGCGCGCCCACGTCAGGTCTGGGCGCCCGGTGCGGACCGGAGGGTTGAGAGGTCCATAGCGATGGGAGAACACCCGCCACAAGGTGCCTGTGCAGGTGACGGTGGGCCAGGGCAGCAAGGCTCAGGCGCCCCAGGATCCGTCGAGGAATGCGGTCGCCGCCTGGAGCACCTCGGTGCACCTGCCCTCGCGGAGGGCGAGCACCGGGGACTGCTCCCCCAGGAGCGGGTTGGCGCCGACGAACCATGCACGCGCGGTGTGCTCGTTCTCCCCGTCCGCCAGGACCTGCCAGACACGGTGCGCTACGCGCATCCGCTCCGAGGCGCCGGCAGAGGGGGTCGTCTCCTTCATCCACCGGAACGGAGCCTTCGCGTCCTTGGAGCCAGCCAGTGCGGCAACGGCTGTCGCCCCGAGATGGTTGACCAGGCGCCGGGCCACCTCGTGGTCGTTCATGCGCGTGGTGTTCCCATGTGCTTCGACGATCGCACTGATCGACATGACGGGTCCTTCCCTCCGTGCCGTGCTGGACAACCTGCTAGACCACCTTACGTCACACCGTATTCACCACTCAAGAACCTACTCTCGATGCGAATGTCGCAGCGGGCGCTGCGCGTCCTGCTCGGCGGGGCCTCCGTCGGGCTCGCGGGCACGTAACCCGGGCACGCCCCGGACACGATCCGTCGGCGGGATGGTGACGTCGGCCCTCTGGTACCGGTGACCGGTACCGGAGGTGGAGGTGAGCGGGCCGCGCGCACGCGAGGGTGCTCACATGATCCTGCTCAGCGACCCTCGCGTCGCCGCCGTCCCCGTCCTCGGACGGGCTGACCCGTTGGTGGAGCTGGGACCGGAGTTCGGCCCGGCCCGGGCCCTGGTCCGCTCCGGGCTCGCCGACCGGCTGGCCGCTGCCCGCGCGTCGCTGCCGACCGGGATGGCGCTCCGCGTCCAGGAGGGTCACCGGCCGGTGTGGGAGCAGCAGGCGATCATCGCGACCTACGCGGCCGAGGTCGCCGCGGCCCACCCCGGTGCGTCAGCGGCCGAGCGGGAGCGGCTGGTCAGCCGCTTCGTGTCCCCCGTCGCGGTGGCACCGCACGTCGCGGGTGCCGCGGTGGACCTCACCCTCACCGGGCCCGACGGCGCCGACCTGGACATGGGCACCCCCATCGATGCGACACCGGAGGTCTCCGGCGGCCGGTGCTTCACCGACAGCCGCGACATCGGCGCCCCCGCACGGGCCCTGCGCATGGTGCTCGGGCGGGCGCTCGTGGGCGCAGGCCTGGTCAACTACCCCACGGAGTGGTGGCACTGGAGCTACGGCGACCGCTACTGGGCGCTCCTGACCGGCGTCCCCGCCGCCCTGTACGGGCCGGTCGAGGCCCCGTCGCCGGTCCGGGAAGCCGCGGTGGCCGGGGCGGGCAGGTGACCCGCCCGGCCACCCTCCCGGCGCCCGCACCCGCGCTCGCAACCGGCCTCGGCCGGCGAGGCCCGAGCGCCCCGGAGCTGTGCGTCGACCTGGACGCGATCGCCGCGAACTGCCGTCTCCTGGCGGGGCGGGTGCGCGGGGACCTCATGGCGGTCGTCAAGGCCGACGGGTTCGGGCACGGCGCGGTCGCCGTCGCCCGCACCGCGGTGGCCTCGGGGGCGACGTGGCTGGGCGTCACCGCGCTGAGCGAGGGGCTGGCGCTGCGCGACGCCGGGCTCCGGGTCCCGGTGCTGAGCTGGTTGAACCCGGTGGGCGCCGACTTCGGTGCCGCGGTGCGGGCGGGCGTGGACCTCGCGGTGCCGTCGGTCCCTCATCTCGCGGCCGTGGCCGCCGCCGCGGGTGACGCACGGACGGGCCCGGCGCGGGTCCACCTGCACCTGGACACCGGGCTGGCGCGCGACGGTGCGTCGCCCGAGGAGTGGCCCGCCCTGTGCCGGGCGGCCCGGCTCGCCGAGCTCGACGGTCGGGTGCAGGTGGTCGGCGTGATGGGTCACCTCGCGCTGGCCGACGTCGGCGGTCCCTCGGCCAACGCCGCCGGGCGGGCGGCCTTCGAGCGGGGCCTG
The DNA here is from genome assembly GCF_016342785.1 of Sanguibacter suaedae. Classification (GTDB taxonomy): domain Bacteria; phylum Actinomycetota; class Actinomycetes; order Actinomycetales; family Cellulomonadaceae; genus Sanguibacter; species Sanguibacter suaedae. The sequence goes on from NZ_JAEINH010000001.1 coordinate 283,016, forward strand.
CAGGTCGCCCGGGCGGTGGGTCTGCGGCCTCGGCACCGGCATCTCGCCGCCACGGCCGCCACGCTCACCGACCCGGCCACGCACCACACCATGGTCCGCGTCGGTGCGGGGCTGGTGGGCATCGATCCGTCGGACTCCACGTCGCTGCGCCCGGCGCTCACCCTCACCGCCCCGGTGGTCTCGGTCCGGCAGGTGCCGGCCGGGACGGGCGTGGGCTACGGGCACGCGTGGGTGGCGTCGCGGGCGACGACCCTGGCGCTGCTCCCCGTCGGTTATGCCGACGGTCTCCCGCGGGCGGCCACCGGTCGCGCCGAGGTGCTGCTCGGGGGCCGACGGTGCCCCGTGGTCGGGCGCATCTCCATGGACCAGGTGGTCGTCGACGTCGGCCCCGGGTCCCCCGTCGCCCCCGGCGACACGGCGACGGTCGTCGGCACCGGGCGCGACGCAGCACCCACGGCCGCCGAGTGGGCCCGCTGGGCCCGCACCCTCGAGCACGAGATCGTCACCGGCCTCGGCTCGGCCCCCCTCCGCGTCCTGCGCCGCTTCTCCCCCGACCCCACCTGGAGCCCTTCATGACCTCCCCCACCACCACGACCACGAGGGTCGCCGTCGTCGGCGGCGGCACCAGCAGCGAGCACGACGTGTCCCTGGCGTCCGCCGCCGCAGCGGCGGACGCCCTCCGTGGCGGCCCGTGGGACGTCGTCCCCCTGACCATCGGCCGCGACGGCTCCTGGCACCACGGCGCCGGCGAGGGCGAGCACCCGTTCGACCTGTCCGGGGCGGTCCGCGTCCTCAGCGGCTGCGACGTCGTGCTGCCGCTGGTGCACGGCCGTGGCGGCGAGGACGGGACGCTGGCCGCGCTGTGCGAGCTCGCCGGGGTCCCCCACGTCGGGTCCGGGGTGGGTGCGGGGGCGATCGCGATGGACAAGTGGGTCACCAAGCTCGTGGCCGCCGACCTGGGGCTCGGGGTGGCCCCGGGCAGGTTGCTGACCGCCGCCGACCAGGCGACGGACCACCTGACGCTGCCGGTGGTGGTCAAGCCGGTCTCGGCCGGTTCAAGCCACGGCGTCACCCTGGTGCACCGCCGCGAGGACCTCGACGGCGCGCTGCGTGCGGCGTTCGCCCTGGGCACCCGCGTGCTGGTCGAGGACCTCGTGGTCGGGCGGGAGATCGACGTCGCCGTCCTGGGACGACCCGACGGGTCCCGGGTCGTGGCACCCGCCCTGGAGATCGTCTGCGACGGGGTCTTCGACGCCGACGCCAAGTACGGCGGTGAGGCCGACTTCCGGGTGCCCGCCTCGCTCGACCCGGCGCAGCGGGCCGAGCTGGAGAATGCCGCGGTCCGGGTCTACGACGCCCTGGGCTGCCGGGGTGTGGCGCGGGTCGACTTCTTCCTCACCGTGACGGGCCCGGTCCTCAACGAGGTGAACACCATCCCGGGGTTCACCCCGGCGTCCCAGGTCCCGCGCATGTTCGCCGCCGCGGGCACCAGCTACCCCGAGCTGCTCGCCATGCTGCTCGAGGACGCCCTGCTGGAGGACCAGCCGCTCCGGGCCGGCCGGCCTGTCGCGGTGCTGCAGCGATGACCACCTCCGCGGTCACCGCCTCACCGGTCCAGGGCACACGCATCGACGGTCTGGACCTCGTCCGGGGGCTCGCGGTGGTCCTGGTCATGGCCCGGCACGCGTTCCCCGACGTGGCCCCCGGGGCCGGGGTGGTGGGTGTGGTGGCCTTCTTCACGCTGTCCGGGTACCTGATCACGGGCCTGCTGGTCCAGGAGCACGACCGGCACGGCCAGGTGGACCTGCGCCGGTTCTACCGTCGGCGCGTGCAACGCCTGGTGCCGCCCCTCGTCGCCCTCCTGGTGCCGTACACGCTGGTCACAGCGTTGCTGGACCCGCTCGACGACCGGGCGAGCCTGCTGCGTGACCTCGCGGTCGCGGTCACGTGGACGGGGAACCTGCCGCACCTGGTGCCCGACGGGGCGACGTTCCACCTGTGGACCCTGGCCACGGAGGAGCAGTTCTACCTGGTGTGGCCCGCGCTCCTGGCGGCCTGCCTGGTGGCCGGGCGGCCCCGTCGGGCCCTGGGTGTCGCGATGGTCATCACCGTCGCTGCGCTGCTGGCCACCGCCTGGTGGTCCGCGGGCTCCCCGGAAATCGCCTACGCCCTGCCGACGAGCTGGGCGCCGGCGTTCGTCATCGGTGCGGCCGCCCGGTTGCTGCCGCTCCGGCGTTCCCTGGGCGTCCCTGCGGCTGCTGCGGCGACGGCCGGGCTGCTGGTGCTCGCCGTCATACCATTGCGGGGACACACGTGGACCTACCTCGCGGCCGGTCCGACCATCGCTCTGCTCACCGCGGTGCTGGTCCTGGCGGCGGTGCACTGGAGAGAGGTGACGGCGTGGCCCCTGAGCTGGCTCGTCGCGCTCGGCACCGTCTCCTACGCCGCGTACCTGTGGAACTACCCGCTGACCCTGTGGTTGCGCCCCGTCCCCTTCGGTCCGCTGCTGGCAGCGCTGGCCACGGTGGTCATGGCGGTCCTCAGCTGGCGGCTGGTGGAACGACCGCTCGCCGCACGCTGGGCACGGACCAGCCCTTGAGCTCCCCCGACGGGTGGGCGCGGGCCCGACGGGCGCTCGCCGACGTGGGCCCTGACGTCGTCCCGGCCCTGACCGTCGCCGTGCTGGGCCTCATGGAGGCCCGGTCGGCCGCTGTGGGGACGCCGGGCTCTGGCGTCCCGCTGGGCGCTCTGGTCGTGGCCGTCGCGGTGGCCGTCGGGCTGTGGCGGCGGGCGCCGACGGCCGCGGCGACCCTCGCCTGGGTGACGGTCATGGTGCAGGTGGCCGGCGACGTGCCGCCGCTGCTCACCCAGGCATCGGTGGCCCTGGTCGCGTACGGGACGGCCCGCTGGGGGCGGCACGCCGTCGTCGTGGCCGGAGGGCTCTCCCTGCCGCTGTCCGTCCTGGCGGGGTTCCTCGTCCTGCAGTCGGGGCTCTACGACCCGCCGGACACCGGGAACGTGTCCCAGGTGGCGGCACCCCTCGGCGAGGCGGTGGGTGCGCTCGACGTGGGTGGCACGAGCCTGGTCACCGTGCTCCTGACCGCAGCAGGGCTGCTGGTCGTGGGCCTTCCGTGGGGGGCCGGGGTGACGGTGCGCAGCCTGGTGCGGGCGCGAACCTCCCAGGAGAAGGCCCTGGCGGCGGAGACGCGGGAGGCGGAGACCGCCGAGGTCGCGCTGCTGCGCAGCCAGCAGGCGCAGCTGGCCGCGGACGTGCACGACGTGGTGGGCCACTCCTTGACGGTGATCCTCGCGCAGGCCGAGTCCGGCCAGTACCTGCCCGACGACGACCCTGCCCGCCTCAAGCGCACCCTGGCGGTCATCGCGACCTCTGCCCGGGCGTCCCTGGTGGACGTGCACGACGTCTTGCGCGTGGTGCACGATCCCGCGACCGGACCGGGGTCGACGCATGTCGGTGACCTGGACGAGCTCCTCACCGGTGCCCGGCGCAGCGGGCACCCCGTGGTGCTGGCCGAGTCCGGGCGGCCTCGACCGCTGGAGCCGGACGTGGCCGGTGTGGCCTACCGCGTCCTGCAGGAGATGCTCACCAACGCGTTGCGGCACGGCCGCCCGAGCGCATCTCTCCAGGTGCGCCGGGACTGGGGCGACGAGCTGCGCATGTCCGTCGCCAACGACCGTCCGGTCACGGAGCCTGGGCAGCCGGCTGCCTCGGTGGCGGAGACGGGCAGCGGTCTGGGGCTCCCGGGGATGCAGAAGCGCCTGGCGTCGGTCGGCGGCCGGTTGGACGTCACGGCCACCGCGACGACGTGGACCGCCACCGCTCACCTGCCGGTGCGCGCATGACCGGGGACACCGGCACCGTGGAGCCGGACGACGCGTCGTCGATCAGGGTGATGCTCGTCGACGACCAGGAGCTGTTCCGTGAGGGCGTGCGCATCATCGTGGACGCGCAGCCCGGCATGCACGTGGTCGGCACGGCGGGCGACGGGCACCAGGCGCTGCGGATGGCCGCCGAGCTGCACCCCGACGTGGTCCTCATGGACCTCCGGATGCCGGTGCTGGACGGTGTGGAGGCGACGCGGCGGTTGCTGGCACCGGACCTGGTGGGCAGCAGGGCCACACCGCTTCGGGTCGTGGTGCTGACCACCTTCGACCTCGACGACCGCGCGGCGACGGCCATCCGCCACGGGGCCAGCGGGTTCCTGCTCAAGGACACGACGCCCCTCCAGCTGGCCGACGCCATCCGGACGGTGCACGCCGGCAACGCCGTCCTGGGCCCGAACGACCTCATCGCGCTGCTCGACAGCCACGGCGCCACCCGCGACGAGCTCCCCCACAGCTACCAGCGGCTCACCGAGAAGGAACGCGACGTCCTCGTCGCGGTCGCCCGCGGCCTGTCGAATGCCGAGATGGCCCAGGAGTTCTTCCTCGCCGAGTCCACCATCAAGACCCACGTCGGTTCCGTGCTCCGCAAGCTCGGCCTCCGAGACCGGGTCCAGGCGGTCGTCTTCGCCCACCGGCACGGGCTCACCTGAGGCGGGGCTCCCTGCGCATGCACCACGTGCGGGGACCGTCGTCGGGGAGCCGGACGTCAGCGATGATTTCGAAGCCGAGACGTTCGTAGAACCGCACGTTCGCGACGTCGGAGGTCTCCAGGTATGCAGGGAACCCGGCACTCTCGGCCTCTTCGATGCCGGGAAGCAGCACCGCGGTCCCGAGGCCCTTCCCCTGGGCCTCGGGAGCGGTCGCCACGGTCTGCAGGAACCATGCGGGCCCCTCGGGTCGGTGTGGTTCCACCGCCGCGTCCGCAGAGGCAGCGACGGCAGCCCGGTCGCCACTGAGCTCGACGAGGATCGGTGCGAGCTCCACGAGAGCGGGTGACGGGTCCTGGTCAGGGACGGCCCAGACGGCCACGGCGCGCCCCTCGTCAGCGACCCAGACGCGGCCGTGGACCATCCCGACGCGGGTCAGGCACAGCTCCTGGTACCTCCTGATCCGCTCCCCGTGCCGGTCCGCCGCGACCACGTGGCGCGTGTAGGGATAGTCGGCGAAGGCCCTGGCGAGAGTGTCGACGGCGACCGCGACGTCGGGATCGGTGATGGGGCGGACGGAGGTCGCGTCCTGGCGCCGGGGCGTGGTCATCGGACGATGATGCCAGGACTCTGTCGGGCGTCACGTGGCCGGACTCCAAGGAACTGGCGCGAGATCCTGGCTGTCGGGTCCTCAGATCTCGCTCAGCAAGGACTCTGTTCTGATGCGATACCGCTCCCGAAGGCCCGCGTATACGCCCCATTCGCTGGAATCGAAGGCGACGACGCTCATCGTCGCGGAGTCCCTCAGGTGAACTGGTTGGTCCTTGGGAAACCCAAGGATGACACAGTCGATCACCTGATAGAGCTTCGTGGCGAGCAGACGAAGCTCCTCCTCCGACAGGATCAACCCATGAGGAGCAGCACTTGCGGCTTCTTCCAGGCTGTCCACGGAGACGTCAGCCCCGACAGCGGGGGTCCCCCAGAAGAATGTCAGATGCCACTCGAGGTCTGCGCTGATCACCTGGTCGAGCACTTCCTCCAGGCCCACAAGATGTTCGCCGATGTACATCGACGTCCGGAACGCAGTCATGCTTCACCTTATCCCCGCAGGTTTCCAGCTCCCGAAGGCTCGGTTGGCGACGACGTCGGTCTCACCTGACGCGGAGCGGTCCGTCCGCGCCGGGTGACTCTGACGCCGGCGCGAGTGCGGTCAGCGTCGCGACGCGTATTCGGTCGATCGTCGGTAGAGGTACGCCCTCCATCGCTCCTCGATAGCGTCGACCCCAATCCGAGCGCCCGGGGGCGCCGGCAGGTACCTGACCAGTCCATCGATCTCTGCCGGATAGTCGAAGTCGGCGTAGAGCATCTCGATCACCTGGAGCGGGTCCGCGTGGCCTTCCTTGTGCTCGTGCAGCCAGGCCAGGGCGAGGTAGAGCCATACCCGATCCGGGGCCGAGGCAGGTTCGACCTCGATGGCGTCGACGATCCGCGGCACTCGCCACAGCTCGCCCTTGAAGACGCTCGCGAGCTCCACGACGGGCGGTAGCGCGGCACCAGTTGCGACGAGGTCCTCCGCGATGCCGACGGCCGACGCGTCGTCCAGCCAACCGTTGGCGTAGCCGTAGGCGAGCTCGCCGTGTTGGAGGCGCACCTGGGCGACGACGAACGTCGCGGGCAGCCTGAACTTCACCATGTGGGTCGGTCCCGCGCCCCGGCCCTCATCGACTGCGCGGTGCGCTCCCGCACTCGGCTGGACCACCTACCGATACGACTCGAGCATCGGGGCAACCAGGAGCCGGAAAATACGGGGCGCACGTCAGCCGGCGAAAACTGCGACGAAGCCAACGAGGTACCCGGCAGCTCCAGCCACCACCCGAGACACGCCGATTCGTCTCGATGTGGTTGCGCGAGATGAGACCCTCTCGACCTCCTGCCCCCGCGCGCAGACACACCACAGCAGACCTGCTCCACCTACCACCGTCAAGATCAAGCGTTCCGCTCCAGGGCCGCTGACTGCGGTCGCCACGAGACCGCAGAGGGCAAGTGCTGGGCCAGCTCGCCACAGCCTTCGGAAAGCGAGCCTCTGTCGATCGGTTGAGACCAGCGGAAAGAGCGCCATCAGATTGACGCATGTACCTGCGATGAGCAACAGTGCGCTAATCGTCAACTGACCTTCGGTCATGAGCAGTAGGCCACCTTTCCAGCGTCATAAGCGAGGCTAACGCTGTTTCCCCCGAACCAGGCGTATTGCCTGAGAAGCTGGCTCCCTGCTAGGCGGCGAGCTTGCCACGCTGTCTGTTGAAGCATGGACGCAACACCCGCGCCAGCCGCAGAGACTGCCGTGACTCCTACCTTCTCGATGCACGCTCCGGCACTGCCGCCATCGAGACACTCCTGCGCCGCAGCCACGGAGCTAGCACCGACGCTCGTCCAGGTCAGCACGGTCGATGCGCCAAGCAGGAACGGAGCAGCGGTCCCGCCAGATGCCACCGTCACGCCGACCAGACCTGCGCCGAGCGCCAGCGTTCCAGCAACGTTGCCGACGGTTGACCACTCGTCTTTGGTCCATTTAAGCGGGTTCCAGCTCCAGAGGCCGAGGGGGTCGACGTACTGGAGTGGGTTGCCGTCGGTGTAGCCGTAGGGGTTGTTGGTGGTGGTCTCGAGGGGGTCGCGGGTGAGGAACTGTGCGGTGGTGGGGTCGTAGTAGCGGGCACGCAGGTAGATGTACCCGGTGGGGTCGGTGTACTCCCCGGCGTACCCGAACCTGGTGATCGCCGACACCGGCTCGGTCGTCACGGCCAGAGGTTGGCCATAAACGTCGTAGTCGGCGTTGGAGGTGACTGCGCCGGTGGTGTCGGTGGTGGTGCGGATCGAGCCGAGGACGTCGCCGTGCAGGTAGTCAACGCCGGACCCGGTGAGGTCGTACTGGGCCAAAGGTGTGCTGCTGGCGCCGTACAGATAGGAGTGAGTGTTGTCGGTGAGGAGCTGAGGCACCGCGGCCAGGGCGTTCCACGTGTACTGCTCGGTGGCGCTCTCGGTGCCGGTCGTGGTGGTCGCCGAGGCGCGCAGACCGGTCGCGTCGTAGGTGTACGCGGTTGTTGTTCCGTCCGGGCCGGTGATGGTGGTGAGCTGGTTGGCCTGGTCGTAGGTGTGGGCGATCGTCCCGGCGGCGTCCCCGGTGTCGGTGACGGTGGTGGCGCGGTTCCCGCGGGCGTCGTACGTGAAGGTCGACGTGACCGCCGGGGCCGTGTCGGTCGCGGGGGTGGTGGAGGTGGTGAGCTGGCGTGCGGCGTCGTAGGTCAGGGTCTGCCCGGCGCCGAGAGTGGTCACAGACCCGGCGGCGTCGAACGTGAACGTCGACGGCTGATCGCCGCTGACCTGCGCGACGCGCCCGAGGGCGTCCCACGTGTAGGTCGAGGTGGTCGTGGCCACGGCCGGCGGTGCGCGGGACTGGGTCGAGCGTGTGGTGGTCTGGTCGGCGAGCTGACCGGCATCGGTGTAGCCGTAGGCGAGGGCGAGGAGGTCCTCACCGGCCGAGGCGCTCGTGAGCACACCGAGGGTCTGACCGTTGGCGTCGTGGTCCATGGAGGTGACCACACCGTTGGGGTAGGTGACCTCGGTGGTGGACCCGTCGGCGTCGTAGGCGAAGGTGTAGGTCTGGTCGAGCCAGTCCTTCACGCTGGTCAGCTGCCCGGCTGCGTCGTAGGTGCGGTGCACGGTCTGCCCGGTGGGGTAGGTCAGTGCGGTGAGCTGGTTGACCTCGTCCCACCCGTACCCGACCGTGGTCCCGTCGCGGTCGACCTGCAGGACACGCCCGAGCGCGTCGTAGGTGTAGGCAGTGGTGCCCGCGGCGTCGGTGGTCGAGGTGGGGCGCCCAGCGAGGTCGTAGGTCATCGACACGTCCGGTGTGGCGTCGGAGTAGTCGGTGCCGGTGCGCCGCCCCGCCGCGTCATAGGTGTAGGTGGTGACAGCGCCGTCGGCCTGGGTCACGGTGGTCAGCAGACCCGCGACGTCGTACCCGTACGTGGTCACGCGACCTGCGGTGTCCGTGTACGACGCGCGCCGCCCCGCCTCGTCATAGGTCGTGGTCGAGCGGGCACCTGAGCCGTCGACGTACGCGATGACCTGCCCGGCGGCGTTGTTCTCCCACCTGACCGTGCTGCCGTCACCGCGCAGCACGCTCACCGGCCGACCGGCCTTGTCGTACGTGCTGGTCGCTGCCCGACCGTCGGCATCAGTCACCGTCACCGGCCGACCAGCCTTGTCATACGTGGTGGTCGTGACCTTCCCCAACGCGTCGGTGACGGTCAACAACTGATCAGCCGCGTCGTAGGTGTAGGTCGTGCGCGCACCCGACGGGCTCACCGTCGCGGTAACTCGGTCACCCGCGTCGTACTCCATCGACGTCACCCGACCCAACGCGTCAGTGACCGACGTTGTGCGCCCCAGGGCGTCGTACTCGCTCGAGGTCACCGACCCCGCCGCATCAGTGACCGTCAGGACACGGCCGGCCCCGTCATACGTCATGGTCGTTCGCCCACCCGCGGCGTCGACCACCGCGGTCAGCTGTCCGTGCAGGTCGTACTCGCTGGTCGTGGTCGCAGCCGACGCGTCGGTGACCGACGTCGGACGCCCCTCGGCGTCGTAGACCGAAGCCACCAGCGCGCCCAACGCGTCTGTTCCCGTCAGCTGGCGTCCGAGAGCGTCGTAGGAGAACGTCGAGGTGTAGTCCCCAGGCTGCGCGCCGGCAGTCGTACCGCGCGGGTCGGTCGTCGAGATGAGGTTGCCCAACGAGTCGTACTGGGTCAGGACCACAGACCCGTCCGGGCCAGTGATCGAGGCTGTGAACCCCGTGCTGTCGTAGGTGAACGCGGTCACCCGACCGAGCGGATCCGTCGACGTGGCGACCGTGCCATCAGCATTGAGCGTGAAGGTGGTCGTTGCACCGTCGGGCGCGGTGGACGAGACCAGGTTCCCTCGGTCGTCGTACGCCATCGTCCGGGACTCACCGGCCGCGTTGGTCATCGAGGTCATGTTGTTGAGCTCGTCGTACGTCGCCGTCGACACCCGACCCAACGGGTCGGTCACGCTCGTGCGGTTCCCGCGGGCGTCATAGGTGAACCGTGTGAGCCGGCCCAGGGCGTCGGTAGTGGACTCGACCTGGTTCGTCTCACCGAAGGTGAAGAACGTGGTGGCCTCGATCGGTGTCCCGGCGGCCTTGGTCTCGGAGAGCACCTGTCCGTCGATGAACCGTTCGATCGTCACTGAACCCGCAGGGTCAGTGATCGTCGTCTGATCCGACTCGTAGGCGAACGTCATAGTCCTGCCCAGTGCGTCAGTCTGGGCGGTGACCCGGCTCGCGGTGTCATAGACGTTCGTGGTCACCCCGCCACCGGGCTTGGTCAACGACACCACCCGGTGTGCCGAGTCATACGCGTAGGCAAGGGTCGATCCGTCGGGCAGCGTCACACCCGTGAGATCTCCAGCCGACGAGTACGCGTAGGACACGGTCCGCCCCGTGTGGTCCACGACCGCCGTGATGTGCGAACCGGCCCAGATGACATCCAGGGACGACCCGCGGTCGTCGGTCACACGGGTGAGGTTCGCCCCGGTGTAGGTCAATGTCACCGTGTTGCCGTTAAGGTCTTGAAGGGCACCAAGGCGCCCGTCAGCATCGAAGACGAACACCTGACGCCCCTGGCGGGTCATCACGAACGTGCCATCGGCCCGTTGCTCCAAGGTTGCCTGAACCTGAACCGGGGCCGCGAAGCGCCCATCGCCGGTGCGCGTGAACGCCACGACGCTGCCGTTCTCCTGGCGCACCTGAACCTGCCCAGCGTCCTGCAACGTCCCTGTCACCCCGACGGGAACCGACATCAGCATGTCGAAGTTCGTCGTCCACCCCCACCCCAGCGGACCATCGACTCGATTCCGAGAAGTGGCGAAACTGCGCTGGAACGCCAGTGCGGGCGAACCGCTTCCCACACTCAGATCGGTGCTGGTCTCCCAGAACTCACCCGTCACCGAGTTCACCGGGTCTCCATGACACCGCGCGCTGCAAGGCACCGACGGGTTCGACCCACCTGCGGTCGCGCCCGCCCACGTCGGACCGTTGCCTGACGTGCTCAACCGGCCACTGATCGCGCGAACGTCGTTGGTGGGGATGGAAGTGGAGGGCCTGTCTTGTGCGACATAGGCGGTGAAGGTGCGGGTGCCGTTGTTGGCCACGCTGATGTCGGCCGTGAGGGTGGTGTTATCGGCAGACCCACACGCGGTGTTAGCGCAAGCGCTGACCAGCTTGCCCTCGTTGTCGTAGATCGACAGGTAGTACGGGGAGCGTAGCTCCGCGCTGGCCGTCGCCGTGACCACCATCTGGTTAGTCGAAGTGCCCGCCGCCTTCGTCAGCTGGACCGAGCCGTTCCACCCCAGGTTTCGAACCTTGACGGTGTTGGAGATCGCGCGGACGTCGTTGGTGGGGATGGAAGTGGAGGGCCTGTCTTGTGCGACATAGGCGGTAAAGGTGCGGGTGCCGTTGTTGGCCACACTGATGCTGGCCGTGAGGGCGGTGTTATCGGCAGACCCACACGCGGTGTTAGCGCAAGCGCTGACCAGCTTGCCCTCGTTGTCGTAGATCGACAGGTAGTACGGGGAGCGTAGCTCCGCGCTGGCCGTCGCCGTGACCACCGCCCAGGTGTCGTGAACATCAACCTGCGTGCGCGAAACAGCCAACTGAGCAGTCCCCGACCAACCTGTGTTGTGGGTGCTGACGGTGTTGGAGATCGCGCGGACGTCGTTGGTGGGGATGGAAGTGGAGGGCCTGTCTTGTGCGACATAGGCGGTAAAGGTGCGGGTGCCGTTGTTGGCCACACTGATGCTGGCCGTGAGGGCGGTGTTATCGGCAGACCCACACGCGGTGTTAGCGCAAGCGCTGACCAGCTTGCCCTCGTTGTCGTAGATCGACAGGTAGTACGGGGAGCGTAGCTCCGCGCTGGCCGTCGCCGTGACCACCGCCCAGGTGTCGTGAACATCAACCTGCGTGCGCGAAACAGCCAAGTCGACAGTCCCTGACCACGGCTCGGCCGCGACTGCAGGCGGGGAAGGCACCGCGATAAGCACGATCCCAGCGAGCACCGCCGCTGTGATCGCGGCGACGAGCCGCCGGAACTGCCCGGAGGGCTTGCGCAATCTCTCAGCGTCCCTGGTCATACCAGCACGATTCGGCCGACCTGTATCAAACGACATGAACTCTCCCCCTGGACACCGCTCTCACACTCTTACCTCGACCGGATCGACACCAGGAGGTGAAACCTTGAGCCTCTACTGAAAAACGGTCGATCGGCATGAGAGACGAGCAGTAGCGCTCCAGGACAACCCGCCACGACACGTCGTCTACCCCATGGGTTGCGAGGCGTGTCGTCGCACAGCCACGTTGATGAGGAGCCTCCGCACAGGTTCCACCTCGGGGCCACCGCGACGCGGTGCCCGGCCGCGCCGAGCACGCGCGCGAGGTCGTGGGCGTCGGCCGGCTCGCCCTTGGCGTCGATCATCACCACGGGCCACCCGCCACCACTGCCTGGCCAGGATCCGGCCCTGACCCACGGACCGCGCGATCTCGAACAGCCCTTCTGCAAGCCAACGACGCAGACCGCCAAGTGCTCCTAAGCGTCTAACGCTTCCATCACGTCCTCGGGGGGCGGGGTCAACCACATCAGGGTCACCCCGCCCTTCGGCACATGGTCGAAGCGCGCCGCCAGGGAGAACCCACCGGCCTCGTCGCCGCGGGCCTCCGCCCACGCGCGTGCTTCCTGCGTGGAGCACTCGTCGACGTCGAAGGTCGCCACCCGCCGCCCTGGATACACCACCGCGACCCTGTAACCATCAGCGTTCATCTCGTGCTCACAGGTGCGCTCATCCACCTGGGTAACTCTCATCTCCGGAGCGTAACCCTGCCCATCTGGGGACAGATCACATCACCCGTGCTCTCGCCTTCCATGAAGCCGCTTGTCGAGAACGTCCATCTCGATGATAAGAAGGCGCGGACCGCTGAGATGCGTCGAGCCAGTCGCAGTCCTTGCTGCTGGACGTGGTGGGTGGTGTGCGCTGGATTCGGGGACTGATCGCAACGGGCTTCGATGATCGGGTCCCCCGAATGCACCAGACGGCAGAGTTGCGGGTGGAAGGGAGCACCGTGATCACCTGGCTCAACCGGCTCGTCGACGTCGTCGAGGAGCATCTCGCCGACGACCTCGACGTCGCCTGCCTCGCCGCCACGCTCGGCACCACCGAGCACCACCTGCGTCGCATGTTCTCCGCGCTGGCCGGGATGCCGCTGTCGGAGTACGTGCGCCGTCGTCGCATGACGGTCGCCGCGGCGGACGTCGTGACAGGAACCGGGGACCTGCTGGGCATGGCCGTCCGCTACGGCTACACCTCGGCCGAGGCCTTCGGAAGAGCGTTTCAGTCGGTCCACGGAGTCACCCCGGGCCGAGCACGTCGCGACGGTGGTCCCCTCCTCACCCAGCCACGCCTCAGGTTCCGCCTGACCGTCGAAGGAGCAACACCCATGAACGTCCGAATCACCTCACGACCTGCCTTCCGGCTGGCGGGGCACGCCACCCGTGTTCCGCTCATCCACCGCGGAGTCAACCCCGCCATACAGGAGCACGTGACGTCCCTGGCTCCAGAGGAGCACCTGCGGCTCAAGGCCATGGGCGACACCGAGCCGCACGGACTCCTCGCGGTCACCACCGACATCGACCCGGACCGCACGGAAGACACCGAGCTGACGTACCTGCACGGCGTGGCCGTCACCGACGCCGTGCCACCCCCGGACGACCTCGACGTCATCGACGTGCCGGCCGGCTCGTGGGCCGTCTTCCGGGCGGCGGGTCCTTACCCGCAGACGCTCCAGGAGGTGTGGTCAGCCACTGCCACCGAGTGGTTCCCCTCGAACCCGTGGAGGCTTCGAGCGGGCCCAGAGATGGTCTCCGTGATCGACCGCACCGACGACTTCAGTGTCGCAACGGTCGAGCTCTGGCTGCCCGTCGAGGGCAGCTGACCCGGCTCTCGGTCCCGCGCCGGCCTGACCTGCTCCACGAGGTGCGGTCGACGCCACGACACGCGCCGAGGAGTTCGTTACGCTTCCCTGAAAGCCGAATTGCGCCCAAGGGGCACTAGATCGGTACTCGCTCCGGTTCGAGCCAACCGAGCACGTTATGGCTCGCGAGGGTGCGAAACTCAACGTCGAGGAGGACACCCACCGATGATCGACCTCGGATACCAGAGCGCACTCTACGACTACGCTTTTCTCGCAACAGTCACCACGTTGGCCACCGTCGCCGTCGTGTTCCTTCGACGAAGAACTCGCTCTAGGCGTCAATCCGGCTCCGACGCTGAATAGGACTCACGACTCCTCTCTTCCCTGAAGGGATCGACCACCACCGCGAACGCCGTCGGTCGCAGAGCTGCGGGCCGCAGCGATCACTGCCCCGCCCGCGGGTCCTGGGACGGGTCGTCGTACATCTCCGGGCACCCTTGCTCGGGTGCGTCAGGACGCAGCTCGAAGTGCCAGATCTCGTTGGCGTACACCTGGCAGAGGCCGTACTGGGCGCCGCGCCGGCTGAGGAGCTCGGCGGTCGGGTAGGGGCCGATGTCGACGGCGTCGCCCGTCACGTGGGCGGAGCCCTCGGGCGAGGCGACCAGGCGGGACGCCTCCTCCGCGGATCCCGTGGTGCGCAGGGCGTCGTCCTGCAACCACTGCTGGTACTCCGGGGACCGCCACCCGCTGGTGATGTGCAGGGGCCGCCCGTCGGCCTCCATGGCGGTCGCCGCCTCCCGGACGGCAGCGAGCAGGTCGGGGTCGAGGCGCGCGATCGCGGGGACGGTGTCGTCGAACGGGGAGACCGCCTCACCGCCGGGGACCCGCCCGTCGGCGGCCGTCGGCTCGGTCGACGTCACGAGCCGCACCCCACCCCCCGAGGGAGCGGCGAACAGCTCTCGGGCCGCACCGGCCCCCAGGGCGACCAGAACGGCGAGGACGACGACGGCGGCGGCCACCCGTCGGCGCCGCGGACGGCGCGGGACGCGCCGGGGACCGGTCGTCGGTTCGTGGACTGGGGCGGTGACACCGGGTGCGCTCATGGGTCGAGCGAACCCACCCGGCTGTTGCCACGGTGTACGGGCTTTCGCATACGCCCGCGATATGGGGCCGCGCGTAGGGTCGCCGTATGCGTGTGCTGATCGTCGAGGACGAACCGGATCTCGCCGCGGCCGTCCGGGACGGGTTGCGGCTCGAGGCGATCGCCGCCGACGTCGCCCTGGACGGTCACAAGGCCCTGGAGCTGCTGGCCGTCAACACGTACGCCGTGGCGGTCCTCGACCGCGACGTGCCGGGGCCGTCCGGGGACGACGTCGCACGGTCGATCGTCGCCTCCGGGTCCGCGACGCCCATCCTCATGCTCACCGCCGCGGACCGCCTGGACGACAAGGCCAGCGGTTTCGAGCTGGGGGCCGACGACTACCTCACCAAACCGTTCGTCATGCGCGAGCTCGTCCTGCGGGTGCGGGCCCTCGCCCGACGCACCCCCGCGCGGACCCCGCCGGTGCTGGAGCTGGTCGGGCTCCGCGTCGACCCGTTCCGGCGGGAGGTGTTCCGCGACGGCCGGTACGTCGCGGTGACGCGCAAGCAGTTCGCCGTCCTCGAGGTCCTCATGGCCGCCCGCGGAGGCGTGGTGAGCGCCGAGCAGCTCCTCGCGCAGGCGTGGGACGACAATGCCGACCCGTTCACCAACGCCGTGCGCATCACCATCTCGTCGTTGCGCCGGCGCCTCGGTGAGCCATGGGTCATCGACACCGTCCCCGGCGTCGGGTACCGCATCGGTGCGGGCAGCCCCGCCCAGGCCACGGGGGACGACGATGCGTAGGCGGGGTCTCTCGGCCCGCCTACGCCTGACCCTCAGCTATGCGGCGCTCGTGGTCGTCGTCGGCGCGATCCTCCTGGCCGTCGTGTTCGTCTTCCTCCTGCGGTATGTGCCGGAGGGCAACATCGTCGTCCTCCAGCCCGGCAGCGGGAGCGCGATCGCGCCCGACCGGAACGACCTCCTGGCCGCGTTCGTGCCCGCCGCGACCCTAGCGTGCGCGGCGCTCTTCGCGCTGGGGATGCTCGGGGGGTGGTTCCTCGCCGGGCGGGTGCTGCGCCCCCTCACCGAGATCAGCGACGCCGCCCGACGCGCCGCGTCGGGGTCGCTGAGCCACCGGATCGGGTCGACGGGACCGCACGACGAGTTCCGCGACGTCGCGGACACGTTCGACGCGATGCTCACCCGCATCGAACGCAACGTCGCGGGGTACCGGCGCTTCGCGGCGGACGCCTCCCACGAGCTGCGCACCCCGCTCGCCACCACCCGGGCCATTCTCGACGTCGCGGCCGCCGACCCCGACGTCGACACCGGCACGCTGGTGGCGCGACTGAGCGCCGCGAACGACCGTGCGGTCGCCGTCACCGAGGCGCTGCTCCTCATCGCCCGGACCGACGCCGCCCCGCCCGAGCGCACGACCGTGGACCTCGCGCTCGTCCTCGAGGACGCCGTCGAGACGTTCGCCGGTCTCGCCGAGTCGCGCGGCACCGCCCTGCACCTCGGCGCGCAGCCCGCCTGGGTGAGCGGCAACGAACCGCTGCTCCTGCACCTCGCCGCGAACCTCGTGCAGAACGCCGTGGTCCACAACACCGGCGCGGGCGGGTGGGTCCGGGCGAGCACCGACGCGACCGGCGCACACGCCACCCTGACCGTCGAGAACACGGGCAGGCGGCTCACACCCGAGGACGTCGCACTCCTCACGGAGCCGTTCCGGCGCGGAGAGGGCCGCACCAGGTCGGCCGACCACGCCGGGGCTGGCCTGGGCCTGGCCATCGCGACGTCCATCGTCGACGCCCTCGGCGGCACCCTCACCCTCGTCCCCCGCGCCGACGGCGGCCTCGTGGCGACCGCCAGGTTCCCTGCGGTCCCCGCCCCGACTACCGACGACTGAGACATGACCATCTCACTCGCTCAGGCACGGAGGGACGCACCGTCGTGCAACGCCGTCAGAGGGTCCTACCAGCCCAGCGGGCGAGGTCACCTCCGGGCGTGCACACGACGAGCTCGCCGGTCTGCGACGTGAACGTCCAGGCTTCGTGCTGCGAGTGCGGTGGGCATTCCATGCGGTCCCCGCGTGCAAAGAGGAGCGACAGGACACCCTGGGGGCCGACTGCCGCGTGGACGACACGCTGGTGCAGCAGCCCCGTCACGACGGACCAGTGCTCCTCGGGCTCCTCCGGGTCGATCTCGACCGGCCGGTCCGAACCGGCGGGCACGACCGTGAACGGCGTCTCGACCCGCAGCCCGTCACCGTCGCCGAACTCGACGAAGACCGAGAAGTCGTGCGACAACCGGCTCACCTGCTGTCCCACGAGCCCGTCCGGATACTCCGCCACGGTCACGCGTCGCCGCGTTCCAGCTGCGCTGCGGCCGCTGCGAGCACGTACGACCACCATCGCAGCGAGGTTCCCAGGATCTCTGCCGGCATGCCTTCCCAGGTCTCCGTGGTGCGCTCGAGCATCGACAGGGTCTCCGAGACCTGTCCGATCGTGACCTCCGGGCTCTCGAGCGGATCACCGAGGCGTGGGTCGTGGATGGCCCAGAAGAAGTCGAACGGAAGGTCGAGCGTCGGCCCGTGCTCAGCCACGCGATGCTCGATCAGCCGGCCGATCATCTCGCGCATCTCGTCCAGGTCGACGGTGACGTGGTCCACGGGATCAGCGGGTGACGAACCCGCGGAGCTGTTCGGCCTTGGCGGTGACGAACGCGGCGGCGTCGCGGACCTCCTGCGCGGCCTGGGCGGAGGCGCTGGCCGCCCCGGAGACGGCGCCGATGCTCGCGTTCATCTCGTTGCTCGTGGCGGTCTGCTCCTCGACGGCGCTCGCGACGGTGCCCTGCTGGGCCTCGATCTCGCGGATGAGGCGCACGATGTCCGCGATGGCCTCGGTGGCGTCGTCGCTGTCCGTCTGGATCTGGTCGATGGACGCGGTGATGTCGGCGGTCGCGGTCGCGGTGCGGCCGGCGAGCTCCTTGACCTCACCGGCGACGACCGCGAATCCCTTGCCCGACGCCCCGGCGCGTGCGGCCTCGATGGTGGCGTTGAGGGCGAGGAGGTTGGTCTGGGCGGCGATGCCGGAGATGAGCTTGCTGACGTCGCCGATCTTCGCGGACGACTCCGCGAGCTTGGTGAGGCGCTCACGGGCCTGCTCGGCGGCGGCGACGGCCGTGGCGGTGTTGTCGGCGGCCGCCCCGGCGGTCGCGGCGATCTCGCGGATGCTCGCGGACATCTGCTCGGTGCCCGCGGCGCTCGTCTCGGCCAGCTGGGACACCTGCGCGGCGCCCTGCACCAGGCGGTCGCCCAGCTCGGAGAACGTGCTGGCGGCGGTGCCGAGCTCGGACGCGACCCCGTCGGCCACCTGCGTGTTCTCACGCTCGGCGGTGATGTTCCGCCACGTGGCGACGAACCCCTCGGTGCCCATGCGGTTCACGGTGACCTCGAGGAACGCCGTCTGCCCGCGGTGCCCGGCCTCACGGACGGTCGTCACGGGGAAGTGCTTCTCCTGCACCACGATCTGCCCCAGCTGCTTGCGGAGCTGCGTGAAGACCTCCATGCCGTGCGACGCGACGATCTCCTTGGCGCGCGCCACGGACTCGGGGCTGCTGTACAGCTCGGTGCCGCGGGTGTCGAGGACGATGATCGGCACCGGGAAGGCGTCGAGCACCTGGTCGACGGAGAACTGGGCGAGCTCGGGCACCTGCGTGCGGGGGCCCTTGCTGAACAGTGCCATCAGTGGTGCTTCCTTCGGCTGGACGGACGTTTCTGCCTGCTCATCGGCAGGTCCGGGTCCGTCATGAGCGCCGGGGCGGGCGAAACGCGTCAGCCGACGATGGGCGCGCTCTCCGGGTGGCGGAAGAGGCGTTGCTTGTCGCGCAGCGCGAGGGCGGTGCCGAGGGCGACGGGCCCGAGACGCCCGGCGAACATGAGGAGCACCAGGAGGATCTGGTGCCAGTCGGCGAGGTCCGCCGTGATGCCCGTGGACAGGCCGACGGTGGCGAACGCGGACACCACCTCGTAGAGGACCTGGTCGAGGCTGAACTGCGACGTGGACGTGATGACGATGGTCGGCACGATGACGGCGGCGACGCTGAGCAGCGCCACGGACAGCGCCTGGCGTTGTGCGGCGGGGGCGATGCGCCGGTCGAAGAAGACGGCGTCGGGGTCGCCGCGCAGCTCGGCCCAGATGACGACGAGGAGCACCGCGAACGTCGTCACCTTGATGCCGCCGGCGGTGCCCCCGCTGCCACCACCGATGAACATGAGGACGTCGCTGCCCAGCCAGGTGCCGTTGTTCATGCCGGCGGTGTCGACGCTGTTGAACCCGGCGGTGCGGGTCATGGCGCCCTGGAAGAACCCGGCGAGGAGCTTGCCGCGCACGTCGAGCGGGCCGAGGGTGGCGGGGTTGCTCCACTCGGCGACGGTGACGAACGCCCCTCCCCCGACGAGGAGGACCCCGGTCATGAGCATCGTGATCTTCGTGTGCAGGCTCCACGCCCGCGGCGTCCACCCGGTGCGCCGCAGCTCGAGGATGACGGGGAACCCGATGCCGCCGACCACGACGGCGGCGACGATGGTCAGGCTGATCCACGGGTCGGTGACGAACCCCATGAGACCGTCGGAGTAGAGCGCGAACCCGGCGTTGTTGAACGCGGACACCGAGTGGAACACCCCGAGCCAGGTGGCCCTCCCGAGGGGTTCGCCGTAGGTGACCATGTATCGCCCGGTGAGGACCACGGCGGCCGCCCCCTCCGCGACGGCCGTGATGATGCCGATGGCGAGGAGCACGCGGCGCACGTCGCCCAGCCCGACGCTGCGGGTCGCGGACGCCGTGACGAGGCGGGTGCGCAGGCCCATGCGGCGGGAGATGAGGAGCCCGAGGAGCGACGCGAGGGTCATGATCCCGAACCCGCCCACCTGGATGAGCAGGAGGATGACCACCTGCCCGAACCCGCTCCAGTGCGTCGCGGTGTCCACGACCACGAGGCCCGTGACGCACACCGCGGACGTGGCCGTGAACAGGGCCTCGACGACCGTGGCCCCGCGGCCCGCGCTCGACACGGGCAGGAGCAGCAGGAGGGTGCCGATGCCGATGGCCGCGGCGAACCCGAGGGCCACGAGCTTCCCGGGCCGACGGCGGAACGCACCTGCGGCGCGGTCCTTGGTGGGCCGGGGCGTGCCGTCGGGCCGCATCTGCGGCTGGTGGGTCCTGCGGGGCGGACGGGTGAGCGTCACCGTCGCCGTACGCACGGCGTGGTCGAGGACGGGCCTGAGATCCTGCATGGTGCGTCGAGCTCCACGAGACGCGTCGGTCCGCGGATGGGCCGGCTGCAACACGGCCACGCTAAGCCCGGCCGATCCCCCTGGACCCCGGATTCCCGCTCCTGGAGGCCGATCTTGACGAATCCTTAACGGCGCACGTAGGGCGTCACCGGACGCTCCGGGCATCCCCGGCAGGCCCGGGCTCGAACACGTACCCGCGGCCCGGCTGGGTGATGAGGTGCACCGGGTGGGCGGGGTCGGCCTCGAGCTTGCGGCGCAGCTGGGCGGCGTACACGCGCAGGTAGTTGGACTCCGTCCGGTACGCCGGCCCCCACACCTCGTGGAGCAGCTGCGGCCCGGCGACCAGGCGCCCACGGTTGCGCACGAGGACCTCGAGCATCGCCCACTCCGTGGGCGTCAGCCGCACCTCCGCACCGTCGCGGAACACCCGCTTGCCACCGAGGTCCACGCGCAGGTCGCCCGCGTCCACGACCGTCGCGTCCTGGCCCGGCGCCGCCCGCCGCACCGCGACGCGCAGGCGCGCGGCGAGCTCGTCCATCCCGAAGGGCTTGGTCACGTAGTCGTCCGCGCCCCGGTCCAGGGCGTCGACCTTGTCCTCCCCCAGCTGCCGTGCGGAGAGGACCACCACCGGGGCGGGCGTCCGCGAGCGCAGGAGCCCGATGACCTCGAGGCCGTCCATGTCGGGCAGCCCGAGGTCGAGGACGACGACGTCGGGTCGGGTGGTCTCGGCGAGGTGCAGGGCCGTGGCGCCGTCGGCGGCGGTGGTGACGTCCCAGCCGCGGGCCTTGAGGTTGATCTGGAGGGCGCGGGCGATGTGCGGGTCGTCGTCGACGACGAGGACGCGGTGCCCGGTCATGAGGCCCCGCCCGTGGGGTGAGAGGGGGTTGCGCCGGTGGTATCGGCGCGGGGGACGACGACGACCATGGTGAGGCCACCGCCGGGGGTCTGCTCGACGCGGACGCGGGCGTCGACGGCGTCGGTGAGGCCTCGGACGACGGCGAGCCCGAGGCCCATCCCGGCGTACCCGCCTGCGCCGCCGGCGTCGAGGCGTTCGAAGGCACGGAACATGCGTTCGTGGTCGCGGGGGTCGACGCCTGGGCCGTCGTCGACGACCCGCACCTCGAGGGTGTCCTCGACGGCGCGGGCGACCACCTGGGCGGGGCGGCCGGACGGTGCGTGGCGGACGGCGTTGGTGGCGAGGTTCTCGACGACGCGCTCGAGGAGCCCGGGGTCGGTGCGGGCGAGGGGCAGGGACTCTGGGAGGTCGAGGACGACGTCGAGGCCGTCGAGGGCGACGGGGAGGATCTCGTCGAGGCTCACGGCCCGCAGCGTGGGGCGCACGGCGCCGGTCTGCAGGCGGGACAGGTCGAGGAGGTTGTCGACGAGGCGCTCCAGGCGCCCTGTGGACGACTCGATGGTCTCCACGAGCCACGCCCGGTCGGCGTCGTCGAGGGGGGTGGGACCGGCGAGGCCGTCGACGGCCGCCCGGATGGCCGCGAGCGGGGTCCGCAGGTCGTGGGACGCCGCGGTGAGGATCGCGGTCCGCACGGCGTTGCCCTGCTCGAGCTCCCGGGCGCGGCCGGCCCGCTCACGGAGGCGCTCGCGGTCGAGGACGAGGACCACCTGGGCGGCGAAGGCCTCGAGGACGCGCACGTCGCCGGGGCTGGGGCGGGTGCCGGGGAGGGCGACGCGGACGCGGCCGGTGTCGACGACGGGGTCGGACCCGTCGGGCGCGGTCCCCGGGGTTCCGCTCGTCGGGGCGACCGGGTCGGGGGCGGGGTGGACGGCGACGACGGACCACCCGTCCCCGGCGGCCGCGTCGGGCACCCGCTCGGAGAGCACGGCTGCGGGTGCGGAGAAGCGGCGGGCGATCTCGTCGACGACGCCCTGCGCGGAGTCCTTCCCGGTGAGGACCGCGCGGGACAGGTCGGCGAGGAGCGTCGCCTCGTCACGGGCTTCCCGGGCCTGGACGGACCGGCGCTCGGCGAGGTCCACGACGGACGCGACCGCGAGCGCCACGAGGACGAACACGACGAGCGCGAGGGCGTCCTCGGGGTCGGCGACCGTGAGGCGGCGGACGGGTTCGGTGAAGTAGAAGTTCAGGAGCGACGACGCGAGGAGCGCGCACACGAGCGACGGGACGAGCCCCCCGACGAGGGCCGCGACGACCACGAGCGTGAAGAAGAACATGAGGTCGCTGGCGAGTCCGAGGACGTCTCGCTCGAGGAGGAGCACCCACGTGAGGAGGGGCGGGCCGGCGACGGCGAGCGTCCACCCCACCGTGGCGCGCAGCGCCCCGAGGCGCGCCGGTGGGCGGACCAGGGACCACACGTCCGGCACTCCCACGGGTCCCTCCTCCACTCTCGACGGTCCTGGTCAACGGTACGGCTCACCACCCGTGGGGCGTCGCCGGGCCGCGCCGGGCGTCCACGGAACGCCCTCGTCGCGCCGGGCCTCGTCGCGCCATGATGCAACCGTTCGCGCGCCCGGACGCGTCTGGGGGGTACGAACGGATGGAGGACCTGATGAGATCGGACGACGGGTTCCGAGCATGGGCGGCGGACAACCGCCGGCTGCTCGTCCGCACCGCGACCCTGCTCACCGCCGGCGACCAGCACACCGCCGAGGACGTCGTGCAGACGACCCTGACCAAGATGTACCTCGCGTGGCCGCGGCTGCGCGGGGTGGAGAACCGCAGCGCCTACGCCAGACGCGTCCTGGTGAACGCGTTCACCGACGAGATGCGGTCCACGCGCCGCGCCCGGGAGGACCTGCGGTCCCAGCTCCCCGAGCGGGCCGCAGGGCCCGGGACGGCCGGGCACGGTCCCGTCTCGGAGGACACGTGGCTGCTGTACTCGGCGCTCGCGGACCTCCCCGAACGGATGCGGGCGACCGTGGTGCTGCGCTACTTCCACGACCTCAGCGTCGCGGAGACCGCCCGCGCCCTGCGCTGCACGCAGGGCACCGTGAAGAGCCAGACGGCTCGGGCCCTGGACAAGCTCAAGGTCCGCCTCGGTCCCGTGCTGCGGACGGACGACCGCGCCGACGACCACCCGGTGATGCCCGCCGTGGGCACCACCACCCTCCTCACCACCCCCACCCCTACGCACGCCGGGAGCCTGTCATGAGCGATCTCACCACCCTGATGAACCGAGCAGCCGCGGACGTCGACGGCGCCCCCACCCCTACGACGCTCGACGGCGACGTCCAGCGTGGACGGCAGGCCCGACGCCGCCGTCGCGGCGTGGTCGGCACCGGTGTGGGCGGGGCACTGGCGGCCGTGGTCGCGGTGGGCGTGTCCGTGGGGTCGACGGTGGGTCCGGCCGCGGCGGTGGACCTCGTCGCCTACACGGACGCGCAGCCGGCGGGCTTCACCATCGAGGAGGTCCCGGACGGGTGGCACGTGCTGTCCTCCGACGCGGGGAACCTCGTGCTGGCCGACGCCGACGACACGGGGACGGACCCGAACCTCTTCGAGGGTCGGATCGTCGCGAGCCTCGTGGGCGAGGAGTCCCTGCCGTCGTCCCTCACCCCGCAGACCTTCGTGGTGGACGGTGCGGAGACGCTCGTCTACGACCTCCTGGGCGCCGACCACGAGCCGTCCGGGACTCTCGGGGTCTTCGTGGAGGACGACGGCGGTTACCTGTCGGTGCAGCTCCCCGCGGAGCTCCGCTGGGACGCGGAGGTCGCCGCGAGGTTCGCCGGGGGCCTCGACGTCACGGACGCCGCGGAACCGTCCTTCGGCTGATCCCAGGATTGGTCGTCGTCGGCACTCAACGAAACGGCCTCGGCACGCGTTTGAGTGTATGGAGGGATGGAGGACCCGATGACGACGGACGACGAGTTCCGGGCATGGACGGCGCAGAACCGGCGCCGGTTGGTGCGTACGGCGGCGCTGCTCACGGGCGGCGAGCCGGAGACCGCGGAGACGGTGGTGCAGGCGACGCTCACGCGGACGTACCTGGCGTGGCCGAGGCTGCGCAGCCCGGAGAAGCGTCAGGCGTTCGCCCGTCGCGCCCTCGTGGGCGCGGCCACGGCCGAGATGCGGTCCGCGCAGCACACGCCGCACCCGGACCCCGCGGTCCCCGGTGGTGTCCCCACGGAGGAGGTCCTCGACGAGGACGTCCTCCGTGGGCGTCACGCCCGTCGGCGCCGCCGGGGCGTGGTGGGCACGAGGGCGGTCGGTGTCCTCGCGGTGGCCGTCGCGGTGGGCCTGTCCGTGGAGTCCACGGTGGGACCCGCCGCGGCGGTCGACCTCGTCGACTACACCGCGGAACAACCCGCAGGGTTCGCGATCGCCCAGGTGCCGGACGGGTGGCGGGTGCTGTCCTCCGACGCGGGCAGCCTCACCCTGGCCGACGCCGACGCCGACGGGTCCGGGCCCGGTGCCGGGGCCTCTGCGGGGCGGATCGTCGCGAGCCTCGTGGGTGCCGGGGCGCTGCCCGCGTCGAGCACGCCGCGGACGTTCACCGTCGACGGGGAGACGACGCTCGTCTACGAGACATCCGGGACGGGGGCGGGGGAGACGCTCGACGTGTACGTGCCCGCCGACGACGGCATGTACCTGTCGGTCCGGTTGCCGCCCGAGCTCGAGTGGGACGGCGCGGTCGCCGCCCGGTTCGCCGCAGGCCTCGACGTCACGGGTTCACCCGTCCAGGACTCGGGCAGCTGAGATCACCGGAAGATCCGCCGTGTGAGGATCGGCACGTTCGCAGCGCGCCGTGCGAGGCCTCGCGCCCGGCCGTCGGGCACGCCTGCGACCCCCACACGCGAGAGGACCTCTGATGCTCACGAGCACGGACCGTATCCAGACCACCCACGCCGGTTCCCTGCCGCGCACCCCCGAGCTCATCGCCGCCAACGAGGCGCGCGAGTCCGGTGAGGGCGAGCAGGACCACGGCCGGCTGCTCACCGCTGCCGTCGTCGACCTGGTGCAGCGTCAGAAGGACCTGGGCATCACCGTCCCGGGCGACGGCGAGTACGGGAAGTCCATGACGTCGGCCGTGGACTACGGGGCGTGGTGGTCGTACTCGTTCCAGCGGACCGCGGGCCTCGAGCTCGACACGGAGATGAAGTGGGTCACCGAGGCCCGTGACTCCACGCCCGGGAACGTGCGCATCACCGGGTTCGGGCACCGCCGCGACCAGCAGCTGTTCGCCGACGCGTACACGGACCCCACGAGCGGGATCTTCGCGGGCGACGGCCCCAAGCCGTTCCCCAAGTGCACCGGCCCCCTCGCCTACACGGGGCACGACGCCATCGCGTCCGACGTCGCGAACCTGCGCGCCGCGCTCGACGCCGCGGGACTCACCGACGGGTTCGTCACGTCGCTCGCGCCGGGCAGCGCGTCACGCATCGCGAACGAGCACTACGCGACGGACGAGGAGCACCTCTACGCGTGGGCGGACGTCATGCGCGAGGAGTACACGGCCATCATCGACGCAGGGCTCCTGCTGCAGGTGGACGACCCCTCGATCGCGGAGAGCTGGGACCAGATCAACCCCGAGCCCACCGTCGAGGACTACGTGCGGTTCACCGAGGTCCGCGTCGAGGCCCTCAACCACGCCCTGCGCGGCCTGCCCGAGGACCGCATCCGGTTCCACCTGTGCTGGGGCTCCTGGCACGGCCCGCACACCACGGACCTGCCCATGAAGGACATCGTCCGCACCATGCTCAAGGTGAACGCCGGGGCGTACTCGTTCGAGGCCGCGAACGTCCGCCACGAGCACGAGTACCGCGTGTGGGACGACGTGGCGCTCCCCGACGGCAAGGTCATCCTGCCCGGCGTCGTCGGGCACGCCACCAACGTGGTCGAGCACCCGGAGCTCGTCGCCGAACGCATCGAGCGCTTCGCGACCCGCGTGGGCAGGGAGAACGTCCTCGCGTCGACGGACTGCGGACTCGGTGGGCGCGTCCACCCGCAGATCGCCGTCGCCAAGCTCGACGCGCTCGTCCAGGGCGCGGACCTCGCCACGCAGCGCCTCTGGCGCTGAGACCGGTGCAGCCCGGGCTCAGGTCCGGGCGGATCGCCCGGACCTGGGTGCCTGCGGCTGGGACGCCTGCTCGAGGAACGCGTCGACGACCCCGTGATAGCGGTCCGGCTGGTCACGGCGGACGCAGTGCCCTGCGTCCGGGACGGTGACGAGCCGGACCTTGTCGTTGCGCAACGCCTCCGGTCCCGGTGCCATGACGGACCCCTCGGGGACGACCACGAGCGTCGGGACCTCCAACCGGTCGAACAGCTCACCCCAGCCCTGGTCGCCCAGCCACAACCCGCGGCGGACGTACTCACGGTCGACCAGGGGTTTGCACGCCGCCCACGCGGCGACCTCCGCGCGGGACCAGCCCGTTTCCGAGGCCCACCGCTCGAGGCGTCGCGTCTGATCCTGGTCGTGAATCTCAGCAGTCATGGAGTCGAGGAACGCCTCGGTGGCCGCTACGAATGCCGGGTCGGGAGCGTCGCCGGAGGGTTCGGCAGGGTCCTCGAGGACGAGTCCCCTGACGCGGTCCGGCCTGGCAAGCGCGGTGCGCAGCGCGAGCAGACCGCCCAGCGAGTGCCCGACGAGCGCGACCGGCCCCGGAAGGCTGTCGACCAGCGCGACCACGTCGGCGACGAGCACCTCGGTGGCAGACTCCAGCTCGTCGTCCCTGAACCGGGGGGACCGTCCGTGCCCGCGCAGGTCGGGGGCGTGGATGTCCCACCCGTCGCACCACCGTCCCACGAGGTCCGGCCACGCCGTGCCTGCCTCCGTCAGGCCGTGCACCAGCACCACGGTGGGAGCGTCGGGCGTGCCGTACCGGTGGATCGTCAACGGTTGCATGACGGTCAGACTAGGACGTTCCCGGCGCCAATGGTGGTCCGGCCTCCGCGACCACCATTGCGTCGCCCCTCTTGTTGTACGTACGATGCCCGTACATCCCTGGAGGTCATGATGGCAAGGCAAGCTACGGTCGCCCGCAGGACGAAGAGTCAACGGATCGAGGTCCGCGCGACGGAGCGCCAGGAAGCGGTGCTTCGCCAGGCTGCGTCGGCGTCTGACAAGACCATGACCGAGTTCATCCTGGCGACGGCCGTCGAGCAGGCTGAGCGCATCCTCGCCGAGCGTCGCTGGTTCACTGGCACCGCCGAGCAGTACGACACCTTCCTCATGCTGCTCGACGAGCCCCTCGAGTCGACCGAGAAGTTCGAGAAGCTGTGGTCCCGCCCGTCGCCGTTCGGCAAGCCCTTCACCCCGACGGATCGATGAGCGACGGAGTACTCGAGCCGCCACGTCGCCTGACGAAGAACGATGATCGAACCGCCTTCACCAGCGGCGCACCGGAGTTGGACGACTGGTTCCGCCGCTTCTCTCTCGAGAATCAGCAGGCCAACAACGCAGTCACCTATGTGACTGTGCGCGACGGTGTGGCACTCGGCTACTACGCCGTCGCGATGTCGGCCTACACGACGCTGGACCTGCCCGAGCGGATGCAGAAGAACCGCCCGAAGGAGATGCCCTGCATCCTGCTGGCACGCCTGGCAGTGGACACGACAGCGCAGGGCCAGGGAGTCGGCGCGGCACTCCTCAAGCATGCGATGGAGCGGGCAATCTCACTGAGCGAACAGGTGGGTGCAGCGGCTCTTCTCATCCATTGCCGTGACGACGCCGCACGCGACTTCTACCTTGCCAACGGGAACTTCGTCGCTTCCCCCGTGGAACCCATGCACCTCATGCTGCCGATGAAGGAGATCCGTCGCCGCCTCGGGCAGTGACGAGCACCAGTCGATCAGCGCTCGAGCCGCCTGTCCGGTCGGACGGCCCACCACAGGAACGACAGACCGACAGCCGCGGCGGCCGCGCCGAGGCCGGCGCCGATCGCCGTGCTGGAGAGGACGTGGGCGACCCCCGATTCCGCGTCGTGGAGCACCAGGGCCACCGCGACCGCGCCGACGACGGCAGCGCCCCCGAGGACGGCGGCCACTCGCACGAAGCGTGCGCGACGCCTCGGGTCGGACGACACGAGCCACTCCCCGCGGTGCCGCCAGGCGAAGGCGACGAGGACGACGAGGCCGAGGGCCGTGCTCAGGTGCTGGAGGAGACGAGCCCACGTGAGGGACCCGACGACGTCGGTGCGGAGCGCTGCGACGTTCTCCACGAACCACCCGTCGCTGTGCGTGAACGAGTCCCAGGCCACGTGGGTCAAGACACCGAGCGCGAGCGAGAGCACCACCCACACCACCCAGAGCAGCGTCGGAGCCTCCCTGGTGGCCTCGGAGGTGGCCGGGAGCGCCCAGCGCGCTGGGCGTACGCACGCCGCCAGCGCGATGTAGAGGACGAGCGCCAGCGGCATCGCGACGGTCACCGCCCCCGGCCACGCGTGCGTGGTGGTCGCGTTGAGGAACGGCTCCCACCACGCCTGGGCGCTCACCGGGATGCGCAGCGCCCGCAGGAAGTACGGCAGGTCAGGCGCCAACGCACCCGCCACGAGGGCGGTAGGCACGAGCGGGCCGCGCATCAGAGGAAGGACTGCGGCGGGGTGGACGAAGGTCAAGGGCATGAGGTCAACCTCGGGGGGCGGGAACCGGCGACTGGCTGAGGACGACGTCGGATCCGTGAGGCACGGCTGGTGGGTCGTCGGAGACGACCGTAGGTTCCCGCCCGGGCCTGCCACGTCCACCTGGAGGAGGATCGCCACTCGCAGGCATTCCCGCGGGGCCCCGCGTGAGCAAGGATGGCTCCGTGGACACCTTCGCGGAGATCGCCGACGAGCGTCGGGCGCTCGCCGACCTGCTGTCCGGGCTGACGGGAGACCAGCTAAGGGTGCAGAGCCTCTGCGAAGGATGGTCCGTGCGGGACGTCGCCGCGCACCTCGTGGTGCCCCTCGAGGTGGGCTTGCCAGGGTTCGCGGTTGCCATGCTGCTGAGCCGGGGCAACTTCGACGTGGCCAACCGGCGCCTGACCCGACGGCTCGCCCGTCGGCCGATCGAGGAGATCGTCGCCGTCCTGCGGAAGAAGGCCGACTCGCGGTTCACGCCTCCGGGTGGCGGCCCCGAGTCGCCGCTCACGGACCTCCTCGTGCACGGCCTGGACATCCGTCGGCCCCTAGGTCTCACGCGAGCGGTCCCCGAGGAGCGCATGCGCAAGGCGCTGACGTTCCTCACGACCACCCCGGCCCCGGGATTCGTCACCAAGGGCACCCTGGACGGGTTGCGGTTCGAGGCGGACGACGTCGGGTGGGCGCACGGCACCGGTCCCGTCGTCCGCGGCGACGCGGACACCCTCCTCCTTGCGATCACCGGCCGCACCGTCGCGCGCGGGGGCCTCACCGGTGACGGTGTGCCGACGCTGCGTGCCAGGCTCGAGCCGGGCGGGACCCGCTGAGATGCCGAACATCTCCTGTGGTTCGAGGTCCCGTGGTCGAGACTGACCGCCTCCGCCTGCGCCCCGTCGTCTCCGGGGACGCGGACGCGGTCTGGCGTATCCATTCCGACCCGCGCACAAACCAGCACAACCCCGCCGGCCCGATGACCGACAGCACCCAGGCGGTAGAGCTGGCGCGGTCGTGGGCTGCGAGCTGGGCCGAGGACGGCCACGGCTACTGGGCAGTCGAGGAACGCCGGGAGCCGGGCACCGTCATCGGCTTCGGAGGGCTCCGGTTGGTCGAGTGGCGTGGGCGACAGGTCTACAACCTCTACTACCGCTTAACTCCCGAGGCGTGGGGCCGGGGCATCGCGAGCGAGCTCGTGGGCGCCGCCGTCAACTGGTGGCGGGACAGCGGGGAGCAGTACCCGCTCGTGGCCTACACGACCGCCGACAACGTCGCCTCGCAGAGGACCGCCGCCCGAGGTGGCCTGACCCGGCGACCCGACCTCGACGAGGAGACGGCCGAGTACACGGACGTCGTCTTCGCGCTGGGTCTCGACTGAACCCTTGGCCGTCCGGACGACACGTTCGGACCCGTCCGGTGTGCGTCTCAGCGGGCGATGTTGGTCCGTTCGAAGAGCCGGTGGAAGAGCCGGGTGACGGGTCCGGCGGGTGTCTCGGTGGGCCACTCGGGGACGTGGGAACCCGCGGGCACGAGCGCGGAGAGGATGGCGGTGCGGACGGCGTCGGGGTCGATACCCATGGCGTGCAGCAGCCGCGGGGCGCGGGCGGAGGGTTCGAGGACCGCGAGCCACAGGACGGCGCTGGTGAGCTTCCGCTCCTTGGGGAGGGCACCCGTCTTGCGCAGGCGACCCCACTTCGCGGTCGCCCGGTTGAGGGCCGATTGCAGCTCCGGGGTGTGCTTGGTGCGCGGCGGCTTCCCGGTGGCCGCCGGTGAAACCGGGTCGGCGGTGGCGAGCCCGAGGCGCGCCAGGTGGGGCGCGTCGTCGAGCGAGCCCTGGACGGCGCTGCGGACGGCGGTCGTGGTGAGGTCGGGGAACGAGGGGACGACGCGCCTCGTGAGGTCGTCGTCGGCGGCGAGCAGACCGAGCAGGACGTGCTCGGAGCCGTAGTCGCGGGCCCCCAGGGCTGTGGCTTCGTCCTTGGTCGCGGTCATCACCGCGACGAACGAGTCGTCATACATCAGCATCGTTGCTCCATCTCCGAGATCCGCGTGGCCGGGTGTGCTTCTTGTGGACCGTCTGGCGCGTGACCTGGAGCTCCAGGGCGATGTCGGCCCACGACATCCCCTGCTCTCGTGCCCTGGCGACGTGGAGGTCCTCCAACCTGTCCGCCAGCCGGTGCAGCGCCAGGACGGTCCGCAGACCCTCTCGGGGGTCGGTCGTCGATGCCGCTGTCTCCACCTGCTCCAGATCCATGCGTGTCAGTCTGGTCTGACACTAGGCCGGTGTCAACCCAGTCTGACATCGAGGGTCCGTCGCGCTGATTGCCTAGGGGCGAGGCGCAGTCGGAGCGGCCGGTTCCCACGCGAGAACCAGGTCGCGCAGCTCTCCCGTCGGCACAGCGCTGTCGAGCCGGAGCACGGGTTGGTCGAGCGTCTCCAACCACGCCTCGTGCCCGGCGCGGCTGCGCCCCTCGAACGCGGGGTCGTCGTAGCCGCGAGCCCACTCGAGGAACGCCTCCCACGCCACCTCGTCGAACCCCGCACCTGCCCGACGCGAGGCCTCGCGCGCCTCAAGACGACGCATCCGCTCCTGCGGGTCGAGCGTCAGGAAGACCACGGCGTCGCACTCCGCGACGATCGGATCACCCCAGCCGGGCATCGACCCGGACAGCACCCACGCCTCCCGCGGGACGAACATGCTGCGCATGAGGGCCAGACGGTCGGCGACGGGCCGCTTCACGACGTACGGAGGATCTGTGGGGACCCAGAAGTAGTCATCCGTGTCGGCGTGCGGGACGGACCATGCGTCAGCGATCGCCCGAGCAAGGGTCGTCGTCCCGGACCCGCTGGCTCCCAGCACGTGGAGTCGGCACCGTCTCATAGCGCCATCCTCCCGCGCCGTGCGGACGACGCTCCAGACCGGGTGTGCGGCCGTCGCGGATGACTGCGGCCCCCGCGGGCATGTGGAAGGCTCTTCCTCATGTGCGGAGAGGTGCTCGGATCCCTGATCGGATCCCTGATCGGTTCCCGATGGCAACGGCGCCGTGCCGATCGTCGGGCGTTGGAGCAGCTGCGGGCGGTCGGGAAGCTGATGAAGGAGTGGAAACACGGCACCTGGACCATCGCGCCGGGGAGGTTGACCTTCTTCCGCACGGTCGTGCACGTGACGTACATCGAGGACGGCTACCGCGAACCATCGGGGCGCGAGTCATGGAGCGTGGCTCCGGACGCCCACATCGTCACCCTCACCTGCCCGTCCGGTACCGCGGAGTGGGCGTTGCTCCCGAACTGCCGCGAGGAGGCCGTCAGTCGGCTGCGGGGTCGAGTCGGATTGAACGGTCCGTCACACACCTGATCTCGACGAGTCACGCTCGGGCTCTCCGTCACCAAGATGTCGGCGACGCTCTTCTATCGAGCCCTTCCATCGAAGAGCGAGCATCGACACAACGCCACAAGCTATCGCTGGAATCGCAAAGTACGCCTCCCAATAGACGGCCGCTACCCCGACACTCCCACAGGGTCTTCGTTCGTCTCGGGTCAGTCCGCCTGGCTTGGCATGAATCTAGGGCCGCAGAAAGAACTCTCGACCATGCATCGAGGGAAGAAGACGAAGCGCACAAAGGGGTCCCGGGGGTGAATGCAGAGTTAGTGACGATATGGTTAACGACGTAATACGAAGTGGAAAAAAGACTCGCGGCAAGGACACGGGAGCCCGGGTCTACACTGGAAAATTCATACGTGTCATCGTAAACTCAAAAAGCAAGTAGTAACAGTCACGAGGCGCTAAGGAGAGAAGCCATGGAAGACACGGAAGAGTTGGAACAGTTACCGCACACGGTCTGGGTCACGTGGGAAGCAGAATACAACCTTGGCTACATACGCTTGCAGGAAATAGCAGAGGGGCAAGCGGCCATTCAGAAAATCGTGCCTTACCCTCGAGGAGGCGGTGAGGTCATACTGGATTTTAGCAAGAAAGGAGTCCTCCTGGGAATTGAGTTTGTGGGAATCAGAGCCATGCCGCCTTCCATGATTCCCAAGAACGTCAGGGAACAGGGTTAGAAGCGCGAAGAGCGGCTGTCAGCACTCACGAACCGGGTGCAGATACGGAGCCCGATCCCCTACGGTCCGCGTGTGAGCTGGTTAAATCAGAGTTTTGGTCCAGTTCGTGCATCGCGCTCCGATCAGCCTAGTCGGCCAGCCTCGTCCCAGACAGGTGGTGCAGCGACTCTCGCAAGCCAGCAATGGCGCCTTCGACGAGAGCGCTCGCACTCTCGGCCGTGGATGCTCTTCACGTGTAGCGCGTGCGCCCTCAAGAGCGACACATAACTGCTCGGTGCCCTCGACCTCGCCGCGCGAAGCCTGGGCGCGAACTTCTCCGAGTTCTGCACGGGCATCCTCGAGGCTCTGGGTCACCCGCGTGATCTCGGTGCGGGCCAGGCCCAGGGCGCTGGCGCTCTCAACCGCTTGCGCGGCGAGGCTGTCGGACTCGGCCCGGGACTCCTCGACAGATGGTCGTGCCGCCGCCAGGCCGGAGTGACCAGAGGCGGAAGGAAGAACTTGCGACAGGTCGAGCTAGACCATATTTTTCCGCGGTTACACGGAGGGAACGACTCCGCCTTCAATCGACAGGGCATTTGCGCTCGTTGCAACAACATAGAGGGGAACCAATGAGAAGGCGAGCCACTGTTCCAGCAGACGATGACGCTGCAATGACGAGCCTCGACGTGATCGAGGACGGCCATCGAGTCACAAGGATTCACAGGCTCCACTCAGGGAGCTGGATGGTGCTATCGGCACGCGAGAATGACCAGTCGGAACCGGTTTGGGTTCACTACGGGCACGTCTTGGAGTCTGACCCCTCCGCACGCACAGTGCCACCACTCCGCAAAGGACAGTATGCACTGCGATCATTTACCGGAAGTACGTGGCACGTCTTTGGCCCGGTTTCAGATAAGTTGCTAGATGACCTGCTCGATGACGGCATGATCGATATCCAACAGGAAACACTGATTGCCCGCGAAGGAGGCTAAATGCCATGAGGGCACCCTGCATGCACTTCGCCCTCGCTTGAACAAGACAAGGGCCCCCAGCCAGAGCACCGATAAGTCATGTTATGGCATAACCGCTGTTCGGGACCGGTTTCCTACCCCTACCCATCAGGCAGCTGATGTGCGTCAGCGGCGCGGTTGCCGTAGGCGGTGCGGGTCTCGACGGGGATGTCGCTCCGGTCGCCGACCTTGTAGCCGTTTCTCTCGCGCCGGGTCTGATCGAGGCTCTCAATCCAATGGACGATGAGGGTCATGGCGCGGCAGCGCACCGCAGTGGGCGGGCCTGACCTGCCAGGTGCGCCGGGCCCTCGACACCGAGAGCACCTTCGACGCCGCCGGGCGCCAGACCAGCGTCCCGGGAACTGACACTCCCGCCGGGGCCGACGCCGGGGACCTGGAGATCGGGTACTACGACACCGATGCGGCCCGCTCCTTGACCCAAGCCGGGACCAACACGGGCTACGAGCTCGACCCGGCCGGACGCCGCGCCACCCCCACCACCACCCCCGTCAAGGGCGAGGAGTCGGTCCAGGTGCGCCACTACACCGACACCACCGACAACCCCGGCTGGGTCAGCATCACCACAAAGGACACGAGCACCACCCGATACGCCGCCTCGATCGTCGGGGACCTGGCCGTGACCATCACCAACGATGCGGTCTCGGTAGCGGTGGCCGACCTGCACGGCAACGTCGTCACCACCCGGGGACCGGCCCCGTCCAGGTCCCTGGCGCCCTGGACACCTACAACGAGTACGGCACCCCCCTGGTTGCTCGTGGCTCCAGCACGGGGGCGCTGGCCTACGGGTGGCTCGGCGCCAAGGAACGCGCCACCGACACCACCGGCCTGCTCCTCATGGGAGCCAGGCTCTACAACCCCACTACCGGCCTGTTCACCAGCATCGACCCCGTGGTCGGCGGCAACACCACCGCTTACACTTACCCCCAAGACCCCATCAATCAATACGACCTCGATGGACAGAAGTCATGGTGGAAGAAGAACTGGAAATGGGTAGCTGGGGCCGCCGCTGTTGTCGGAGTCGTTGCTCTATGCGCAACCGGTATT
Organism: Sanguibacter suaedae; assembly: GCF_016342785.1. Lineage (GTDB taxonomy): Bacteria > Actinomycetota > Actinomycetes > Actinomycetales > Cellulomonadaceae > Sanguibacter > Sanguibacter suaedae. The sequence continues at coordinate 317,622 of NZ_JAEINH010000001.1, forward strand.
GGATGTGGCGTTGCGCTCGGGATCGCGGCCCGCGCCGTCACACGAGTCGCGGCCAGGGCAGCGGTCACCGGGATCAGGACCTAGAGGACGACCCGGTCGGTCCATGGCCGATTCAGTTCGAACCATACGGTCGTCGGGGCTCGCTACGTGAGTCAGAAGCTCGGGAACACCAGATACCTCAAGCTGGATCGACCAGGCCATGGAAAAGACCACTGGCATCTGGTGCGAGGCAAGTTCAATGGTAAGGGAAAGATGAAAGAGCTGAACAGTTGGCGACTGTGGCCGCCTCGCTCGAGGGGGAGACGGTGAACGTCCTATGTCCTTTCTTGTCGCACCCTGCGGTAGGAATAGTCCCAACCGGGTCCCTGAGAACGGTGCCGCTCCAGGAGCGCGATCTGCCCCCCGAGTTTATCAACCTGGACCCAGACACGGCGGAGGAGCGCGTGCGTGAATGGTGGTCAATGGTTGTCCGCTGGCTATCGAAACGTGGAGCTACCTGGGTACGGGTTGAGGTTGAGTACGGCTTCGATCCATCGCTCAAAGTGCCGGTACTGAAGAATGCTGCAAACGGCGTCTTCGAGGGCCCGTGGAGCGAAACCACCGGAGTTCAACTTCTCGCCCTGGATCCAGATTCAATCAAGGTCTGGGATTCCAGCAACACGCTCTTGCTCTATCAAGTGGAGACGTGGGATGGGGTAACTGTGATTGCCCCCCCGGATGCTTCGTGAGATACCCCAATCCCGGAGCGGCTCCAATGCTGAGATGACGTGGCGTCAACTTCGGATGGCAGGCGGGCTACTTGAGGGGCGATGATTGTGCAGTTCAGTGGAATGGAGCCATGGCTAGCCGGTTCGTCACAAACAGAGGTGGTGACTACCGTCGCCGTCTACGACCTCCACAGTGTTCGGAGTGTTCGTACCGGAGGGGCCGGGGAACCGATGAGCCGAAGCCAGTTCCTGCGAAGCAGTGCGATTGACCTCGTAAGTCTTGCTGTACCCGCGCTGCGTAGACTCGGCAAAGTCGGTCGGCATCACCACCTATACCGGTCTGTGAGCCGCAGAAGTGTCAATGCGCACCACGCCCGCCCTGCGGCCGCTACGCCTGTTGCGTTTAGAAGTACATTTAGATATCGGCCAGTTCGCTCATCACTACGGGTGGGGAGACACATGGCTTTCGGAATCCGCTCCGGACGGAGCTACCGGTGACGGTCACTCTGCTTCTGGGAGTTGCTGCGGGTGGGGTGACTGTCCTCACCTATGGCGTAGCCGTTGTGAATGGACTTCTTGAAGCACCTCCTATTGCTTTTGGTGGGTTTCTCTGCGGCGGCCTGTCCATATTTCTCGGAGCGTTGATTGCGATGCCAGCGGTGGCTGAACTGACAGGAGAGCCTGGATACTTGTGGTTTGCGGCCTGCGCGGGAGTGGCGCACTCGGCGATCCACGCAGCCATCTTTCTGACGGTCAGGCGTCGGAAAATGCGTCGTCGGCAGCTCGACGCCACCCTTCATGTCCTGGTCTCAGCGGGCCTTTCTGCGGTATCTGCTGTCTTTGCCGGAGTGTCTCACCTGGCATAGTAAACGCGGTTGGTACCACACTTGGGCTATGCGAGCAGGCTTCCGCCTATGACGGTGCGGCACGCCCGACAGGTGTCTCGACGTCATCGACGACGCCTCCACCACCACCACCACCAGTGCGTGGGCCTACACCGCCGCCGACCAGGTCCAGACCGGGGCCTACACCACCGGCACCTACGCCTACGACGCCCTGGGTCGCCCGACCAGCATTCCGGGCGTGGACACCCCCGCGGGAGCTGGCGCCGGGAACCTGGAGATCGGGTACTACGACACCGATGCGGCCCGGTCCCTGCCCCAGGTCGGGACCAGCACGGTCTACGAGCTGGACCCGGCTGGACGCCGCGCGACCTCCACCACTACCGGGCCCTGGCCTACGGGTGCCTCGGAGCCAAGGAACGCGCCACCGACACCATCGGCCTGCTCCTCATGGGAGCCAGGCTCTACCACACCGTCACCGGACTGTTCACCTCCATCGACCCCGTGACCGGCGGCAACATCACCGCCTACGCTTACCCCCAAGACCCCATCAATCAATACGACCTCGACGGACTGAAATGGAACTGGCGCAAGATCGGACGCTGGGCCGGGATTGGCCCTGGAGTGGCCGGCGCGATTGCTTGCGATGCACGTATTGCGCGTGGCCTAGCAGTGGGCGCTACCACGGGTGCTGCTGCCTATTCCGCACGGTACGCTGGAAGAAGAATGCCCGATACGTGGGCGTCACCTTCAGCCGAGGTCGCGGGCGCGGCACTGACCTGTACATCAAGGGATATCGCCGCTTTGGACTTCACTGTCACCGGATTCCGGGTGCTTCGCGTTGGAAAATTGCCCATTATCACCGAAGGCCGGGAATCAAGCATCACCGACCGTGGCGAAGGGGCTGGTAGTCGCATGCCACTCAGCGCACTTGACTTGAACTGGCCCATCATTCTGTTTGACGACGACCTCTACCCCTACGTGGCACACTCGCTAATCGAACTTGATTCCTATCTGGAAGACTCAACGGACGAAGTGGAGTTGATGGTCGACGCCTCCGGACGTGCCATAGTCGTTCACTGGAATGGGGCCGAGGGAATTGCTCATCGTTCAAAACCCGTGGATGCTGAATCGCTTAAGTGTCTCGTCGAAGATTCATTTCTGAAACATGGGCGTGGCATCTCCAGTCCCTCTTCAGGAGCTGCGACGTCCACCATCGTGATCAGCATGGCCTCTGCTCTTGACGCCGAAGGGCGGTCGTGACCTGTTTGAGCCTCTCCCCTGGGGGAGGACTTTGGACCACCTTCCGCCGTTTTCACACGAAGACAGGACCCCATCGGGCTACTTGAGAGGAGCAAGTTTGAGATGAAGCGAATCGCGACCAAAGACGTCGATATCCAATGTCAGGAACTACTTCGACTAGTGCGCAAAGAGGGGGCGGCTCGGGAGTTTCTATTGTATGGACGGAACCCACCCCCAAATGGCGAACGGCCTTGGCAGAAGTAACCCTGGGAGACGGCGTCGTCCAGCTTTCGAGGACAACGGGGAACTTAGCTACGTTGGCCCAGAAGGCGGGGGAGCTTTGCCGGTACCCTGTTCGGACGCCGGTGCAGTCCTAGGCTTTGCACTCTCTCTGCTCACCTCAGATAATTAGCCTCGGAGGGAACGTCGTCGAGTTGACGATCTAGCATTCGGTCGCAGAGAACTCGACTCTAAAGTGATCAATGGACTGGGCAGAATTCGCAACCTCGGCGATTACAGGAATCTCATCGGCATTCGACGTCAACGTCTCATGAAGAGCACTCCAAGGCGCTGGAGAGGACTATGAGCCTGTTGCGCACGCGCAAAGTCGGAGAAACACGGTACCAAGTGGCGCGGGGAAGACTGCCCTCCGAGAGCCTGTTGCACAGTGCAATCAGTGCGGGCAGGGGCGTTCTGGTCGAGGAGTTTCCCCCGGGCCAGCCGACTCTCGACTTTCTGGAACCAGTGATTACTGACGTAACGGCTGTGATCGTGGCGAACGGTTCCTCTGCAGACACGAGAATACTTGAGAGCGCATCTTCGCTACGGACCCTTGAGGTTTGGTGCCAGCCGGCGGCGCCTACTGATCTATCGGGACTCCCTCTGCACAGTTTCGCTGGGCGCGCCCACCGGCATTGGAGATCGGTTTCTGCCGCCGAGCGGCTAAGAACACTGAGTCTCGAAGGGGGGATGTTAGTTGGATCAGGGGTAGCATGCGCCTTCATGAGCTCGAACTGACCCGCCTCAGGGGCGACGTCGACTTGCCAAGTACTGGGATGGAGGAGATTGAGAGGATCACGCTCCACGGCGCTCGTTCCCTCAAAATTTCTTCCCTATCAGGTCACCTGTCCCTCAGGGCTGTTACTCTCGCGAGCATCGGCAGCCTTCGAGCCGGCACAACCTTTGTCGATGCACCCCTCCTTCGGCGGGTACATCTGGAGGACATCTCGCAGATCGACACGGTCGCATGGGTGCGCGAGGAGGCTGAGCTCAACCAGCTGCTCATCGTGGGTACGGCCCCCTGGATACGGGCAGCACGCCAGCAGGTTGGGAAGTTGCCGGGCGGATGGTCTTTCCCGCCTTGGGTGGATCAGCCCGAGGTGACAGCAGCGGCGCCACCTTGAGCTCGCCAGCGTTGAGCGGACCGGACGCTGACCGGTCCTCGCTGGCTCAGGTCGTCGGTCGACCGCGCCCCGGACACCGATGGGACCGCGCGCCGACGTCGGACCGGTGGGCGCATCGTCACGCCGTTCCTGCAGACCCTGCCGGGGCAGGAGCGCACCCCCGCCCCGGCCGGTGCGCCCGAGGAGGACGACCGGTGGGGTCAGGGGTGACGCCCCGTCAGGTCAGGACAGCTGGCCGTCGTAGTCGGGCAGCTTGAAGGTGCGCTCTGCGGAGCCGCCCACCAGGTCGTGCACGTTGTTCCCGATGTTCGCGACGATCGTGTAGCCGCGCGCCTCGATGGCCCGCCGGTTGGCGGTCTTCAGGGCCTCGTCGGAGCGGAAGTCGAACCACCCGCGCATGTACAGACCGTCGCGCGGGTAGCCGGCGCGGTCGAGGTTGTAGACCGTCTGCCCGCGGAGGATCTCCGGGCGGGCCGTCACGAAGAACACGTCCGCGCCGGCGTCCTCCGCGATGCGGGCGAGCTCGAGCACACCGGGCGTCGCAGGGCTGGTGAGCCCGGGACGGTAGCTCGTCTGCAGGGCGGTGTTGTCGATGTCGAGGACGATGGCCGTCCGCGCCCCGGACGCGTCGGGCAGGCGGGTGCGCAGGAACGCCGCGGCCTGGTCCGTCACCGCGGTGACGTCCGCGACCCACTGCTGGTAGGACGGCAGGGCGAGGGCTTGGACGTCCTGGGCGGTGAGCGGGCCCGGCCGGGTCGGGTCGGCCGGGTCCACCGGCCCGGCCACCTCCGTGCGGACCTGCTCGGCGACCGTCACGGCACCCGGTGCCGCGACGGACGCCCCGGGCACGGCCGTGCCCAGGAACGCTGCTACCGCGACGACGACGACTCCTCGACGAAGACTGCGCATCTGTGTGATCCCCCTTGGTCATGACTGCGGATGGTCGGTTCGGGGCGCCGGCCGGCGGCGCCCCGAACCCACTGAAAAGTAGCGAAAGCCACCAGTCGGGCACCAGGGTGCGTCAGATGAACATCAAGGAACGCAAGCGGGTGAAGAAAAAAGTCGCACCCATCCGCCCGGCCGTCCGCTCCGAACTCCCCGTGACAGATGCAGAAACACCGGCACGACGGAGGAGCACCTCATGAAGACGTCACTTCCCATCATCCGCCCCACCGCAGCGTTCGCCGCTGCGATCGCCCTGACGTTCGGGCTGGCGGCGTGCGGCACCGACTCGAACGACGCATCGACCACCACGGAGACCACCCAGAGCACCACCGACGGCATGGACGAGATGGAGGACATGGACATGTCGTCCATGGCCCCCGTGAGCACCGGCGACCCGTTCGCCGACGCCCGCACCGCCGCGCAGCACATGCCCGAGACGGCCGCGACGCTCGCCGGAGGGTTCGCCACGGCGCTCGACCTCCCGGGCGACCCCGCCTCCCCCGCCGCCGATCTGCGCTCCGGCCTGACGTCGCTCCTCCAGGAGCACGTCTACCTCGCGGGCATGGCCGTCGCCACCGCGTACACCACCGGTGCCGACTCGGCCGAGTTCGAGGCCGCCGCCGCGACCCTCGACGAGAACACCGTGGCGCTCTCCGAGGCCGTCGGCGAGCTCTCCACCCCCGAGCAGGAGGAGGCGTTCCTCGCCCTGTGGCGTGAGCACGTCGGCTACTTCGTCGACTACGCCGTCGCCGAGAAGGGCGGCGACACCGCCGCCAAGGACGCGGCGCTGGCCAACCTCTCCGGGTACACCACGGACGCCGGCGCGTTCTTCGAGGAGGTCTCCGGTGGCGAGCTGCCCGCCGCGGACATCGCCATGAACCTCGAGATGCACATCAGCACCCTCACCGCCGCTATCGACGGGTTCGCCGCCGGCAGCACCGACGCGTACGCGCTCCTCCAGGAGGCCGCCGCGCACGTCGGGGAGGGCGCCGCGGTCATCGCGACCGGTCTCGACGCCGCCGCCGACCTCGAGGGTGACCCGAACGACGAGGCGTCCACGCTCCGCGCGACCCTCACGGCCGGGCTCCAGGAGCACGTCTACCTCGCCGGGATCGCCGTGTTCACGGCGTACACCACCGAGGGTGGCACCGACTCCGAGGCGTTCGCCGCCGCGGCCGACGTCCTCGACGCCAACTCCGTCGCCCTGTCCGAGGGCATCGGGTCCCTCGCCGGCGAGGAGAACGGCACCGCGTTCCTCGAGCTGTGGCGCGAGCACATCGGCTTCTTCGTCGAGTACGCGAACGCCGTCGCCACCGGTGACGAGGCCGCCACGGAGCAGGCCCTCATGGACCTCGACTCCTACCGCGGCGTCGCCGGGGACTTCTTCGAGGGCATCTCGGACGGCGAGCTGCCGGCCGACGCCATCGCCGACGGCCTCGCCATGCACGTCCAGACCCTCGGTGGAGCCATCGACTCCCTGAACACGGCCCTGGTCCAGAACGGCTGACACCACCAGCACGGGTGGCGGGACTGACGCACCGTCCCGCCACCCGGCCCGTCGCCCCGCCCCGGCAGGCATCGCACGGCACAATGACACGATGACCACACCCCCTCCGGGCACCACCGGTGCGCCCGCGGACCGCGACACGCGGTCCGTACGGCTCGCCGGTCTCGTGGGCCGGGTCGCCGACGGCGACCGCCAGGCCTTCGAGGAGCTGTACGACGAGACAGCCGCCATCGTGCACGGCACGGCGGTCCGCGTGCTGCGCGACCCGGACCTCGCGGCGGACCTCACCCAGGACGTCATGGTCGAGGTGTGGCGCACCGCAGCCCGGTTCGACGTCACCCGGGGCAGCGTCACCGCCTGGGTCGCGACCATGGCCCACCGCCGCGCGGTGGACAAGGTCCGCTCCGTCCAGGCGCAGCGCACCCGCGACGAGGTCGCGGGCATCAAGGACTACGTCCGACCGCACGACGACGTCGCCGAGACCGTCGAGCACAGCATGGAGCGGGACAGGGTCGAAGGATGCCTAGGTTCGCTCACCGATCTCCAGAGGGAGGCAGTCATGAGCGCGTACTACGAAGGCCTCACCTACCGTGAGGTCGCTCAGGACCGCGGCGTGGCCCTCCCCACCGTCAAGTCACGCATCCGTGACGGGCTCAACCGCCTCCGCGAATGCCTGGGGGTGGACCGGTGAGCGACGAGACCCGCGACCTGCTCGGCGCCTGGGCGCTCGACGCCGTCGACGACGTGGAACGCGCCGCCGTCGAGCGAGCCCTGCGGGACGACCCGCAGCTCGCCGACGAGGCCCGTGCCCTCAAGGAGACCGTGGCGCTGATCGCCGTCCACGGGGCCGTCGCACCCCCCGCCTCCCTGCGCGCCTCGGTCCTCGACCGCATCGCGTCGGAACCCCAGGCCGGGACGGTGGCTCCGCGTCGCACCACCACCCGGCGGGGCGGCGCACGATGGCTCGCGGTCGCCGCCGCGTTCCTCGTCGCCACCGGCGTCCCCACCGTGATCGCCGTCCAGCAGTCCCAGCGCGCCGACCAGGCTCAGCAGCAGGCCGACCAGATCGCCGACGTCCTCGGACGCCCCGGCGCCCAGGTCGTCCAGGCCGACGTCACCGGGGGCGGCCGGGCCGTGGCCGTCATCGCCGACGGGGCAGCCGTCCTCACCGCCGACGACCTCCCCGAGCTCGACCGCCGCGACTACCAGCTGTGGGTCGTCGCCGACGGGGACCCCGTCTCCGCAGGTGTCCTCGACGCCGACGGGGGCAGCGTCACCGCCCAGGTGGGCGACGTCCCCGACGGCAGCGCGCTGGCCGTCACCGTCGAACCCGTGGGCGGCTCCGAGCAGCCGACCACCGACCCCGTGGTGGTCCTCGCCGCCGGCTGACTCACCGGCCCCCGCTCTCCCCGCCCGCGCGCACCCGCCCCCGGGTCGTCCGTCATGCCCGCACCACACGAACGGAACCCCCATGACCACGACCGTCGACCGCACCGACACCCGCACCGACGCGCGTCGGCCCGCCCGGGGCCAGACGGGCCGGCTGCTGCTCCGGCTGCACTTCTACGCAGGTGTGCTCGTCGGGCCGTTCATCCTCGTGGCCGCCCTCAGCGGGGCGCTCTACGCCCTGAGCCCGCAGATCGAGAAGGTCGTGTACGCCCACGAGCTGCGGGTCCCCGTGTCCGGACCCGACCTCAGCCTCGCCGCCCAGGTCGACGCCGCGCAGGCCGCGACCGGCGGCACCGAGCAGCCCGTCGCCGTGCGCCCCGCCCCGAACCCCGGGGACACCACCCGCGTCCTGTACGCCGCCGACGGCGAGAGCTCGTCGCGCACCATCTTCGTCAACCCCGCCTCCGGGGAGATCCGCGGCGACCTCCTCACCTACGGCACCAGCGGGGCGCTGCCCCTGCGCACCTGGATCAGCACCCTCCACCGCACCCTGCACCTCGGCGACGCCGGGCGCCTGTACAGCGAGCTCGCCGCGTCGTGGCTGGGTGTCGTGTCCCTCGCCGGGCTGGGCCTGTGGGCGGCGCGCTGGCGTCGCACCCGCAAGGCGCGCGGGCTCGTCGTGCCCGAGAAGGGCGCCACCGGGTACCGGAGGACGCTCGGCTGGCACGCGTCCACGGGTATCTGGGTCCTCGGCGGAGCGCTGTTCCTCTCCGCCACGGGCATCACCTGGTCCCAGTACGCGGGCGCCAACGTCAGCGCCCTGCGCGCCGGGCTGTCCTGGCAGGCGCCCACGGTCACGACCGCGCTCGACGGCGCGGACGTGGGCGGCGGCGGAGAGCACGCCGGGCACCACGACGGCATGGTCATGGACGCCCCCGACGCGGACCCCGCAACGTTCGACGCCGTCCTCGACGTCGCCCGCGGCGAGTCCGTCGACACCGGGCTCGTGGAGATCGTGCCCCCGTCCGCCGAGGGCGAGGCGTGGGTGGTGCAGGAGATCCAGCGGTCCTACCCCACGCAGGTGGACGTGGTCGCGGTGGACGGCGACACCCTCGAGGTCACCGACCGCGTCGACTTCGCCGACCACCCCTTCGTGGCCAAGCTCGCCCGGTGGGGCATCGACATGCACCAGGGGACGCTGTTCGGGCTCACCAACCAGATCGTGCTCACCGTCGTCGCCCTCGCCATCGCGGCGCTCGTCGTCAAGGGGTACGTCATGTGGTGGCAGCGCCGCCCGACGCGCGACGCCGGGCGTGCGGTGGGCAAGGCGCCCGCCCGCGGCGCGCTGCGCGACACGCCCTGGTGGGGGCGGACCGTCGTCCTTGGCGTGGCCGTCGGGGTCGGGTTCGCCCTGCCCCTGGTCGGGGTGAGCCTCGCCGCGTTCGTCGTCGTCGACAGCCTCCTCGGGCTGCGGGCACGGAAGGGCTGATGCTGCGGCTTGTCAGCGCCCCACGCATGGCTTATTGTTTTCGATAATATCGAGCTCGATAACAGGAGGACGACGTGCGTGGTGGCAGTGCTCAGGCTCAGGCAGGGCGGACGAGGGCAGCGATCAGCGTAGGCATCGGCACGATGCGGCTTCTCGTGGTCGTCGGGGTGCTCGTCGTCCTCGCGGCGTTGTGGTCCGTCGTCCGCGGGCGGTACCTGGTCGCCCTCGGGACCGCCACGCCGCACCTCACCCTCGAGGACCTCCCCCAGGTCGAGCGCGTCGGCGCCGTCGTCACCGACGAGGTGCTGGTCAGCGACCTCGCCGTCTGGGTACGCCTGCTCGCATGGCTCCCGGACATCGTCCAGGGTGCGGCGCTCGTCGTCGCGGGCCTCTGCGCCGTCCGTGCCCTGCGGGGCATCGGGAAGGGCGACTTCTTCTCGCCCACCGTCGTGTCGGCGGTGCGCTGGGGCGGAGGCACGCTCATCGTCGGCGGCCTCGCCCAGGGAGCGCTCGACTCCTTCGCGTCCTTCCTGCTCGCCACCACCCAGGCCGGCCCCGACGGCGCGTGGAGCAACGCCTACGACTCCCTGACCTTCACCGGGGGGACGTGGCCGCTGAGCCTCGTCGTCATCGGTGTCCTGGTGGTCGCCGTGGGAGCCGCGTTCCGCGAGGGGGCGCGCCTCCAGACGGAGGTCGAGGGCGTTGTCTGAGCCGCGCGGCGCCGCCGGCGGTGAGGCGGTGCCGGCGCCCGAGGACGCGGGGGTGGTGTGCCGCCTGGACGACCTCCTCACCGAGCGCGGCATGACCATGACCGAGCTGTCCCGGCGCACCGGCATCACCATGGCCAACCTGTCGATCCTCAAGAACAACCACGCCAAGGCCATCCGCATGACGACCATCGGCGCCGTGTGCCGCGAGCTGGGCATCACCCCCGGCGACCTGCTGCAGCTGCGCGACTGACCCCGTCACGCGGCGGATCGTCCACGCGGCCGCGGTCCGCGCTCACCCTGGCGGCGGACGCCTACCCGTGTCCACCCATTCCTGGAGCTGGGGCACGAGGTCGGCGGGGGGTCGGCGGTGGAACCGCGGCAGGTCGAGGGTCCGGTCGTCGGTCCGCACCACCACGTGCTCGCTCCACGTGGGGCGGCCCGCGACGTCGCCCTCGACGGCGACGACGTCCGCCCGGGCCACGATCTGCGGGGCGCGGAACCGCCGGCGCACCTCGAGCTCGTCGTCACGCACGACCAACCAGGCACGACAGTCCGCGAGGTCCACGCACACGAGCGCGGCGACGAGAACCACCGCGACCACGAGGAGCGCGGCCCGCCAGGGCTCCCCGTCCGTCGCCCGAATCCCCAAGAACACCAGCTGCACCCCGAAGCACGCCGCGACGATGGGCCGGAGAGCGCCCCGGGCGTCGCCGCTCGCGACGACCACCTCGGACGCACCGTCGCCCCTCATGAGACCACCGCTCGGGAGAAGTCCACGCGTCGATCGTGGCAGACCGGCGGGCCCCGCACCATCGGACGGCCGTGCCGTCGCCCGGAGCCCGCGCGGCCCTGGATCCCGGGCGCGCACTCTGGCATCGTCGGCGCATGGCAGACCACGTCCAGTCCCGGACCACCGTCCCTCCCGCGCCCGTCGAGGACGCGGCCACCACACGTGACGGCACGCCCGATGGTGCCGGGACCGTGACGGTCCGCCCGACGACCCCGGACGACTGGAAGGAGCTCCGCGCGCTGCGCCTGGAGATGTTGCGCGACACCCCTGAGGCGTACGGCGAGACCTTGGACGACGCCCTGCGCCACGACGAGGCGGAGTGGCGCAGCCGCGGCGCCCGCGGCACGGCCCCCGGTGGGACGTTCGTGGTGGCCGTCGAGCCCGCAGGGCGCTGGGTGGGCATCATGGGCGGGCGGCAGACGGACCCGGATGCCGAGCCGATGCTCTACGGCGTGTACGTCGCGCCCTCGCACCGTGGCCGCGACGCCGGGGTCGCGGACGCGCTCCTCGACGCCGTCGAGGACTGGGCCCGGACGATGTCGGGCACGCTGCGGCTCACCGTCCACGAGGACAACCACCGGGCCCAGGCGTTCTACGCGCGGCGCGGCTACCGCCTCACCGGCACCACGTCGCCCTACCCGCTCGACGAGACGCGGCGCGAGCTCGAGATGCGACGGGCGCTGAACCTCAGCCCCGGGGGTTGATCAGCTGATGGAGGTGGAAGTCCTGCCACCGCCCGTCGATCTTCAGGTACTGGGGGGCGAGGCCGATCCGCACGAACCCGTTGCGCTCCAGGACGCGCCGCGACCGGTGGTTGTCGAGGAGGGTCTCCGCCTGGACGCGGTGCAGGCGCAGCTCGTCGAACGCCAGGTCGGTCATCCGCCGCACGGCCGTCGTCGCCACCCCTCGTCCCCCGGCGGCCTCGGCCACCCAGTAGCCGACGCTGCACGACTGCAGGGCCCCGCGCGTGATCCCGCTCAACGTGATGCGCCCGATGATCGCGCCCGCGTCGTCGGTGATGACGTGCGGGAGACCCAGGCCACGGTCGTAGGCGCCGAGCGCGCCCGCGAGGTCGGCGCGCTGCCCCTCCACCGTGAAGTACGCGTCGTCCCGGGTCGGCTCGAACGCCGCCAGGAAGTCCCGGTTCTCGGTGACCAGGCGTGCCAGCGCGGCCGCATCCTCCATGTCGATCAGGCGCGTCGAGACCATGGGGAGAGTCTTCCACGAACCTCCCCGGCGATTCGGATCGAATATGATTCATCTGCCACCAGAGAAGTTGTGATGCGTATATGATTCACACATGGTTTCAGCGGCTGATGAATCAGAAACGATGCGCGCCCGCTTCTTCCGCGCGCGCAGCGCCAGTGGCCTGGCCAGCGCTGTCCAGGCGGTCCGGACGGCGAGCGGCAGGACCCAGACGGAGCTCGCCGAGTCGATCCACTCATCGCGCCCCACCATCTCCCGGATGGAACGAGGACTGCCCACCGCCACCGACACACTCATCGACGCCCTCACGGAATGCGGTTACGAGCTGGTCGTCGTCCCCCGGGGTTCACGCGTGACCGTGGCGGCCCCCTGATGGCCGGAACCCTGCACCTCTGGTTGCGAGGGCAACCAGTCGGCACCCTGGAGAAACTGCGCAACGGCCGGCTCCGCATGCGCTACGCCAGCGCCTTCATCGGCACCTTCGGTGAAGGTGCACGCCCGTTGTCCCTCTCCCTGCCGCTCACGGAGAAGCGCGTCCAGGGCGATCACCTCGAACGTTTCCTCGACAACCTCCTCCCGGAGGGCAGCGTCCGAGGTGCACTCGAGCGGGAGCACCGGCTGCGGCCCGGAGACACCTTCGGGCTCCTCTCCCACATCGGCCGTGAGTGCGCCGGCGCCATCCAGCTCACCACGGAGGAGAGCGCACCGGGCCAAGGGCATCTCGTCCCCCAGTCGGACGAGGACGTCGATCGGATCGTGGCCAGCCTTCCCACCCTGGAACCCCCGCCGGGACAGGTGGTGAGCGCCTCTCTCGGCGGCGTGCAGGCCAAGGTCCTCCTGACCAGGTCCGACACCGGCTGGGCATGGCCGGCAGACGGGGCCATGTCGACCCACATCATCAAGCCCGAACCGACGTCCGACGTCGTCGTGCGCGACCTCGTCCGCTGGGAGGACTGGGCGCTCCGGCTCGCACGGACGGTCGGCATCCCCGCTGCGCATGCCGAGCTGGGCGACTTCGACGGCCGCCTCGCTCTCGTCGTCGAGAGGTTCGACCGTCACGACGGCCGACGCACGCACCAGGAGGACTTCACCCAGGCCCTCGGGATCGCGTCGCGCGACAAGTACGAGACGACGCCGACGGACCGGCGCCTGGCGACCATCGCCCGGGCAGCGGGCGCTGAGGCCGTGATCCCCGCGGACCTCGCGCGTGAGCTGCTGCGCCAGGTCACCTTCAACCTCCTCATCGGCAACGGCGACGCCCACTCGAAGAACTACTCGTTGTCGATCGACCAGGCCGCCAACTACTCGATGGCCCCGCTGTACGACGTCGCACCGGTGTTCCTCCTGGACAAGGTGTTCCAGAGCTTCGGGCACCACCTCGACGGGCAAGGGCGCCTGCCCTACCTGACAGCGACGCACCTGCTCGCCGAGGCGACCACGTGGGGCCTGACCGACGAGAGGGTCCGCGAGACGATCTCGGCCGTCGCGACGAGGATCCGGGACGCTCTGCCGGTCTGCTCGGCCGTAGGGATCGACGTGTCACCGGTCTCCGAGCTCATCGATGCCCGCGCGGCCTCTGCCCTCGGGGCGGTGTCCTGAAGGGCAGCTCGCGGCCTTCCGCAGCTCGTTCGGTGCTCGTAGGTTGGTCCCGTGACGACAACTCTCGGACTCGACGACCTCCTCACCCTGGAACGGCGCGGCTGGGACTCCCTGTGCCGCTCGGAGGGCGGCACCTTCTACGGCCGGCTGATGACCGCCGACGCCGTGATGGTCCTGACGAACGGCACGATGCTGGACCGGCCCACCGTCACCGCGACCCTCGACGGATCCCCGCCGTGGGCCTCCTACGAGCTCACCGACGCACGTCTCGTCCCGGTGGACGACCGGACCACAGCGCTCGTCTACCGTGCCAGCGCATCACGTGAGGGAGAGGGCGAGCCGTTCGTCGCGCTCATGACGAGCCTCTACACCCTCGTCGACGACTCGCCACGGCTCGCCCTCTACCAGCAGACGACGATCACGCACTGACGGTCGCGCACCCCGCGCCGACGACGGATCCCGGGCCGCACCGGTCTCAGCGCACCCGCCTCGCCCGGACCACCGTGTCTCCCACGTGCATCTCCTCGCCGTCGTGGACGACCGTCCGGCCCGGCTCGGAATCCGTCTCCACGACCCACCGCTCAGGGTCGAGGAGCGCTCGGACCTGCGCGCCCGTCCAGAAGAAGTCCGGGTCGAAGTGCCCGCGCAGCGCCGTCTTCCGGTCCGCGAGCGCGTGCCCGACGACGAGCAGGGTCCCGCCGGGCGCGACAGTCCGGACGAGGCGCTCGAACAGGGGGTCGCGGACGACGCTCGGCAGGTGCATGAAGTGCGCGGTGACGAGGTCGAACGCGTCGGGTCCCGGGTCCCAGGTGGTGACGTCGGCGTGCTCCCAGCGGATGCGGGCCGCGACGTCGGGCCCGGCCTGGGCGGCGTGGGCGGCAGCCTTGTCGAGGCCCACCCGCGAGTGATCGACGCCCGTCACCGTCCATCCCCGCTGGGCGAGCCAGATCGCGTCGGCCCCCTCCCCGGCGCCCACGTCGACGGCCCTGCCGGGTGTGAGGTGCGCGGTCTCGGTCACCAGGTGCGGGTTGGGGTTGCCGCTCCACACGGAGCGCGTCGAGGCGTAGCGCTCGTCCCAGAACTCCTCGCCGAACTCCTCCGGGGTGCCGTGCGTGCGGTCGTCAGGTGTGTGGTCGTCGAGCGTGCCGTGGTCGGTGTGTCCCATGGCGCTCACGCCCCGTGCCGGCGGTCGGCGAGGACGAGGTCGGAGACGCGCGCCTCGGCGCTCGCGGAGAAGGGCTCGCGGCGGTCCTCGACGGCACGTCGGGTGTCCTCGGTGACGAGGTCGGCGTTGATCATCGCCCCGGCCATGAGCCCTTCGGCGGCGGCGACGACCACCTGTCCGCCGAGGTTCGTGACGTTCCCGGCGACCCACACGCCTGGGACGTCGGTGGCGCCCTGCGGCGTGGCGGTGACGTGATCGCCGACGCCCATCGGGTGCGGGGCGGGCGTGAGGCCGAGCTCGGCGAGGACGTTCGCGCGGGCACGGAGCGTGGTGCCGACGGCGACCGCGCGGATGGGGATGGTGGCGCCGGACGCGAGGTGCACCCCGGTGAGCTGGTCGTCGGCCACCTCGAGGGCTGCGACGGGTCCGTCGACGACGGCGATGCCGCGGGCGGCGAGCTGCTCCCACTCGTCGTCGGTGGGTTCGAGGGTGCCGTTGAGGAACAGGGTGAGGTCGGCGGTCCACTGCCGGAACAGGAGCACCTGGTGCATGGCCATGGGCCCGGTGGCGATGACCCCGACGGGCTGGTCGCGGACCTCCCACCCGTGGCAGTACGGGCAGTGGATGACGTCGCGCCCCCACCGCTCTCCCAGGCCTGGGATGTCGGGGAGCCCGTCGATGAGGCCTGTCGCCACGAGGAGGCGCCGGGCACCGAAGGTGCGGCCGTCGGCGAGGGTGACCACGAACCCGTCACCGCGACGCCTGGCGCCGACGACCTCGCCGTCGACGACGTGGCCCCCGTAGGAGCGCACCTCGGCGCGGCCGGTGGTGACGAGCTCGGCGGGCGGCATGCCGTCACGGGTGAGGAACCCGTGCACACCGGCGGCCGGGGCGTTGCGCGGTGCGCCCGCGTCGACGACGACGACGGAGCGGCGGGCGCGGGCGAGGACGAGCGCCCCCGAGAGGCCGGCTGCTCCCCCGCCGATGACGACGACGTCGACCTCTGTAGGGGCGCGGCCCGGCGCGTCGGGTGCCGCGAGAGCTTCGGGGGTGTTGCGGGGTGCGGGGTTGGCGTTGCGGGTCAGGTCGGTGCCGTCCGTCGGGGCGTGCTGTGCGTTCTGGGTCATGGGGACCACCTCCACGAGTACTGTCCGACGCCCTGCGATCGATAGCAAGCATCCTTGCCGCTATGGCAATTCCGTGGGAGCGTGGAGGCATGGACGACCTCGACGACGTCATCACCGCAGTCGGCCCGCGCCTGCGGGCGCTGCGCGTGCGACGCGACCTCACGCTCTCCGACCTCTCGGCCACCACGGGCATCTCGGTGAGCACCCTGTCCCGCCTGGAGTCGGGGCAGCGCCGCCCCAACCTCGAGCTGCTGCTCCCCCTCGCCCGCGCGCACGGGGTGCCCCTCGACGAGCTCGTCGGCGCGCCCGACACGGGCGACCCCCGCATCCACATGAAGCCGGTGACACGCCACGGGAGCGTCCTCATCCCCCTGACCCGGCGCCCCGGCGGCGTGCAGGCCTACAAGCAGATCATCCCGCCCAGCCGCAGCACCCCCAGCCAGAAGGTCCACGAGGGCTACGAGTGGATGTACGTCCTCGACGGCCGGCTCCGCCTGGTGCTCGGCGACCAGGACCTCGTCCTCGGCCCCGGCGAGGCCGCCGAGTTCGACACCCGCACCCCCCACTGGTGGGGCGCCGCAGACGACAAGCCCGTCGAGATCCTCAGCCTCTTCGGCCGGCAGGGCGAACGCGCCCACGTCCGGGCACGCCCCGGCGGCGGCGAGGCGGACGACGAGTCCGTGGAGCCCGACGAGTAACCGACCGGGGACGCGGCGGACGACGAGTCCGTGGAGCCCGACGAGTCGACGAGAACGAGGAGCGGGCGCCGTCGACTACCCGCCGCCGGGCGGGGCAGACTCGGACTCGGACTCGGACTCGGACTCGTCGAGGATCACGGCGACGAGGCGCGCCAGCACCCCGTGCGGGTCGTGCAGCACCCGGAAGCCGTCCGTCACCACCCGCAGGGTGCCTGCGTCGACCGGCTCGACGGCCCAGACTCGGGAGATGAACCCGAGCTCGACCTCGAGGCCGGACGCGAGGCGCACCCGCCGCTCCGTGAGCACGCCCCATTGCTGGGTCCGCACGATCGGGGCGGCCTCGCCCAGGGCGGGCACCACCCACCCGTCGCCCTCGACGAAGGCGGGCACGTCGTCGGTAAGGACCACGACGTCCACGTCGGAGTCCGCGCGGGCGGCGTCGCGCGCCCACGACCCGGCGAGGCCGACGGCGACCACGGACGGGACGGTCCGCGCCCACCGGACGACCGCGTCGCACACCCCCGCCACCTCGATGCGTTGGGCGGCGGTCGCGGGCCCTCCGGAGGTCTCAGCACCCATGGGCGCATCGTCCCACGAGACCATCCGTCCTGGTCGTCCGCATACGTCCCACGGTGCGCCTTCACTGACCCACGTTTGACGAGCACCACCACGCCCTTGGGGTAATGATGGGGTTCTGATGGGGGGTGAGTGTCATGACGGAGGCGCTGCACGTGGTGGTCGACGGTGAGCACGTCCGGAGGTCCTTCGGGATGCTCACGGGCTTCATCCTGGCCCCGGAGACCACCGACGGGCTGCTCGCGGAGTTCGCCGAGCTACCAGTCGAGGAACGCGTGTGCCTCCTGGCGTCCACGCGCACCATGTGGCACATCTTCGCCAAGGACGCCGCGACCCTCGGCGCCTACGGCGGGTCCACCGAGACCGCCGTCCAGGTGATCCGCACCGAGACCGACACCCTCTACGCCAAGACGCTGCCGTCGGCCGTCACCATGGCCAACCGCCTCGACGACGCCCTCGCCCTGCGAGGCCTCACCCACATCGACGCAGCCCTCGTCGACGACATCGGCGACCAGCCAGCCCACGCCCTCGGCGCCCTCGGCTACTTCCTGCGCGCCACGAGCATCGCCATCTTCGCGTGCGCCGTGCAACGCGGCTGCCCCGTCCCCGAGCTCCTCGCGGCCGTAGGCCACAAGCTCGCCCTCGCGGCCTGACCCGCGGGCCGCTGCCCCTCAGCCTCCCTTCTGAGCGCGGGCATTCCGCCCCAGCACGGCGCACACCCTTACCCCGGCCCCTCTCGAGGCCGACGGGGCGTGCTCTCGTGGACGGGACGGGCCCTTGAGCGCACGTTCGATCCACAAGCGCACGCCCGGTCGGGCAGCTGAGGTCGGTCCACTCAAGGTGACCATGATGAGGAGCCGTCAGGGCGTCGGGTCGCCCGCCGGCGGGACCTCCGGCTGGGGCGCGGGGTCCGTCGGGACGACGGCCGGGGTCACCACCGCGGTGACGACGTCGACGAACAGCGTGACGAGGTTCGGCGCGGCGAGCACCACGACGCCGAGGAATGCGAGCTTCACCAGCGCGACCCGGACCCTGCGGCCATGACTGCGAGCGGGGCGTGCGGTCGAGCGCTTCTTCTCCCCGCTGCCCTGTCCTCGGGGTGACCGGCCCCCTCGCCGAGCAGACCGCGGCGGCCCCTCGAGGTCCTTGGTGCTGAGCACCACCGGGGAACGGTCGCCCGCGAGGTCAGCAGCGAGCGCCCGGGCGACGTCCGCGACGTCGTACGCGGTGAGACGCGGCGGCAGGCCCACGAGGTGCGCCGCGAGCGCCGAGCGCCCCACCACCGTCGTCCCGTCGACGACGACGGGCGCCACGTCCTGCGCGACGAGGCACAGCACGGCATGCGTCGACGAACGGTGCTCCGGTGCGAGGCGGGCGCTCACCGCATTCGCGGCGTCCCTGGCGGACGTCGTCTCCCTGGTCCGTGAGTACCCGTTCTGGCGGAGCGTGCCGTTCGTGACCCGGACGTCGCCGGTCCAGTTCTTGGCGTCGATGACGACGACCCCGCCGGGTCCGACGGCGATGTGGTCGATGTTCGCCTTGGGACGGCCGGGCCAGTGCACGTCGTGCAGGGCGACCCAGCCGTACCGTTCGAGGTGACCGAGGACCTGCGCGACGAGCCGCTCACCCTCGGCGCCCTGCGAGTAGGAACGCTGGCGCCGGACTGCTCGGCGGAGCTGCTCCTCGACCACGTCGTCGGCCGCGGCGCCCATGGCCTGGTCCTCGCGCAGTCGCGCAGCACGACGTGCCGCCCTCGACGCGAGCTCCTCGGCGCCGAGGCCGGGGAGGTTCGTCATGAGGGTGCGGGCGTGGGTACGACGGTGCTCATGGTGTTCCCCCTGCGACGACGATGTGACGTGACACCGGTCGCATCGGCAGGCCGGAGTGTCGACTTGAACGGATAAGCACCGCGATGTGTCGATGCGTCCCGCTCGTTCGCCACCCCGACGGGGCGTGCGTTCGTGGACGGGGCGTGCGCTTGAGTGCCCGCCCCGTCCACAAGAGCACGCCCCGTCGGGCCGGCGGGCGCGCCCGGGTGGCGACCCCGCAGGTCGGGCCGGCGCAGCCCGGCACCCGGGGAGGTCTGCGGTCAGTGCGGGAGGCGGACCATCGGGGTGCTCGTCGGCTCGAGGCGGAACGGCACGTCCTGCCCGCGGAGGGTCGCGACGTAGTCGCCGAACCATCCGTCGACCTCCACGCGCCCCTCGGCGTCGGTGCACGAGGCCCGCGGACCGCTCCACCACTCCCCGCGCACGAGGTCGCGCAGCGCGTCGTACGCCGGTTTCGGGGTGCCGTCGGCGCGCACCAGACCGCCGGGCGCTCCGAGCCACATGCCGTCGTCGGTGAGCCCCCAGTACGTGATCGACTCCACCGACGGGTGCGAGGCGAGGGTGCGGTAATGGCGCACCACCTCGTCGGCCTGTCGCGCCTCACCCTCCGGGGTCGACGGCCAGCTCGTGGGCTGGAAGTCGTTGAGGTCGTCGATCTCCGGCGGCATGAGGTCGCCGGAGAGGAGCGTCGTCTCGGTCATGTGCAGCGGCAGCCCGTACCGGGAGAAGCGGTCGAGGACCTCGAGCGTCCTCTCCTCACCCCAGTACCCCTGGTGCATGTGGCTCTGCAGGCCGATGGCGTCGATCTGGACCCCGGCCTCGAGGACGCCCTCGATGAGGCACTCGTACGCCGTGGACATGTCGAAGTCGTTGAGCAGCAACGTCGCGCGCGGGTTCGCCGCGCGCGCCTCGTCGAAGGCGAGCCGGATCATCGCGATGCGCCCGACGCTCCTGGCGAGGCGCGTGATGCCGTTGTCCCCGTTGACGAACACCGGCATGATCACCACCTCGTTGATGGCGTCCCACGTGTCCACCAGACCTGCGAAGTCCGCGACGTCCCGACGGATGCGCTCACGCTGGACTCGTTCCACCTCGTCGAGGGGCAGGTCGAGGAGCCAGTCCGGCTGCACCGTGTGCCATACGAGCGGATGACCCTTGACCCGGACCCCGCGGTCGGCGAACCACCTGGCCGTGCGGAGCAGCCGCTCCGTGTCAGGCCTGCCCCGCTGAGGTTCGAACGCACCCCAGTAGAAGGGCAGCGTGGCCGTGTCGAACACTCCCAGCCACAGGTCGGCGAGCTCCTCGAGCCCCGCAGCCGCACCCCCGAACGCAGAGCCACCGCCCGCCTCGTCGTTGGCGAGCGCCACCATGTCGAACCCGATGTTGCCGAAGGCGAACGCGTGGCGCGTCTGCGCGACGGTCACCTCGGTGTCGGGAAGCGGCGATCCGTCAGTACCGAGGACGGTCAGCGGGACCCGGCGTCGACGGTGGCTCAGCGACGGGTCAGGGGTCGGGCTGGTGTGCATCGCGTCCTCCTCGACGGGACCCGTCAGCACTGACGGGCGACGACCGGGCCACGCCCCGGCACATCGTCGATAACGATACACACGAGGCGAGCACGGGCCCCGGACCTCAGCCTCGGAGCAGCCAGCCATGTCACGGGGCGTGCTCTTGTGGACAGGGAGTGCGCTCGAGGCGCCGCATCGTCCACAAGGGCACGCCCCGTCGGGCTACAGAGGTGGGGCTGCAGGTGAGGAACCACAGGGGGCTGTTGGGGCGACAACACCCCGCACCCGCGAGTATCTCCGCGCGCCCCCGTGACCAGGGATGTTGTGACGCATCTCGCACCCACGCCGCGCGGGGCGCGCTCGCGGTTGCACCCACGCCCCGTGTGGCATCGACTGGGAGGAGACCACGCACCCGGCACCGAAGGAGCGACGATGGATCGGCTCACCCAGTTCTCCCGCGACGGCGCGGTGTTCGACGTCGACGACGCGGGTCCTCTCGACGGCCCCGTCGTCGTCCTCCTCCACGGCTTCCCGGCGAACAGGTCGAGCTGGAGGGGCGTGACGCCTGCGCTCAACGACGCGGGGTTCCGGACCCTCGCCCCGGACCAGCGCGGGTACTCGCCAGGCGCACGCTCGCGCGGCCGTGCCGCGTACCGGTCGGCGGAGCTGGTGCGGGACGTGCTGGCGCTCGTCGACGCGTCAGGCGCCGAGAAGGTGCACGTGGTGGGCCACGACTGGGGCGGGTTCGTCGCGTGGCAGCTCGCGACGGTCGCCCCGCAACGCCTCGAACGGCTCACCGTGGTGTCCACCCCGCACCCGAAGGCCCTGCAGCGGTCGCTCCTGACGTCCGCGCAGCTGCTGCGGTCCGCGTACATCGGGTTCTTCCAGCTGCCCGAGGTCCCGGAGCGCGTCCTGCCGGAGCGCATGGTCGACACCCTCGTGGCGAGCGGCCTGCCGCGCGACGTGGCCCGCGACTACGCACGCTTCATGGACGAGCCCGGCGCCCTCACCGGTGGCCTCAACTGGTACCGGGGCGCGTGGCTGCCGGGAGGGTCCCGCATGGACGGTGGTGACCGCCGCGTCCGGGTCCCCACCACGTACGTGTGGGGCTCCGGGGACACGGCCCTGGGGCGACGAGCCGCCGAGCTCACGGCCGACCACGTGTCGGCCCCGTACCGGTTCGTCGAGCTCGACGAGAACCACTGGATCCCCGAGGTCGCCCCGGACGCGCTCGCCCGGGAGATCCTCGCCGACGTGTGACCTGCGCGCTCGCGGGCTTCACGACGACGGCGACCCTGCCACCGGCCGCTGGACCGGTCAGCGCCCGCGGGCCGCTCTCGCCCTGCCCTTGATCGCGACGATCACGTCGGTCTTCGCGTCGGCGTAGGCGTTCATGTCCTCCCAGCGGCGGGTGAGCAGGGCCCGCTTGGTGCGCTCGTAGAGGTCGCGGTCGTCCACGTCGGTGCGCAGGTGGTCGCGCAGGAGGAGGTAGTCGTCGACGGCGGTGGCGCCGCGCTCGTAGACGTGGACGTGGACGTCGCGGGCGGGTGTGCGCACCATGCGGTGCCCGGGCTCGCGGACGCGGAGCTCGTACCCGGCAGCCAGGAGCGCGTCGAGGTAGTCCTCCTCGGCGGTGATGTCGTCGACCACGACGACGATGTCGATGATCGGCTTCGCGGCCAGGCCGGGGACCGACGTGGACCCGATGTGCTCGACGTCCACGTCGTGCCCGGCGAGGGCGTCGAGGATCCGTCGACGGTGCGTCTCGTATTCGGCTGCCCACCGGTCGTCGGGGTCGTGCAGCCGGAGCTCGCGCGCCTCGACGCCCCCCACGAGATCAAGGGTCGTCACGTCGGGGCGGCGCGGCTCGCGGTGCTTCTCCATACGCAGATCCTCGCAGCCGCTCCACGCCGCGCGGCGCCGTGCAGGTCACCTCAACCGATGGCGTACCCGGTCGAGCCCATGACCGCGCGGTAGCCGACGATTCCCACGACTGCGAGGACGACCACACCGGCTCCCAGGAGCCAGCGGGCGAGCCGTCCGAGGGTCAGAGCCACCGCCACCACGAGCGCCCAGACCGCCACCATCGCGGCCGTCCACGTGACCCCGGAGCGCTGACGGGCGCCGGGCGTGCACCAGTCGGGTCCCGGGTAGACGGCCGGGCAGACCATGGCGCGAGGAACGGCGTCCGCCCAGATCGCCGCGACGGCGGCTCCCGCGATCAAGGTGGCAAGCACCACGGTGATCCACGAGAGGGCTCGCCTCTGCGAGGCCACGCCGTCCGAGTCCACGTCATCCGAGGACACACCGTTCGAGGGCTCGTCGTCCGGCGTCACGGTCGCGGCCTCACACCGATGGCGTGCCCGTCTGGCATGTCTCGACCCTACGCTCTGCGGCTCTTCGCGGTCGGTGGGGTGGCGGCGGGCGCAGGGCCCGTGGACTCGCGCCACAGGACGGTGGTGAGGGGGCGGTCGTCGACCGCGGGGGGCGCACCCCCGAGCATCGCCACGAGGTGCGCCACGGCGCCGCGGCCGAGGGCCTCATGGTCGACGTCGACCGTCGTCAGGGACGGCATCATCACCGCCCCGAGGGCGTTGTTGTCCCACCCCGTGACGCTCACGTCGTCCGGCACGCTCCACCCGCGTTCGGCCGCACCGCGGACGGCGCCGGCGGCGACCTTGTCGTTGGCGCCCACGATCGCGGTCACCCCACAGTCGCCCGGGAGGTCCCCCACGGCCCTACGGGCGGCATCGGCGGACCAGCCGCAGTCGACGACGCCCCACGACTCGAGGCCCAGGCGCTCCACGGTCTCGAGGTACACCTCGCGCCGCCGTCGCGCGGAGGTGTGCGCGTAGTCACCCCCGAGGTGGAGGAACCTCCGGTGCCCCAGGTCGGCGAGGGCCTCGACGATCTCGGCGAGGCGCTCCGCGTCGGCGAGGCGCCCGATGCCGCGCATCGCCTCGTCGTACTCCGGCGACACCACGACGGGGGTGCGGAACGACCCGAGCCGGTCGTCGTCCACCGGCACCGGTGTCAGGGACACGATGCCCTCGAAGAGCCCGGAGTCGGCGAGCTCGAGCACGCGGCCCGCGCGTCCGTCGACGGGGCCGCCGAGGGTGACGACCTCGACGACGAACCCGGCCTCCCGGGCGGCGTCCGACGCACCGGTGAGCATCTCCAGGGAGCTCACCGCGGTGCCGGCGGGCAGGAGCAGCGCGAGGCGCCCCGTCCGGCGGTCCCGCATGGCGCGGGCCACGAGGTTGGGCCGGTAGTCGAGCTCGACGACTGCCGCGCTGATGCGGTCCTGGAGCGCGGGGGCGACCGTCTGGTCGGCGCGCAGGAACCGCGACACGGTCTGGTGGGACACGCCCGCGAGGCGTGCCACCTCGCGGATGGTGGGGCGCCGGGGAACCGCAGGGACGGGACTCGCAGGAGCGTCGTCCGCGCCGGGGGTCTCACCGGTCATGGCACACCTCCCGGGCCGACGTGCGGTGGTCGGCGGACGCCGACCGGCCGATCTTGACACACCGCGAGGGGCTTCGCTAGCGTCGGGATCGCGCCAGAGTGAACGGTCACTCATCTCGAGGACGACCGCGCCCGGCCGTGAGAGGACCCGCAATGACGCATCCCGCCACCCCGACGCCCGGCCCGAGGACGACCAGCCCCGTCGACCAGAACCCCACCGCTCCCGCCCCGGCGTCGAGCACGAGCGCCCGCGCGGGCGAGGGCGTCGTCCCGGAGTTCGCGCCCGTCCCCGCGGGCAGGGCCCGGCGGCGCTACGCCGTCGCGGGCACCGGCCACCGGGCGGGCATGTACGTCGGGGCACTCACCGGCGACCACGCGGACGTCGGTGAGATCGTCGCGTGGCTCGACCCCAACCCGGGACGCATCGACTACTACGACGCCCAGGTGGGCACCGCCCTGGGCCTCGCCGGGCCCGCGGGCCTCCCCCGGTACACGCCCGACGGCCTCGAGGCGATGATCAGCGAGCAGGCGGTGGACGTCGTGGTCGTCACGAGCCTCGACCGCACGCACGCCGACCTCGTGGACCGGGCGCTGCGGGCGGGCGCCGACGTGGTCGTCGAGAAGCCGCTCACCACCGACGCCGACGGGTGCCGCCGCATCACGGGCGCCGTCGCCGACACCGGCCGCGACGTCGTCATGACGTTCAACTACCGGTACGCGCCCAGGAACTCGACGCTCCGCGAGGTCATCGCGTCGGGCCGCATCGGGACGGTGACGAGCGTCCACTTCGAGTGGGCCCTCGACACCGTGCACGGCGCCGACTACTTCCGCCGTTGGCACCGCGACAAGGCGAGCTCGGGCGGGCTCCTCGTCCACAAGTCGAGCCACCACTTCGACCTCGTGAACTGGTGGCTGGGCGACGAGCCGGTGCGCGTCTTCGCGTCGGGCGCCCTGCGCTTCTACGGCGACACCAATGCGGCGGAACGCGGCCTCGGGGAGCGCCCCGCCCGCGGCACGGGCGTGCAGGGCGACCCGTTCGCGCTCGACCTGCGCACCGACCCCCGGCTCGAGGCCCTGTACCTCGACGCCGAGCACCACGACGGGTACCTGCGCGACCAGGACGTGTTCGGTCCGGGGATCACCATCGAGGACACCATGTCGGTGCTCGTCGACTACCGCTCGGGCGCCACGCTCACGTACTCGCTCAACGCCCACAGCCCGTGGGAGGGGTACCGGGTGACGGTGAACGGGACGGCCGGGCGCGCCGAGCTCGAGGTCGTGGAGCGCGGGTTCGTCGAGGTGGACGACGACGGCAACGTGGTCCTCGACCCGTCGGCCACCCCGGGCGGCTCGCCGGTGGATCACCTGCGCCCGGAGGGCGAGCGTCTGGTGGTCCAGGAGCACTGGCACCGCGCCGAGGAGGTTCCGGTGCCCGACGGCATCGGCGGCCACGGCGGCGGCGACGCGATCCTCCTCATGGACGTCTTCCGCCGTGACCTGCGCGTGGGCGACGACCCGCTGGGGCGCGCCGCGGGCTACATGGACGGGGTGCGTGCGGTGTCGGTGGGCATCGCGGCGAACGAGTCGATGCGCACCGGCCCGGCCGGGCGCATCGACGACCTGGGGCTCACCGGCCGGTCGTGACGGGCTCGGGGCTCGCCTCCCGGTGCGCACCCGTCGGCGCGGGCGTGCGGTGCAGGCCTCTGCGGTCGTAGGCCGCAGTTCCCACGAGGCCGACGACCAGCCCGACGACGGTGAAGGCCGCCGCGGCGACGAGGCCGCGCCGCAGCCCGGAGTCGGCGGTCGCCCCGAAGTACAGGATGGACCGGGTGCCCTCGTAGATCTGGTGCATGGGCTCGAAGCCGCCCAGCCAGCGGAAGAACGGCGGAACCATCTCGAGCGGCATGGTGGCGCCCGCGCTGGGCAGGGCGAGGACGATGAAGAGGAAGAGGTTGAGCAGCAGACCGAGGTTGCCCAGGACGGCCTGGAGGGCCTGCGCGAGGACGGCGACCGAGAAGACGGCCGCGGCACCGAACGCCCACAGCTGCGCGGGGTGGTCGATCGGCATGCCGAGGGCGTGCGCCACGGCCATGTAGACGGCGGAGACGCCGAGGGCGACGAGGCCCATGACCACCCACTTGGTGACCAGGGTCGCGAGGCGGCTGGCGCCGGAGTGCGGCAGCAGCCGGTAGAAGGGGCCGAACTCGGCGGGCAGGAACCCGAGCCGCGCGTCGATGAACGTGTTCGCGATGATGGTCCCGGTGAAGCCCGCGAGGACGAGGAGCAGCGCGTAGTAGAAGGCGGAGAGCCCGGTGCCGGTGCCGTCGGGCAGGGGGTTGTGGGCGACGACATCCACGGCCAGCGGGTCGGCGATCGCGTCGGCGGCGAGGCCACCGAGGGGGGCGGTGTCCCCGGCGGTGGCGCGCATCTGCGTGATCATCGCGGTGAGCTGCTCACCGGTCTGCTGCCCCACGGTGTCGAGGGCGGACCGACCCAGCCGGGTGACGGTGCCGACGGCCGCGGAGCCGACGCGCGGGCTCGTGAGGACCTGCACGGCGGGCTGCTCGGCGGACTCGCCCGCGGCGGCGGCGTTCCCGTAGGCCACGAGGTCGGTGCTCAGGTCGGCCGGGAGCACGACGGCCCCGTACAGGTCGCCGCGGTCCATCTGCTCCTCCGCCTCGGCGAGGGTGAGCCGCTGGACGGCGTACTGGTCGGGGTCGACGCCGTCGACGATCGCGTCGGCGGCACTCTGCCCGACGTCCACCGCGGTGCCGTCGGGGAGGATGGTGCCGGTGTCCTCGTTCACGACGGCGACGGGGAAGCCGCTGATGTTCGTGGTGGGGTTGAGGATGCCGCCCAGGTAGAGGGCGGCCATGGTGGCGGCGACGATCAGGACGATGACGGTGGGCAGGGCCCAGACCATCGGGTGGAGCAGCGGTGAGCGACGCCGCGACCGGTGCTGGGTGCGGTCGGTCTCGTCTGTGTGCGACATGGGAGCCCCTTGTGGGCGCAGCGGCGCTGCGCGGTCGAACGGTGGTGGGATGAGCGGCGGTGCCCGTGGCGCGACGGTGCGTCGACCTGTCACGCTACTTACTTGCACACAGGTGTGCAAGTATTGATGGTGTGACGTGCGCGGGGCGCACCGGAGGAGACGAGGACACGTGCGGGCCGACGGCAGCAAGGACGAGACGACGGGCGCGACGGACGCCACGGCCCGACCGCCGCGGAGGCGGGCCGACGCGCGCGGCAACCGGGCTCGCATCCTCGAGGTCGCGTCGCACCTCCTGGCCCGCGACGGCGCGGTGAGCATGGACGACATCGCCCGCGCCGCCGGGGTGGTGCGCCGCACGGTCTACGCGCACTTCCCCACCCGCGAGGCCCTCGTCGTGGAGCTGGGCGCGGGCGCCGCGGCGGAGCTGCTCGAGGCCGTCACGGCCGTCCGTCGCCACGCCGACGACGACCCCGCCGAGGCCCTCGCCCGCTTCGCGTCCGCCATCTGGGAGCAGGGCGCCCGCTACCGGCTGCTGCTCACCATGGCGCGCCAGACCTTCGACAGCCCTGGCATCCAGCGCTTCCTGGCGCCGGTGAGCGACGAGGTCCTCGCCATCGTCGAGACCGGGCAGCGCGCAGGGCGCTTCACGACGGACCTCCCACCGGCGGTCCTCGTCCGGGTGCTGCAGGCCACGACCATCAGCCTCCTCGAGACCCTCGGGACCGACGGCTGGGACGGCGCCCCGCATCCCGCTGCTGCCGCCGTGCTGCGGGCCGCGGGCCTCACCGGGGACGACGTCGCCGGCGTCGTCGGCCGGGTGCTGCCCACGCCTGGGCGCCGTGCGCCCGAGGACGGGAGCACCTCGTGACGGGTCGCGTCGTGGAGTGGTGGGACCGGAGCCAGGTTCCTCTCTATCTCGCGTCGATCGCCCTCGGGGCCGTGGCGGGCCTCGCTGGGCCCGGTCTCGCCCCAGCCCTGGGGCACGCCATCACCCCGGCGCTGGCGCTCCTGCTGTTCGCGACGTTCCTCGGTGTGCCCCTGGTCGAGGTCGGGCAGGGACTCAAGGACGTGAGGTTCCTCCTCACCGTCGCGGTGTCGAACTTCGTCGCGGTGCCCGTGGTCGCCTTCGCGCTGTCCCGGTTCGTCGCGGACGACCCCGGGCTC
Source organism: Sanguibacter suaedae (assembly GCF_016342785.1). Classification (GTDB taxonomy): domain Bacteria; phylum Actinomycetota; class Actinomycetes; order Actinomycetales; family Cellulomonadaceae; genus Sanguibacter; species Sanguibacter suaedae. The sequence goes on from NZ_JAEINH010000001.1 coordinate 345,975, forward strand.
GCGCTCGGGGTCCTGCTGGTCCTCCTGACGCCGTGCGTCGACTACGTCATCGTGTTCACGGGCCTCGCGGGAGGGGCGCGCGCCCGGCTCCTCAGCGCGACGCCGCTGCTCATGGTCGTGCAGATGCTCCTCCTGCCCGCCTACCTCTCCCTCTTCGCCGGGGCGGAGGTCCTCGACGTCATCGAGGTCGCACCGTTCGTCGAGGCGTTCGTCGTGCTCATCGTCGCCCCGCTCACCGCCGCGGCGCTCGTCCAGGCCCTCGCCCGCCGTCGTGCTGCCGGCAGGGCCGTCGAGCACGTCATGGCCGCAGCGATGGTGCCGCTGATGATGGTCACCCTGGCCGTGGTCGTCGGCTCCCAGGTCGCGGCCGTCGGCTCCGAGGCCGCGGCCCTGGCCCGCGTCGTGCCCCTGTACGTCGGGTTCGTCGTCGTCGCGGTCCTCCTCGGCAGGGTCGCGGCCCGGCTGGGGAGGCTCGACGTGCCCGCGACGCGCGCCGTGATGTTCTCCACGACCACACGCAACTCCCTGGTCGTCCTGCCGCTGGCCCTCGCGCTGCCGCCGCAGCTCGCGATCGTGCCGCTCGCCGTGGTCACCCAGACGCTCGTCGAGCTCGTCGCCATGGTCGTCCTCGTCCGCCTGGTGCCACGCCTCGCGCCGGACCGGCCGACGCCCGCCGGCGAGGCCGTCGCCTGACGGCACGACGGTCCAGACCCGTCGCCGGGCGGGTGGCGTCGTGACGCGCGACACTGGAGTCCCGTCCGGTCGGAGGCACTCATGGGCACGCTCGTCTACGCAGCCAACACGTCGCTCGACGGGTACGTCGAGGACGCCACCGGGTCCTTCGACTGGTCCGTGCCCGACGACGAGCTGCACGCCTTCTGGAACGAGCACGAGCGGCAGGTCGGCACGTCGCTCTACGGGCGCCGCATGTTCGAGACGATGCGCGTCTGGGAGGACGACGCCTGGTTGGCGGACGCCCCGGCCGTGGTCCGCGAGTACGCCGTGATCTGGCGTGACGCCGACAAGGTCGTGTACTCCTCGACGCTCGACGAGGTGTCGACGGCGCGGACACGGATCGAGCGGCGCTTCGACGCGGACGCGGTCCGGGCCCTCAAGGAGTCGTCACAGGCGGGCCTGAGCGTCGGTGGCGCGGCGCTGGGCGCCGAGGCATTCCGGCACGGGCTGGTCGACGAGTGCGTCCTCGTCGTCCACCCCGTCATCGTGGGCGGCGGGAAGCCGGCGTTGCCGCGGGACGTGCGGCTGGACCTCGAGCTCCTGGACAGCCGGCGGTTCCCCGCGGGGCCGATCGCCCTGCGCTACGCGGTGCGGAGTGCACACTGACACCTGTCGCTACGCTGCCGTCATGACGAGGAGATCCCTGTGACCGACGAGCGAGACCTTGCTGCGCTCTCATCTGGCGTTCCCGCGGAGACGGGTGCGCTCGACGAGGCGGTCGAGCGCGCCGTCGCCCGGGAGGGCCGACGGCACGTCGGGCTGGTGGTCGGGGCCGTGACGGCCGACGGTGCGCGATCGGTCGCGACCGCGGGGCGGCTCCGCGCGCCCGACGGTCCGTCGCCGCAGGCGGACAGCGTGTTCGAGATCGGCTCGGTGACCAAGGTGTTCACCGCGCTTCTGCTGGCCGAGGCCGTGACGCGGGGCGAGCTGTCGTTGGAGACGCCCGTCGGCGACCTGCTGCCGGAGGTGACCGTCCCGACCCGCGACGGTGTCGCGATCACCGTCGAGCACCTCGCGACGCACACGTCCGGGCTGCCCAGGCTCCCGATGTCGCTCCCCACCGCGCTCGCCTCCCAGTGGAAGCACCGTGACGGCGACCCGTGGGAGACGTTCGACCGCGCCGGGCTGCTCGCCGCCCTGGAGTCGACGACCCTGCGTCGCACACCCGGCACCGGGCCCGTCGCGTACTCCAACCTCGGCGCCGGGGTCCTGGGGCACGCACTGGTCGCGGCGGCAGGTGCGACCGACTACGCCGAGCTGGTCCGCTCCCGGGTCTGCGGGCCGCTGGGGATGACCGACACCGTGCTCCTGCCCGACACCGAGCAGGCCGCGCGGGAGGCCGCCGGGCACCGTGGGCGTCGCCGACCAACCGGCCACTGGGAGGTCGCCGGCCTGCCCGGCGCCGGTGCGCTGCGCTCGACGGCCACCGACATGCTCACCTTCCTCCACGCCCAGCTGCGCCCCGAGGACACCCCGCTCGCACCCGCGATCGCCCTCACCCACCCCGAACGCCGCCCCGGGAGGCGCCTCGGCATCGGGCTCGGCTGGCTCCGGGTGCCCCTGCCCGGCGGACACGTCGCGCTCTGGCACAACGGCGGCACCGGCGGCTTCCGCGCCCTCGCGGGCTTCGTCCCTGAGGCTGGCGTCGGCGTCGTCGCCCTCGCCAACGACGTCCGCAGCGTCGACCGGGTGGGCATGGAGCTGCTCAGCGCGCTCAGCGGACGTGTCTCCCGATGAGCTCCCCCGTCCACCACCTGACCGTGATCCGATATCCCGCCGACCGGCCTGGGGACACCGTGGTGACGGTGGAACCGACCTGGGACGACGTCGCGGCCGCGGTCTCACGGCTCGATGATCACGAGTTCCCGATCGTGGAGCTGAGCTGCACCGAACATGACGACGACGAGGCGCTCCTCGTCATCGGCGGACGCGGCCGGTATGCGTTGACCCAGTCCGTGCCCGGGTGGCAGTTCTCCGACCCGTCACGGCCGGACCGTGAGGTGCGCCTGTGGACCAGCGACCAGGGCTACTTCTGCACCGAGCGAGAGATCATCACCGACCTGGGACTCGTGCTGCGCATCGTCGAGGAGTTCTACCGCACCGGGTCGTACGACGGCCTGGACAGGTTCGCGGGCGTCGCGGACGACTCGGAGGTGACTCCCTGACGAGGAAGCGACCGCAGAGGACCGGCGGTCGTGGACCGCGCTGAGGACTCGATGGATCGTGAGCCCCGCCCCTACCGGGTCTTGCGCCGCCGCTGGTCCGCCGAGCGCGGCGGGATCGTGCGGAGATGGTCGGCCGCCTGACCGAGGATGCGGGCGAGATCCTCGACGTCACCGTCGGACAAGGACGCGAAGAGCAGCGTGCGGACCGCCTCGATGTGCCCGGGGAACACCGCGGCCAGCACCTCCCGCCCTGCGTCGGTGATCGCGACGACCGTGCTCCGCTCGTCGTCCGGGGAGGGGGCGCGGGTGACGAGCCCGCGCTGCTCGAGGAGCTGCGCCTGGTAGGTCAGCCCGCTCCGGCTGTAGACGACCCCGTCGGCGAGGTCCGTCATGCGGAGCGTCCCGCCCGCGACGTCGCCGAGGCGGGCGAGCAGATGGAACTGGACGTAGCTGAGACCTCCGACGTCGCGGAGCTGCTTCTCGATCTCGTGGCGCAGGAGCTTGCTCACCTCGGTGAATGCGAAGTAGGCCCGGAGCTGTACTGGGGTCAGGGCTGGGGGTGCGTCGCTCATGCAACCCATCCTACCTATTGCTTCGACTTCGAAGCAGTGTTACGTTCTCCTCAGTTACTTCGAACTCGAAGCACATGACGAAGGAGAACCCCCATGAAGGCAGTACTTTTCCACGAGGTCGGCGGACCCGAGGTGCTCCGGTACGAGGAGATCGAGCGTCCGGAGCCGGCCGCCGGACAGGTGCGGCTGCGGGTGGCGGCGTCCGCGTTCAGCCCCGCCGACGCCGGGATGCGAGCCGGGTTCCTGCCGATCCCGGTCGAGCTTCCGCACGTTCCTGGCTACGACGTCTCGGGGACCGTGGACGCTCTCGGCGAGGGGGTCGAGGATCTCGCTGTCGGGGACCAGGTCGTCGGGTTCCTCCCGATGGAGCGGGACGGCGGGGCAGCGGAGTACGTGATCGCACCCGAGGAGGCGTTGGTCCAGGCGCCCAGGACCCTCCCGCTGACCGACGGCGCGGCACTTCCGTCGGTGGCGTTGACCGCGTGGCAGGCGCTCTTCGATGACGGTCGGCTCGAGGCGGGGCAGCGCCTGCTCGTCGTCGGGGCGGGCGGCGTGGTGGGCAAGTACGCCGTCCAGCTCGCCAAGCGCGCCGGTGCGCACGTCGTCGCGACCGCGAGCCCGCACAGCGTCGACGCGGTGCGGTCAGCGGGTGCGGACCAGATCGTCGACCACACCACGGTCGATCTGCTCGACGCCGTCGACCAGCAGCAGGTCGACGTGCTGCTCAACCTCGCGCCGATCGACCCGGAGCGCTTCGCCGCGCTCGTCGCCCTCGTCCGGGACGGTGGCGCCGTGGTCAGCACCACGGCGTTCATGACGACCCCGAGCGACGAGAACCGCGGCGTTCGGGCAGCCACCGTGTTCGTCCTCCCGAACAGGGAACGGCTCACCGAGCTGGTGTCCCTCGTCGACGACGGGGAGCTCACCGTCGAGGTCACCCGACGCATCCCGCTCTCCGAGCTCCCCGCCCTCCACGCGGAGGCCGCCACGGGCGCCGTCCGAGGGAAGGTGCTCGTCGTCCCCGCCTGAGGCCCGGTCCGTCGGACGAGCGACAGCTCTGGAACCATCGACCGGTGACCTCCCATCGCCACCACGCTCGCATCGCGGCCGGTCGCCGGGGCGCCGAGGAGCTGCGCACCAGGGGGTGGAGCGGTGTAGTCGCTGTCGCGGCGGGGAACGTCCACACGGCCGCGAACACCGGCCGCGCCCACACGGTGGGGCTCCGCCAGGATGGGACGGTCCTCGCGACGGGTTGGAACGACGAAGGACAGTGCGACGTCGACGGCTGGCGCGACGTCGTCACCATCGCCGCCGGTTGGCGACGCACCCTCGCGGTCGTCGCGGACGGGACGGCACGCGCGACCGGTCGTCGCGCCGAGGGGGCCTGCGACGTCGAGGACTGGAGCGGGTTGGTCGCCGTCGCTGCCGGGGACTGGCACTCCGTCGGGCTGCGGGACGACGGCACCGTCCTGGCCGTGGGGAACGACCGCAGGGGGCAGTGCGAGGTCGCCGGATGGCGGGGTGTCCGAGCGATCGCCGCAGGCTACCTCCACACCGCCGCTCTCACCGGAGATGGTCAAGTGGTCGCCGCAGGCGACCCGTCTGCGGGAGTCATGGACGTGTCCGCGTGGCGCGACGTGGTGGCCCTGTCCGCAGGAAGCCGCCACACGGTCGGGGTCGTCGCCGGAGGCCGGGTGCTCGCAGCTGGTGACAACAGTCGCGGGCAGTGCGACGTCCGAGGATGGCGGGGCGTGGTGGCGGTTGCGGCAGGATCCGCCCACACCCTCGGCCTCTGCTCCGACGAGAGCGTCCTGGCAGCAGGCAACGACGAGGATGGCCGGTGTGACACCGCGGGCTGGCAGCTGTCGACCGCCCGGTGACCGCTCGGTCCGGTCATAGACTCACCGCGTGCCCACCCTGGTCGAAGTCGTGACGTCCATCGATGCTGTCCCCGACGTAGTCCTCAGGCTTGGGCTCGGCGACGAGGTCACCCTCCGCGCGCTCCGCCACGAACATCTCTTCCACGACCTCGGTGACGGCGGGACGCAGGTGACCGGCCTCAGGGTGTCCGCGCCATGACCCTCGTGCTCCTGGCACTGACGGTACTTCCCTTCGTCGTCAGCCCCGGCGCGAGCTTCGCCATCACGATCGACGCCGCCAGCAGCGGCGACCGTCGCGCACCGGTCAAGGTGTGGGCAGGGACGGCGCTCGGTATCACTGTCATCGCGTCGATCGCCGCCCTCAGCGGTGTCGCGCGGTTCCTCGCCGAGAACGCCACCGCCCGGTCCGTCTTCGGAGTGGCGGGTGGCACGGTCCTGGTGATCCTCGGCGTCGGCTCCCTGGTCAAGGCACGCAGGTCGACGCATCTCACGACGCCTGGTCCTCGTCCGGCCCGGCAGCTCGTGCTCTGGGCGTTCCTCGCCCTCATCACCAACGTCAAGGCGCTCAGCCTCTACGCGCTGGTCGTCCCGGGGCTAGGCACGGATGATCTCGCCGGCCCTGCACTCTTCTTCCTGTTCGCCGGCGTGCACGTCGTGATGCTCCTCCTGTGGCTGACCCTCGTGGGAGAAGGCGTGCGTCGCATCCCGAGCATCGGCACCTCGCCGCGAGTCCGCGCGGGCCTCCTGAGCGTCGCCGCTGTCACACTCATCGTCATCGGCACGCTGACGCTTGCTGAAGCACTGCGGTGAGAGTGCGCCAGCTCGACCGTCAGCAGTCGGTCGCCCAGGCGGCGTGGACGGTCCGGCCGTCCTGACGCGGCCTATAGTGACGTCGCGCAGACCATACGGAACTCCTCAGGTACCAGCCCAGAGCCACCGCAGGGCGTCCGGGAGGAGGACACCTCCGCGGTCGGGGCTGTGTCCTCCATCGCCGGTCACCAGGGCGCAATTCCGTCAGGTGTGCAGCCGGTTGACGAGTGCGCCGTGGGCGGCGAGGTCCACGATGCGCACGAGAGCCTGGGCCCAGTCCTCTCGGGTGGTCGTCTCCGTCAGAGGCACTCGTGTGAACCCCACCAGCGTGAACCACGTGAACAGGGTCAGGGTGGACGGCTCGGGGCCGGGTTCCTGGTGGGCAGTTCCCGCCACGGTGCGAAGCGCCGCCTCGATCCGGTCTGCGCTGCTCTGCAGGTCCTGGGTCCCGGCGGCGATCAGCTCGGGGGTGGACAGCGCCACGAGTCGTCTGCGGACGTTCAGCTGCCACTCGTCGTCGGGGATCGCCCGGACGGCCTGCAGGGCGGTGTCCGCCAGGAGCTGGGCCACCGGTGTGCTGGTGGGCGGTGATGCCTCCAAGGCGGTGAGCAACCGGTAGATGAAGGGGTCGTGCCAGACGAGGCTCGCCTTGGTGGAGAAGGCACGAAAGAGGGTCCGCTCGGAGACCCCTGCACGCTCTGCGATCTGGACCGTGCTCGTCGCACCGAACCCTTGCTCGATGAACAGGTCGACGGCCGCCCGCTGGAGGCGCTGACGAGTAACGTCACGGCGGCTGCGGCGTCCGTCAGGACGGGCGGGGTGCGAGGCGGTCACTGACCAATCATAGATCCAACCTCACCCGGGAGGGCGCGGTTGACGGACCACAGTCATCAACCTAATGTCAGCAACTGACACTAGATCTGCGATTGGACTCACATGCCCTCCATGGCCGACCACCCGACCTCACCCGATCTCGGGGACTCGCGCCCCAGGACCGGACGTGGCCGGCATGCCGGTGCCGCGGTGCTGCTGATCGTCTGGGCGGCCCTCAACCTCATCTGCATCTTGGGGCTCCTCCTGCCGGTCTACCCCGGCGAGCTGCTCCTCACCGCCGGACTGGTCACGGGGCTGGTCTTCCCGTTCCTGACGGTCCTGGTCGTGGCCGACGCCGTCGTCGCGGTGCTCGCCCGGAAGAAGAACAGGACGTTCCTCGCGATGGTCGCCGCAGTCCTGGCCGTCGCCCTCGCAGCAGGTATCGCGTGGCCGACCGTCGGCGCGGCCCACGCAGCACAGAGAGCGGGAACGTCCCTCTCCGTCTCTCGGCTGTTCGAGTCCCGGCCAGCAGAGGGGAGCACGAAGCCCGCTGAGACCCAGACCTATCGGACGGTGGGCGGGGAAGACCTCGAGGTCGACGTCTGGGCTCCTGCGAGCCCCGACGCCGCGGAGAAGGCGAGTCACGCGTCTCTCGTCTACGTCTTCGGCGGCGGCTGGGTCGGCGGTGACCGAGCTCAGTGGGCACCGTTCTTCCAGGCCCTCACGGCGCAGGGAATCACGGTCTTCTCCATCGACTACCGCCTCTCCACCCCGCAGGCCCCCTCATGGTCGACGTCGATCACGGACGTGAGGTGCGCGATCGGTTGGGTGCACGACCAGGCCGACCGTTATGACCTCGACCCGGGTCGAGTCGCGATCGGTGGTGGTTCCGCAGGGGCCAACCTGGCGATGCTCGCCGGGTACACCAGCGACCACCCAGCGCCTGAGGGTTGCGGAGAGGACACCTCGGTGCGCGCAGTCATCGACTTCTACGGCCCCGGCGACCTCACAGCTCTGGAAGCGGACTCAGGTTCCACCGAGGCCGTGAGGATGCTGCACACCTACCTCGGTGCGACCTCCGCCGAAGAGCCCGACCGCTACACGGACATGTCCCCCATCACCCACATCTCCTCGGACACGCCCCCCACCCTGATCCTCCACGGGACGCACGACGGCATGGTGCCGGCGGAACAAGCCGAGGAGCTCGCCGCCGCACTGACAAGGGCAGGCGTCGACAATCACCTCGTGCTCATCGGCGGCGCGCAGCACGGCTTCGACATGCTCTGGGGCACCCTCGCCAACCAGATCGCACAAGCAGAGGTCACCACCTTCCTCGACACGTACGTGACCAGCTGACCCAGCGTGCCGGGAGGACCGCGGCGACCAGCGAACGGTGCGAGGGGATCGCGCCCGAACTCGGCTCCCTTAACGGACCCCTGGCCGAAGAGCTCCTCTACGCCCGCGAATGGCCCTCCGAAGCGCACCGCACCGCCGCGACTGACGTCTGGGACATCCACCGCCCCGCATCGCCTCTGTTCGTCGGCACGCCCCTAGCAGAGCAGTACTACCCGCGGTACCATGGAGCAGTGCCTTCGGTAATCAAGATCGTCGCAGCGATGCGCAAGAGCCCCCGCAGCATCCGCTACGACGATCTGGCGAAGGTGTGCGAGCACTACTTCGGTCGGCCCCGAACCGGCAGCGGATCGCACGCGGTCTTCAAGACGCCCTGGCCCGGGGACCCGCGGGTCAACATCCAGAACGACCACGGACAGGCCAAGCCATACCAAGTCAGGCAAGTTCTCGCCGCGATCGAGAAGAAGGAGGCAGAGGCATGAACGCCGCCAGCACCGTGGACATCACTCGGTACACCTACCGGGTCACCTGGTCCGCCGAGGACGAGGAGTACGTCGCCACCTGCCTGGAACTGCCTTCCCTCTCGTGGCTGGCCGACACCCAGGAAGATGCCCTCCGAGGGCTGCGCGAACTCCTCGCCGATGTCATCGAGGACATGCTCAGCAATGACGAGCCGGTACCTGAGCCGCTGTCGTCACGGGCCTACTCCGGCAAGTTCAACCTGCGTATCGGAGAGCAGCTCCACCGCAGACTCGCGATGGAGGCAGCGCAGGAGCACCTGAGCCTCAACCAGTACGTCGTACGCCGCCTGACGAGTGCTTCCTGACGGCACCGCGTCCGCCCGTGCCGTTGCCAGACCTGGGGTTGTCGCCGGGCCCATCCGCAGGTCGAGCCTCGACCTGGAGCCCCTACGGGTCGAGCACGCCGACGAGGCGGCTCAGGCCTTCGACGACGTGGCGCTTCACCAGTACACCGGGAGCTCCCCGGCCAGCGCCGAGGAGCTCCGATCGCACTATGAGCGCCAGGTCGTCGGGCGATCTCCTGACGGGTCACAGACCTGGTTGAACTGGATGCTGCGAAGGCTCGGCACCGCGGAGCTGATCGGCACAGTCCAGGCGACCGTCACCGACGACGGGACGGCAGAGGTCGCCTGGATCGTCTCGACCGACTACCAAGGCTCCGGTTACGCCCGCGAGGCCGCCGTCGCCCTGGCCGCCTGGTTACGACAGCACCACGTGAGCGGTCTCATGGCGCACGTCCACCCGGACCACACCGCTTCAGCCGGAGTGGCACGTGCCATCGGCCTGCGATGTACAGGGACCATCGTCGATGGTGAGGAACGCTGGAGCGACCGCTGACCATCGGCGGCGGTGATCCCTCTTCATGTCGACGATCAGCGTCTTCCGCCTTCGCTCTTTCCTTGAGGCGCCCTGCATGCTCTTTCCAGGATTACGAGCTCGCGGTCAGTGCGGTGCGGATCGCGTCGGGGTCGCGGAGGCTCGAGGCGGTGACGACGCGCGTCAGCACGGCCAGAGGGTCCGCGAGGCTGTCCCGTTGGGCCGGGTGGCTGACGAGCAGCCCGAAGAGCTGCTCCAGGGCCGTGGCGCGGTCGACGAAGTACCCCCGGCCTTCGTAGCCGGAGCAGTCCGCCGAGCGTTCGCCGCGCGAGGTGCCCACGCGAACTGTCACCGGGCAGGTTCGCGGCTCCCACTCGAGACCCACCGTCGCCAGCGCCGCAGTGATGGCACCCGCACAGAACCCGGGGTGCCGCAGACGCGTGCGGGTCGCCTCCACATCCAGCCGCACGACCTCGGACCACGGCACGCTCCACCCCTCACGCTGCCCGTCGCGGGGCGAAGCAGGCCGCCCCGCGCCTGCCGGCCGCTCGTGAACGCCGTCGACGTCGAGCAGGACGTGGGTGCCAGCCGGGTTGCCGAGCGCGAGGCCACCGTCGGCCACGCACACGTACGCCACGCGATGGCCGGTCATCCGCACGAGCCCGGCTGACGGCTCGCCATCGCGCACCGGTATCGGGCTCCTCCGTCGCGCAGGGTCAGGCCGGCGCCGCTCTCGGTGAGCCGGTAGTCGACGGCGGCCGGTCGTGCGCACGGTTCGAGCTCGGCGACCGGGGTGGTCGCTCCGGTGTGCGTCCTCGACACGAGATTGCCTCCTTGTGGGCCCCGGTCAGCCGGGGCAGATTCCACGGGTAGATATCGAAGAGAGTCGCTCGAGGTGAAAGGCATGATGCTCTCGGTGACCTGCGCGCTGGATGAGGTGACCCGGGCCAGGGTAGCTGTTGTCGGTGGTGGTCGGACTCCCACGCGGGGCGGCGCCACGTCTTCGATGAGGGTACGAGACCGACCTCCCGGGGACACCCCTGCCACGATGGTCCGATGTCCTCAAACCCACCTTCGGCAATCGCTCCAGCGCTCTCGCCCTCAGGGCTTCGGCGCGTCCAGCTGGGCTGGGCCGAGCGCCTCAGGATCCCCGACGGAGCCCTGACATCGGCAGGGACCCGATTCTTCCCACGTGACGCCGCCAGCGCTGTCGTGGTCCTGCAGCTGGGTGGTTCCTGCATGGTCGTGGGACCGGGATCCGCGACGGACGTGATCGACGGTCTCGACGAGCGGACGCTGCTCGATGCGGACGGTGTGGCCGGGAGGCTCGTCGGGTTGGATGCACGGCCCATCGGCAGCGCGTCCCTCTGGTTCCGCGACAGACGGCCCGTCGAGGAGTCGTCGGTCGGCGCGCGGCGGGTTTCACCCGCGGCCGTCGAGGAACTCCGGGCTAGCGTCCAGGCCGACGAGTGGGACGAGAGCGGACTCTCGACCATGCCGCAGCGGTGGGGGTCCTTCACGGCGGACGGTCGGGTGGCCGCGGTGGCCGGGTACGAGCGGTGGGGGGCTGATGTCGCGCAGATGGGTGTCGCGGCCGGGCCGTCGGAACGCGGACACGGATATGCGGCAGCGGCGGCAGCAGCAGCCATGACGGTGGCTCTGGGTGAGGGTCTGGTCGTGCAGTGGCGCGGTCGAGTCGGGAACGTGGGTTCAGAACGGCTGGCGGCCCGGCTCGGGTACGTGCGCCTGGGACTCCAGAGCGCCGTCGCACTGGGCTGATCCTGCGTCCTGGATGCCCGTGAACGAAGAACTCGCGGAGCGCCGTCAGGTCGTCAGGCGCGTGCATGCCCGGTAGACCACCAGGCGTGAGCGTTCCGTGACGCTCTCGCCCAACCATCCCGCGCGCACCTCGATGTCCACGAGTCCCGCTTCCAGCAGCGCTGTCTCGAAGGCATGGGCGCCGCGGAAGTGCAGGACGCTCGTGCGGACCCGGGGATCGCCGCCGGGCAGGACGGTGTGCGACTCGAACGTCACGCGTTCGCCTGCGACCTCTGCCACCTCGACCCACTCGACGAGCGGGCCCACCGGGGTGTCCCGTCGGGCCAGGGTCGCGTCCTTGGTCCAGGTCTCCCACTCGCGCGCCGCGGGGTTGCGCGACTCGAAGCTGACGACCCCACCGGGACGCAGCGCACCGGCGATGCGGGTGAGGGCCTCGGCCAGCTGGTCGTCGTCGAGGTGCATGATCGCGTTCCCCGTGGCCAGCACGAGGTCGACGTCGCCGGTCGGGGCGATCCGCGCGGCGTCGCCCTCGATCCAGGTCACGTCCATAGCGCCCGGTTGTGCCCGCGCCCAGCTCAGCATCGTGGCGCTCGGGTCGATACCGATGACTTCGCGACCCGGTCCGGCGAGCGTCCTGGTCCTGAGCGGGGCAACTAGCGGATCCGAAGGTCAGGCCTATGTGCTGACGACCGTGCCGCAAGATGGGAGCGGGTCGGCACACAGACACGGTGAGGTCGCACCACGGGAGGTGGGGCACCAAGACGAGGGGGCAGCCATGAGGGGCAGGTCGAACGGCAGGAACGGCTGCGCAGCACGTCGATCCCTGGGGGTGGGTGTGGCGCTGGTGGCGCTCGTGACCGCCTGCTCCGACCCCTCGGTCGATGCGTCGGAGCTCCCTGACCGGCCGGCTGACCTCGAGGGGACCGTCGCCGGGGAGCCGTTGCCCTCCCTCGTCGACACGTCCCCCAGGGAGGACGGTGACTTCAGGGACGTGTCAGGTGGGTATTTCGAAGGCATGTCCCTCCGTGACAGGTCAGCGCAGGGCGACACGATCGTCGTCGGTCATGACGGCCGTACGGTCACGCGCTCTGATCTTGCCGCCGGGGACACCGTCGAGGTCTGGATCGGCGACGAATGCGCAGAGTCCGTGCCCGTGCAGTGCGAGATCGTCGCGATCCGCGTCGTGTCACGAGCCGGCTGAGGAAGCTCCCGACGGTCAGCCGGCGATCAGGCCGGCGTGGACGACCGTGATGATCGACGATGACGCGTTGTTGACGGCATGGACGACGACTCCTGGCCAGATGGACCTCGTCCTGTGCATCAGCCACGCGGCCGCGAACCCCACCACGAGCGCCACCGGGGTGGCGACGTTGATGCCGTGGCTCAGGGCGAACACGATGCTGCTGAGGATCGCGGCGAGCCAGAAACTGTATCGGGTGAGCAGGGAGAAGAGCACTCCGCGGAAGAGGAGCTCCTCACCGATGGGGGTCAGGACCGCACCGAGGAGGATCGCGCCGACGAACCCGGCGATCCCGCTGGTCGCCGCCGACTGGTAGCCGGCCTGGACGTCCGCGGCGTCGGTGGTGAGGCTCACGAAAGCGGTGACGCCGAGGTTCAGGGCGACGACCCCGATCCCCACGGCGAGGGCGATGGCGAGCCATCTCGGTTCGACACGGCGGATGCCGAAGAGCGAGGGCGTCCGCTTGCGGACGGCGATCATGAGGAGGACCCCGCCGAGCGGGGCGAGACCGGAGATCGCGAACAGCGCCAGTCCCTTCGCCGCGGTGTCGTCGTCCGGCATCTGGAGATAGAGCACGATCCCGGCGGCGTAGAGGGCGAGCGCGAGGGCGACAGCGACCCAGAGGTGGGGCCACGTGACCCGACGGTCCGAGACCGTCTCGAGCTGGTCGGTTCGATCATGGTCGGACATTCGGGTCTCCCTGGTGCGTGGGGTCTGGTGCGTGCAGGACCGCGGCGGCGCTTCCCGCCCCCGGACGTGTCGTCCCTGCCGGAGACCGGAATGCCCTTCTCATGGCACTTGTCTATCACAGCGTGCTAGTTTCGTCCGTGTTGATTATCACGCTGTATCAGTCCAGAGCGCGACCACGAGAGGAAGCGACCATGTCGACCATCACCCCGCACCAGACACCCCGGGACCGTGAGACGAGCCGGCCGACAAGACCGAGGGCGGCGGTGGCGGCCGCTGCGTCGCTCCTGCTGGTCGCCGGGTGCGCAGCCGCCGCACCGGACGACGACGAGAGCCCGACCACGGTGGGACTCGAGCGATTCATGGGCCAGGAGCTCGACTTCGGGGCGTGCGACCCGACCATCGTGGGCTCCCAGCCGCCCGTCCCCGAGATCCTCGAAGCGGCGGAGAGGACCGAGTGCGCCACGCTCGAGGTGCCGATCGACTACGAGGACCCCGACGGCACGACCATCGACATCGCCGTGACGCGCAACGCCGCCACCGGTGACGATCCGATCGGCTCCGTCGTCCTCAACCCGGGCGGGCCCGGCTTCCAGGCGACGACGTTCTCCCCCCTGGTCACCGCGCTGTGGACGGGCGGCCCCCTCACCGAGCGCTTCGACGTCGTCGGCTTCGACCCCCGCGGGGTCGGCCTCAGCCGCCCGGCGGTCGACTGCTACATCGACGAGGAGCGTGACGCCGACGAGCCCCTCGCGGCCCTCGGGGAGTGGACGGAGGAGTCCGCACGCGCGATCGTCGAGAAGTGCGCGGACAGGACGGGAGACGAGGAGATCCTCGCCCACCTCGGGACCCGGGACGTCGCGCGCGACATGGACGTCCTCCGCTCGGCGCTCGGCGACGAGAAGCTCACCTACGCAGGCGCGAGCTACGGCACCCGGCTCGGAGCGGTGTACGCCGAGATGTTCCCCGAGAACGTCCGGGCCCTCGTCCTCGACGCCGCGGTGGACCCCCTGAAGAACACCCGTGAACGCCGGGTCCAGCTCACCGCCGGGCTCCAGGCCTCGTTCCAGCGGTTCGCCGACTTCTGCGCGACGCAGGCACCGTGCCCGCTCGGGACCGACCCGACCCAGGCCACCGCCGCGGCGCAGGAGCTCCTCCGGCCGCTCGTCGACAAGCCCCTGGTGGCGGCGGACGGACGGGAGGTCGGCTTCCTTGCCGCGAGCGAGGGCATCGTCTCCGGTCTGTACTCCGAGGCCAGCTGGCCGGCCATCGTCACAGGACTGGCGGATCTCGAGGCGGGGCGACCCGACGCCATCCTCGCGCTCCGCGACGGGTACTACGGACGGTCCGAGACCGGGGAGTACACGAACACCTACGAGGCCACCTTCGCCATCAACTGCCTCGACGAGGAACGACTCACCGCGGAGGAGATGACCGAGCTCGGTGACGACCTCAACGACGCAGCGCCGTTCCTCGACCCCGGAACCAGCCCGGCGACGCAGGACGGGTGCCAGTTCTGGCCGTCCGAGCCCACGCTCGGCTTCCCCTACGCCGACGACATCGACGGGCTGCCCCAGGTGCTCGTGATCTCCGCGACCGGAGACCCCGTGACGCCGCACGACGGCGGCATCAGCCTGGCCGAGACCCTCGGCGCACGACTGCTCACGGTGGACGCCAACCAGCACGGGACACTCATCTCACGCGACGAGTGCGTCGACGGGATCGTCGCCGACTACCTCGTCGACCTCGAGCTGCCCGACGACGGGGCGCGCTGCACCCTGTGATCAGGGTGGCGCAGCACGGTGTGCGGCTCGAGGACTCCGGGACGCCCTGATCCTCGGAGCAGAAGCTTGTTCTCAGCCGTCGCTCGTCGGCGTCCAGGGAGCGGTCGGATCGATGGTCGTCGCGATCCGGCCGCTGATGGCAGCGAGCTCACGCACCTGCGCCTCGGTGAGGGGGGCGAAGACGAGCTGCTCGACGAGGGCATGGTGCGCAGGGGTCGACCGAGCGACGAGGTCGTGCCCGTCGTCGGTGAGGATCGCCAGGGTGAACCGCCCGTCGGTCGGGTCCGCGGCTCGCCGGACCCAGCCCTTCTTCTCGAGCCGCGAGACCGCTCGCGACAGCCTGGACAGCGTGCTGCTCGCGTAGCCGGCGAGCGTGCTCATGCGCAGCGATCGATCCTCCGCGCTGTCCAGGGCGAAGAGCAGCCCGTGCTCGTAGTGGCTCAGGTCGTGGTCGCGTCGCAGCTGGGCGTCGAGCGCTGCGGGGAGGCGCTCGAGCACCGTGGCGACGGAGGCCCACGCGACGAGGTGATCATGGCTGAGACCAGAGGACCCGACAGGGGAAGGCATCGTCCCAGTCTAGTGACTTGCTCAAGCAAGTGACTTCCCATAGGCTGACTTGCTCAGGCAAGTCATCGACGGATACCCCAGGGAGAGAGCGCACATGGATCTGCAGCTACGTGACAAGACGGCGTTCATCAGCGGTTCGACACGGGGGATCGGCCGTGCCGTCGCGGCGAGGCTGGCCGCAGAGGGCGCGAGGGTCATCGTGAACGGGCGCACCCGCGAGGGGGTCGACGCGGTCGTGGAGGATCTCAGGCGCGCGCACCCCGGCTCCGATCACACCGGGATCGTCGCGGACTTCACCGATCTTGCGTCCGTCGAGTCGCTGGTCGTCGAGCTCGGAGCCGTCGACATCCTGGTCAACAACGTCGGCCTCTTCGGTCTCGCGGACTTCGAGTCCGTGACGGACGACGAGTGGGAGCGCTATCTCGAGGTCAACCTGATGAGCGGGGTCCGCCTGTCCAGGCACGCGCTTCCCGGCATGCTCGAGCGCGGCTGGGGCCGCATCCTCTTCATCAGCAGCGAGTCCGGGGTGAACGTGCCGGCCGACATGATCCACTACGGCGTCACCAAGGCCGCGAGCATCGCGCTCGGCAACGGCCTCGCCAAGCGCACCCGCGGCACAGCCGTGACGGTCAACACGGTCCTCGGCGGCCCGACCTACTCGGACGGCGTCGCCACCACGGTCGAGTCCATCGCAGCGGACCGGTCCGCACCGGCGGAGGCGGTCAAGGCGTCGATCATCGGCCAGAACCGGACGACGCTGCTCGAACGCTTCATCGAGCCCGAGGAGATCGCGTCGCTCGTCGCCTACCTGGCGAGTCCTCTAGCGTCAGCGACGAACGGGGCAGCGGTGCGCGTGGACGGCGGGGTCCTCACAGGAATGCTCTAGACGACGCGGAGCGTCACGGTCAGCGGCACGAGCCGGCTGAGACGGCGCCCGAGCCCCGACCTGCGCAGGTGCACCGTCGAGGGCATCGAGATCGACGCCGACTACCTCGTCGACCTCGAGCTGCCCGACGACGGGGCGCGCTGCACCCTGTGACCCGCGGTCGGCGTGCCACCCGCACCGATGACGGACAGCAGCTCCAACCTCTCGTAGCTCTCGGATCCCGGCACCGCCGTGTACACGAGCAGGAGGTGGGACTGCTGCGGGTCCACGAGAGTCTGACAGTGCAGCTCCAACGCTCCCACCTGGGGGTGGACGAACCGTTTGACGTCGTGGTGCCGCACCCCGACCTCGTGGGAGGCCCACAGGCGCCGCAGCTCGTCGCTGCGGGAGAGGGCGAGCTCGGCCAGCTGTTCCGCCCGGGAGCCCGGCCCACGAAGGGTGACGACGCGGCGCAGGTGCGACGCGTACACGCGGGACAGGTGCCCGTGATCCTCCGGTGGGTACAGCGCCCTGCTGTCGGGGTCCGTGAACCATCGGAAACCGATGCTCCGGGCGGGTCCCGTGTACGCGGCCCCGTCCCCGGTCAGCGCCACACCCAGGGGGGTCTGCCGCAGGGTCTCGCCCAGCTCGGTGACGATCTCGGCGGGTGTGTCCGTCAGACGATCGAGGATGCGCAGCATGCCAGGGCTGACGTGCTCGCTCAGCAGCCCCCGGGACGGTGGCTGGTGACCGGCGAGGCGGAAGAGGTGGTCGCGCTCGTCGAGGCTCAGGTGCAGACCCTGCGCGATCGACGCGATCATCTGCTCGGACGGCCTGGGCCCGCGCTCCCGTTCCAGACGCGCGTAGTAGTCGGTGGACATGTGGCAGAGGGCGGCGACCTCCTCACGCCGCAGTCCGACGGTCCGACGTCGCACCCCTCGAGGCAGACCGACGTCCTGGGGCTGTATCGCGTGCCTGCGGCGGCGGAGGAACTCCGCCAGACCCGTCCTGTCGATCACGGTCCATTCTCCTTCGTCTCGATACCCCCGTTCCTACCGTGCCCGACCGTCGGGAGCCACGGCCTGTCGATCCCCCTCTGAGCGATCCGCCGGGTGCAGCGCCCCGACGTCGCCCGCGCAGCCACGGATCATCAGGCCCTGGTTGGGTTCCGCGCCCTGGACGAGGCTGGCAGCGAACGCCGACCGACCCAGGAGGAACTCGTGACCCAGCACCCCACCCTCGTCAACCAGCTATCCGACCATGCCGGTCCCTTCGGCACCGCAGGCACAGCCAGCCCCGCCGACGACACGTCCGACGTCAGCGCGACCGCCCGCCGGGTGCTCGGGCTGCCCGACCCACCGGAGCAGTCCGCGGGGCGGGCCGCTGCCGGACGGGCCCTGGAGCGCGTCGGCGGACCGGTGGGCCTTGCCGCCGCGACCGCTCCGACGGTCGCCTTCGTCGTCACCGACGCCGCCGCAGGGCTCGAGGCGGCCTTCGTCGCTCTCGCGGTGACCGCGGTGCTCGCAAGCGGGGTGCGCCTCGCTCGTCGGGAGTCGCCCGGGGCCGCGGTCGCGGGCCTGCTGGTCGCTGCGGTCTGCGCGACCGTCGCGGCCGTCGCCGGCGAGGCCCGTGCCTTCTTCCTGCCGACGATGCTGCTGCCCGCCGTCTTCGTCCTCGCCTATGCCATCTCCTTCATGGCGCGCCGGCCCTTGGCGGGCCTCATGGTCAACCGCCTGGCGGGCGGGCCCCGCGACTGGCCCCGGCACCCTGCGCTGCGGCGCATCTACACGATCAGCTCGTTGATCGGCCTGACGATGGCCGGGGCGAACTTCGTGGTCCGCGTCGTGTTCTACGTCGCCGACGAGCCAGGTGTCCTCGCTGCGATCCAGGTCGGTCTGCCGCTGCTGTTCGCCGTCCACTTCGCGGTCACCCTGGTCGTCGCCCGCCAGACGGTCGGCAGGTCTCTCGCCGTCCCCCTCCCCTCGGCCCCCGCGCCGGACCTCCGCTGACCCCTCGACCACCAGGAGCGACACCATGCCTCGTACGCCTCACCTGCCCCTGCCCGACCTGTCCGGTCGGCGCGCCCTCGTCACCGGAGCCAGCGACGGGATCGGCCTCGGCATCGCCCAGAAGCTCGCAGCCGCGGGAGCCGAGGTCATCCTCCCCGTCCGCAACCGACCGAAGGGCGAGGCCGCCGCCGCCCTCCTCCGCCGTGGGGACCCCTCGGCCCGCCTCTCGGTGCGGGACCTCGACCTTGCGTCGCTGGCCTCCGTGGCCGCGCTGGGGGCCGAGCTGTGCGCCGAAGGTCGTCCGATCCACATCCTCGTGAACAACGCCGGGGTCATGACACCGCCCGAACGTCGGACCACCGTCGACGGGATCGAGCTGCAGCTCGGTACCAACCACCTCGGGCACGTCGCCCTCGTCGCCCACCTCCTGCCCTTGCTGTCCGCGGGCCGCGCGCGCGTCACCACGCAGATCAGCGTGGCTGCTCGCAGCGGCGCGGTGAACTGGGAAGACATCAACTGGGAGGGCTTCTACGACGGCCGGCGCGCCTACAGCCAGTCGAAGATCGCCCTCGGTCTCTTCGCGCTCGAGCTCGAGCGACACAGTCGCACCCACGGCTGGGGCATCACGAGCAACCTGTCGCACCCCGGCATCGCCCCGACGAGCCTGCTCTCCGCGCGCCCCGAGCTGGGACGGGACCGCGACACCCCGCAGATCGCCGTCATCCGACGGCTCTCCCGCGCGGGCATCCTGCTCGGGACGCTCGAGAGCGCCCAGCTGCCCGCCCTGCTCGCCGCCACGTCAGCGCAGGCGCACGGTGGACAGCTCTACGGTCCGGCCGGACCGGGCAACCTCGGTGGCGCCCCGGCCGAGCACGCCCTGTACCGTCCCCTGCGGGACGTCGCGGAGGCCGACCGGGTCTGGCGGGTGTCCGAGGAGCTCGCGGGAGTGACGTTCGGCAGGACGGCGACGGTGTGACCGAGGGGCGTGGCGCGTCGTCACCTGGTCGGTCGGGACGGGTGCGCGCGCAGGGCTCCCCGGCTGACCGGCGCCTGGCGGTCAGCGGTCAGCGGTCAAACGTCGGTGACCGGCTGGTACAGCTGGGTGCGGTTCGCGTCGGGGTCACCGTCTGGGGTGGGTTCGTTGAGATAGACCTCCCACGACCCCGACGTCACGCCGAGCCCCTGCTGCGCGACCCACTCGTGCAAGCGGGTCCACGCCTGGACCAGCCCGTCATAGCCGCCCTGGTACAGCACCGTCGCGACCCGGCCGCCGGGGAGCGACGAGGGCACCACGTCACCGGTCGGTTCCACGGGTTCGCGGACGGGGAAGCCGACCTCGAGGTCGCTCGTGTCGGTGGGTAGACGGACGTTGTAGGAGAAGGGCGGCCCCGCAGGCTCCGTACCGAGTCGCCCGAGCTCTTCCCCGAGGGCGGAGAAGGACCGGTCGAAGAACGACGGCAGCTCGCTCATCGGCACGACCCCCCGCACCACCATGGTGGGCGTCCCGTCGACGGTGATCAGCTCCGGGGTGGGCGGCTGCTGGGCGTCGGTCATGGTCGAGGTCCTCTCCCGGAGGTGAGCTGAGGCGCGTGGCGTCAGAGGGGCAGCCCGCTCCCACCGACGCTAGCCCTGCGGACCACACCTGTCCACGATCTACCGATATGTGAATGTCGGAGCACTGGACAGCAGCAAGCCTCACGGGACAATCGATGGTGCCCACCTCGTTGTTCGTGCCGGCCGACGTCATGCTCCTCGTGGTCCTCGCCCTGCTGATCCTCGTCAGCTCCCTCCTGCAGACCGTCACCGGCTTCGGGTTCGCGATCCTCTCCGCCCCCGTCGGCGCCGCGCTGGTGGGAGGCCCGGAAGCCGTCGGCATGGTCCTCGTCACCGGGACCGCCGTCGACGTCCTCATCCTCACGCTCCGCCGCCGCCTCCCCCGCCCACGGTGGGACGAGGTCGGCATCGTCGGTGTCGCCTCCGTCCCGGGCCTGGCCCTGGGCGCCTACCTCCTCGCCACCCTCCCGCCCTGCCCCCTCCTGCTGCTCATCGCAGCGACCGTCGTGGTCGCCGTGGCCATGCGATGGGTAGGTCTGCGCGCCGGACACACCCGTGTGGTCCCACGCCGGTGGGGTGTACTGGCAGGAATCTTCTCCGGCACGCTGGGCACCGCCACCACCCTGGGCGGGCCACCGACGGTCCTCTACCTCGCGCACAGGCCCTACGACCCCAGCACCGTCCGCGACACCCTGGTCACGCTCAACCTCGTGCGGCTGCCCCTGAGCCTCGTCGCGCTCGCCGCCGGTGGTGTCCTCGTCGTCATCCCGGGCATCGGGTGGCTCGTCGTCGCCGCCCTCGCCGGGTACCTCATGGGGCAACGCGTGTTCGCCCGCCTCGACACCGCCGGCTTCGACAGGGTCGTGCTCCTCGTGCTGCTCAGCGCCGCACTGGTAGCGACCGCCGCGGCGTTCCTCGGGTGAGCCCGGCGGACGTCTGGGCCAGGGCGCCGTGCATCGTCACTGCGCCCCCAGGTCGTCGCGCGAGCGCTGGCGGCGCAGCACGAACACGTACGGCTCGCCCATGCCCCGCAGGTCCATGACCCCCAGGAGCGTGTGGGCGTCCACACGGCGGAACGCGTCGATGATCGGCTGCCGGTCGTAGACCATCGCGGCCGTCACCACGCCCCGGTGCTCGACGGCCCGGACCCGAGCCTGCGGGTGCGTCGTCGTGAGCAGCGGGCGGACGGCCGCGAAGACCACGCCCGCGGCCCGGGTGCGCAGCAGCGGAGCCATACGGAGGGCCGCACCCAGCGGGAGGAGACGCGGGTCGATGCGCACCAGGCGGTCCCCACGCCCGCGGAACACCAACGGGTGCGCACGCTCCGCATCCTCGAACCGCTTCCCGTGCCAGCCCAGACGCTCCAGGGCTCCGTCGAACGGGTGGCCCGTCGGTACACCCGACCCACGCCACGCACCGATGAGGTCGTCGACCGCGACCGGCGGGAGGGTGTCGAAGAACGCCAGGGCCGCGTCGGGCGTCGTCCCCGCCTCGAGCACGCGCAGGCGGGCCGGCGCGTCGGTGACCACGGTCTCCGCGCTCACCCTCGCTGCGGCGCCCTCACCGCCCGGCACCGTCAGAACTCCTCGTAGACCGCCGGGTCCTGGTCGTTGTTCCGACCGTCCGGGCGACCCAGCGCGGTGACGAGCGCCATCTCGTCGTCGGTCAGCTCGACGTCGAAGATGCCGAGGTTCTCGCGCTGGCGCTCGCGGCTCGTCGCCTTGGGCAGCGGGATGCTGCCGAGCTGGACGTGCCAGCGGAGGATCAGCTGCGGGACGGTGAGGCCGTGCGCGTGCGCCAGCTCCCAGAGAATCGGTTCGTCGAGGATGTCGCCCGCCCGGCCCAGCGGGCTCCACGACTCGGTGCGGACGCCCAGGCGGGCGTCGGCCTCCCGCTGCTCGGCCTGCGGGAAGTACGGGTGGAGCTCCACCTGGTTGATCACCGGCGCCACGCCCGTCTCGGCCACCAGGCGGTCGAGGTGATCGGGGAGGAAGTTGCTCACCCCCACGGACCGGACCACGCCCTGCTGCTGCAGCTCGAGGAGCGCCTGCCAGGCCTCGACGTACAGGTCCTTGCTGGGGTTGGGCCAGTGGATGAGGACGAGGTCCAGGTGGTCCAGGCCGGTCCGGTACAGGGACTCGTGGACCGCGTCGACCGCGTCGTCGTGCGCATGGTGCCGTCCCGCGAGCTTCGTGGACACGAGGATCTCGTCGCGCGGCACCGACGTGCGGCGTACCGCCTCACCGACAGCGCCCTCGTTCTCGTAGTTGAACGCGCTGTCGATGAGGCGGTACCCCTCGTCGAGGGCCGACACGACCGCGTCCACACCGCGAGCGCCCTTGAGCATCGCCGTGCCGAAACCGATCGCGGGAACCGTGGTGCCGTCATGGAGGGTGTGCGTGGGGATGCTCATGCACCCACGCTAGGCACGGATGTTCACCGCCGCACGGAGTGCGGGCGGCACGCGGACGCACATGGTGGTGCTGACCGATCCGGCGACGCCACGAGCCCGCGACGGCGCGGTGCACCGGGAGCTCGATGATGACTGCGCGGTTCAGGTGCGGTGGACCTGACCAGGCAGCGGGGTGTCCCTGGTGCGCAGGTGCTTGCGGTGCCGCTGGGCGACCCAGGCGCGCCGCAGGTAGCCCTGCTCGGCCATCGCCGGGTGGTCGGTCCAGACCCACGGCCCATAGGCGAAGGCGACGATCCCCATCACCGCGATCATGAGGAAGACCATGGGGATCGAGACCCACTCCGCCCAGGCGAGGGCCACGATCGTGATGAGGTACATGACACGAAAGGCCACCGTGACGGCGGAGGGGACGTCCCGGCCGTCGCAGTAGGCGAGCAGGATCCCCGCGCACGCCCCGTACGCGACGATCAGGGCGGCGGTCAGCATGGTCGTCTCCCCCTCCAGGCCCTTCGTCGGGCCGTCATCTCCACCGTAACGCGGGCCACCCGGGGCGCGCAGGAGGGCCCAGAGCCCACGGGCAAGCGCCCTCCCCCTGCCCCCATCCCCCTCACCTCCTTCACCCCAGCCGGACGGGGCGTGCCTTCGTGGACGGTGCGGCGCCTCGAGCGCACGCCCCGTCCACACGAGCACGCCCCGTCGGACACCACCGGCTGCAGAGGGCCCCGCGTGGCCGTCCTGTTCAAGACTGCCCGCGGGTGGTAGCCGTAGCGTGGGTGGCATGACCTTGCGACTGGGATTCATCGGGATCGTCACCACCGACATGCGGGCGTCGCTCGCCTTCTACCGGGCCCTCGGGGTGCCCGTGCCCGACGGGGTGGACGACGCCCCGCACGTCGACGCCACGCTGGACGGGGGCGTCGCGCTGGCGTGGGACACGGTCGACACGATCCGCAGCTTCGACCCCGCGTACGAGCCGCCGACGGGCGGGCACCGGATCGCCCTCGCCTTCGACCAGGGCACACCCGACGCGGTCGACGCGACCGTGGCGAGCCTCGCCGCCCAGGGGTACCCGCCGCACGTCGCCCCGTGGGACGCGCCCTGGGGGCAGCGGTACGCGACGGTCCTCGATCCCGACGGCAACTCCGTGGACCTCTACGCGCTGCTGCCGACGAGCTGACCGGGCGTCGCGCCCGTGTGGGCGAGCTGACCTGGAGTCGAGCCCGTCATGCGTCGGACCTCCCGGGTGAGGTGCGACTGGTCGGCGTAGCCGGCCTCGCTGGCGACCAGCCCGAGCGGCAGGCCACGGGCGATGAGCGCCACCGCGCGACGCGACCTCTCGATGCGCAGGAGCGTCACGTACCCGTACCCGAAGTGCGCGGTCATCCGGCGGCGGAGGTGACGCTCGGACCAGCCGAGGGCGTCGGCCGCCTCACGCACAGGCATGCCGTTCGCGGCTGCTCGACGGGCGCCCTCCACGAAGCGCGCGTCGTCCTGCAGCGGCGGCGCGAGCGGGGTGGGGTCGCCCCACCGGGCGGCGGCCGGGGATCGGAAGGCCGCCCGCACGGCGTCGACCACGCGGACGGCCGCGACGTCGCGGAACGGGACGCACAGGTCACGGAGCTCGCCCAGGCCGACGGGGAGCATCGTCCCCGCAGCGCCCGGCGCGAGGCGCAGACCGATCGTCTCGACGTCGGTGTCGGCCCGCGTCTCGATCATCCGCGTGGACGGCCCCGACACCAGGACCTCACCGTCATGCCAGATGAGGTCGACGCACCCGTCCGCCGGCACCACCGACGCAGGTGACCCGGACGACACCCACGTCGTCCCGCCCCACTCCCGCACTCTCTCGCTGTACACAGCACCATCCTCCCTTCCCTCCCCTGCTCTCGCGGCCCTCGGTCCCCCGATCCCTACCCTCGCGGCATCGTGGCCGACGGGGCGTGCTTTCGTGGACGGGGCGGCGCCGCGAGCGCACGCATCGTCCACAAGAGCACGCCCCGTCAGCGGGACGGGTGCGCGAGCCAGCGCACGACGGGTGGGACCAGCACCTGCGCCAGGCGCTCGTAGCCAGCGGGGCCGGGGTGGTAGCCGTCCCCGGCGGCCACCTCGCTCCGCCACGTGGCGTCATCGCGGAGGGCGGCGTACGTGTCGACGAACGGGACGCCGAGGTCCGCCGCCCGGTCCGCGAGCGCCTCGCTGAGGGTGGCGACGCGTCGGTCGTGCTCCGGGTCCTCGACCGGTGGTGGCCCGACGAGGAGCAGCGGCGACGGACTGAGCGCGTGGACGATGCGGGTGAGCGCGGCGAGGGTCTCGGCGGTCGATACGCGCTGGGTGCCGTTCTCGACGACGGTGTCGTTGACCCCCGTCGCGAGGACGACGCGCGGCTCGGCGATTCCTGCCAGCCTCGGCCGGACCTCGTCGGCCGCACGGGCGGCGACGTCGGAGGTGGTCTCGCGTCGCACCCCGAGGTTGTAGGTGGTGAGGGCCACGCCCTCCGTTGCGGCAGCGCCTGCGAGGCGCCCCACCCACCCGAACCCGGAGGTGTCGCCGACGCCCGCGACGAAGGAGTCCCCGAGGACGCACAGCCGCACGTCGCGCATCACCGGGCGTGCGCCGCTGGGCTGCCCGTCGCGACCGTGCCGTCGAGGGCTTCCCGGAGGATGTCGGCGTGACCGGCGTGGCGGGTGAGCTCCTCGAGGACGTGGAACCACACCCAGCGGACCGTGCAGGCGTTGCCGTGCCTGTCCGTCCCCGGGCTGTCGGGGTCGAGAGCGAGGACTGCGTCGAGCACCTGGGCGGACACGTCGTCGAAGTCGCGGAGGACGGTCTCGAGGTGGTCGTCGACGCCCCACACGAACTCTGCGTCGCGCAGCGCCGGGTCCTCCCGGGGTGCGGGGTCCGGGGCTGCGAGCGCGACCCGCACCCATCGTCCCTGCATGCCGGTGACGTGCTTGAGGACCGTGCCGACGGTGAGGGCACTGAGCGTGGGCCGGGTGCCTGCGGCTGCGTCATCGAGGTCGCGGGCAGTGTCGCGGAGCGCGTCCTGGTGACGGAGCAACGCGTCGTGGAGCGCGAGGTTCTCGGGGCGCGCTCGCGTCTCGGGGTGCGCTCGCGTCTCGGCGGGAGTGTTGTCGGTCATGGGCCGTCCTGTCGTCGGGAACACCAACGGCAGCACGGTAGCGCTCTGGCACTTCCTCTCTCCCTACGACTTCCCCGTATGCTCCCCGGCATGCCGTCCAGCGAGGTGCGCCCGGTCGACCGTCCTGTCCCGCCCGTCGATGGCGACGCGTGCGCCGCACACGGGTCGGCGCTCGTCCGTGCGGCACAGGCCGACGACGCCGCTGACGTGTGGCCTCTCGTCGTGGCGTTCGCGACGACGTTCACACCAACCGAGGCGACGTTCCGGGCGACCTTCGCAGCGTTGCTCTCGCTCGACTCCACGCTCCTGCTCGTCGCGGAGACCGACGGGGCGGTCGTCGGGTACCTGTCGGCGCACGCCCACCTGACGTTCATCGCCGACGGGGAGGTCGTGTGGGTGGAAGAGCTCATGGTCGCCGAGGGCCACAGGGGCGAGGGAGTCGGGTCGGCGCTCCTCGCCCACGCCGAGCAGTGGGCCGCCGGTCGCGGCGCCGCCTACGTCTCCCTCGCGAGCCGCCGAGCGGGCCCCTTCTACCTGGGCCACGGCTACGACGACTCGGCGACCTTCTTCCGCAAGCTGCGCCCCACATCGGACACCCAGGTCTGAGATCTCCTCCCCTTGCCGGTCTAGAGCAAGATGACGGGGCGTGTCGCACGCTGCTGGCAGACTGACCAGCACATGTCCGGCCCCGCCCCACGGGCCGCTGATCGGCAGGAAGTAGGACCAGTGCGCAGCCTTGCCCGGATCCTCAAGGTCGGTCGTGACCTGTGGCCGTACTACGTGGCGATCGTGGTGGCGTCGGTCGCGGTGGCGGCCACGAGCCTGCTCATCCCGTTCATCATCGCCCGCGCCACGGACGTCGTGGTCGACGCGACGCAGGGCGCCACGGGCGCGGTGACCACGGTGATGTGGTTGGCCGTCGCGCTGCTCGTGACGGACCTCGCGAACACGCTGCTGACGAACGTCGGCGGCTACCTGGGGGACGTCATGGCGGCCCGCCTGCGCGCCACCCTGTCGAGCCGCTACTTCGCCAAGCTCCTCACGCTCCCGCAGCGGTACTTCGACGACGAGCTCACCGGAACCGTCATCAACCGGTTGTCGCGATCCATCACCGAGGTCACGTCGTTCGTGAACATGTTCGCGAACAACTTCTTCCAGATGCTCCTCACCGTCGGTGCGGTGCTCGTCATCACGGCGTTCTACTCGTGGCCCATCGCCCTGCTCCTGGCGGTCATCTACCCGCTGTTCACGTGGCTCACGACGCTCACGAGCGTCCGCTGGCAGGCCCTGGAGCAGGTCAAGAACCGCGACTACGACGTGGCGGGCGGACGGTTCGCGGAGGTCGTGGGGCAGATCCGCGTGGTGAAGAGCTACGTGCAGGAGCGTCGCGAGCTGGGCGTGTTCGACGACCGCTACGCGTCGACCATCGCGACCACGCGTGTCCAGTCCCGCTACTGGCACCTCATGGACACCGCCCGTCGCGCGGCCCTGAACGTCATCTTCTTCGGGGTGTTCGCCATCATCTTCGTGCAGACCGCCAACGGGGCGTTCTCCATCGGCGACATGGTGCTCCTGGTGCAGCTGGTGAGCATGGCCCGGCAGCCCGTGATGTCCATGAGCTACCTCGTGGACTCCGCGCAGCACGCGATCGCGGGCAGCCGCGACTACTTCTCGGTCATGGCGGAGACCGGCGAGCGAGACGCCCTGCCCGCCGCCGCGCCGGCGCCGGCCGGGGGCACCACGACGCGCAACGCACCGGTGGGCGTCGAGTTCGACTCCGTGTCCTTCGGGTACGCGGGCGGCGACGAGGTGCTGCGCGACGTGTCGTTCACCATCGAGCCCGGGGAGCGGGTGGCGCTCGTCGGGGAGAGCGGTGGCGGGAAGACCACCATCGTCAGCCTCCTCCTGCGCCTCTACACGCCCGACGCGGGCAGCGTGCGGATCGGTGGCACCGACACGTCCGCCATGCCGCTCGACGACCTCCGCGCCCAGGTGGGCGTGGTCTTCCAGGACCCGTCGCTGTTCTCCGGGACCATCCGGGAGAACATCGCGTACGCGTCCCCGGACGCCACCACCGACGACGTGGTCGCTGCGGCACGGTCGGCGAACGCCCACGAGTTCGTGGAGAGGTTCCCCGCCGCGTACGACGCGGAGATCGGGGAGCGCGGCATCAAGCTGTCGGGCGGCCAGAAGCAGCGCATCGCGGTGGCCCGCGCGATCCTCAAGGACGCGCCCGTCCTCGTGCTCGACGAGGCGACGAGCAGCCTCGACTCCCGGTCGGAGCGCCTCGTCCAGGAAGGCCTCGACCGCCTCGTCGCGGGCCGCACCACCCTGGTGATCGCGCACCGGTTGTCGACCATCTCGAGCGTGGACCGCATCATCACCATCAAGGACGGGCGGGTCGACGAGATCGGCACGCCCGACGAGCTCGCCGCCACCGGCGGCGTGTACGCGGAGCTCCTCGCCCTCCAGGCGTCGTCGTCCAGCAAGGACCGCAAGCGCCTGCGCCGCTTCGAGATCAGGGCCTGACCACTTCGACGACACCGCTCTCGACCCTGTCACCGGCCGCGCACCGCGACGTCCTGCCGGCCCGCGCGCCGCGTCGGCGCGCACCGGCCCTCGGGGAGTACCGTCGTCGCGACCCGTCCAGCCCTGAGGCAGCGCAGGAAGGCACACCGATGAGGACGTTCGACGCAGAAGATCACCGTCTCGTGTGGCGGGGGGACGGCGAGACGCTCGTCGTCGAACCCTGGGGGGCGAACAGCCTCCGGGTGCGCGCCACCATGATGGGTGACGTCCTGCTCACCGACTGGGCCCTCCTGGAGCCCGCGTCCCGTGAGGCGGAGATCATCGTCGACGGTGAGACGGCGACCATCACCACCGGGCGCATCACCGCGCGTCTGCGGGCCCGGAGCGGGTTCGACGAGCAGACCGGGTACGAGACGTCCGCGTGCTCCCTGGAGATCGTGGACCGGCACGGCACCGTCCTGCTCAAGGAGCTCGACGCCGGCGGCTCACTCAAGCTCCGTGCGCGCGCGTTCCAGGCGACCCCGGGGGGCGCCCACCGCCTCACGGCGAGCTTCGAGGCGAACCCGGCCGAGAAGCTCTACGGGATGGGCCAGTACCAGCAGCACACCCTCGACATCAAGGGCAGCACCTTCGAGCTCGCCCACCGCAACTCGCAGGCGAGCGTGCCGTTCGTGCTGTCCAGCGCGGGCTACGGGTTCCTCTGGCACAACCCGGCCGTCGGGCGGGCGACCTTCGCGGCCAACCGCACAGACTGGGTGGCGGAGTCGACCCAGCAGCTCGACTACTGGGTGACCGTGGGAGACACCCCCGCGCAGATCACGGCAGCGTACGCCGACGCCACAGGTCACGTGCCGATGATGCCCGAGCACGGCCTCGGGTACTGGCAGTGCAAGCTGCGGTACTGGAACCAGGAACAGCTCCTCGAGGTGGCCCGCGAGCACACGCGCCGCGGGCTGCCCATGGACGTCATCGTCGCGGACTTCTTCCACTGGCCGCACATGGGTGACTTCCGTTTCGACGAGGAGTTCTGGCCGGACCCTGCGGCCATGGTCGCCGAGCTCAGGGACATGGGCATCGAGCTCATGGTGTCCGTGTGGCCGCAGGTGTCCACCAGCTCCGAGAACTTCACCGAGCTGCGCCGGAGCAACTTCCTCGTCAAGGCCGAGCGCGGCCTCGACGTGCAGATGGGCTTCCAGGGGCCGTCGATGTTCTACGACGTCACCAACCCCGACGCACGCCGCCGGCTGTGGGAGCTCGTGGAGCAGAACTACTTCGCCCACGGCATCCAGACCTTCTGGCTCGACGAGGCCGAACCCGAGTACGGGGTGTACGACTTCGACAACTACCGCTACCACCTCGGCCCCGCCGCGCAGGTGGGCAACGTCTACCCCCAGCTGTTCGCGCGAGCCTTCTACGACGGGCAGGTCGCCGCCGGCCAGCACGAGGTCGTCAACCTCGTGCGGTGCGCCTGGGCGGGCAGCCAACGGTACGGGGCGCTCGTGTGGTCCGGGGACATCCACTCCACCTTCGAGGACCTGCGCCGACAGATCACCGCGGGCATCCACATGGGCGTGGCGGGCATCCCGTGGTTCACCACGGACGTCGGCGGGTTCCACGAGGGCGACTCCACGGACCCGGCGTTCCACGAGCTGCTCATCCGGTGGATGCAGTTCGGCACGTTCTGCCCGGTGATGCGCATGCACGGTGACCGCCTGCCCTACGAGGACGTCACCGCCGCGGACGGCACACCCCGACTGCGTTCCGGCGGCCCCAACGAGCTGTGGAGCTTCGGGGACGACGTCCTGCGCATCCTCACGGGATGCCTGGAGCTGCGCGAGACCCTGCGGCCGTACACGCGCAGCCTCATGGAGGAGGCGCACGAGCACGGGCAGCCCGTGCTGCGCGGCCTGTTCCACGAGTTCCCCGACGACGAGCGGGCGTGGGACGTCGCCGACCAGTACATGTTCGGTGGTGACGTCCTCGTCGCGCCCGTCGTCGCGGCGGGCGCCCGTGAGCGCAGCGTGTACCTGCCGCGGGGCGCGCGATGGGTCGAGCTCGCGACCGGTCGCGAGCACGACGGCGGGCAGGACGTCACGGTCGACGCGCCCCTCGACGTCGTGCCGGTCTTCGTGAGGGACCGGCCGCTGAGCGCGCTCCTCGCCCGGCTCGGGTGACGGGCGGCAGGACGACGGACACCACCAGCGCGCCACATCTCCCCTGCTGTGGAAGTGTTCACCCGGTAGGAGGGAGCACCACCATGAGCGATCACGACCAGAGCGGCCGCGCAGGCATCGACTTCGCCGCGCTGTTCGACGCCCTGCCGACGCCGTACCTCGTGCTCACCCCGGACCTCGTGGTCGTCGCGACCAACCCGGCCCGTGACCGTGCGACCGGCCGGAGCGCCGACGACGTCGTCGGCAAGCACCTGTTCGACGCGTTCCCCGACGACCCCCTGGACCCCGACGCGCGCGCCACCGCGAACCTCGCGGCGTCTCTCGAGCGCGTCCGGGTGTCGGGGCGCCCCGACACGATGCCCGTGCAGCGTTACAACGTGCCCCGCCCCGACGGCACGTTCGAGAAGCGGTGGTGGCTGCCCGTGAACGCACCCGTCCTCGACGCGGACGGCACGGTCACGCACCTGGTGCACCGGGCGGAGGACGTCACCGCGTACATGGAGTCGCTCACCGGCACCGCCGAGGGCGAGCACGACCTGTACCAGCACCACCACGCCCTGCGGGAGGCCCTCACCGAGGAGGCCGGTGCGGCGCGCCGACTCACGGGCCTCATGGAGGTCACCCGGCACCTCACGGGTGCCGAGGACGTGACCGAGCTCGCGGAGATCGTGGTGCACCGGGGGCTGAGCGTCCTCGGGGCGGACGGCGGGTCCGTGGCCGTCCTCGACGACGACGGGACGAGCGTGCACCTCACCGTCACCACGTCCCTGGGTCCTGACGTCCACGCCGCGTACGGGCGGTTGCGACTGGACGACCCCCTGCCGGCAGCGGTCGCGACCGCCACGGGCGAACCGGTGGTGCTGCCCGACAGGCAGGCGTCGCTGCGCTGGTCCGACGGCATGGCGGACGTCCTGGACCTCACGGGGATGGTCGCCTGGGTGTCGCTGCCGTTGAGCGCCGGGGACCGGGTGCTGGGGTCGCTCACCATCGGATGGGAGGCGGACCAGACCTTCACCGAGCGCGACCTCGAGCTCATGACGGTGTTCGCGACCCTCTGCGGCCAGGCCCTGCACCGCATCGACTCCCTCACGCGCGAGCTGGAGCAGGTGGCCGCGGAGCGGAACCTCTCCGAGGCGCTGCAGCGCAGCCTCCTCACCGAGGCCGCCCAGGCGGACGACCTCGAGGTCGCGGTCCGGTACTCGCCGTCGGCGCGGCACGCGCAGATCGGGGGCGACTGGTACGACGCGTTCGTCGTCCCCCCGGGGACGCTCACCTTCGCGATCGGCGACGTCACCGGTCACGACCGGCACGCGGCGGCGACGATGGCCCAGCTGCGGAACCTGCTGCGCGGTGTGAGCATGACGCTCGGGAAGCCGCCCGCCGCGGTCCTGTCGGGACTGGACGTCGCCATGAAGGGCCTGGGCCTGGGGACGTTCGCGACGGCCGTCCTCGCCCAGGTGGAGCAGACCCCCGAGCAGGAACGCGTCGGCTCTCGCACCCTGCGGTGGTCGAACGCCGGGCACTACCCGCCGCTGCTGCTCCTGCCCGACGGTGGCGCCCGGTTCCTCCAGGCGCCCTCCGAGCTGCTCCTCGGTTTCGGGGACGTCGCCTCCCGGACCGACCACGACGTCGAGCTCCCCACGGGGGCGACCGTCCTGCTGTACACGGACGGTCTCATCGACCGGCGCGGTGTCCCCGCGAAGGACGGGCTGCGGTGGCTCCTCGAGACGGTGCGCGCCCACGCGGACCTGGGCCCGGAGGAGCTCTGCGACATGCTCCTCGGTTCCGTCGCCGACGAGCACGAGGACGACATCGCGCTCCTCGCGCTGCGTGCCACCACGGGGTCCGGCGGGTCGTGACCGTGCCGTCGGGGCGCTCGGGGTTGCACCTTCCGTAGCGTGACGTGATGCGGTGGACCACGTCCTGCCCCACCGAGGAAGGTCCCACCCATGGTCTCGTCGTCCGTCCCGCCGCGTCGGGTCACGATCGGTGCCGCCGCGGCGTTCGCCGGCACCACGCCGCGCGCGATCCGCCATTACCACGCGATCGGCCTGCTCCCGGAGCCCGAGCGGGGTAGTGACGGCCGGCGCCGCTACGGGTACGACGACATGATCCGGTTGCTGTGGGTCCGGAGGACGGCCGACGCCGGGATCGCCCTGGACGACATCCGGGATGCGTTCACCGCGGCCGCCCCCACCGAGGGCGACCCGGACGTCGCGGGCGTCCTGGACCGGCTCGACGAGACCCTCGCCGCCCAGGAGGCCGAGGTGCGGCAGCAGCGTGCGGCGGTGCAGCGGATGCGCGTGCGGGGCAGCAGGTTGGGGTTGCTCGACGACTTCGTCGCCGCACGCCTCGATCACCTGCCGGAGGGGTCCTTGCGTCAGGCGGACCTGGACAACCTGCTCGTCGTCGAGCGGGTCTTCGGTCCGCTCGGTGCGGCGGTCAACGCCGGCCGGTACATCGCCCTGGCCACCCATCCGGGGCTGCGGGAGGAGTCCGACGGCGTGGACGCCGCCGAGGAGGCGCTCGACGACACGGTCGACGTCGACGACCCCCGCGTCGCGCAGGTCGCTGCCCGACGGCACGCCTTCGAGGTGGCGCTGCACGCCACCATCGAGACCTCCGGGCTGGCGGCCGACGACGACGCGCTCTTCGACGCCTGGGACGCACTGCACCCCGAGACCGCTGACGACGGTGCGGACGAGACGGACCAAGTCTCCGGCCCACGGCAGCACCCGATGAGCGCGGCCGACGCCGTCGCGCTCATGCCCTACGACTTCTCGCCGGCCCGCCTGCGGTGCGAGGAGCTGGCGGCGGAGATGGCCGC
Source organism: Sanguibacter suaedae (assembly GCF_016342785.1). Lineage (GTDB taxonomy): Bacteria > Actinomycetota > Actinomycetes > Actinomycetales > Cellulomonadaceae > Sanguibacter > Sanguibacter suaedae. The sequence goes on from NZ_JAEINH010000001.1 coordinate 379,207, forward strand.
GCAGGACTCGCCGTGACGTGTCGCGGGCGACGCCCGAGGACCAGGTTCGCCGGCCACCGAACCGCAGATCTAGGGAAATCTAGCCGAGTATAGGAATTTTCCTATAGTCCCCTAGATTTCCCTAGACTCCCCGCGCGGGCCCCGTTCAGAGCAGCCCGAGCTCCATGGCCTTGGTGACGGCGCGGGTGCGGTCGTCGACGTCGAGCTTCTCGAAGACGTGGATGAGGTGCGTCTTCACGGTGGCCTCCCCGACGAACAGCTCGGCAGCGATCTGCGGGTTACTGCGGCCCTGCGCGACGAGGCGCAGCACCTGCGTCTCGCGGGGCGACAGCGTCGGCCGAGCAGGTGCGGCGAGCCGTTGGACGAGGCGCGCAGCGACTGCCGGTGCGAGCGCGACTTCGCCCCGAGCGACGGAGCGCACGCCCTCGACGATCTCGTCCTGCGGTGCTGCCTTGAGCAGGTAGCCGCTCGCCCCGGCCTCGATGGCGCGCAGGATCGCGTCGTCCGTCTCGTAGGTGGTGAGGACCACGACCTTCACGCCGGGGACGTCGGCGACGATGCGGGCGGTCGCCTCGTCGCCGTCGAGGCGCGGCATGCGCAGGTCCATGAGGACGACGTCCGGTCGCAACCGGGCGGCCTCCTCGACGGCCGCCAGACCGTCGCCGGCCTCCCCCACGACCTCGACGCCGTCGGCGCCCTGGAGCACGCCGACGATCCCGGACCGCACCACCGGGTGGTCGTCGACGACGAGCACCCGCACCACCTCGCCCATGCCCTCGCCCTTCATCGTGTCGGGACGGTCGCTGTGAGGCGCGTCCCCGGTCCTGACGTCACGTCGAGCCGCCCACCGTCGACGGCCAGGCGGCGGCGCATGCCCTCGAGGCCGAAGCCGTCGTGCGGGGCGTCGACGTCGAACCCGCACCCGTCGTCCTCGACGCGCACCGACGCCGCCCCGTGGGCCGACCCCAGGTGGACGGTGGTGCGCGTCGCGCCCGCGTGCTTGCGGACGTTCGCCAGCGCCTCCTGGACGCACCGCAGCAGCACCACCTCGGTGTCGCGGGCGACCGGGTCGCGGACGTCGTCGGTGACCGCCACCGGGATGCCCGTCTCCCGCTCGAAGCGCGCCGCGAAGCGTCGCACCGCGGCCACGACCCCGCCGTCGTCGAGCGACGCGGGCGACACCGCGGCGACGAGGCCGCGCGCCTCAGCGAGCGCGTCCCGGGCGTTCTCCTCGATGGCCGCCACGGTCGCGGCTGCCCTCGCGGCGGCCCGTGCGTCCTCCCCGCCTGCCCGGAGCTCGGTGCCCGCGCGCTGGGCGAGGAGCACGATGCCGGTGAGGCTCTGGGCGATCGTGTCGTGGATGTCGCGGGCGATGCGCTCCCGCTCCTCGAGCATGCCCGCGTCGCGGTTGACGTGGGCGAGGCGGTCCTGGGCCGCGGTGAGCTCGTCGAGCAGGCGCGCCCTCTCCTCGCCGTACGCGGCGATGCGTGTGATCCACAGGCCCAGGCCCATGCTCAGCCCGAACGACAGGAGGGCGATGACCACGGCGCCACCCACGGCGTCGGGCGCCCACTCCTGCCCTGCGGCGTGCCCGACGGCCATGGACGACGCCACGACGGCGCTGCCCACCACGGCACCACGGACCCCCGCGGCGAAGAACCACACCGTCGGGTAGGCCAGGCACTGGAGGATCGCCGCGTTGGGGGCGAGCCCGGTGGCGACACCGAGGACGACGACGAGCACTCCCTGGTAGGCGAGGGACCGGGGGGTCCAGAACCGGCCGTCGGCCTCCTCGGCAACCACCCGCCGCCCGAACGTCAGCCACGCGACCGGCGCCACGAGCATCACGGCAGCCGACGCCAGACCGCGCTCCGGCCCCGGCCACCCGCCCGTGAGGGTGACGCCCCACGTCGCGAGGGCCGTGACCAGGGGCACGCCGACGGACGCCACGTCCCACCAGCCCCAGCCGGCCGGTGGGCGGACGGGCGACGCCCCGGACCCCGCAGCGCTCGACATGCGCCCAGCCTGCCACGCGTCGCCGCTGCCGCCCGTCCTCACCGGCCGCTCTGCCGCACCCAGCGGAACGTCACCCGGCACAGGACGGCACCCACCACGAGCCACACGGCGCACGCGAGCGCCACCCCGCCGAGGTCCCACGCGCCTCCGGCCTCGACGGCCGCGAACTCCTCGGGGAGGAACACCGACCGCATGCCCTGCGCCAACCACTTGAGGGGGAACAGCGCGGCCACGTCCTGCAACCACGACGGCAGGCCGTTGAACGGCAGGTACACGCCGGAGATGAACTGGAGGAACAGCACGGGCGGGGTGATCACCGCGGACGCGGACCGGCCGCTGCGGGGCAGGGCGCTCAGCCCGATGCCCAGCAGCCCGCACGTCACCATGCCGAGGAGCAGCACCCAGGCGAACGTCAGCCACGCACCGAGGTCCGTCGGGAGGGGCACCCCGAAGGCCACCGCCGCGAGCGCGATGACCAGGGCCGCCTGGATGCACCCGGTGACGACGACCTGCCCGAGCTTGCCCGCGAGGTAGCTCGCGGGGGGCAGCGGGGTGCCGGCGAGGCGCTTGAGAGTGCCGTCGTTCTTCTCGGTGGCGATGTCGATGGCGAGGTTCTGCAGCCCGGAGAGGAGGACGCCGGCGGCGAGCATGGCGGGCAGGTAGTACTGGGCGGCGGTCACGGACACCTGGTCGTCACCGAAGTCGGAGCTCGAGAACGCCACGGAGAAGATGGTGAGCATGAGAAGCGGGAACGAGAACGTGAAGAACAGGGTGTCGGACTGGCGGAAGTAGGACCGCACCTCGTAGCCGACGCGGTGCGCGGCGAGGACGGCGGGGTTCCGCAGGCGCTGGGTGCGGGCCGGGCGGGCGGCGGGCGGGGTGGGCGTGGCGGCGGTGGTCGTGGCGCTCATGCTGCGGTCTCCGTCCGTGCGGGCTGGTGGTCGTCGGCCACGGCGGCGTCGTCAGCCGCGGCGGCGGTGGCGGTGGCGACCATGTCGAGGTACACGTCCTCGAGGCTCGGGCGCACGATCTCGAGGTCGTCGGGCTCGCGCCCCGTCTCGGCGACGAGGCGCGCGACGAGCAGCCCGGGCTCACGGGTGCGCTCGCTGCGCGGCCGGCCGTCGTGCGTCCATCGGACGATCGGGGTGCGGGCGTCGGGTCCGCCGATGCGGTCGACGCGGTCGACCTCGAGGAGGCGGCCCTGCGCGATGACGGCGGCGCGGTCCCCGAGCTGGGCGGCCTCGTCGAGGTAGTGCGTGGTGAGGACGATGGTGGTGCCGTCGTCCTTGAGGCCGCGGACGAGGTCCCAGAAGCTGCGGCGGGCCTCGGGGTCGAACCCGGTGGTGGGTTCGTCGAGGAACACGAGCTCCGGGTTGCCGACGATCCCGAGGGCGACGTCCACGCGGCGCCGCTGCCCACCGGACAGGTTGCGGACGAGCATCCCGGCCTGTGCGGTGAGGCCGACGGCCTGGACGACCTCGTCGACGTCCCGCGGGCGCGGGTAGAGGGCCGCGAAGTGCGCGACCTGCTCCCGCACGGTCACCGCGGGCGTCTCGCTGCTCGTCTGGAGGACGATGCCGAGCCGCGCCTTCCACGCGACGCCGCCCCGCCCGGGGTCGACGCCGAGGACGGACACGTCACCGGCGGTGCGGTCGCGGTAGCCCTCGAGGATCTCGACGGTCGTGGACTTGCCCGCCCCGTTGGGGCCGAGCAGGGCGAGGGTCTCCCCCTGCTCGACGTCGAGGTCGATGCCCTGCACGGCCCGGACCGTCCCGTACGTCTTGGTGAGTCCGCGGACCCGCACTGCCGGTGGTGTCGTCATACGTCCATGCTGGTCGGCGCCGTGCGCGGACGGTAGCCGTCCACCGGCCGACGCAGGGGTCCACCGGTCGGTGGATGCGCCCCGGGGCTCCCGAGACGAATCAGAATCGTCGGACCGGCGTCGACTCTCCTGGCCTGGCGGCAACCACCGACGGGACCAGCGAACGGTCGCGCACCCACTCGGCGACGGGTCTGCTGACGAAGCCGATGAACATCACGATCTGGTCGAAGTCGCTGTGCGAGGCCCGGGTGTGGATGGGTTCGTGATGCGTCACTCGGTTGCGCAAACGGCGAAGCGTGTCGAGCCCGCGCTTGAGCTGGTCGCGCTGCCGTCGACTATGAGGAAAGGCCTCGCTGAGGACGTCCTGCCAGAGCGGACGGTCGTACCGGCTCTGGAGCAGCGACGTCCAGAATCCGAAGTCGGTGGCTGCGACGACATCGTTCGGTGAGACCGCCGATGTGGCGTGCCGCGTCCGCGCCACCTTGTCTCGCGCTTTCCGTACCTGGTCGAGGTGCCACCGATCGAGGGGCACCCTGCTGTCCTCCCACCAGTCCTCCCGGCCCGCGAACTCCGCGAGAGCGGCGTGCATGGAGTTGCGGACGACCACCTCAAGGATGTGCAACGGTCCGAGGAGCGCACCAGCGAGTGCCATGTTGTAGACGTAGAGGTCGAGCGCGTCGTATCCCGTCGCACCTTCCGCTCTGATGGCAGCGTCGTAGCTGTTCATCCGCCCACCTGAGAGGAGCCGGTCGAGGTCTGCTCGCTGCTGCTGCGTCGCAGACGTTGTCGCTCCGGGCACTGGGCATCTCCCTCAGACGCACGAAAGGAGCCCAACGATGTTGGACTCCTTCATGGCCACCCGCGTTAGGCGGACTGGACCCGGGTGGCTAGGTGTACAGACCGCGACGTTCGATCCCACAATATCTCCTTCTGGCGCCACTGTTCAACACGCGCAGAGACGATGGTGCCCAACCCCTCGCCTGGGTGTACCGCACCCAGGCAGGTGGCGCCCCGCCGCGGGTACGGTCGGGGCATGAGCACGAATCTGGGGGCGTTCCTGCGGGCGCGACGGGCTGCGGTCCGGCCGGCCGACGTCGGGCTGCCGTCGTCGGGGCCGCGGCGGGTGCCGGGGTTGCGCCGGGAGGAGGTCGCGCTCCTGGCGGGCGTGAGCGTCGACTACCTGACGCGCCTGGAGCAGGGGCGGGAGAAGAACCCGTCGCCCGCGCTCCTCAACTCCCTCGCGCGGACGTTGCGCCTCGACCACGACGCGGCCGCCCACCTGTTCGGTCTCGCCGGGCTGGCGCCTGCTGCTCGACGGCCCGCGCCGCCGGTGGTCGACGAGTCCCTCGCGGGGCTGCTCGAGTCGTGGCCGACCACCCCGGCGTTCGTCATCGACCCGCGCATGGACGTCCTGGTGTGCAACGCGATGGGTCGGGCGTTGTTCTCCGACTTCGCGCACGTCGACAACCTGGTGCGCATGACGTTCCTCGACCCGGTGGGGCGTCGGTTCTTCGTCGACTGGGATCGCGCCGCCGAGGCGTGCGTGGCGAACCTGCGGAACGCCCTCGGTACGGCCCCCGCGGACGACGGTGTCCTTCGTCTCGTCACGGAGCTGCTCGACGCGGACGACGACTTCCGGCGCCTGTGGGCCCGGCACGACGTGCGCGGCAAGACCCAGGACGCGAAGACGTTCCGGCACTCCGCCGTCGGGGAGCTCACCGTCGGGTACACGGCGTTCGACGTCCGTGGCGCCCCCGGCCAGCAGCTCGTCACCTACCACGCGGCCCCCGGCACGGTGGACGCGGACTCGCTCGCGATGCTGGGGACGCTCGCGGCGACGTCGCACTGACACAGGGCGCCGGGGGCGCGTCAGGGGTGTCACCGCCGGTGCATGACCATGCCGCCGTGGTGGAGGATGCCCGCCACGAAGACGCCGTCGGCGGTGAAGCCGGTGTCGTCCCAGTACTCGATGCGGTCACCGGTGACCTCGTAGCGTCCCGTGTACGCGGCCTCGCGGGTGCCGCGGGCCTCGACGTAGCGGCCGTCGGGGCGCAGCTCCTGGCGGACGTGGTCGTCCGCGGTGCACCACAGGCCCAGGTGGGCGCTCATCGCTGGGCCGCCGGGCGCACGATGATCTCGTTGACGTCCACCTCGGGTGGTTGTCCGACGGCGAAGGCGATGCTCGCCGCGATGCTGGACGCCGGGATGGCGCTGGCCCGGTAGGCGACCATGGCGTCGCGGGCGTGCGGGTCGGTGATGTGGTCGGCGAGCTCGCTCGTCGTCACGCCCGGGCAGACGGTCGTGACCCGGATCCCGGCGGGCGACTCGACGCGCAGGCCCTCCGTGATGGCCCAAGCTGCGAACTTGGTGCCGGAGTACACGGCGCTCGTCGGCGGCACCTCGTGCGCACCGATCGACGCGACCGTCACCAGGTGCCCGACGCCGCGCTCCGTGAAGTGCGGCAGGGCGGCCGCGATGCCGTGGAGGAGGCCGAGGACGTTGACGTCGACCATGTGACGCCACTCGTCGACCCGCCCCGCGTCGAGGCGCGAGAGCGGCATGACGCCCGCGTTGGCGACGAGCACGTCGAGCCGCCCGTGCTCCGCGACCACGGCGTCCACGACGGCGCGGTGGGCGTCGGCGTCCGTGACGTCGAGGTCGACGGCCTGCCCCGACCCTCCCACCGCGACGATGCGCCCCACCACCTCGTCGAGGCGCTCGCGGCGCCTCGCACCCAGCACCACGTGGTGCCCGTCCGCCGCGAGCCGCTCCGCCGTCGCCGCCCCGATGCCGCTGCTCGCCCCGGTGACGAGCACGATCTTCTGTCCCATGTGTGTGTCCATGGCACCCACGCTCGTCGCTCCCGCCACCGCCGGGAAGGCCGCGTCGCACCTGGGTGCCGTGCACCCAGGTGCGTGTCGCGGGCGCGTCAGACGACGCCCTGCGTCTCCTCCTGGAGGTCGGCGCCCGCACGGAACGCGAGGAGGAGGACGAGCGCGACCGCACCGACGATGATGGTCTGCACGGGCCAGTGCGGGACGTCGATTCCCGTCCCCATGTAGACCCGCTCGAACTCCGGGGTCCGCAGGGCGCCGGAGCGCGTCGCCGAGACGACGGCGGCGACGGCCGCCGTGTCGAGAAGCCCTTGCAGCACCCCGCCGCCCAGCAGCACGGCTCCGAGTCCCGCGAGCGCGCGTCGTGGTCGTCGCCCGAAGGCGTCGCCGCGGGCGATGGCGCGCACGAGCACCACGACGAGCAGGGCCGCGACGAAGGCGACGATGCCGCTCGTGAGCTCGGGCGACGCCGCGAGCACGCGCAGGCCGGCCGGGAGGTGCTCGAGAGGCAGCGTGTCCCCGTCACGGCTGGTGAGCTGGAGGAGCTGGGGCAGGGCGTCCAGGGTGAGCCTCGGGTCACCTTCGCCGAAGACGACGAGGTACCGACCGGTGATCCCGAGGGTCCACATGCGCACGAGCCCGTACGCGAGCGCCAGACCGCCCGCGACGAGGACCGCTCCGGTCATGAGAGCGAGCAGCACACGGGCGCCCCTCCTGTGCGTGACCGGTGTCCTGGCCTCGGTGTCCTCGGACGTCGTCATGTCTCCCCCTGAGCGCAGATCTCTGGCGTTATCGATGTCGATAAACACTAGGTGGTTGCCGCGTGCAGGACAAGGCCCTCAGGCGCGGAGCGCGTCGAGCGCTGCCTCCGTCGGGGGTGCGAGGGATGAGTTCCTTGACCTGGACCACGGTCCAGGTGTGAGGATTCCCGGCATGACGACGGCGAACCGCAGGATCGGCAGCGTCCCAGTGCCACCACTGGCACTGGGCACCATGTACTTCGGGACGACCGTCGACCCCTCGTCGGCGTCGGAGTGCCTGGATGCTGCCGCCGCGTCGGGCGCCACGTTTTGGGACACCGCGAACAACTATGCGTTCTGGGCAGGTGGTACCGGCGACGAGTCGGAGATGGTCCTCGGCCGGTGGTTCAGGGCTCGGGGGTCGGCGGCGCGCGACGAGGTCGTCGTGGCCACGAAGGTCGGTGCACGACCACTGCCCGGGTACAGCGACCTGCAGCACGTCACGGGACTGTCTGCCGCTTCGGCCCGTGAGCAGGTGGAGGGCAGCCTGCGACGCCTGGGTACCGATCGGATCGACGTCCTCTACGCCCACATCGACGACCGATCGGTCCCCCTCGCGGAGACCCTGGGGGTCTTCGGCGAACTGGTCGATGACGGACTGGTCCGTGAGGTCGCCGCGAGCAACCTCACGGCATCGCGTCTGGGGGAGTCGCTGCGGGCAGCGAGCGACCACCCCTACCGTGCGCTCCAGCAGCGTTTCACCTGGTTGCAGCCCGATCCCGCCGTGGATATCACCCCGCAGGTCGCGCTCGACGAGGTGACCGAGCGGACCGCGCAGGCAGCCGATGTGGTCCTGCTCGGGTACTCACCGTTGCTGTCGGGCGCCTACACACGCCTCGAACGGCCGCTGCCGGCCGAGTACGACACGCCCGGGGTCGAGCAACGTCTGGCGACCCTGCGCGCGCAGGCGCTGGCCACCGGGATCGATGCGGGTCAGCTCGTGCTGGCGTGGATGACCCAGCGGTCGGCGCCGATCATCCCGGTCGTCGGCGTCTCACGGCCTGACCAGGTGGCCTCTGCGTGGCATGCCGTGAACACGTCGTTGTCGACAGAGACGGTCGCGATCCTCGAGGACGGCCGCTCGTGAACGACGACGTGAATGCTGCGGGACCGTGGGCGATAGGGGAGGTGGCCACCCGAGTGGGGCTGGAGGCGGACACGCTGCGGTACTACGAGCGGCGGGGCATCCTGCCCGCTCCGTCCCGTGGACCTGGTGGTCGTCGGGTCTACGACGAGAGCGCCGTCCACCTGATCGAGGTGCTGCTCCACCTGCGAGCGACGGGGATGCCGCTGGCACAGATCGCCGAGTTCACCCGTCTCGTCGCGGCCGACCCGGACGGGGTCCGCGAGCGTCTCGGGCTGCTGCAGGACCACCGCGCCGCCGTGGTCCTGAAGATGGCCACCTGGCGCTCCTCGATGGACGTCATCGAGACCAAGATCCGCGACTACGAACACCGAATCCAGGGCTGAGCCTGCCGGTTGTCGGGGGCGCCGTCGCGCTGGTGTCACGCGCCACCCGACGGTCGGTCGGATCACGGGCTGGCGCGGATCGCCCGTGACACGCGGAGCGCGCGCCCGTCGAATCGCCTATCCGCAGCTGTCGCAGACCCCGGTGCCCGGGAGCGTCATGAAACAGGTCGGGCAGATGGGTGCGACGCGCTCGGGCTCCGCAGGCTTGCGGGGAGTCGCGGCCTTCCGCGGAGCGGCGGCCTTCCGGGGAGCCGCAGCCTTCTGGGGGGCTGCGGCGGTCTCGGGCTCGTCGACCTCGAAGCCGCGCTTGCGCAGGATCTCCGCCGCACCGTGCGTGCCACCGTGGAACTCCTCGGACGTCGCTGCGCGACCGGTGGCGTAGCGGTGCGCGACGCCGAGGATGGCCTTGGAGTCGTAGGTCTTGCCCTCGTGGACGAGCGTGTAACCGCGCGAGGGGCCGAACCCGTAGACGCCGAGGAAGTTCTCGGCCCCACGATCGTCGTACTCGGCGATCGCCTGGAGGATGTGCTGCCGGGTCACGGAGGAGAAGGTCGCCACACCCCCGAGCGTAGTTGCCCGTCCCGGCGCGCAGCACCACCTGCACGAGGGTGAGTTCGCCTACGCCGCGATCGTGGTCGTCCCGGTCGCGTCGTCCTCCCCACCCGGCACGGACACAGGCACCCTGTCGGCCAGCTCGACGACGACGTAGGGCATGAAGAGCTGGACGAGGGGCCCGACGGCGAGCGCGTAGAGGACCGTCCCGAGCCCGACGGCGCCACCGAGGAGCCAGCCGAGGGCGAGGACGGTGAGCTCGATGGTGGTGCGGACCACGCGGAGCGAGCCGCCGGTGGTGCGGGCGAAGCCGGTCATGAGGCCGTCGCGCGGCCCGGGCCCCAGCTGGGACCCGATGTAGAGGGCGCCGGAGAGGCCGTTGAGGACGACGCCGCTGACGAGGAGGGCGATCTGCGGTGCGATTCCGTCGATCTCGGGGAGCACGCGGAGGGTCGCGTCGACGGCGACCCCCACCCAGACGGTGTTGGCGACGGTGCCGACGCCGGGCATCTGGCGCAGGGGGATCCAGAGGAGCAGGACGAGGACCCCGGTGAGGATGATGACGACGCCCATGGAGAGGCCGACCTGCTCGGAGATCCCGTTGTGGAACGCCTCCCAGGGGGCGAGGCCGAGGGTGCTGCGGATCATCATGCCGAGGGACACGCCGTAGAGGGTGAGGCCGATGAACAGCTGGGTGAGGCGTCGGGGCATGCGCCCTGCGCGGAGCTGTTCGCGCGGGGTGAGGTTCTGCAGGGTGCGGGTCGAGCGGGGCGAGGCCATGACCCCACCCTAGGCGCCAAGTGGTATCGGATCTCAGTGCCACTTGTGGGAAAGTGGTCCGCATGGCCGTCCCCCGCGTCTCCGCGGACTCCCTCGCGCTCCTGCTCGGCCCCGCCCAGGCGGGCACCCCCGCGTACCGGTGGCTCACGGAGCGCGTCGAGCTCCTCGTGTCCGACGGGCGACTCGTCCCCGGGGTCCGCATCCCCAGCGAGCGCGACCTCTCCACCACCCTCGGCCTGAGCCGCACCACCCTCGTGCGGGCCTTCAGCCGGCTCACGGAGCTCGGCTACCTGGAGTCGCGGCACGGGTCCGGGCGCATCGTGCGCTCCCCCGCCACCCGTGGGCCGCGGTCCCGTGAACCCATCCCGTGCGGGACGACGGCCGCCGTCGTCGACGACGGGGCGCTCGACCTGGCGTCGGCGTCCATGCCGGCCGCCCCTGGAGTGTTCGACGCGCTGCGGTCCGCGGTGGAGGAGCTGCCCGCGTACACGTCGGGCACCGGGTACCTCGCGGCCGGGCTGCCGTCGCTCCGGGAGGCGGTCGCGGAGCACTACTGCCGCCAGGGCCTGGAGACCGGCCCGGAGAACGTCCTCGTCACCGCGGGCGCGCTCGACGCGATGTCGCTCGTCGCGTCGCACCTGCTGCGGCGTCGGGACCGCGTGGTCGTCGAGACGCCCGGGTACCCCAACGCGTTCGGTGCGCTGCGGCAGTCGGGCGCGACGCTCGTCGGCGTCCCCGTGAACCGGCCCGACGTCGACGTGCGCGCCCTCGTCGAGACCGCGCGCAGCACGGGCGCGGCCGCCATCGTCGTCGTCGCCGACTTCCACAACCCCACCGGGCGCCTCCTCGACGACGAGGACCGCGCCGTCCTGCGCGACGGCGCCCGGCGCCTCGGTGTGCCCCTCGTCGTCGACGAGACGCTCCGTGACATCCACCTCGACACCGACGTCGCCCTCCCCGGGCCGGTCGCCGACGGGCGCGGTGACGTCCTCCTCCTGGGGTCCGCAGCGAAGACGTACTGGGGCGGTCTGCGCCTCGGGTGGGTGCGGGGACCCGCCGAACGCATCGCCGACCTGGCCCGCGCCCGGCTCTCCCGGAACCTCGGCGAGCCCGTCCTCGAGCAGATCGCCCTCGCGTCGCTCCTGCGCAACCGCCCCGGCCTCGACGACCAGCGCCGCACGGAGATCCTCGAGTCCCGCGACGCCGCCCTCACCGTGCTGCGGGAGCACCTGCCCGCGTGGACGTTCACCGTGCCCGCCGGGGGCTTCTCCCTGTGGTGCGGGCTTCCCGGCGCGTCGTCGTCGGCCCTCACCGTCGCGGCCGCCCGACGCGGCGTCGCCCTCGTCCCCGGATCCAGCTTCTCCGCGACGGGCCACGGCATGGAACGTGCCGTGCGCATCCCCTACTCGCTGCCCACCGACCAGCTCACCGACGGCCTCCTCCGCGTCGCCGCCGCAGCCGCGGAGGTCACGGGCGGCACCTGACCGGCTGGGTCGTCAACCAGGGGCTCCGCGTCAGGCGGAGGGGTCCTTTGTCCACTCGACCGCGTACCGCCACATCGCGAGCCGTCGCCACCGCATCCCCGGGAGGACGTCCGCCGCCGCGCGCTTGACCTCGGCGTACGTGTGCGGCGGCGGCCAGACCGTCGGCGCCGTGTGCTCCCACAGGTGCCTCCTCCGCGAGTGGTACCGGTGCTGGACGACGCCCGCCACCTCGTACATCGCGTCGGCCACCCCTGCGCTCCGGGCGAGACCGACGACCACGACCACACCGCTCGGAGCGGCGAGCTCCGCGAACCTGCGGAACGTCTCGCGGAGGTCCGGCAGGTGGTGCACCGTCGCGACGGATGCGACGACGTCGAACGACGCCGGCGCGAACGGATGGGTGAGGACGTCCCCGTGGACCCATTCGACGTCCGCGACCTCGGCGCTCGCTCTGCGCAGGACGTCGGCGTCCGTGTCGATCCCCGTGACCGACGGGACCCGCGAGCGCAGGTCCGCGGCGAGCAGTCCGTCTCCCGTCCCGACGTCCAGCGCGGTCCGCGCGGAAGGCGGGACCGCGTCGAGCACCACCCGGTGGTAGTGGATGTTGTGGTTCCACCGCGGGACTGCGGTGTTCTCGTCACGACGGACCATGGGGATGTGCCGGACCTCTCACGCGGATCGCCCCATCGTGCCAGAACCGATGGCCTGGACTCGCCCCCTCCGGACGAGCCCGCTCCGGCGAGTTCGGTACTTCCAGTCGAGTTCGGCACTTCAGACTGACGAACTCGACTGGAAGTACCGAACTCGACGCCAGGCGCCCAGCCGGTCAGTACGTGAAGGTCGACACCGACGCCCGCAGCTCGGCCGCCATCCGGGAGAGCTCACCGACCGCGGCGGTCGTCTGGGCGAGCGCCTGCGTGGTGGCGTCGGCCGCCCCGGAGACACCGGTGATGTTCGACGCGATCTCCCCGGCGCCCGTCGCGGCGTCGGCGACGTTCCTGCTCATCTCGTTCGTCGTCGCGGTCTGCTCCTCGACGGCCGAGGCGATGGTGAGCTGGTAGTCGTTGATCGACGAGATGACCGTGGAGATGCGGATGATCGCGTCGACGGCACCGGCGGTGTCCGTCTGGATCGTCTCGACGAGGCGGCCGATGCTCTCGGTGGCGCGGCCGGTCTCCTGCGCCAGCTCCTTGACCTCCGACGCCACGACGGCGAAGCCCTTGCCCGCGTCCCCCGCACGCGCCGCCTCGATGGTCGCGTTGAGGGCCAGCAGGTTCGTCTGCTCCGCGATGCTCGTGATGACCCGCACCACGTCACCGATCTGCTGGCTCGACGCGCCCAGCTGGTTCACGGACCCGGTCGCCACCTCCGCGGCGGCCACCGCGTCGGCGGCCACCCGGGCCGCCTCGTTGGCCGAGGTGGAGATCTCACGGATGGACGAGCCCATCTCCTCGGCCCCGGCAGCGACGGTCTGGATGTTCCCCGACACCTGCGACGCGGCAGCCGAGACGACGCCCGCCTGCGCGGACGTCTCCTCCGCACCCGCAGCGATCTGGTGGGACGTCGCCGAGAGCTCCTCCGACGCCGCAGCGACGGCGTCCGACGACAGCACGACGGACCCCATGACGGTCCGGAGCTGCTCCGTGGTGGCATCGAGCGCCGCACCCATCCGACCGAGCTCGTCACGCGAGACCAGACCCGTGGTCTGGGTCAGGTCACCCTCGGCCATCCGCTCCACGACGTGCTGGACGGTGGCCGCGCTGCGGGCCACCCCACGGGCGATGAACCAGCTCAGGGCGAGGGCGAGGAGGGCCCCGAGCGCGATGATCACGAGGTTGGTGGTGCGCTGGTCCTCGTAGGCCGACTGCGCCGAGTCCACGGCCGACCGCGCGCTGGCCGTCTCCGCCTCGACGAGGTGCTCGATGTCCTCCTGGATGAGGAGGGTCACGGGCCGGACCTGCTCCTCGTCGGCCTCGGCCCATCCCGCCACGTCTCCTTCGAGCGCGAACGGCGCGAGGACGTCGCGCTCCAGGGCGAAGAGCTCGTCGATGTCGGTGCGGAGCTTGGCGAGGGCCTGGGTCCGCTCCTCGTCGAGGGGGGTGGCCGCGTAGGCGTCGAAGGCCTCCTCGAAGAGCGTGACGGCCCCCTCGAGGTCGGCGAGCCGCGCGGCGGCCTCGTCGGTGCTCGTGGCGAGGATCGCGTCGCGCGAGTCGAGCAGCACCGTCTCGAGAGCGGTGTCCATGTGCCCGGCGTACAGGACGCCGAGGACGTTCTCCTCGTGGAGCATCCGCGAGGTCTCGGCCGACTCGGACAGCGCCTGCAGGCCGAGCCCACCCACGAGCACGGCGACGGCGACGGCTGCCGAGCTGGTGCCGAGGATCTTGGTGCGCACGCTCAGGTCGTTGAGGCGGGCGAGGGCTGACGGACGTCGGGAGGTGCTCATGGGTGGTGGCTCCGCGTGGGTCGGGGGTGAGTCCTTCATATCGACTCGCCAGGCGAGAAGTTGAGTCTTCACATACCTCAGTTCAGCAGTTCCACCCGATCCGCCGCCATGGTCGCCCAGGAAGAGTCCACGGGCGGGCCTGCAGCTAGGCCGCGCGCAGCCGGGAGCGGGCCTCCATGAGCGCGAAGCCGAGGAGGTTGAGGCCCGGCCACGACAACGGGTCCGCCGCCCGGTCGTCGTCCGCGGCGAGCCCGACGCCCCAGATGCGGTCCAGCGGAGACGCCTCGACGAGGACGCGCGCGCCGGTGCCGACGAGGTAGTCCCGCAGCCGCGGGTCGCCGCCGAACTTCGCGACGGACCCGTCGACCACGACGTCCCACCGGTGCGCCGCCCAGGTGTCGTCGTCGAACCCGACGACCTCCCGCCCGATCGCCTTGGCCTGCGCCGGGGTGCGGGCCGCGAGGATGATCGCGGCCCGCACGTCGTCCCCGAAGAGCCGCGCCTTGCGCCACATCATGTAGTGCTCCGCCGACGGGAACACCTCGCCGTCGGCGGGGAACGGGGCCACCCACCACTGGCTGAAGCACGCCGCGGTGAGCCCGCCGTCGGGCCGCGGACGGTCCCCCCAGAAGAACACGTACTTCACACGGACCCCACCCTCGAGTGCGGCGACGAGCTCGTCGACGGACCGTGCGTCCCCGGGTGCGATCACCCGACCAACCTAGCGCCAGCCACGCACGGCTGCCGGGACCTGCGCCGGTTCCGCCACCTCGACCTGGTTCTCGTCAGCGGGATCACCACCAGCAGCAGCACCGCCGGCACCCTGGATCCGCCGGAACGTCGCCAGCCCGGCCCCGAGGACACCCGCCCGCTGGCCGAGCTCCGCGGTGACGATGGGTGGGATGGCGGCGACACGGGCGCGGGCGACGAGCCGCGCGCGCAGCGGGTCGACGAGCGCCGCCCCGGCCCCGGACAGCCCGCCGCCGAGCACCACGCGGGAGGGGGCGAGGAGGGTGATGGCGCCGAGGAGCCCGTGGGCGAGGGCGTCGAGGGCCTCGGACCAGACGGCGTCGGCGCGGGGGTCGTGCCCGAGGGCGGTGACGACGTCGAGGGAGGTGGCGGCGGGGTTGCCGGTGACGGCCCCGTAGGTGCGCCCGATGGCGCGGGCCGACGAGTACATCTCGAGGCAGCCGCGCTGCCCGCAGGGACACAGCAACCCGTCGGGGTCGACCGGCACGTGCCCGAGCTCACCGGCCTGGTGGAGCCCGCCGCGCACGGACACGCCACCGGCGACGATCGCGGCGGCGATGCCGGTGCCGATGAACACGGCGAGGAGGTCGTCGACGCCCGCCCCGGCACCGAGCGCCTGCTCGGCGAGCCCGGCGGCGGTGACGTCGTGATGGACGTGCACGGGCAGGCCGAGGCGTGCGGCGAGCCGGTCGCCGACGGGCATGTTGGTCCAGCCGAGGTTCCCGGCGAGGCGCACGGTGCCGCGGGTGGTGTCGACGATCCCGGGGACGCCCAGGCCGACGGCCGCCACCTGGGTGCGCCGGGCGTCGGGCAGCCGGCCGAGGAGCTCGCGGCAGAGCGCCTCGATGGTGGTGAGCGTCGCCTCGCCGTCGCGCTCGGGGGTGGGCAGGGCGGCGCGGGCGAGAGGTTCGCCGAGGGTCGCGTCGAGGACCTCCCCGCGCGTGTTCGTGCCGCCGACGTCGAGCGCGAGGACGAGGTGGTGCGTCACAGCGACTGCCACCCGGGCTTGTGCGCGTAGGCGTGCCGGTAGTAGTCGCCGAGCCGCAGCCCGGAGGCGGCCGCGTCGTCGAGGAGCACGGTGACGTGCGGATGGGTCTGGAGGACGGACGCCGGACAGAACGCGCTCACGGGACCCTCGACCATGGCGGCCACCGCGTCGGCCTTGTGCTCGCCGGTGGCGAGGAGCACGAGGTGCCGGGCCTCGAGGATGGTGCCGAGGCCCTGGGTGAGGACGTGGTGCGGCACGTCGTCGATGCTGTCGAAGAAGCGGGCGTTGTCCTGGCGGGTCTGCTCGGTGAGGGTCTTCACGCGGGTGCGGGACGCGAGGGAGGAACCCGGTTCGTTGAAGGCGACGTGCCCGTCGGTGCCGATGCCGAGGAGCTGGACGTCGACGCCGCCCGCCGCCCGGATGGCGGCGTCGTAGCGGACGCCCGCGGTGGCGATGTCGGCGCCGTGCCCGTCGGGCCCGTGGACGCGGTGGTCGGGGATGTCCACGAGGTCCGTGAGCTCCCGACGGATGACCTCCCGGTAGGACTCGGGGTGGCCTGCGGGCAGGCCCACGTACTCGTCGAGGAGGAAGGCCCGCGCGCCTGCGAAGGACAGGCCCTCGACGCGGTGCCGCCGGACGAGCTCGGCGTACACGGGCAGGGGCGACGAGCCGGTGGCGAGGCCCAGGACGGTGTCGTCGCACTCCCGGAGCTGTCGGGCGACGGCGTCGGCCGCCAGGACGGCGAGCTCGTCGGCGGGCCGGATCACGACCTCCATGATGTGTGTCCTTCCATGACGTCGGGTGGTCCTTCCATGCTGCGGCGCTCAGCCCTTGACGGCGCCCGAGACGAGCCCGGACGTCATGCGGTTCTGCACGAGGACGAAGAAGACGATGACGGGGACGGCGACGAGGAGCGCGCCGGCCATGACGCCGGGCCAGTCGATGGCGGCGTTCGACTGGGTGGTCAGGCCCCGCAACCACAGGGGCACGGTCCGGTTGGAGGGGCTCATGATGACGGTGGCGAGCGTGAACTCGTTCCACGCCTGGAGGAACGCGTACACGCCCGACGCGACGAGCCCGGGGGCCAGCAGGGGGAACGTCACCGCGAAGAACGCGCGGGTGCGGCTGCACCCGTCGATCATGGCGGCCTGCTCGAGCTCGACGGGGATGCCGTCGACGAACCCGCGGAGCATCCACACCGTGAAGGGCAGGACGGCCGCGACGTACAGGAGCGTGAGGCCGCCGATCGTGTTGAGCAGCGACCACCCCTCGAGCATCTTGTACTGGGAGATGAACATGGCCTCGGCGGGGATCATCTGGACGAGGAGCACGGTGAGCACGAAGCCCTTGCGCCCCCCGAACCGGAACCTGCTCACGGCGAGCGCGGCGAGGAACGCGAAGAGGAGCGCCACGCCGACGACGAGGAGGGTGACGACGATGCTCAGCCGCATGGAGGCGACGAACCGCTCGTCGAACACGCGCCCGAAGGCCGCGGTGGTCCCGCCGAAGGGCACGAAGGTGGGGGTGGCGGAGCGCACCTGGTCGCTGGTGAGGAACGCGGAGTTCACCATCCAGTAGACGGGGAACACCCACACGAGGCACAGGAGCACCCCGACGGTGTTGAGCGTGACGCGGCGCATCAGTCCTCCTCCTTGGCGAGCCTGCGGACGTACCCGATGGTGAGGACGAGGGTCAGCACGAGCATGAACATGGCGACGGCGGAGGCCATGCCGTAGTTGGACTGCCCGATGCCCAGGTTGTAGATGTAGGTCCCGAGCAGGTCGGTCTGGCTGCGCAGACCACCGGCGCCCTGGAGGTAGTAGATCTGGGCGAAGACGCGCAGGTCCCAGATGATCTGCAGGAGGGTCACGACGGACAGGACGGGCGCGATGGTGGGCACGACGATGTGCCGGAACCGTTGCCACCCGCCGGCTCCGTCGAGCTGGGCGGCCTCGAGGACCTCGTCGGACACCTGGGTGAGGGCGGCGTACACGGAGAACGCGACGAAGGGGACGCTCATCCAGACGACGATGACGGTGGCGACGGCGTAGAAGGAGAGAGGTTCGAGGAGCCAGGAGTGCCCGGCGAAGTCGGCGAGGCCTGCTTGGACGAGGGCCCAGTTGACGACGCCGTACTGGGTGTCGAACAGCCACTGCCACACGGTCATGGCGGCGATGACGGGCATGGCCCAGGCGAGGAGCAGGCAGGTCTGCAGGGCGAGTCGCACGGGCCCGGCGAGCTGGGTCATGAGGGTGGCGACGGCGGTGCCGATGACCATGGTGAGGCCGGCGTTGACGACGCAGAACGCGAGGGACCGGGCGACGACGCCCCACATGGTGGCGTCGTCGACGAGGGCGGCGTAGTTGTCGAGACCGACCCACTCGGGTTCGGCGGTGCCGAACTGCTGGGCGAGGCCGAACTCCTGGAACGACATGACGACCTGCCGCACGAGCGGGTAGCCGAGGGCGAGGAGGAGGACGGTGGCGACGGGGGCGAGGAACAGGTAGGGCACGAGGGCGCGGCGGCGCCGGTTCGTCCGGTCCGGGCGGACGTCGGTCCGGGGAAGGGGGGTTCCGAGGGCCGCTGGGGGTGCGGGTGCTGAGGTCACGTCGGTCATGGGTGTCTCCTGGTCGACCCGGTCCTGCTGGTGCCCGGTGTCCCGGGCACCAGCGGGGTGGGACTGGGTCAGTTGAGCGCGTCCTCGAGCTGGGCGTCGGTGGCCTCGGCGACCTCGGTGACGTCCTGGCCCTGGGCGATCTTGGCGAAGAACTCCTCCATGATCCTGGCGGTCTCGACGGCGGCCCACTGCTCGGCGGCCGGGGTGAGCTTGGCGTTCTCGGCGGCTGCGAGGGCGGCGGTGGCGAACTCGTCGTCCTCGGCACCCATGAGCTCGTTGAACGTGGAGTTCGCCGGGCCGAGGCCGTTCTCGGCGAGCATGGTCTGGTACTCGTCGCTCATGATGAGCTCAAGGAGCTCGAGGGCGAGGTCCTGGTCGGGGGACGCCTTGGAGATGGCGATGTTGGAGCCGCCGGCGAACACGGGGGCCGCGCCGCCGTCGGCGCCGGGCAGGGCGAAGGCCCCGACGTTCTCGGTGAGCTCCTCGGCGATGCTCCAGCGCGCCCAC
This sequence comes from Sanguibacter suaedae, assembly GCF_016342785.1. Classification (GTDB taxonomy): domain Bacteria; phylum Actinomycetota; class Actinomycetes; order Actinomycetales; family Cellulomonadaceae; genus Sanguibacter; species Sanguibacter suaedae. Next base: position 398,270 of record NZ_JAEINH010000001.1, read on the forward strand.
CCGGGTGCCATGAACATGGCGGCGTCACCGTTGTTGAACGCGGTCCACGGCTCGGCGTCCTCGCCGTCCTTGGGCGCCTTGGAGGCGTCGGTGTAGAGCTCCTGCAGCTGGGTGAGGCCTTCGATGCTCTCGGGGGTGGAGAGCTGACCGACCCACTGGTCGCCCTCCTTGACGGCGATGTCGCCGCCGTTGGCGAAGACCCAGCTGATGCCGTTGCGCCAGTCCTGGCCGGGCAGCCAGAACCCGGACTGGGTGTCGGTGGTGAGCGCGACGGCGGCGTCGTTGAACTCCTCGAGCGTGGTGGGCGGCTCGATGCCGGCGGCCTCGAGGAGGTCGGTGCGGTAGAAGACGTAGCGGGAGCCCCAGTAGTAGGGCACGGCGTAGACGGAGTCGTCGACGCTGCCGGCCTCGATGAATCCCTCGGGGCCGAGGTCGTCGCCGCCGAGGGCGTCGAGGTGGTCGGTGAGGTCGGTGAAGGCGCCGACGTTGGTGAAGGTCGGGGACTGGGTGTTGCCGATCTCGACGACGTCGGGGGTCTCGTCGGCGTTGCCGAGGGACGTCTGGAGGCGGGGCAGGAGCTCGCCCCAGTCGACGCGCTCGACGGTGAGCGTGCCGTCCGTGGTGGACTCGAACTCCTCGACGAGCCAGTCGGTGAGCTCCTCGGGTGTGTCGTTGCCGGCGAGCCAGAGGGTGAGCTCGCCGTCCCCCTGGGCGTCGTCGCCCTCGGAGGTGGTGGATCCGCCGGAGCTGCAGGCGCCGAGCGCGAGCGCGGCGACGGTGCCGAGTACTGCGATTCGCGTGCTTCTCATGGAACGTGTCCTTCTGGTCGTGGCCGGGGTGGCCAGGGGCGGACGGGCTGCGACGGGTGGGGCGGGCCGGTTACGAGAGGCCGAGCTCCCCGTCGAGCACGTGTGCGGCGGCACCCACGAGGACGCCGTCGTGACCGAGCGCTGACATGCGGAGACGGACCCGTTCGTCCCCGAAGGGCCTGGTGAGTGCCAGGACCGTCGACTCGGCTGCTTGGAGGAAAGGCCCGGCGAGGAGGTCCTCGGGCCCGGAGAGCACGACGTCGCGCAGGCCGAGGGCCTGGGTGACGGGTGCGAGGACGAGGCCGAGCTGGCGGCCTGCTGCGGAGAGCTCGCCGGCGACCTCGGCGTCGCTGAGCCCGGTGGTGCGGGCGCGCAGGCGGGGTGCGGAGACGAGGGACTCGAGGCAGCCGCGGCGCCCGCAGGAGCACTCGGGGCCGTCGGGCACGACGTTGACGTGGCCGATCTCGCCGGCGGTGCCGTCGGTGCCGCGCAGGAGCGCGCCGTCGAGGAGGATGCCCGCTCCGACGCCGTGGCCGATCTCGACGAGCACGAGACCGGTGGCGCTCCCGGCACCGAAGGTCTCCTCGGCGAGCGCGGCGGTGTTGGCGTCGTTGGCGACGTAGACGGGCAGGGCGGTCTCGGCCTCGAGGCGGGACCGGAGGTCGAGGTCGGTCCAGCCGAGGTTGGGGGCGCGGCGGACGACGCCGTCGGCGGAGACGACGCCGGGGGTCCCGACGCCGACTCCGAGAACGCGGGAGGGCGAGGCCTCGACGAGGCGACGGACGAGGGTGAGGGTCTTGGTGACGGCGTTCTCGCCGGTCTTGCCGTTGAGCTTCACGGTGGACGTCTTGACGGTGGTGCCCTCGAGGTCGACGAGGGCGCCGCGCAGGACGGCGTCGCCGGAGAGGTCGAGGCAGACGACGTGGGCACCGGGGCCGTTGATGCCGACGAGGGTGGCGGGCTTGCCCATGTGGGTGCCGGGGCGGACGCCGAGCTCGACGACCAGCTGGTCCTCGATGAGGTCGGAGACGACGTCGGAGACGGTGACGCGGGCGAGGGCGGTGGAGCGGGCGAGGTCGGCGCGGGAGGCGGGGCCGTGGTCGAAGAGCTCCTGGAGGACGAGGGCGCGGTGGCGGATGCGTGCGTCTGCGGGGAGGATCTTCGCGGCGGGGGCACCGGACCGCGACGCGCGGCGTCGGGTCTCCGTCTGTGCAGGTCGTGGTGCCATATAGTAAGTACACCTTACGTACTTAGTCGGCGTCAACAGTCTGCAGCACCTCGCCCAGCACCTCATCGGAGAGGCACCATGACAGTCCCGCTCGTCCCCGCCCCGCAGCACGTCACCGTCGACGAGGACGCCCCGCGCGCACCGTTGCGAGCCGAGCACGTCGACGGTCTCGTCCGGGCGCTCGCCCCCTGGGCGCCGCGCGCGGCGCGCCTCGCCACCGGTCTGCACGCGGCCGTCGCGCGCACGACGCCCGGGGAGTCGGCGGGTGCCGGCCCCGCGGGGTTCGGGGTGCGTGCCGACCTCGACGCGTCGCTCCCGGCGGAGGGCTACACGCTCCTGCTCTCCGCGGACCGCTGGGAGCTGCGCGCCGCCGACGAGGCCGGCGCCTTCTGGGCGGTGCGGACCGTCGAGCAGGCCGTGCGCGACGGGTCGGTGCCCACCATGGAGGTCACCGACTCCCCCACGTACGCCGTGCGCGGCGTCATGCTCGACGTGGCCCGGCACTTCCTCGACGTCGTCGCGGTGAAGCGGGTGGTGGACCTCGCGTCGGCGTACCGCCTCAACCAGCTGCACCTGCACCTCACGGACGACCAGGGGTGGCGCATCGAGATCGAGGGCCGCCCCCTGCTCACGGAGCGCGGTGCCGCGAACGACGTCGACGGCGGCACGGGCGGATTCTTCTCCCTCGACGACTACGCGCACCTCCAGAAGTACGCGGCCGAGCGCCACGTGGTGGTCGTCCCCGAGGTGGACCTCCCCGGGCACACGCACGCCGCCCAGGTGGCCTACCCCGAGGTGAGCCCCGACGGGGTGGAGCGCGAGCCGTACGCGGGGATCGAGGTGGGGTTCAGCACCGTCGCCGTGGACGCCGACGCGACGTGGGCGCTCGTCGAGGACGTCGTCGCGTCCCTCGCCCGCCACACCGTGGGCGACACGATCCACCTCGGCGGGGACGAGGCGCTCGTCCTCGAGCGCGACGACTACGTGCGGTTCGTCGAGCGCCTGGGGCGCGTCGCGGCGTCGCACGGCAAGCGCCTCACCCTGTGGCAGGAGGCCACGGGCGCCGACCTGCCCGACGGCACCCTCCTGCAGTACTGGACGTGGCAGATCGACACCGACCACCTGGCACGGGCCGCCCGCGAGGACGGCGCCCTGTTCGTCGCGTCCCCAGCGAACCACGCGTACCTCGACCAGAAGTACGACGAGGACTTCCCCCTGGGCCTCACGTGGGCGGGGACCGTGAGCCTCGAGGACGCGTACGCGTGGGACCCGGTCGCCGAGCTCCCCGGCGTCCCCGCCGCATCGGTGGTGGGCGTCGAGGCGTGCCTGTGGACCGAGACGATCCGCACCCTCGACGACGTGACGACCATGCTCCTGCCGCGCCTGCCCGCGGTCGCGGAGGTCGCATGGGGCTCACCCCAGGACTTCGACCGGTTCCGGGCGACCCTGCCCGCCCACGGCGCGTGGTGGGACGACGCCGGTCTGGCGTTCCACCGCGTCGACGGGGTGGAGTGGGACGAAGGGCACTGACCAGAGGCCTCGAAGTCCGGCGCTCCACGGACACGTGACATCCCACCCAGACACGCCTACGACGAGGGGGCCACGGAAGAGACCCAGGAGTCGAACGATGCCCTGTCTCGCCCGATGGCCCGCGGGATCGGACGCCTGCGCTGCCTGAGGACGGTGACGAACCCGAAGACCGTGTCTGCATCGACCCACTGCGCTCGCAGCGCGAGAGCCAGCATGTCCCACGTGGTGCTCGACCTGATCCCGCGGGCGTGCGCCTTGCGCGCCGCGTCCTCGTCGTCGGTGATGAAGAAGCCGGTGACTCCCCGGTGTTCCATCAGGGCGATCGTCTCGGCCTCACCCAGGTGCTTGGTGGGTCCGTCACCAGGGCTGGCCATCTCGTCGCGAAGCAGACGGATCGAGAGGTGCTCCGCGCCCGACTCCGGGAGCCACGGTGTGCCGAAGATCTTGCGCGCGGTGGCCAGTTCGTCGAGTCCCTCGAACCGTGAGCTGTTGTCACACTCGGTCGCGACGGACTGGCACCATGCGCCTCTGCCCCCGGTCAACCTCGCGAGGAGGTCCATGCGGCCGATGTAGGCGAAGTTGATGAGAACCGTGTTGTCCGGAAAGAGGAACGTGCTCACGCGGACGTCAGCCCGAGCATCCCAGCGAGTTCATCCACGGTCCCTCGACGCAGCTCGGGTTCGGCGACCTCGAGCTCGTCGACCTCCACACCCAGCATCCAGGCGAGCGTGCCCTTGCCCAGCCGACCTTCCGCGATCGCCCGCTCATGCTCGTTTATCAGCGAGGTGGGGAACCGCCGCGCCGCCGCTTCGCGCTTGCGGGCGATCAGGTCGCCCCATCTCGCCGCTGGCAGCGACCTCCCCCGCAGGAGCTGCGGCGTCGTGACGCTCAGCCACTCGCCGACGGCTGCGGGGACGGCAACGTTCAGCGATGACAGACGCCTGCGAAGGGCATCGGTCGAGACGCCCCAGTCCCAGACGAGCTCGCCGAGTGCTTCCACCGTCAGCGTCCTCCACTCGACCGCGCGCACCTGGCTCTCGGGGAGAAGCAGTGATGCTGCGAACGCATTGGCGGCTGCCTCGGCAACGTCACCCACCCCCATGGACCCGTCGACCAGATGCCCGAGCTCGTGTGCGATATCCCAGTTCTCCCGGAACCAGTTTCCGCTGGCAGGGACGACGATCACAGCACGATTGCCGAGCATCATCGAGTACGCGGTACCCAGCTTCGGGATGCGGACGACGTCGACTCCGAGGTGCTGCTCGAGCAGGTCCGCGAGTCTGCGCACGAACCCTTCTCCGAGCGCTCCGCGTACTGTGTCCGGGCTGTCGGGGAGTACGGAAGCAGGCGCATCACCCTTCGGGTAGGCCTGGACGTAGGCCAGACGAATGTCCTCCAGGTGGTCATCGTCGGAGTCGAAGGTGCCGTTGCTGTACGTGCCTGTGTCGTGGTCGAACGAATGCCGTGCCGCGACGCGAACCTTGGCGGGGTCCTGCTCGCCGGTGATGAGCTCGTAGACGTTGACGTCCAGCAGCTCGGCGACCCGTGCCAGCTCCAAGGCGCTAAAGCCTCGATAGCCGCCGAGAGCGCGCGAGAGCGCGTCGGTCGTCATGCCGATCTCGGCTGCGAGCGTCTTCTGCACGATTCCCCGACCTTGCACGAGGCTCCGCACCCGCTCATTGATCGTGGTGTCCATCCATCCACCGTACGGCTGGGTTGGGATTTTCCCAACATGCGTCTGGTCACGATGCTGTGAAGGTTCGAAGATCGGTCCTGACGGCCTCGGGCCTGCCGGGCGACCGTCGGGTCTCGGGCCGCACAGCCCACCACACGACCTGCGACGGATGGTCGTTCTTGCGAACCTCACCGCACCGTCGAGGACCGGACGACGACGGACCACCGGTCCGCATGGTCCTCCGCGGGTCCACCGAGAGCGATCCGCGCGCACGACGCGCCCTGGGCGCGCAGGTCCTGAGCCACGGTGCTGAGACCGGCGGCTGCGGCGGCGCGCGAGGCGTCCCAGCCGCTCACGGTGAGCCGCTCGGGAACCGGCACCGCTGACGCCGCGGCAGCGGCGAGCACCCCGAGCGCCTGCTCGTCGCTCATGGCGGCGATCGCGTCGAGCGGCGGATCGAGCGTGAGCATCTGCTCCGCGAGCGTCCGCGCCTCGTCGTCGTCGTTCGTGGCGGCAGCACCGACGAGCACCGACGACCAGTCGAGTCCGAGGTCCTCGGCCGCGTCCCGGTACCCGAGCAGGCGCTCCCGCGTCACGGGGAAGCGGACGCCGTCCGGGTCGACGCCCGGCGCGAGCACCGTCCGACGCTCCTGGTCGAGGGGGAAGCTGAGCACCGCGGGGCGTGTCGCCCCCGCGAACGCCTCCAGGCCGATGGCTCGGGCAGCCGCACGGTTGTCGACGCTCACCAGCGCGGCGCCGTCCCTCGCCGGGCCGCCGTGGACGACGACAGGGCGACCCGAAGCGATCACCGCGTCGAGCACCGGGTCGTCGTCCGTCGTGGTCCAGACGACGAAGGCGTCGACGGCCGCGGCTGCGACCCGACGGGCGTCGTCGTCCACGCCCGTGACGGGTGTGATGAGCAACCCATACCCGTGATCGGCGCAGACCTCGGACACCCCGCCGAGGAAGGCGACGGCTTGGGAGTCGTCGAACGCGTAGGTGAGGTGCTCCCCCAGAACCACTCCCAGCGTGCGGGTGCTTCCGTAGCGCAGTGATCGTGCCGCAGCGTTCGGGCCGGCATACCCCAGCTCCGCCGCCGCCCTGAGGACCTTCTCCCGCGTCGGGGCCGCCACCCGGTCGGGTCGGTTGAACGTGTAGGACACCGTCATGACCGAGACCTTGGCGCGAGCTGCGACCTGGGTCATCGTGGGGCGCTGCGCGGGCGATTGCATAGCCACAGTGTATCTGTGTAACGTCACACACATGTCCTTCGCCCTGCAGCAAGGCCCTCGGCCCGCCGTCGCCTACCTGGCGGCCGCCGCCTTCGGCTCGTTCTGGGGAGCGTGGGGCGCGAGCATCCCCCGCATCCGGGAGCAGGCGGGGGTCGACGACGGACAGCTCGGTGTCGCACTGCTCTTCGTCGGTGCCGGCGCTCTTCCGGCGATGCTCCTCGCGGGCAAGGCTCTCGACCGGTTCGGGCTGCGCTTCGCGGGCGTCGCGATCATCGCGCTCGGGATGGCAGGCGTCGGGGCCGCGCTCTCCGCCCACGGCTTCGTCGCCCTCTGCCTAGGCCTCACGGTCGTCGGGGCTACGAGCGGCGCCACCGACGTCGCCATGAACTCGATCGCCGCCCGCGCCGAGCAGGTCACCGGCCGCGCCGTCATCATGCGGGCCGGGGGCGTCTTCTCGGTCTTCGTCGTGCTGTCGAGCCTCGGGACCGGCCTCCTCTCGGCCCTCGGCGCACCGACCTACGCGCCATTCCTCGTCATCGCCGTGCTCTCCGTCGTCGCGTCAGCAGGCACGCTCCTGCCGCGCCCCGGGAACGCAGCCGACCCCGTCCTCCCACGGGTGGGCGCTACCGTCATGCCCCCCGCGGGCGGTCTACGGCTGACCCCGCTCCTGATCGTCGGGGTCCTCGGTGCCCTGGCGTTCGCGAGCGAGAACGCGCACCAGAGCTGGGGTGCGGTGTTCCTCGAGGACGAGCTGAACGCCGGCACAGGGACCAGCGCGGTCGCTCCCGCCGTCTTCGCGGCCGTCGTGGCAGCCACCCGTCTGTCACTCGGGACGCTCCGCCCGGGGCGCGAGAGATCCGTCGTGCTCCTCGGCTCGGTCGCTGCGGCTGCTGGCGCCCTGATCATCGCGGCCTCCCCGACGATCCTCGTGGCGGCCCTCGGCCTCATCGTCGCAGCAGCCGGCACCGCCACGCTCTACCCGACGATGCTCAGCCTCGCGTCGCGCTCGGTGGACGAGGCGTACCGGGGCCGGGCGACGGCCCTCGTGACCGCCGTGTCATACCTCGGGTTCCTGCTCGGCCCCGTGTACGTCGGACTCTGGTCACAGGGTGTCGGCCTTCGCGGCGCCATGGTGGCGGTCGCCGGCCTGGGCGTCGCGCTGACCGTCCTCACGGTGCCCCTCTTGGGTCTGGCGGTCCGCACCACTCACGGCAGCCCTTCGTCCACCGATGCACAGCTGGCTCGACGGCCTCAGTAGCCGTCGTCCACACGACGCCCCACCACGGACAGGTCACAGGCGTTCATCGCGACGCGGGTCCTCCGCCGAGTCGCGCCGTACGTCGCCCCCGCCGACACGAGAGCGAAGAAGACCGCTCCTCCGAGGACCGTCACGGATGCCGTCCAGCTGAGGAGGGCAGCTGCGGACGCCCCGGCGAGAACCGCGGAGGCAAGGATCGCGCCAGTGCCTGCCCCTCGGGACTCGCGACCCGTACCTTTCGCCACGAGCCTCGTGATCTCGGCCGCCACGAACCCGAGCCCTAGCGAGGCCGCCCCGATGACGGACCACACGAACCCGCCCCACGCCACGAAGCCGGAGGTGGCGCTCAGCGCTACTCCCGCAAGGCACCCGACGACGGCGCCGATCACCACGGCGACCCCCAGCGCGACGCATCTCTCGCGGACAGCACTCTCCATCCCTGGACCCTATCCGTGGTCGAGGCGCCGGACGGCGTAAGCGCGGACGGCGGTTGCGAGCCACAGAGGAAGATCGGGGTCCTCGGCCCCGACGACGTCTCGTTGCTGGGGGTCGGTCTCGATGAGGTCGGCGAGCGCGTGATAGGCCGCCGGGTCGACGGGCCACACGGCGCGGACGGCTTCGTGGTGCTCCGCGATGAGGTCGAGCGCTCGCACGGAGGTGGGGTCGACGCCGGACCGTCGTGCGCGGGACAGGCGCGCATAGAGCTCCCGTCCGTCGGCTGCCGCCTGGTCGTAGTCGTCCCTGGTCCATCGCGCCGTGTGCGTGGTCCCGGTCTGCACCGTGCCGGCGGCAGCGTTACCGAATCGTTCCTCGAGGGTGGCGGCGAGCTGCGAGCGTCCCTCGTCCAGTCCGCGGAAGAACTCCTCGTCGGGCAGGCGGTCCCCGCCTTCGAGGTCGTCCAGGGTGCGGGTGATGGTGGCGGCGATCCGGTCGAGGCGGTCCCGTTCGGCGGTGACGATGGTCAGGTGGCGTCGCAGGGCGGACGCTTCGTCGTCGTCCCCCGCGAGGACGGCGTCGATCTGCGGGAGGGGGACGTCGAGGTCGCGCAGGAGGAGGATGCGCTGCAGACGGCGCAGCTCGCTCCGACCGTACCAGCGGTAGCCGTTGGAGGACACGGCCGCCGGGGTGAGCAGCCCGATCTCGTCGTAGTGCCGCAGGGTCCGTGCGGACACGCCGGCCATGGTGGCGACCTGACTGATCGAGTAGTGCACGGGGTCGACGGTAGCGGGTTGACCTTCTCGTTGCGGCAACTTCTAGCGTCGCCCGCATGAGCACACCACGAGCGTTCGAGCCCACCGCCGACCCCGAGCTCGATGCTGCGCTGAGCAGGCTCACGGACCCGGACCGGGACGTGCGTCAGGCCGCGGCCCTCGACCTCGGCACGGCCGCCGACCCTGCTGGCGCGCCGGGGCTCGTGGCCAGGCTGTGGTCCGAGCCCGACCCCTTCGTGCGCGACACCCTCTCCTGGGCGGTCACCCGCGTCGCGGACGCAGCCACGCCCCTCCTCCTGGACGCGCTGGCCGGGACGGACACCACCTCGCGCGTGCGCGCGCTGCACGTCCTGAGCAAGATCGCCGACCCGGCGACCACGAGCGCCATCGTGCCGCTGGCAGGCGACGACGACGCCGACGTGGCGGCCAAGGCCCGCTGGGCTCTCGCCCGCACCGGCGACCCGCGAGCTGTCCCGGCCTTGGTGGCACTCCTGGGAACCGGCGACAGCACCGTTCGGAACGGACTCACCCGCGACCTCGCGTCCTTCGACCGCACGGCCGTGCCGAGCCTCGTCATGGCGCTGACCAGGGACGAGACCCCGGCGCGGCACCATGCCGCCGAGGTCCTCTGCTTCATCGGCCCGGGCGCGGAGGACGCCACCGGGGCCCTGGCCGAGGCGCTGCAGGACACCGACGAGGACGTTCGCCTCTCGGCGGCGATGGCCCTGTACGACCTGCGCACCCGGACGGCCCTGGCGGTGCTCGCTCGCTACACCGAGGCGGACGACCCGCGCCTGCGCGCGATCGCCAGACGCCCTCAAGCGCTGGGCTCGCCTGGACAGGTGACCTAACACGCCGACGCCCGAATCCCGTGTCCGTGTCACGCACCGACGCAAGGTTGCGGACTCGAGTTGTGCCTCCGGTGGCTGAACTCTCGTCTGTCCGGTCGACGACCACAGACGCGACCTCCACGACGTCGGGCCCACCGCGCGCGAACACACGTCTTGACTGGTCACCGCGCAGTATCGGGATCGATACCGCGTCGTTCTTCGACCGCCGTTCGTCGGTCTTCTCGTAGTACGCCGGCCTCACATGCGCACCGCCCGAGGTGTCCCGTATTAGACGATCTGTTACGTTAAAAACTGAGTCCGTGGCACAGCCCGGCATCGTGCCGAGCAACGGGATGTCCGTCGGTCTCGCAGATGCAGACAATCCGGCCTGGGGGCAACGATGCACGAGCAGACAACAATCATCACCCTCCGGCCGGGCGTGCACGAGGGCACGGCACGAGGCCCGCCCACGCGAACATCACACGGCACGGCGTCCACAAGCATCACCATGCAAATGAGAAAGAACCCGATTGCGACAACGGAAGCTTCACCGCGAAAGGAGAGATTATCATGCGCACTCGTAGGGCCATCTCGACGATGGCGATTGCATCAGCCCTTTCCGTGTCACTGACAGGGGTGGCGAGCGCCACCCCCTCGGCACCGTCGCCAGAGGCGACCGTGGTGAGCGAGGCAGGGATCCCTGCCGCACAGCTGGCACCAGCCGATGCCAGCGAGTCCGAGATCCAGCAGGCGATCGAGGAGCACGAGGAGAGGTTCTCCGCGAGGCCTGGAGAGCGGTTTTCAACCCTAGCGACAGGCGACTACTACTCGTACTGCGAAGAGGGCAGCAGCGGGCTCATGCCCTGGACCAACAACTCGCCTTCCAACTGCTATGGCTGGTATTACGAGTACCTGGACGGGAATCGAATCTCCAAGGTCAACATGATCCAGCTCAAGGTCGCAGGCGAGACCGGCCCTAACCCCGCTGACCTCATCGAATGGTGCAACAACAACGGCTTCTACTGCGCACTCGCGGGAGCCATCCTCAGCAGGGGCGGCTCTTATCTCAAAGGCCTCCTGACGCGGATCTAAGGGTAGATCGAGGGGTGGAGGGCCCGATGAGACGAGTGCTCAGCCATAAGTTTGTGGTCGACCTTGTCTCGTCGGGACTGAACCACCCAACATTCGGTCGTCAGACTGGCAGCCATCTCAGGGGATCCTGACTGCGGTGGTCACCGGGGTTGGATCCCGGCGTCGGTTCGATCTCGGGTGTGATCGCACTGGTCGGCCTGGGGTCGAGGTGAAATCAGACGCGGAGCAGCCAACCAGACCGCATATGTGACCTCGCCGGAGAGCAGTGCACGGGTGCTGAGGTCGCTCAAGAGTACGGCGACCGACTGACTGGCCTGACAGGATGCTCTCGTGACCGCACCCGACCAGTCCGCCCCCACCCCGCTCGACGACGTCGCGTGGCCGCTGCGCACACCTCGGTTGAGCATCCGCCGGGTCACGCCGGGCGACGCGGACGCCATGTGGGAGTACCGGCAGCTCGACGAGGTGAGCCACTGGGGTTCGTGGCGCCCCGCGGACCAGGACGACTGGCGCGAGATCATCGGGGCGCGGCAGCGGGACACGCTCGTCGTCGAGCTCGACGGGCACATCATCGGGGAGCTCATGCTCCGCGTCGCGGACGCGTGGGCGCAGCGCGAGGTCGCCTCGGGCGCGAAGCACGCCGAGGCCGAGCTCGGGTGGGCCTTCAACCCCGCCCACGGCGGGCAGGGGTATGCCACGGAAGCGGTGCAGGAGGTGCTGCGCCTGTGCTTCGAGGACCTGGGCCTGCGCCGCGTGACGGCGAGCATCTTCGCCGACAACACCCCCTCGTGGCGCCTCGCCGAACGCCTCGGCATGCGCCGCGAGACGTACACCGTGAAGGACTCCCTCCACCGTGAGCTGGGGTGGGTCGACGGCGTCGGCTACGCGCTCCTCGCCGACGAGTGGGCCGAGCAGGCCGGACGATGACCGGAACCCCGCAGCAGGACACCCCGGGAGCGCAGGGAGCGTCCCCGCTGGGGCCCGAGGCCTCTTCCGCGTCCCGCCGCCGCACGCGGCGCCGCTGGCTGACCGCCCTCGTCGCGGTCCTCGTGATCGCCGCACTGCTCGCGGCCGTCTGGTACCTCTGGGCGCCGCACCACCGCCCGACCCTGCGGGAGGGTGAGGTCTACGGGATCGACGTCAGCCATCACCAGGGCCCGGTCGACTGGGCCGCCGTGGCCGACGACGACGTCGCGTTCGCGTACCTCAAGGCCAGCGAGGGGACCGCACTCGTGGACCCGCGCTTCGCGGAGCACTGGATCGCGGCGGACGACGCGGGCATCGACCGCGGTGCCTACCACTTCTTCACGCTGTGCACCCCGGGCGCCGAGCAGGCCGAGCACTTCCTGCGCACCGCCCCGCCGCAGGACGGAGCGCTGCCGCCGGCGGTCGACCTCGAGCTCGTCGGGAACTGCAGCGCCCGCCCGCCCCTCGACGACGTCCTCGCCGAGCTCGACGCGTTCCTCGCGGTCGTCGAGGACGCGTGGGGAACGGACACGCTGCTCTACGTCGGCGAGGACTGGGAGGGCGAGTACCCGGTGCTCGACCGATCCGACCGGCCCCGGTGGCTCGTGAGCTTCCTCGGCCGTCCCGACCACGACTGGACCGTGTGGCAGGTCTCCTGGTGGGGCGCCGTGGACGGCATCAGCGGGGACGTCGACATCGACGTCGCCCGCCTCGACGACCTCCGCGACCGCTAGGGCGTGCCCCCGAAGCCACGGAAGACCCCGTCGGGATCGGCCGAATCGGCGAACTCGAAGAAGTCCATGTTCGCGATCGCGAGGTTCCCCGTGACCGATTCGACCTCCTGCGGAACCACGCGGAAGGTGCGTCCTACCTGCTCGCTGAACTCGTTGAGATCGACGAGCACGATCGTCAGGTCGACCATGGTCCGGGCATCTGCAACTGCGAGGCAGGAGAGATACCCGCTCCGGGGCAGAAGCACCAGGTCGTTCGGCGTCAGGCCATCGAGCTCCGGTGCCTCGACCAGCTGCACGCTGGCGCCCATCGGCTCGAGGTCGTCAGCGGCGTACACCGCGGTCGCGGCCTGGACTGCGGCCTGCCACGCGGTGTCGTCGGAATAGTCCGTACGAACCAGAAGGGTGGTCATGTCGGCCGGCTCCGGAAGCAGCATGCGCCGAGCGTAGACCTCCAGCAGCCCCGGTCGCCCGCCTCACCGCGACACGGAAAGTGGGGACACGGCGCGGCCAGACGCTCCTACGGCACTCAGGCGTCGCCGACCAGCCGCCCCCGCCGGTAGACCGCCGCGACGCGCAGGGCGTCGTCGAGGACGACCAGATCGCCGTGCGCCCCAGGTTCCAGAATGCCCACGTCGTCGCGCCCGATGATCCCCGCGGGCGTCGTGGTGAGCGCCGCGAGCGCGTCCACGAACGGCACGCCCGCGGTGGCCGTGGCGTGCCGGAGGGCCGCGTCGAGCGTGAGGGTACTTCCCGCGATGGCGCCGCCCTCGCGGAGACGGGCGACGCCGTGGTCGACGTCGACGAGGAGCTCGCCGAGGACGTAGCCGCCGTCGGGCATTCCGGTGGCCGCCATGGCGTCGGTGACGAGTACCGTGCGGGCGGGGCCTGCGGAGCGGGCGGCGTGGGCGAGGGTGAGGGGGTGGAGGTGGACGCCGTCGGCGACGAGCTCGACGGCGACGCGCTCGTCCTCGAGAAGAGCCAGGACCGGCCCGGGGTCGCGGTGGTGGACGGGGGGCATCGCGTTGAACAGGTGAGTGGCGAGGCGCGCCCCGGCGTCGACGGCGGCGGTCGCGACGGTGGCGTCGGCGGCGGTGTGCCCGACGGCGGCGACGGCCCCGTGGCCGACGACGCGGCGCACCGCGTCGAGGCCCCCGGCGGCCTCGGGGGCGAGCGTCACGACACGGACGATGCCGGTGCCCAGGAGGGCGTCGACGTCACCGGGGTCGGGGGCGACGAGCAGGGCGGGGTCGTGCGCGCCCCGGTAGTCGGGGCTCAGCCACGGCCCTTCGAGGTGGACGCCGGCGAGCTCGTCGTCCTCGACGAGGCCCCGCAGCTCGGCGAGCGCCTCCGCGAGGGTGGGCAGCGCGGCGGTCACGAGGCTGGCGACGGTGGTCGTGGTCCCGTGGCGCCGTTGCAGGTGGAGGGCGCGCAGGGCGTCGTCCGCGACGGAACCCGTGGCGGTGGCTGACCCGAAGGTCGCGCCGGCAGCGCCGTGGGTGTGGATGTCGACGAAACCGGGGACGACGGTCCGCCCGCGAGCGTCGACGGCGGGGAGCGCGGACCACGCGTCGGGCACGTCGCCGGTGCCCACCTGGGCGACGCGGCCGTCGACGACGGCCACCCACCCGGCGGGGAGGACCCGGTGGCCGGTGTGGACGTCGCCGCCCGTGACGAGGACCGAGGAGGACTGGCTCACGCGCTCACCCTAGCGCCGGGAACCGCGCGCCCACCTGGGGACGGAGCCCGTCGTCCACAGCTGCGGGCTGCGGGCGGGCGGGCGTGGGTGGTCCGCGCCAGAGTGGGGCCATGACCACCCCTCGACGCTGCTTCGGCGATGGCGACCCCCTGTACGCCGACTACCACGACACGGAGTGGGGCGTGCCCGTCCACGGTGACACCGCTCTGCTGGAACGCCTCGCCCTCGAGGGGTTCCAGTCCGGGCTGTCGTGGCTCACGGTCCTGCGCAAGCGGCCGGCGTTCCGCACGGCCTTCGCGGGGTTCGACCCCGAGGCCGTCGCGGCCTTCGGGGTGGACGACGTGGTCCGCCTCCTCGAGGACGCGTCGATCATCCGCAACCGCGCCAAGATCCAGGCGACCATCACCAACGCCCGCGCCGTGGTGGCGCTCCACGCCGACGGTGCGACCCTCGACGAGCTCGTGTGGTCGCACGCCCCCGAGCCCCGTGCGGAACGCTGGGTGCGCTGGACCGACGTGCCCGCCTCGACCCCGGGGTCGGTGGCGCTCGCCAAGGACCTCAAGGCGCACGGCTTCGTGTTCGTCGGCCCCATCACCGCCTACGCGGCGATGCAGGCCTGCGGCCTGGTGGACGACCACCTCGCGGACTGCCCCGTCAGCGCAACCCGTCCAGCAGGAGCTCCCACAGGCTCGAGTTGAACTCGAGGAGGCTCTTGCGCTCATCGAGGTCCTGGGACACCTGCTGCACACCGAACCACGAGGCGACGATGAGCAGCGCGAAGCGCTCGAGCGGCAGCCCTGCACGGATCTCCCCGGCGGCCTCGGCGCGCTCGAGGAAACTGCGCGTCGTGGAGATCCAGTCGACGAACGGCGCAGGGAGCTCGACGTCGATGGACGCCCGGTCGCGGACCAGGCGGACGGCCGCACGGATGTGGATGTCGTCCCGGTACGACGTGGCGACCTGCTCGGAGAGCCACATGAGTGCCTTGATGGGGCTCTCGTGCTTCTCGGCCTCCTCGACCACCGGGGGCCAGGGTTCGAAGTACTTCTGCACGATCGTCTTCGCGATCTCACCTTTGGAGGGGTAGTGGAAGTACAACGCCCCCTTGGTCAGGTCGAGCCGTTCGGCGATCTCGGACAGGGACGCACCCACGTATCCGTTCGCCTCGAACTCCTCTGCTGCGACCTCCAGGATGGCGGCTCGCGTGGCAGCTCGTTGATCACTCCGTCGTGACATCACAACTCCCCACAATTAGAAGCACATCATCACAGGTCGGTAACATCGCGTCATGACGCTGCAACCCCCGCATGCCGACCTCCTTCACAATCTTACCTTCGACCGACCGGTCGACCGGTCAATGGTGCACAGGCGAGCCACAGCCGAGGTGTTCCTCACCGACGTGCAGCAGGCGTCCTCCACCGAGTGGCAGTGCGCCGTCCAGTTTCCCCGTGGACACGTTCTCATCGACCGACGTTCCCCGCACCTACCTGTCCCGCTGGCCATCGAGGCCATCCGCCAGATGGGTCTCTTCGTCGCGCACTCGGGATACTCGATCCCCAAGTCCTGGGCCTTCACGCTCCAGCACGCCACCTTCCGTTGGTGCGACGACGGGGCACCCGCGCTGCCCGAGTTCGGGCCTCTCGAGCTCGTCGCCTCGGTCAGGGTCACCCACGAGCACCATCGCAAGGGGGAGATCAGCGGACTTGAGGTCATCGTCGAGTTTACGAGCCAGGGACGCCCTGTCGCCACCGGGGGCGGGGCGCTGCGCTGCATCAGCCCCGTGCACTACCAGGCACTGCGCCGCCGCGCGCCCAACCCGCACGACGTGCCGCGCCGCTACGACCCCGCACCCCTCGCCGACGTCCGCCGTGACGGCAGGGCCGTCGAGGCCGTCCTCGGCTACGACCACTCCAACCCGTTCTTCTTCGACCACCCCGTCGACCACCTCCCGGGGATGCTCATCCTTCACGCGATGACCGACCTCTTCTCCTCGACCCTGCCGGACGCGGAGCTCATGGAGATCGACCTCGTGTGCCACACATTCCCCGAGTTCGACCCGCCCGTCCGGATCGAGGGCGTCGTCGACTCCTCGACGGAGACCGTGCGCCTCACCTTCACGCAGGGCCGCACCGTCGTCGCCGAGGGCATCTCCTCCGGCCGGGTGGCGCTCGAGGCGGCTCGGGTGGCCGAGGAGGAAGCGTCCGAGGACGACGGGCCCGTCGCCGAGGAAGCGGCCCTGTGACGAGGACCGGCACCACGGCCGGCACTCCGACCACCGTCCTCGTGGTCGGCGCGAGCGGGTTCATCGGCTCGCACGTGGTGCGCGGCCTCGCGCAGCACCCGGGCGTCCGCGTCGTCGCCTCCTCACGGACCGCCCCGACCGAGCCGCTGCCCGCGACCGTCGAGCACCGCACGGCGGACCTCTGCGACGAGGCATCCCTCCGTGCCGCGCTGGAGGGCGTGGACGTCGTCGTGCACGCCGTGTCCTACGTGGGGCGCGACGCCGGCACGAGCCGCGCCGTGAACGTCGACGGCACCCGTGCCCTCATGGAGGCCGCGAGCGCGCGGGGCGTCGGGCGCGTCGTCTACGTGTCGACGACGTCGGTGTACGGGTCCGGCCCGCACCGGGACGTCGCGGAGGACGACGTGCCGGCGCACCCGGAGTCGGTGGCGAGCACCGACCGCCTGGCCGCGGAGCGCCTGGTGCTCGACGCGCACGGCACGGTGGTGCGGCCCAACCTCGTGTACGGGGCGGGGGACCGCTGGTTCGTCCCCGCGCTGGCGCAGGTGACGGCGGGTCTCGGGGCGACGATCGCCGGGGCGTCGGCGCGGATCTCGTTGGCGTCGGTGGAGCAGGTGGCCGCCGTCGTGGCGGCCGCCGCCCTCGGTAAGGGGCTCGCGGGCCGGGTGCTGCACGCGGTGGCACCGGAGGCGACGCCGGTGCGGGTCGTGCTCGACGCGCTCACGGCGCACCTCGGCGTTCCGGGGCCGTCGCGGGACCTCACCGAGGATGAGGCGCGCGCCGTGCTCGACCCGCAACGGGTGAGCGACCACCAGCTGGCGCTCCTCGCCCGCGACCACGCGTACGACGGGTCGCAGGCGTGGGCGGCGGTCGACGCGGCCGGGACAGCCGGCGACGCGCACCGCGAGGCGTTCGCCCTGACGGACGTGCACGTCGCCTGGTACCGGGCAGCGCTGGGCAGCGCCTGAGGACGCCGGTCCGGACGGTCGGACAGGGCGCGACGTCCGACCGGCCGGGCGGGGCGCGCCCGGCTAGGGTGGCGGTCATGACCAGCACGGCCCTCGAGCGGCCCTCCCGCACCGGGGTCGTCGCGTCGGACGCCGTGCGCGTCCTCGGTGTGGTGAGCATCGTCGTCGCCGGGGTGCGGTTCGGGAGCGTCGAGGTCGCACTCTTCGCCCTCGTCCTCCTGGGCCTGGTGATCCCGCGGTTCCTGCGGGTGCCCTCGGGTCTGGACATCGCCAACGGCCTGACGCTCCTCGCTGCGGGCTGGTTCGCGGTGGTCGACCTGTACGCCCGGGTGGGGTGGCTCGACATCGCAGCGCACACCGTGGCCAACGGGGTGCTCGCGGTCATGGCCGTCGTCCTTCTCGGGCGGCTGTGGCCCGAGCACGCGGAGCTCCGCGACGCACGGGCGCGCACGGTCCTGGTGATCGTGACGGTCGCCGCAGGCTCCCTGCTCGGGGTGCTGTGGGAGTTCGGTGAGTGGGTCGGGCACACGCTCGTGGACGACAGCATCAACGTCGGGTACGACGACACCCTGGGCGACCTGGCGGCCGGCATGGCCGGGTCCCTCCTCGGCGGTCTCGCCCTGGCCCGGCGACGGTGACGCCCTCGGCGCGGCTGCGCCTGTCCCTCGTGATCCCCGTGCTCGACGACGCGGACCTCCTCGACCGCTGCCTGGAGGCCGTCGCCCGTCAGACGCGCCTGCCCGACGAGGTGGTGGTCGTCGACAACGGCTCCGCCGACGCGAGCGCCGAGGTGGCTCGGCGCCACGGCGCGCGGGTGGTCGCGGAACCTGTGCGGGGCATCCCCGCGGCGGCGTCGTGCGGGTACGACGCGGCGTCGGGCGACGTGGTGCTGCGGTGCGATGCGGACACTGTCCCGCCCGAGGACTGGGTGGAGCGCGTCGGGCGGGCTTTCGAGCAGGACGCGACGCTGGGGGCGCTCACGGGGCCGGGGACGTTCTACGACCTCCCCCGCGGGAGGGCCCGGGTGGCGCGCGTGTTCTACATGCGGGGCTACTACTGGGGGATCCACGCGGCGCTGGCGGGCGTGCCGCTGTGGGGGTCGAACATGGCGATGCGGCGCAGCACGTGGGAGTCCGTGAGCGGGCGCGTCCACCGGGACGACCCGCGGGTCCACGACGACATCGACCTGAGCTTCCAGCTGCCCGCGGGGACGGTGGTCCGGTACGACCGCGCCCTGGTGGTGGGGGTCTCCGGGCGGACGTTCGACTCGCCCGCGACGTTGTGGCGTCGCTTCGACTGGGCGTTCCGGACCCTGGCGCTGGGGTGGCGCACCGCCCCGCCGTGGACGCGCTGGGCGCGTCGTCTGTCGCCCGGCCGCAGCTGAGCGTCCGGCCTCACACCACCCTCCGACCTGCGATGTCTCACCATGTGGTTCATCCTGGACCATCAGGTGGATGCGAGCCTAGGCTCTGAGACACCATCCAGAGCGGTCGAGAGTCCTGGCTCGTCGACGCCGCAGCAACCCCCCACAATGGAAGCCTCCTGAGGGTGCGGGTGCTAACGCCAGGTCCGATGGAGTACCCATGACGGCTTCCTTACCTGTCCCACCGATCGCACAGACCACACCGCTCGGGTCGAGCCCGCAGCGGGCACAGCACGGCGCACGGCCCACCGTGTCGTTCGAGCTCATGCCCCCGCGCAACCCCGACGCGGCCCCCAAGTTCTGGGCCACGGCCGAGCGCCTCGTCGCGGCACGCCCCGACTTCGTGTCCGTCACGTACGGCGCCGCCGGGGGTGACCGCGACACCGCACGCACCGTCGTCAGCCGGCTCCTGCGGCAGACACCCGTGCTGCCCATCGCCCACCTCACGTGCGTGGGAGCGAGCCGGCAGAACGTCGCCGACGTCATCGACGAGTTCCTCGCCGAGGGCGTGCGGAGCTTCCTCGCGCTGCGCGGCGACCCCCCGCACGACCAGCCCGACTGGCGCCCCCACCCCGACGGCGTGCACTCCTCGACCGAGCTCGTCCGCCTCCTGCGCGAGGTCGAGGCGCGGCGGTGCGCGGAGCACCCGTCGACCGCGCTGCGCTCGGCGGCCCGCCCGCTCACCGTGGCGGTCGCGACGTTCCCCGAGGGCAACCGCGCCGCGGGCACCAGCCGCGCCCAGGAGGTGGCCCGGCTCCGCGAGAAGCAGGACGCCGGGGCCGACTTCGCCATGACCCAGCTGTTCTACGCGCCCGAGACGTACGTGGACTTCGTGGCCGAGGCCCGCGCGGCCGGGGTGACCCTCCCCATCCTCGCCGGGCTCCTGCCCATGACCGACCCCCACCGGCTGCGACGCGTGGAGACCCTCACCGGCGTCCCCGCCCCCGCGGCCCTCGTCCGGGACCTCGAGGCCCTGCCCGACGACGCCGCGCGCCACCGCCTCGGGGTGCGGGCCACCGTCGACCTGGCGTCCGCCGTGCTCGAGGCCGGCGCACCGGGCCTCCACGTCTACACCTTCAACAAGCACCATGCAGCGCTCGACCTGCTCGAGGGCGTACACCTCGGCGGCGGGGCCGCGGCACCGGGCCATCCCGATGACCGCACCCCTGACCTGGCCAGCGGGCCGCGGGTCGACGCGTCCACCGTCCAGCCGCGCAAGCCGGCACTCCTCTAAGGACCACCATGACCACGGAACTGCAGCACAGCCCTGCCGCCCAGAACCCGGCTATTCCGGCATTCCCGGCGGCGACCGTCCTCGGCTACCCCCGCATCGGACGGCGACGCGAGCTCAAGCGCGCCGTCGAGGCCTACTGGGCCGGCCGCACCGACGTCCACGAGCTCGAGGCGACGGCGGCCGACCTCCGACGCACCACCGTCGCGCGCCTCGTCGACCTCGGCCTCCCCGCCGACGACGCGTCCGTCCCCTCCTCCTTCTCCTACTACGACCAGGTCCTCGACGCCGCCACCACCGTCGGCGCCGTCCCCGAGCGGTTCGCCCACCTGCTCTCCGACGCCGGCGAGCTCGACCTCGCCGGGTACTTCACGGTCGCCCGCGGCGTCGGCGACCTGCCGCCCCTCGAGATGACCAAGTGGTTCGACACGAACTACCACTACCTGGTCCCCGAGATCGGTCCGGGCACCGCGTTCCGTCTCGCGTCCGACCGCCCCGTCCGCGAGTTCCGCGAGGCCCTCGAGGCAGGCGTGACCACCCGACCCGTGATCGTCGGCCCGGTGACGTTCCTCCTGCTGAGCAAGGCCGCCGACGGCGCACCCTCCGGGTTCTCCCCGCTCTCACGCCTCGCCGACCTGCTCCCCGTCTACGCGGACCTCCTGCGCGCCCTCGCCGCCGCCGGCGCGCCCTGGGTCCAGCTCGACGAGCCCGCGCTCGTCACGGACAACCTCGACGTCCCCCGCGACGAGGTCCTCGCCGCCCTGCGCACCGCCTACGCGACCCTCGCCACCGACCTCCGCTCGCCCGACCGCCCGGCCGTGCTCGTCGCCGCACCCTTCGGCGACCTCGGCGACGCCCTGCCGGTCCTCGCCGACTCCGACGTCGAGGCCGTCGCCCTGGACCTCGTGCGCGGTACCGCACCGACGGAGCCGGTCCCCGGGCTGGGGAGCACCACCCTCGTCGGCGGCGTCGTCGACGGCCACAACGTGTGGCGCGCCGACCTCTCCGCGCGCCTCGAGGTCCTCGAACGGCTCGAGGGCCTGGGCGCCGCCGCGGTGAGCGTCGGCACCTCCACGTCCCTCCAGCACGTCCCCCACGACGTCGCCGACGAGCCCGACCTCGACCCGGGCCTCGCCGGGTGGCTGGCCTTCGCCGACCAGAAGGTCACCGAGGTCGTCACCCTCGCGACCGGCCTCCGGGAGGGCCGCGAGGCCGTCCACGCCGAGCTGCTCGCGGCGAGCGACGCCGTCGCGTCGCGGGCCAGCGCCGTCGGGGTGGAGGTCGCCGCCGTCCGCGAGCGCACCGCCGCCCTCCGGACCACGGACTTCCACCGTGCCCCCGCCCAGGAGCGTCGTGCCGCGCAGGAGGCGCGCCTGGGGCTGCCGGCGCTGCCGACGACGACCATCGGGTCGTTCCCGCAGACGGTGGAGATCCGTCGGGCACGGGCCGCGCACGCCAAGGGGGACCTCTCGCTCGAGGCGTACGAGGACGCGATGCGCGCGGAGATCGCCCGGGTGGTCGCGCTCCAGGAGGAGATCGGGCTGGACGTCCTGGTCCACGGCGAGGCCGAGCGCAACGACATGGTGCAGTACTTCGCGGAGCTCCTCGACGGGTTCGCGGTGACGCGCAACGGGTGGGTCCAGTCGTACGGGTCGCGGTGCACGCGCCCGTCGATCCTCTGGGGCGACGTGTCCCGGCCCGCGCCCATGACGGTGCGGTGGGCGGAGCACGCGCAGTCCCTCACGGAGAAGCCGGTCAAGGGCATGCTCACGGGCCCGGTGACGATCATGGCGTGGTCGTTCGTCCGCGACGACGTGCCCCTCGGGGAGACGGCACGGCAGATCGGGCTCGCGCTGCGTGACGAGATCACGGACCTCGAGGCCGCGGGCATCGCGATCATCCAGGTCGACGAGCCGGCGCTCCGCGAGCTCCTGCCGCTGCGTCGGGCGGACCAGGCGGAGTACCTCGACTGGTCGGTGGGGTCGTTCACGCTGGCGACGGCGGGGGTGCGGCCGGACACGCAGATCCACACGCACCTGTGCTACTCGGAGTTCGGCGAGGTCATCGGGGCGATCGACGCGCTCGACGCGGACGTGACGTCCATCGAGGCGGCCAGGTCGCGCATGGAGATCCTGCCCGACCTCGCCGGCTCGGGGTTCTCGCGGGGCGTCGGGCCAGGTGTGTACGACATCCACTCCCCGCGCGTCCCGTCGCAGACGGAGGTCACGGAGCTCCTCGAGCTCGCCGTGAAGTCCGTGGACCCGCGGCTCCTGTGGGTCAACCCGGACTGCGGGCTCAAGACCCGTGGGTACGACGAGACGGTGCCGTCCCTGGAGCACCTCGTCGCGGCCGCGGCGGCCGTGCGGGAGACGCTCGGCTGAGGTCAGGCGCCGCGCAGGTACTCGCGCTCGCGCCGGTTCTCGACGTCACGTCGCAGCTGCTGGCCGCGCCGGTACTCCTCGCCGCGGCGCGTCTCCTCGCGCCGGGCGTCCTGGGTGCGGTGGTCGTCGAGGTCCCGGCGCGAGACCTCGGGAACACCGCGGGACGCGGTGGCCGGGGTGCGGGACGTCCCCGCACCCCGGGCGCGCTCGACGCTGCGTGGTGCGTCGACGACGGGCGTCGAGCGCGTCGCGGGACGGGCGTGCCGGTGCTGGGCCGTGGTGGTGGGCGGCTCGGTACGGCGCGCGTCCTTCTCGGGCCGGTCGCCGGTGCGGGCGGCGCGCAGCGACGGGCCGGGGAACTCGGCGCCGACGAGGCGCGTCCACCGGCCGAGGCTCTGGGTCTCGGTGACGACGGCGTCGATGGCGGACGCCATGCGCACCACGCCCGTGCACACGAAGACGACGGCGAGGAGCAGGAGGACGGACACCCCGAGGCCGGCGAGCGCCAGGGTCCTGCGGTCGAGCACCTCGGGCAGCGGGTCGACGAGGAGCAGCACGGCCAGCGCGGCCGCGAGGACGGTGGACACCCCGATGAGGACGAGTCCTGCTCCGAGAATCCGTGATGATCGCTTCACTGCTGACCTCCGTCGGTCGACGCCGGGTGAAATCCTGCGCTCAGCGTTGCGTAACGAACAGATAACGTCAAGGCTTGAGGGTTGACCACTTCGCGGTGGGCCACGGCCGGGCGTCGTCGGTCCCGCCCGTCTGGGGAGCGGCCTGGCCGGGCCGGACGTTACTGTGGGCGCATGCCTGAACCTGCGAAGGACACGGCCTCGGCGCCTCCGATCAAGGTGACGCTCTCGAGCGCCTCCGTCTACCCGCGCAAGGTGACGTACGCCTTCGAGCTGGCCGCCGAGCTCGGCTACGACGGCCTCGAGGTCATGGTCTGGTCGGACCAGACCACCCAGGACGACAACGCCCTGGCGCACCTCGCCGCGGACCACGGCGTGGAGATCCGCTCAGTCCACGCACCCACCCTCCTCGTGAGCCAGAACGTGTGGGGCGGCAAGCCCGGCCCCAAGCTCGCGAAGGCGGTGGACATGGCGCACTCCGTGGGCGCCAGCACCGTCGTCGTGCACCCGCCCTTCAGCTGGCAGCGCAAGTACGCGCGGACGTTCGTCGACCAGGTGCGTGAGCTCAGCGCGGAGTCCGGGCTGACCATCGCGGTGGAGAACATGTACCCGTGGCGCAGCAAGCGCCGCGACTACGGGGCGTACCTGCCGGGGTGGGACCCCACCGAGCACGCGTACGACGCCGTCACCCTGGACCTCTCGCACGCCGCGACCGCGCGGCAGGACAGCCTCGAGATGGCCAAGGCCTTCGGGGACCGCCTGCGGCACGTGCACCTCGCGGACGGGTCGGGGTCCGGCAAGGACGAGCACCTCGTCCCGGGACGCGGCAACCAGCCGGCGGCAAAGCTCCTGTGCCACCTCCAGGAGACGGGCTGGTCGGGCGACGTCGTCGTGGAGATCGGCACCCGCAAGGCGCGGACGGCCGCCGAGCGCCGAGAGGACGTCGAGGCGTCGCTGACCTTCGCCCGCACGTACCTCACGCCCGGCGAGCACCCCGACTACGTGCCGCCCCCGGCCCACCACCGGCCCGACGACGCCTGGGAGCAGGCCGACCTCTGAGCGTCACCCCGCGGCACGGTGGC
Source organism: Sanguibacter suaedae (assembly GCF_016342785.1). GTDB lineage: Bacteria > Actinomycetota > Actinomycetes > Actinomycetales > Cellulomonadaceae > Sanguibacter > Sanguibacter suaedae. The sequence continues at coordinate 422,490 of NZ_JAEINH010000001.1, forward strand.
AAGGGATAATCGGTCCCATGCCTATCGATCCTGCCGAGCTCGCCGCTGCCATCCGTGTGCTCGAGGCGGCCGACGAGCTCGAGCCGGAGCACCCCGACAAGATCGCCCTGCAGCGGGCCACCGCACGCCTGTACAAGACGGTGAAGAAGCAGCGCCGCGACGCCGCGAAGGACGCGATCCGCAGCGCCGACCAGGCGGTGATCGCCGCGACCGCGACCGGTGCACCCACACGGATCGACGACGAGACCCAGGGCCTCGAGCTGATGCCCTCGGCGAGCGGGACCACAGCAGGGCGGCTCCTGAAGTCCCAGGCCTGCTACGTGTGCAAGCAGCAGTACAACGACGTCGACGTCTTCTACCACCAGCTGTGCCCGGAGTGCGCCCACCTCAACCGGTCACGACGCGACGCCCGCACAGACCTCACCGGGCGCCGGGCGCTGCTCACCGGGGGCCGCGCCAAGATCGGCATGTACATCGCGCTGCGGCTCCTGCGCGACGGTGCCCACACGACCATCACCACACGCTTCCCCAACGACGCCATCCGTCGCTTCACCGCCATGGAGGACTCCGCGGAGTGGATCCACCGGCTGCGGGTCGTGGGGATCGACCTGCGCGACCCCGCCCAGGTGGTGGCCCTCGCGGACGACGTCGCCGCCCAGGGGCCGCTCGACATCCTCATCAACAACGCGGCCCAGACCGTCCGCCGCTCCCCCGGCGCGTACGCGCCGCTGGCCGCCGCCGAGGACGAGCCGCTGCCCACCGGGTACCTCCCGGAGGTCGTGACGTTCGGGCGCAGCCACGACACGCACCCCGCGTCCCTCGAGGGATCGGTGACGAGCGAGCCCACCGCCCACGCCCACGCGTCGGTGACCACCGCCGACCTCCTCACGCGGCTCGCGCTCACCGCGGGCTCCGCGTCCCTCGACCGGGTGGCGAACGCGACCGCGATCGACGCCGCCGGACTGGTCCCGGACCTCGTGCACACGAACTCGTGGGTGCAGAACGTCGAGGACGTGGACCCGCTCGAGCTCCTCGAGGTCCAGCTGTGCAACAGCACGGCGCCGTTCATCCTCATCAGCCGGCTCCGCGAGTCCATGCGCACGTCGCCCTTCGCGCGGCGCTACGTGGTCAACGTCTCCGCCATGGAGGGCCAGTTCAGCCGCGGGTACAAGGGTCCGGGGCACCCGCACACGAACATGGCGAAGGCCGCGGTGAACATGCTCACGCGCACGAGCTCGCGGGAGATGTTCGAGTCGGACCAGATCCTCATGACGAGCGTCGACACGGGCTGGATCACCGACGAGCGCCCGCACACCACCAAGGTGCGCCTCGCGGAGGAGGGCTTCCACGCGCCCCTCGACCTCGTGGACGGCGCCGCGCGCGTCTACGACCCGATCGTCCGGGGCGAGCAGGGCGAGGACGTCTTCGGGTGCTTCCTCAAGGACTACCGCACGTCCGCCTGGTAGGCGGGCAGGAGCACGTCGCGCAGGCGCTCCACGATGGGGACGTCGCCGTCGAGCCACGGGACGTCGAAGAGCTCCGGCGGGGCGAGCCAGCGCAGGGCGTCGTGCTCGACGAGGGGGACGGGGTCTCCGTCGGTGATGCGGGCCAGCCACAGGCGCATGACGTGGCGGTCGGTGATGGCCCACCCCTCGGGGTGGGGGCCGGTGATCTCACGGCCCAGCTCGACGCTCACGCCCAGCTCCTCGCGGAGCTCGCGGTGCAGCCCGTCCTCCGGGAGTTCGCCCGGGTCGACCTTGCCGCCCGGGAACTCCCACCGGCCGACGAGGTGCTCGGGACGTGACCTACGGGCGGCGAGCAGCGTGCTCGGTGCGCCGAGGTCGTCCACGATGGCAGCTGCGACGACGAGGGTGCGGTTCTTCATGGACCGAGTCTCCCAGCCCACGGTGTCGTGCGTGTGTCGGACGGGTCTCGTCCTGGCGGACGATGCCCTTCCCGCACGCCCTGGGTGTCCGGCCGAGTGACCACGGTGCCGCTCGGCCCTTCCGGGGTGGGGCGCTCAGCTGTCCGCGTCGTAGAGCCCGGCCTCGCGGGCCCACTCCACGGCCTCGGCACGGGTCGAGACGCCGATCTTGCGGTACACGCTGCGCACCTGGGACTTCACCGTGTTGCGCGTGACGAAGAGCTTCGACGCGATCTGCTCGAGCGTCACCTCCTCGGTGAGGTTCGACAACACAACTCGCTCACGTCGCGTCAGCGAGCTGTTTGAGGGCTTCGCCGATCCCGACAACTCCATCGTGGTCATGCTTCCTCCAACATCCTGCCGGTGGCCCAGTGATTCTGGATCAGGTGACCGGTCTGTCCTGCTACAAGGAGAGAGGGGATGATCGCCGGTCCATGACGCGGTTCTCATCCCTTTTTTTCTTGTCAATCGTGTCGAGCTCGTGAGCCTGACCACCAGGAGGATGCGAAAGCGCAGGTCACCCCCCTGACGACCGTCACCACGCGAGGTGCGAGCCATGAGCTCAGCCTCGTCGCTGACCTCTCACCCGCCTACCCCTCTCTCCAGGGTAAACAGACAAAAGGTCCAGTGCCTCTCGAACAGGACACCCGGCTTATCGTCATCACCCTCACCCCCTATGAGCGACTCACCCGCTCCGTTATCAAAACGTTAACTACCGACGGTCCGCTGGTACTCGTCCGCGGTCATGACGGGACCCGCCTCCGTGACGTCCACCTTGAGGAGCCACCCCGCACCGTAGGGGTCGCTGTTCACCAGGTCCGGGCTGGCCACGGCGTCGTCGTTGATCGCCACGACCGTGCCCGTCACGGGCGAGAAGAGCTCCGAGACCGACTTCGTGGACTCGATCTCACCGACCACCGCACCCGCGGTGATCGTGGAGCCGACCTCGGGAAGCTCGAGGTACACGATGTCGCCGAGCGCGTCCTGCGCCGTCCACGTGATGCCGACGGTGGCAGGGCTCTCGTCGGTGAGCCACTCGTGCTCAGCCGTGTACTTCAGACCTTCGGGGAAGTGCGACATCCGGGGACCTTCTCTCATGGTGTTCTCATCAAAGGGTATACACGAGGGCGAACCAGCACAGCGGGGGCGTCCCTTCCCTGGGACACCGCGGGTCAGCGAACGCGGGAGTAGAACGGCATCTCGACGACCTCGGCGGCCTCCGCACGGCCCCGGACGTCGACCGCGAGGCGCGTCCCGACGGCCGACAGGCCCGGCGTCACGTACGCCATCGCCACCGGGTACCCGAGCGTCGGGGACGGCACGCCGGAGGTGACCGTCCCCACCGGGGCGGGCGTCTCGGCACCGTCGAGGACCGCGTACCCGGCGCGCGCCGGGCGCCTGCCGAGCATCCGCAGGCCCACGAGCACCCGTCCCGGGTCCGTCCCCTGGAGCGCTGCCAGCGCCTCGCGGCCCACGAACGGCAGGGGCTCGCCGGCATCGTCGGTCTTGTCGAGGCGCACGACCCGGCCGAGGCCGGCCTCGTACGGCGTGGTCCCGCGGTCGAGCTCGTGGCCGTACAGCGGCATGCCTGCCTCGAGACGGAGGCTGTCGCGCGCCGACAGCCCCGCCGGGACGAGCCCCAGGGGGGTGCCCGCCTCGAGGAGCGCGCGCCACAGCCCGGGCGCGGAGTCGGCAGGGACGAACAGCTCGAAGCCGTCCTCCCCCGTGTACCCGGTGCGCGCCACGAGGGCGTCGACCCCGGCGACCTCGGCGCGCTCCACCGCGTAGTAGCGCAGCGCCCGGAGGGCCTCCACCGACCCCGCGGCGGTGAGCGACGTGACGATCTCCTCGGCGCGCGGCCCCTGCACGGCGACGAGCGCCGTCGCGTCCGACGTCGAGGTCACGGTGGCGTCGAACCCGGTCGCCCGCTCCACGAGCTCGGCGAGCACGACGTCCGCGTTGCCCGCGTTGGCGACCACGAGGACCTCGTCGTCGGCCAACCGGTAGATCACCAGGTCGTCGACGACGCCGCCGTCCTCCTGGACGAGCATCGAGTACCGCGCGCGCCCCACGGCGACCTTGCTCGCCCACCCCACCAGCGCGTGGTCGAGGGCGGCCGTGGCCTGCGGCCCGGTGACCATGATCTCGCCCATGTGGGACAGGTCGAAGAGGCCGGCGGCGGTGCGGACCGCCGCGTGCTCCGCGATATCGCTGCCGTAGCGCAGCGGCATCTGCCACCCGCCGAACTCGGTGAGGTTCGCGCCCAGGGCGACGTGCTCGTCGTGCAGGGGGCTGGTCCGGTCGCTCATCAGTTCTCCTCGGGTGCGGCGTCGTCGGCGTACGCCTCGATGGGTGGGCACGAGCACACGAGGTTGCGGTCACCGCGGGCCCCGTCGACGCGTCGGACGGGCGGCCAGTACTTCGCGGCGCGCAGCGACGCCACCGGGTACCCGGCCTGCTCGCGGGTGTACGGGCGGTCCCAGGCGTCGGTGACGAGGCTCGCCGCCGTGTGCGGGGCGTTACGCAGCGGCGACGCCGCCAGCTCCCACGTGCCGTCGGCGACGGCGTCGATCTCCGCGCGGATCGCGAGCATCGCGTCGACGAACCGGTCGAGCTCGCCCAGGTCCTCGGACTCCGTCGGCTCCACCATGAGGGTCCCGGCGACGGGGAACGACAGGGTAGGCGCGTGGAACCCGTAGTCCATGAGGCGCTTGGCGACGTCCTCCGCCGTCACGCCCGTCTGCGCGGTGAGGGCGCGCAGGTCGAGGATGCACTCGTGCGCGACGAGCCCGCCCGGGCCCGTGTACAGCACGGGGAACGCGTCGCGCAGGCGCGCGGCGAGGTAGTTCGCGGACACGACGGCGATCTCCGAGGCCCGGCGCAGGCCGTCCGGTCCCATGAGGGACACGTACGCGTACGGGATGGGGAGGATCCCTGCGGACCCGAAGGGTGCGCCCGCGACGGGGGTGGCACCGTCGGGGTCGAGCGGGTCACCCGGGAGGAACGGCACGAGGTGCTCCGCGACACCCACGGGGCCCACGCCGGGCCCGCCGCCGCCGTGCGGGATGCAGAACGTCTTGTGGAGGTTCAGGTGGGACACGTCCCCACCGAACTGCCCCGGCTTGGCGAGGCCGACGAGCGCGTTGAGGTTGGCCCCGTCGATGTACACCTGCCCGCCGGCCGCGTGGACGAGGTCGCAGACCTCGCGCACGTGCTCCTCGTAGACGCCGTGCGTCGACGGGTACGTGATCATGATGGCCGCGACCTCGGAGCCGTGCTGGTCGAGCTTGGCGCGGAGGTCGTCGAGGAGGATCTCGCCGTCGTCGGCCGTCGCGACGACCACGACGCGCATGCCCGCCATGGCCGCCGACGCCGCGTTGGTGCCGTGCGCGGACGCCGGGATGAGGCACACGGTGCGGCCGCCCTCACCACGGGAGCGGTGGTAGTCGCGGATGGCGAGGAGACCGGCGAACTCGCCCTGCGACCCGGCGTTGGGCTGGACCGACACGGCCGCGTACCCGGTGATCTCCGCGAGGGACGCCTCGAGCGACGTGATGAGCTCGGTGTACCCGGCGGCCTGCTCGCGGGGCGCGAAGGGGTGCAGGCCGGCGAACTCCGGCCAGGAGACGGGCTCCATCTGGACCGCGGCGTTGAGCTTCATGGTGCACGACCCCAGCGGGATCATGGTGCGGTCGAGCGCGAGGTCCTTGTCGGCGAGGGTCCGCAGGTAGCGCATCATCTGCGTCTCGGAGCGGTGCGCGTGGAACACGGGGTGCGTGAGGTAGTCGGACGTGCGGCGCAGCGCCTCGGGGATCACGGACGCGGGGGTCCCCGCGTCGTCGGTCCGCGGTCCGCGTGCGGCGTCGAGCCCGGCCGTGCCCTCCGTGAAGGCGGCGACGACGGTGCGCACCGTCTCCGGCGTGGTGGTCTCGTCGCACGCGACCTGCACGTGGTCCGCGTCCGGGGCGTAGACGTTGACCCCTGCGGCGTCGGCGGCGGCGACCACCGCGGCCGCACGGCCGGGCACCACGGCGCGCACGGTGTCGAAGAAGACGTCGTGCTCGACGGTGACTCCCGCCGCGCGCAGCCCGTCCGCGACGGCCACGGCCCGCGCGTGGACGCGCTCGGCGATCCCCCGCAGGCCCGCGGGGCCGTGGTAGACGGCGTACATCGACGCGACGATCGCGAGGAGCGCCTGCGCGGTGCAGATGTTGCTCGTCGCCTTCTCGCGGCGGATGTGCTGCTCGCGGGTCTGCAGGGCGAGCCGGTAGGCGGGGTCCCCGTCGGCGTCGACGCTCACCCCGACGAGCCGGCCGGGGAGCATGCGCTCCACGCCGGAGCGCACCGCCATGAACGCGGCGTGCGGACCACCGTAGAACAGGGGGACACCGAACCGCTGGGCGGACCCCACGGCGACGTCGGCACCGACGTCGCCGGGTGCGGTGAGGACCGTCAGGGCGAGGAGGTCGGTGGCGACGGTGACGAGCGCACCGGCGGCCTTGGCCTCGGCGACGAGGGGTCCGAGGTCCCGCGGCCGGCCGCTCGCCCCGAGCTGCTGCACGACGACGCCCACCACGTCCGCACCGACCATGCCGGCCTCGGCGAGCGCGACGCTCACCCCGTCGGCGTAGCCGCCGGTGAGGTCCGCGACGACGACGGGCAGCCCGATGGCCTCGGCCCGGCCCTGCGTGACTGTCAGGGACTGCGGGTAGAGGTCGGCGTCGAGGACGACGACGCCGGGTCCGTCGGCGGGCTTGCGGCGAGCGGCGCGCCACATGAGGGCGACGGCCTCGGCGACGGCGGTGGCCTCGTCGAGGAGGGACGCGTTGGCGACGTCGAGGGCGGTGAGGTCGCTCACGACTGTCTGGAAGTTGAGGAGCGCCTCGAGGCGGCCCTGGGAGATCTCCGGCTGGTACGGGGTGTACGCGGTGTACCAGGCGGGGTTCTCGAGGACGCCGCGCCGGATCACGGCGGGGGTGATGGTGTCGAAGTACCCGAGGCCGATCATCTGCGTGCGGGTCTGGTTCTTCGCGGCGATGCCGCGCAGGTCCGCGAGGACCTCGGCCTCGGTGCGAGCAGCGGGGAGATCGAGGGGCCCGTCGAGCCGGATCGACGCGGGGACGGCGGCGTCGACGAGCGCGTCGACCGTGTCGTACCCCAGGTGGGAGAGCATGTGGGCGACGTCGTCGCGCTCCCCCGCCTCGGCGTCGCGGGGGCCGATGTGGCGGTGGACGAACGTGTCACCGGTGCTGAAGGGCTGTGTCACGACCAGGTCTCCTGAGGGTCGAGGACGGCGTGGTGCCGCCCACGGGCGTGGGACCCTCCCCGCTCTGTCGTCGGACGCACGCGTCGACCTGAGAGTTTTGCCGGTCCACCATGCGCGACGCCCGGGAGGGCTGCGCGACGGGGTGCGCCGACTTGCACCGTCGGTGAGGCACGCGACCCGGCCGCTGCGCGACCGGGTGGTGCCTGCTGTTCAGAGTTGCCTCGCCGTGACGGTACTGGGGCCTGAGAGTTTCCCGGGGAGGATTTGCTCCTTCGGCGCCCGGCCGTCGGGACGGCCTGGCTCTCCCGCCATGGTTCGAGCGGCAGTATGTGGTTGTCGGGTCATCCTAGCCGTCAGCGGTCGCGGACCGGCTCGTCCCCTGCGGGCTCGAGGACGTCCTGGCCGCGCAGGGCGCGGCGCTTCACGAGGACGGACTCGGCGACCACCATGGCGGTGACGACGACGATGCCCGCGACGAAGAGCAGCACGACACCGGTGAGGTCGTCGTCGGGCGCGAGGACGCCGCCGTCCTCCGTCTGCCACGGCCACAGGGCGCGCAGGGACCCGACCATGAGGCCGGTCATGGCGGCGAGGGTCGCACGGCGGCGGTGGAGGAGGAGCCACTGGAGGACGGACACGAAGGACCCGAGACCGATGATCGCCCCGAGGACGAACACCCCGAGGTAGACGAGGTCGCGGTCGTTCACGGCGTCGAGGGTGGGCGCGTAGAGCCCGAACGTGAGGAGGAGGAACGACCCGGAGAGCCCGGGGACGACGAGCGCGCACACGGCGACGGCCGCCGCAAGGGCGACGAGCGGCAGCGGGGGGTCGAACGGGTCGACGGCGGGGATGCTCGTGAGGGCGAACGCGATGACGGCGACCACGGCGGCGATCGCGTACTCGCGGCCCTTCCAGGCGCCGCCGACCATGCGGACGGGCACCACGAGGGACGCGACGATGAGCCCGGCGAACACGGCGCGCGTCTGGACGGGGTGCTCCTCGAAGAGGGGCGCGACGAGCGCGGACACGGCGACGATGGCGACGAGCATCCCGATGCCGACGGGCAGGACCACGCCCCACCGCACCTGGTCGAGGTGCTCCTTCGCCCGGTCGAGGCCCTCGCGGCGCACGGTGCCGCGGACCGCGTGGACGACGCCGCGCACGAGGTGGCCCGCGGAGTTGATGAGGTCGTCGTACACCCCGACGATGAGGGCGATGGTGCCGCCGCTCACCCCGGGGACGATCTCCGCCGTCCCGATGAGGGCACCTCGGCCGAGGTTCGCGGCATGGGCGAGCACGTTCACGTGGGGTCCTGTTCGTCGGGGTGCGCGGCCGTCGGTCCACCCGGCGGCAGGCACACGATATGCCACCGGGACGGGTGTCCGCTGTGCCGGTTCCGTGTGGATCGTCGGCAGGCTCTCAGGAGGCGCCCGGGAGGGTCCCCTGCCAGGCCACGATGCGGTCCACCGCCTCGCTGACGGTCTCGGGGGCGGCCGCGAAGGACAGCCGCACCCAGTCGTGACCGGCGACCCCGTCGAAGTCCGTCCCGGGGGTGAGCGCGACGCCCGTCTCGGCGAGGAGGCGGGCGCACCAGGTGACGGAGTCCAGGCCGGACCGGGAGATGTCGGCGTACACGTAGAAGGCGCCGTCGGCGGGCGCGACCCGGTCCCACCCGAGCTCGTCGAGGCGGTCGAGGACGAGGCGCCGGCTCACGGCGTACTGCTCGACGTTGGCGCGCGCGGCGGCGTAGCCCTCGTCGCTGAACGCAGCGACGCCGGCGTGCTGGGCGAGCGCGGGCGGGCAGAGCGCCACGTTCCCGGCGAGCGCGTCGACGGGCCCCACGAGGTCGTCGGGCAGCACGAGCCACCCGAGGCGCCACCCGGTCATGGCCCAGTACTTGGAGAAGGAGTTCACGACGACGGCCCCGCCGGGCAGGTACCGGGCCGCGGTGGGGGCCGTCTCGGCAGCGTCGTCGTAGGTGATGCCGTGGTAGATCTCGTCGCTCACGAGGCGCACGTCGAACTCCTCGCACCAGCCGGCGAGCTCCGCGAGACCGGGCGCGTCGATCATGGTGCCCGTGGGGTTGGCCGGGCTGGCGACGACGAGCCCGTCGAGACCCCCGTCGTAGTAGGCCTCGCGCAGCTGGGACACGGTGGGCTGGTAGCGGGTGTCCGGCCCGCAGTCGAGCTCGACGACCTCGCACCCCAGGCTCCGCAGGATGTTCTTGTACGCCGGGTAGCCGGGGCGGGCGAGGGCCACGCGGTCGCCGACGTCGAACGCGGCGAGGAAGGCGAGCATGAACCCGCCCGACGACCCGGTGGTGATGGCCACCTGCGCGGGGGTGACGTCGACCCCGTACCAGGAGCCGTAGTGGTCGGCGACGGCCTGCCGCAGGGCGGGCGCGCCCATGGACTCGGTGTACCCGAGGTCCCCGGCGGTGAGGAGGTCGACGGCCCTGCGGCGCACCGCCTCGGACGCCCCCGTCGAAGGTTCACCCGCGCAGAGGTTGAGGACGCTCTCGCCCGCGGCGCGTCGCGCGTTGGCCGCCGCGAGCACCTCCATCACGGCGAACGGCGGGACCTGGGCGCGTCGCGAGACCTTCATGGGCCCATCCTCGCAGCACCCGTCGCGCCGCTGCCCGGCGGGGGTGGTGAGCGTTACACCCCGACGAGGTCGTCCTGGGGGCCTCGCGCGCCGACAATCGAGGCATGCGAGAGATCACCGACGTCGCCGAGCTGCGCGAGACGTGCGCCGACGACCAGCTGTGCGTGTGGGCGGCCCAGGACCTGGGCACCACGCGCGCATGGGTGTCCGACGACGGCCGCGCCGTCGCCGTGGCGGCACCCGAACTGTCCCGCTGGGACAGGGTCGCCCTGTGGGGCGCCCCGGACGCGGCCGCACCCCTGGCCATGGAGGTGCTCGACCTCGTCGGGCCCGTGTTCCGGCCCTTCGGCGACCCGGCGCTCATCGACGCCGTCATCGGCGCCGAGCCCGCGCTGGAGAGCGTCGCGACGTTTGGCTGGATGGGCACCACCCGGACGGAGCACCCGGGCGGGTGGTCGCGAGACGGTGCCGAGTGGTTGCCGGCGTCCGCCGACGCGGAGGTCGCAGCGTTCGTCGACGACGTGTCGCCCACGTCGTACGCGCTGCCCGGCATGCCCGCCGTCGAGCGGTGGGCCGGGGTGCGCGGCGACCACGGCGACCTCCTCGCCGTGGGTGCCCTCGCGTGGAACGCGCCGAGCATCGGGTTCCTCGCGGGCATCATGGTCGACCCCGCCGTCCGCGGCCGCGGCCTGGGACGGCGGGTGTGCGAGCTGCTCCTCGACGAGTCGCTCCGCGAGCGCGGTTCGGCCGCCCTCATGGTCGACGCGCAGAACGTCGCCGCGATCCGTCTCTACGAGGGGCTCGGCCTGACGTACCGCGACGTGCGCGTCGCGGCGATCGTCGGGTCCCCGCAGGGTGGGCCCGACGAGTCGGTGCGGCCCGCGGGGGCCGTGGTCCCCGCGCGGCGGCGCACCCTCAGCGGGTCGGGGTCGTCGGGCCGCTGAGGACCCCGACCTTGCGCAGCTCGCGGCCCAGGCCCTCGCCGTCCGGGGCGGCGACCACGGGCACCGTGTCGCCGGCGTCGGCGCTGGACTCCTTGCGCGACCGGGCCGTGGGCGTGGGCGCACCGTGGGCGAACACCTGCTGCGCGGCGGACAGCTGACGGATGGCGACGGCCCGCACGTGGTCGGGGTGCTCGTCCGTGAAATCCTTGTAGAGGCCGGGGTCGTGCTGGCCGTCGTCGCCGACGAGGATCCACCGCACGTGCGGGAGCTCGTCGGCGAGCCGCGCCAGGGTGCGCCGCTTGTGGTCCTGCCCGCTGCGGAACCAGCCGGTGTTCGTGGGACCCCAGTCGGTGAGGAGCAGCGGCCCGGCCGGGTAGCGGTGGTGCGCGAGGAAGCGGCGCAGGGCGGGCGCCACGTTCCACGCCCCGGTGGACAGGTACAGCACGGGGATGTCGTGGTGCTCGGCGTCGATCTGCGCGTAGAGGTCCGCCATGCCCTTCACGGGACGACGCGCGTCCTCGTGGAGGACGAGGCTGTTCCACGCGGCCACGAGGGGACGCGGGAGGGCCGTGACCATGACGGTGTCGTCGATGTCGCTCACCATGCCGACGTGCTCGTCGGCCGCGAGGACGCGCACGGGGGCGCTGACGGAGGGCCCACCGACGGGCCGGACCTCGACCTCGTGCCACCCGGCGGGGAGGGACGCGGGGACCACGTGGTCCACGTAGCCGCCACGGTCCGCGGTGACCCGGTGCACGGCACCACCGACGAGGACCTCGACCTCGGCGTGCGGCAGCTGGGCCGTGAAGAAGCTGCGCCACCCCCGGACGGCACGCAGGGCCGCCGGTGTGGTCGACCTCACCGGTGCGGGGCCCGATGCGGCGTCGGACTTCTTCGACTCGGGCTCGGGTGCGGAGTCCTCCGGGCGTGCCGTGGGGTCGTGGCGCTCGGTCTCCTCGCTCTCCGCCGCGGGGGTCGCCCGCGCGGCCGGGGAGAGCATCACGCGACCCAGCACGCGGACCCAGCCGTCCGACGTCGCGTCGTCGGAGCCCGACGGGCCCTGCGCCAGCCCGTACCCCGTGTACGGCTCGACGCGCGCCCGCCACCCCTTGCGGCGCAGGAACCGCGCCACCACGGCGTAGACGCGGTCCTCGATGCGGCTGGCCCGGTGCGGTCGGCTCGACGTGTCGCTCATCCTGCGGAGTCTTCCAGTGGTCGCCGCGTCCCGCGACGGGACGGGTGGTGGGACGCCCCGGACGGTGCCCGCCGGCGTCCGGGGCACCAGTTCGGAAAGGTCATACTGTGGGATGCTCTCGCGACCGAGCGCCCGCCGCTCCCTCGTCATCGCCGTCGTCGGCCTCCTCCTCGTCGCCGCCGCGGTCGTCGCAGCGCTCTCCCTGCGCGACGACGACCCGGCACCCGTGGCGTCCCCCGCACCGGGCTCCGTGACCGAGGTGGTCGCCGACGAGGGCCCCACCGACATCGGCGACACGATCCTCGCTGAACCCCGCAAGGAGTGGCAGGTCAGCGCCGCCGAGCTTGCCGACGGTGCCGAGGGTGCCGAGGGTGCCGGTGACGCCACCGTGGCCGTGCCGACCGTCGACCCGAACGGGCGCGCGAACGTCTCGGACGTCGCCGTGGTCCTCGTCACGAGCGACGAGGGCAGCGCCGTCGTCGGGCTGGACCGTGCCACCGGTGACGAGACGTGGCGGTCCACGACGGAGGGCACGTACGCGGAGTGCTTCGTCGTCGGCGACGGCCGCCGCACGTCGTGCGTGCTCCCCGACTCGCGCGCGGAGACCTTCCAGGTGGTGACGTTCGACAGCGCCACCGGTGACGAGCTGGGGCGCGACACGACGACGTTCCGGCCCTGGTACGTGGTGGGCGAGGGCGACGACCTCGTGGTCGCCGGCAACGACCAGCACGACCGGTCGATGCACGCCTCCCGCGGGACGGTCGACGACCTCGACCGGTCGTGGTCCCGGTCGACGGACCCCGGGTTCGTGCCCGTGGCGTCGTTCTGGGGCGAGTACTCCTCCCTCGAGGGCCGCGCGACCATGAGCATCTCCGGGGCGTCCATGGTCGTGGACCTCATCAGCGGGAAGGGCCCCCAGGGCGCCATCGACGTCGAGGGCCTCTACACGTTGTGGCCGCGCAACGGCACGGTGCTCCTGCGCACCCCGGAGGACGGGGTGCGGCAGGCCGAGTTCACGAACTCCGCCGGGACGATCATGACGCAGGGCTCCCCGTGGTTCCGCCTGGGGTCGAGCGACGCGATGGCCCAGGTGTTCGGCGCCGGGACCCGCGCCTACGACATCGCGACGGGCGAGGAGCTGTGGTCCGTGGACCTCGAGGCCGACGGGGCGCGCATGACGACCGTCGAGGACCTCGTGGTCGTCGACTACGAGGAGGAGGGTGTCAGCGGGCTCTTCGCCCAGGACCTCCTCACCGGTGAGGTGCGCTGGCACTCGAGCGTCGAGCGCTGGGCGACGGTGTCCGTCCACGGTCCCGTCCTCCTGTACTGCGGGCTCGCGCAGTGCGAGGCCGTGCGCATCGCGGACGGGGAGCACGCGTGGGCGCTGCCCCACACCGATCCCGTCTCCCCCGAGGACCGCATGCCGCACGTGCGCGCGTCGGTGTTCGTCGACGGTCTCGTCACGGAGCACGCCGACGTGGTGCGGGGCTTCAGCTTCGACTGACGGCGCCTGGCTCGACGGCTGGGGACGGCCGGAACCCGCGGCTCAGCGTCGGGCGACGGCCTCGCGGACGTGCGCGACGATCCCCTCGACGGCCGCCTCGACCTGCTCGAGGCACACGTCGAAGTCCTCCGGCCCCCCGTACCAGGGGTCCGCGACGTCGAGGTCCCGGTCGTCGTCCGTGCGGGGTGCGGCGGCGTCGAACGACCGGAACATGCGGAGGTCGGGTGCGGCGGTGGTCTCACGGGAGCCGTCGAGGAGGCGTCGCAGCGCGCGGGCGTGGTCCGCGGTCATGGCCACGACGAGGTCGCGGTCCCGGAGCTGCTCGGCGGTGACCTGCCGGGCCGTGTGGGACCGGAGGGCGTCGTCGGTGTACCCGGCGGACCGCAGCACGTCGAGCGCACGGTCGTCCATGGGGTTGCCCGTCTCCTCGGAGCTCACGCCCGTCGAGTCGACGACGACCCGGTCCGCGAGGCCCTCCTGGGTCAGCCGTTCGCGAAGGACGACCTCCGCCATGGGCGACCGGCAGATGTTGCCCGTGCACACGGTCATGACGCGGTACGGGGCATCGGGTGCGGCGGGTCCTGACGTGGTGTCTCTCGGTGCGGTCATGCACCCATGATGCCGGGATCCACGGGCGTCGCCCGTCGTCGAGCACCGCCGCGCGGGCCCTCGTGACCGGCACGCTCAGCCTCCGGCGAAAAACCCTTGAGCGTCCTGGCGGGGCGGGCGTACCGTCGGAGGCACATGGGAAAGGAGGTGGTCCAAGACATGATTTCTCTTAGGACGCGTGAGGTGACTGTCCGCTAGTCGCCATGCTCTCGCCGGCACCATGCCGGCAGCGCAGGTCCGCCCCGCGGGCCGGTGCTGAGCGAAGGACGGCCGGTCGGCTGCGCCGATACCCGGGCCTCCTCTCCCCCACGCGGGAGGGCGGCAGCGAGTACCAGGCAGTCACCGAGGCCCGTGGGAGCCGTGGACCCGTCCACCACGGCACGGAGGACCCCCTCCATCCCACGGGCTTTCCCATGCCCGCACACGAGCACGCCTCACCCCAGGCACGCACACCCCTCTCCCTCGCTCCCCTGCTCACCTGTTCCGGGCGAGCACGCACGACAGGGCGTGCTCCCGTGGACGATACGTGCGCTCGAGCGCACGTCCTGTCCACGAAGGCACGCCCCGTCGGGGCACTGCCGGGTGGTGAGGACCTCAGGTCCTGGGTACCCAGGGTCCAGGACGCGGTGGGGGAGCTGTCAGGCCGTGGGGCCGCTCGCGTCGGCCTCGGCGTCGGCGTGGACCAGGCGGTCCGCCTTGCGGTCCTCCCAGTACTCCCGGAGCTCCTTGCGGACCACCGGGAACAGCAGGTACAGGCCGAGGATGTTGATGAACGCGCAGAGGAAGAGCATCGCGTCGGCGAGGTTCACGACGTCGCCGAGGGTGACGACGGTCCCGAACGCCGTGAAGCAGATGAACACGACCTGGAAGACGCGCTCCTTGACGACGGACCGGCCGAAGAGGGTGGTCCACGCCTTCTGCGTGTAGTACGCCCACGTGATGAGCGTGGAGAACGCGAAGAGCGCGACCGCCACGGCGAGGATGTACGGGAACCATGGGAGGACCGTCTCGAAGGCGTCCGACGTGAGGGTCACGCCGTCGCCGGGACCGGCACCGCCCGCGGCGACCTCCTCACGACCGTCCAGCCAGGACTGCGGCCGGGCGATGACGATGGTGAGCGCCGTGAGCGTGCAGACGACCACGGTGTCGATGAAGGGCTCGAGCGTCGCGACGAAGCCCTCGGTGACGGGCCGACGGGTCTTCACCGCGGAGTGGGCGATGGGTGCGGAACCGACACCCGCCTCGTTGGAGAACGCCGCACGCTGGAACCCGATGACGATGACGCCGACGATGCCGCCGCCCACACCGGTCGGGGAGAACGCGCCGGAGATGATCTCGCCGAAGCCCGGGATGATCTGGTCGACGTTGACCGCGAGCACCGTGAGGCAGGCGAGGATGTAGATGAGGCCCATGGCGGGGACGAGCTTGCTCGTGACCCGCGCGATGGACTTGATGCCGCCGATGATGACGATCCCCACCCCGGCGGCGAGCACGAGGCCGAAGAGCAGCGCCGCGCCGTCGCTCGCGAGCGGTCCGTCGTCCCCGCCGGTGACGTTGCGCGCCTGCGCGAACGTCTGGTTGGCCTGGAACATGTTCCCGCCGACCGCTCCGAAGAAGAAGATGGACACGGCGAAGATGCCCGTGAGGACCTTCGCGGGAATCGCACCGAATCGCGCGAAGGCGATGGGCAGGTAGCGGAAGGGCCCACCGGTGATGGTGCCGTCCTCGTGCTCCTCGCGGTACTTCACGCCGAGGGTGCACTCGACGAACTTGGTGCACATACCGAGGAGGCCCGCGACGATCATCCAGAACGTCGCACCGGCCCCACCGATCGTCACGGCGATCGCGACACCGGCGATGTTCCCGAGGCCGACGGTCCCGGAGACGGCGGAGGACAGCGCCTGGAAGTGGGAGACCTCGCCGGGGTCGCTCTTCTTGCCGTACTTGCCGCGGACGAGGGCGATCGCGTGGCCGAACCCCCGGAACTGGATGCCGCGCAGCGCGATCGTGAAGAAGACCGCCGCTGCGATGAGCCAGACGATGAGGATCGGAAAGCTCGTGTCGCCGATGCTCACCGAGTAGAAGATGATGTTCGAGAATGCTTCTGCGATCGGCGAGAACGCCGAGTTGATGGACCCTTCTACGTCGCTGATTGACAATGCCCAGATCTGACTGGCTGGTTGCATCGTCGTATTTCATCCTATGTGATGTCCGTCACGCAAGTGCTGGCGGTGACTTCCGCGTGACGATCATGTTTCGGGGTCGTTGCCCGCACCATACCCACAGACCTCCTCAGGTGAGGTCGAGCTCCGCCACCTGGGCGAGGAGGACGTCGATCACGGCGAGGACGGCCGGTGCGGGCTCGTGCCTGTTGGCCCTGTGACGTGCGGCGATGCGTCGCATGCCGAGCCCGGCGATGGGGACGACGTCGACCCCGGTGAGGTCCGCCCCGGTGAGCGCCAGGGCGGGCAGCAGGGCGACGCCCTGCCCCGCGGCCACGAGCGCGATGGCCACCTCGTAGTTGTAGTAGCTGTGCTGCGCGGCGCCCGTGCCACCCGCGACGTCGACGACCCGGGCGAGCGCGCGGGCTGCGGCGGTGCTCTTCTGCGCTCCGATCCACACGACGTCCTTGAGGTCCTGGACGCTCGACGGCACGGCCATGCTCGTGGGGACGGCGAGCTTCCACGGCTCGTCGACGAGCGGCACCTCACGGAACCCACGGGGCACGGGCCGCTCGGCCGAGAAGTCGTGCTCGAGGATGGCGAGGTCGAAGTCGCCGCTGCGCACGCCCCGCACCGCGTCGTCGGTCTCCACCTCGTGGACGGTGACCTCGATCCCGGGCGCCACCTCGGCGAGCGTCACGAGCATGGGGGCGACGACGCTGCGGATGACCGTCTGGAACGCCCCGACGGCGATCCGTCCGCTCACGTCGGGACCGATCGTGGCGACCTGCTTGCGCGCCTCGACGAGCTCCGCCTCGATCCGCTCGGCCGCTTCGGCGAGGACGAGCCCCACCGCTGTGAGCGTCACGCCGCGGGGCCCGCGGTGCATGACCTCGACCCCTTCCTCCGCCTCGAGCTTGGCGATCTGCTGGGACACCGCGGACGGGGTCAGATGCAGAAGATCTGCAGCCGCAACCACGCCCCCGGCCCGGTGCACGGCAAGGAGGACGGCAAGCCTCTTCGCATCCAAAGTCATGTAGGCAGCCTACATGGAGGATGGAGAACGATTCGATTGTGCTTAAGCGATTTTCGTCTCACCATTGTGGTGTCGCACCTCTCGGGAGACCTGCCGGTGGCACGGCCCGATCCCACACCTAGACCCTTCTCAGGAGCACCGCCATGTCCGCTGCCGCCTCGATCGCCCTCACCGCCTCCGGCTGGATCGGCGCCATCGCCGCCGTCATCGCCTACGGCCTCGTCACCACCAAGCGCATCACGCCCGACTCGCTGCGCTTCCAGGGCCTCAACCTCGTCGGCGCGGGACTCATGGGCATCAGCTCGACGGTGTACGGCGCATGGCCGTCCGCCGTGGTGAACGTCATCTGGGTGGTCATCGGCTTCTTCGCCATCCGGGCGCTCGTGCTGGCCCGCCGCCGCGCCGTCGCCCCGCTGACCGGGACGCTCGACGAGGCCGACCTCGCCGCCGGGGCCGAGGCCACCACCGACGTCCCCCACGTCGCCGACGCCCCCGAGGCGGTCCCCGCCGTCGTCCCCGCCGAGTGGAATAGCGAGCAGCGCACCCCCGTTGCCGCCTGAGTGACCCCTCAGCCCGTTCGCTCGCTCTCCGTCCTCGACCTCGTCTCCGTCCGCACGGACCAGACGACGCCCGACGCGCTGGCCGCCAGCACGTCGCTCGCCCGCACCGCGGACTCCCTCGGGTTCTCCCGCTACTGGGTGGCGGAGCACCACAACATGCCCGCTGTCGCCTCGACCAACCCGGCGGTCCTCGTCGCGCTCCTCGCCTCCGCCACGGAACGCATCCGGGTGGGGTCGGGCGGGGTGATGCTGCCCAACCACGCCCCCCTCGTCGTCGCGGAGCAGTTCGCGCTCCTCGAGGCCGCCTTCCCGGGGCGTGTGGACCTCGGCATCGGACGCGCCCCGGGCAGCGACCCCGTGACGAGCCACATGCTCCGGGCCGCCGCCGCCCGTGGCAACGACTCCGTCGACACGTTCCCCGACGACGTCCGTGACCTCGTCGACCTCATGTCGCCCGAGGGCATGACGCTCGACCTGCGGGGCCGCAGCTACGACCTGCGCGCCACTCCGCGAGCCGTGTCGCAGCCCACGACATGGCTCCTCGGGTCGTCGATGTACTCGGCGCAGCTCGCGGCCTCGCTCGGCCTGCCCTACGTGTTCGCCCACCACTTCGCCGGTCAGGGAACCGCGGAGGCCATGGCCCTGTACCGGTCGTCGTACACCCCGTCCGAGCGGCACCCCGAGCCCACGACCTTCGCGATCATCAACGCCGTGGTCGCCGAGGACGCCGAGGAGGCGCAGCGCCGGGCGCTGCCCTACGCGCTGTCCATGGTGCGTCTGCGCACCGGGCAGGGCCTCGGGCCGCTCGAGCTCGTGGAGGACGCGGAGCGCATCGGGATCCCGCCCGAGCACGCGCCCCTGGTCCGGCAGATGCAGGCCGCCTGGGCCGTCGGGACGCCCGACGTCGCCGCCGCGAAGGTCCGCGAGCTCGCGGAGACCGTCCGGACGGACGAGGTGATGATCGCCCCCGTGTCGTCCGCGTACCGCGGCGCGTCGCCGACGGCCGGCGTCACCCGGGAGGAGACGCTCCGCCTCCTCGCGGCCGAGCTCGTCTGACAGGACGCGCGACGGCCCCGGGACGCTCGGCGGAGCGTCCCGGGGCCGTGCTGCGTCCGTGGCAGGTCAGCCGGCGCGGTGCTCGCCCTTCGGGGCGTCCGACGTCGGGGCCTCGGTCCGCCCGCCCGTGGGCGTCTGGTCGGCGGACGTCGAGTCGGTGGGTGCGGCCGACCGGTGCTCGCCCTTCGGGGCGTCCGCCCCGGCGGGGTCGAGGGTGTCGGCGTGCCGCAGGTGGTCGTCGAGCTCCTTGCGGGAGTCCGTGGCGCGCTCGGTGCTCTCGTGGGCCCGCGCCTGCAGCTCGGCGGCGTCCGCGGCCCGGGCGTCGGCCTCGGCCTGCGCGAGGCGCGCCTCGGCGTCGACGCGGGCCGCCTCCGCCTCCTGGCGCTGCACCTCGACGCGCTCCTGGTCGGCGCGGCGGCGCAGCTCCGCGGCCTCGTGCCGGTCCTTCTCCTCACGGGTGTCGCGGCGTTTCCTGCTCACGATCACCACCGCGGCCACCACGGCTGCGAGCACCAGGACGCCGATCACGATCCAGATCCAGACGGTTGTCTCCATGACGTCTCCTCGACTCGGGGTATGTGAGTCGATTCGACTGCCTGGACGGCCCTCCCGCAACCGGAGACGCGCCCGGCCACCTGCTGGACGTCGGCCTCCTGACCGGCCACGACGCCCGGCAGGCCGGCCGCTGGGCGGCTCACTCGAAGCCGAACACCGGCGGGAAGACCACGACCACGACGGCCGCCCACACCGCGTACACGGGCAGGAACCGCGTCTGCCACCGGCTCAGGGCGTCGAAGGGCCGGCGGCCCCTGAGGAACGCGAGCAGGAGCACCGCGGCGCCCACGAGGTGCACGAGGAGAAGGACGTTGAGGCCCAGCGCCGCGACCTTGTTGGCGCTGAACCCGAACTCCGCGATCCGGGTGAGCATGGCGGTGAGCGCCACGGCGTCGACGGCGAGCGCCGCACCGAGGAGGGCGAGCAGCAGCCCGTCGAAGAGGCCGGGCCTGGCGAGCGGGTCGCGGGCGGACACGGAGTAGAGGAGGAGCCCGAGGACGAGCACGAGGATGGCGTCCATGAGGATGAGCAGCCCGCGGTCGGCGTCCACGAGGCCGCCCGCGGTGGTGAGGACCGCGAGGAGGACGAGGAGCATGACGAGCGTCAGGGGTGTGAAGACCCGGGTGAGGACGGGGGCGATGTTCTCGACGACGTCCTGCTTGGCCTCGACGAGCCATGCGGCGACGACGAGGGCGCCGGGGACGGCGAACGGCAGGATCCAGTTCTCGATCGCGGGTTCGATGTCCATGCCGGCGAGGTCCACGACCCCGGCGGTGAGTCCCACGAGCACGGCCCCGCCGAGGGCGAGCAGGGTGAGGTAGACGGCGAGCTCGCCGGTGAACCGGGCGAAGTCCATCCGGTGCGCGTCGGACCGCCACCGGCCGCCGACGTAGGCGACGCCGACGAGCGCCCAGAGCGCGACGGGCGCGTGGACGGCGGCCAGGACGAGCGTGGTGCCCGCGGACCCGAAGGGGTAGAGCGCGAGGACGAGCGCGAGCACGGCGTACGGAACGGCGAGGACGCCGAGGACCCGGGCGGTGAGCTGCCGCTTCCACGCGAGGTAGGCGCCGAGGAACGGGAGGACGAGGAGGCCGACGGTGCGTGTCATGACGTCCTCGTCGAGGATGCCGAGGCCGATCCGCACGGTCGCCCCGGCGCCGAGCGCGAGGGCGAGGACGACGGCGAGCTCGCGCCACGAGCGGCGCGCGTCGTCGGCCTGGTCGGGGACGAGGACGAGCTGCTTCCACAGGCGGTCGGAGTGCTCGCTGGCGAACTCCCGCGACACGGCGTCGAGGCTTCCCATGCGTCGGACCGCGACGAGGAACGCCTCCTGGTCGTCGAGGCCCGTGGCGACGAGGTCGGCGACCCTCTCGCGGAGGTGGTCCTCCATCTCGTCGACGTCGGCGGTGGAGATGGCGCGGTGACGCCGGACGTAGGCGCGCCACTGGTCGATCTGCACCTCGAGCTCGGTGTGCGTGGTCATCAGGCCCACCCCTCCGCGACGGCGGGCGGGGTCTGGACGGAGTGCCACACCTGCTGGAGGGCGGCGGCGACGACGGCCCACTGGGCCTGGCGCTCGACGAGGACCTCGCGACCGGTCGGGGTGATCGCGTAGTGCTTGCGACGCCGGCCTGTGTCGGAGCTGCCCCAGGCGGAGGAGACGTAGCCGAGCCGCTCGAGACGGTGGAGGAGGGGGTAGAGCATGCCGTCGGTCCACTGGAGGCGGCCGCCGGACATGTCGGTGACCCGCTTGAGGATGGCGTACCCGTAGGACTCGCCCTCGGCGAGTATCCCGAGGACGAGGGGCGTCGCGGCGGCGGCGACGAGGTCCTTCTCGATGTGCATGATCGCTCCATACCTAGTAGCGCTAGGGTTTGGAACCCTAGCAGACCTAGGGGTAGAGGTGCGAGGGTCCCCGGACGGCGACGCCCCCGACCGCTGGTGCGGTCGGGGGCGTCGCCAGAGCGGGGCCGGCCGCCTGCGCGGCCGCGTCCTCAGCCGGGGATCACCTCGCGTAGGTCTCCACCTCGGCGATCCGGGGGGTCCCGGACGAGCTCGTGATCTCCACGTTGACCTTCTTGAGCGAGACGGCTGGGAAGCTCACCGTCCGAGCACCGCTGCCGGTCGCCAGCACATCACCGGTGTCGTTGTTCACGACGCGCCACGAGCCGAGGGCCCCGCCGCCGGACGCCGTCCGGACGGAGACCTTGGAGATCGTGGTGGCCGTGCCCCACTTCACGGAGATGCGCCCGGTGGACCCGTTGGGGGACCAGTAGCTGCTCGTGTCACCGTCGACCACGTCACCGAAGCTCGTGCCGCTGGCCTTGCTGGAACCGTCGGCGCCGGCGCCGAGACTCAGGTTGGTGCCGCCCGGGGCAGGGTCCGGCGTCGGCTCGGGGTTCGTCGGCTCGGGGTCCGGCGTCGGACCCGGGGTCGGGCCCGGCGTCTGCGGCGAGCAGGAGCCGTCGGAGACCCGCAGTCCCTTGTTCGCGCCGGCCGTCGAGCTCACGACGGCAGGGACGCAGCTCGCCGGGTCCATGGGGTAGGCGTAGGGGATGCTCACGGTCGTGGTCGACGTGACGTTCGGACCGGCCGGGTTCGTGGTGCCGCTCCGGGAGGACCACGTGACGTTGTCGAAGATGTTGCCGGACACCTGCCAGGTCCCCGCCTCGGACGTGTAGAACGTCCCGAGCACGTCCTTCGAGTCCTCGAAGTAGTTGTTGTCCACCTTCGCCCTGGCACCCGCACGCGAGTTGATACCGGACTCGTTGAGGCTCTTGTAGTGGTTGTTGTACATGTGGCCGACGCCGCCGCGGAGCAGCGGCGCACGGGAGTCGATGTTCTCGTAGAGGTTGTGGTGGAAGGTGATGAAACCGTTGGCCCGGTCGCTCTCGCTCGAGCCGACGAGCCCGCCGCGCCCGGAGTTGCGCAGGATGCTGTAGGAGAGGGTCACGTACTTGACGTCGGCCTTCATGTCGAAGAGCCCGTCGTAGCCGGCGGACTCGCCACCGGACGCCTCGAGGGTCACGTGGTCGACCCACACGTTGCGGACGCCGCTCTCCATGCCGATCGCGTCCCCCCCGTTGGACGTCGGCGAGCCGGACTTCTTGACGTTCTTCACGGTGACGTTCTGGATGATGATGTTCTCGGCCTCACGGATGTGGATGCCGAGCTGGTCGAACGTGGCGCCGCTGCCCACGCCGACGATCGTCACGTTGCTCACCTGCTTGAGCTCGATGACCCCGGCGGCCGTGTTGCAGCTGTTGCCCGAGACCTTCGTGGTGTTGCCGTGGTTGATGGTCCCCGAGACCTCGATGGTGATCGGGGTGTCGCTGCTGGGGCGGCTGCAGAGCGCCTCGTGGATCGCGGTCCCCGTCGTGGCCCGGACGGTCTGACCGCCCGCCCCGCCGGTGGTGCCGCCGTTCTGGGTCGCGAACCCCGTGACGCTCCCGGTGGCCGCCTGGGCCGCCGTCGTCGCCAGGGTGCTGACCCCCATCGTCGCGACCAGGGCCATCGTGGCTCCCCTCGCCATCATCCTCAGCGTGCGTGGTCGTCTCATCGTCGCCTCACCTTCATCGTTGAAAATCGGCTGGACCGTACCGCGGGTGTGCAAGAAGTCACGAATTGGTCTCGATCGCCCAGAAGCCGCGCCGTTGCGACGTTCCGTCACGAGCCCACCTGCACCCGGTCACCGCGGTATGCGTGCTTCGACCGGTTTGAGGGAGTCTAGGAGAACGCTCTCCGTACCGGCAAGCCCTTTCCGGGACGAATGTTCCAGGTCGACCGCCGGGCCAGGTCAGGGCCACCCCCGAGACGTGCAGTAATCCACCCCTCGGACACGCCACCACGTCCCCGGACGCACGAAGGCCCCGACCGAAGATCTCTCGGTCGGGGCCTTCAGGTCCGTCGATCCGGACCATCTGTGCGTGAGGGGGGACTTGAACCCCCACGTCCTTACGGACACTGGCACCTGAAGCCAGCGCGTCTGCCATTCCGCCACTCACGCGCGACGTCGAACGTTACCACGGCTACCCTGAAGTCTTCACGTTCCCCTCATCACATCGTTTGGTCGATACGATGAACTGGGTCCGGGCGCGAGTCGCGCCACGGTTGACGAGCACTCCTCGGCAATCATGGGCCCCGGGGCGCACGACGCGCACCAGCGGCGCGACCAGCACCGCGACGAGATCGGGAGGAGGTGGCATGGGAGTCCTCGACAGGTTCGAGAAGAGCGTCGAGCGTGCGGTCAACAGCACCTTCGCCCGCGTCTTCCGCAGCGAGCTCAAGCCCGTGGAGATGGCCAGCGCCCTCCGCCGCGAGGTCGACGACCGGGCGGCCGTCGTGGACCGTGACCGGACCGTCGTGCCCAACGAGTTCACCATCCAGCTCTCGCAGGAGGACTTCGCGCAGGTCGAGGGGTGGGGTGCGGAGACGCTCGCCGACGAGCTCGCCGCCAACGTCACCCAGTACGCCGGCTCCCAGCACTACGCCTTCGTGGGTGCCGTGACCGTGACCTTCGAGGAGGTCGACGGCCTCGAGGCCGGACGCTTCGAGGTCCGCTCCTCCACCGTCCGCGGCGCCGTCGCGCCGGCCACCTCGGCGGCCCCCAGCTCCCGCCACCCCCTCGTCGACATCGACGGACAGCGCTACCTGCTCACCGGGCCGGTCACCGTCATCGGACGCGGCGCCGAGGCCGACATCGTCGTCGACGACCCCGGCGTCTCCCGCCGGCACCTCGAGATCCGGGTCACGCCCGACGGCGTCGTCGCGACGGACCTCGGATCCACCAACGGCCTCTACGTCGAGGGACACCAGGTCCCGGCCGCGACGCTGCTCGACGGCAACTCGCTGACCATCGGGCGCACGCGGATCATGTTCTGGACCGGTGTCGCCGACGACACCGCCCACGGGGATTGGTGACCAGGACCGGATGAGCGAACTGACGATGACCCTGCTGCGGCTGGGGTACCTCGTACTGCTGTGGGTCTTCGTGTTCTCGATCATCCGCGTCCTGCGGCGCGACCTCTACGGCACCCGCATCACGTCCCGCAAGGGCGCGCCGCGCGAGGACCTCGTCACCCAGACCGGGATGCCCACCCCGCAGCGCCAGCAGGCCGCGCAGGTCCGCAACCGGCCCACCCGGCTCGTCGTCACCGAGGGACCCCTGCGCGGGACGACGCTCCCCCTCTCCTCGTCCGCGATCCTCATCGGCCGTGCCCCCAGCTGCACCCTCGTGCTCGACGACGACTACTCGTCGTCGCGGCACGCCCGCATCTTCCCGTCCGGCGACCAGTGGGTCCTCGAGGACCTCGGGTCCACCAACGGCACGTTCATCGGCTCGGACCGCGTCACCTCACCGGTGCCGCTGACGCCAGGCGTCCAGGTCCGGGTCGGCCAGAGCGTCGTCGAGCTGCAGAGGTAGACGCCATGACGATCGCCCTGCGGTACGCCGCGCGCTCCGACGTCGGCCTCGTGCGGTCGAACAACCAGGACTCGGGGTACGCGGGCCCCCACCTGCTGCTCGTCGCGGACGGCATGGGCGGGCACGCCGGGGGCGACATCGCGTCGTCCCTCGCCGTCGCCTCCCTCGCCCCCCTCGACGGCGAGGCCTTCGGGTCCAACGAGATCCTCGAACGCCTCGAGAAGGCGATCGAGACGGCACGCGTGGAGCTCGTGCGGCGCGCCCGCGCCGACAGCGAGCTCGGCGGCATGGGTACCACCGTCACCGCGCTCCTGCGTTCCGGCAACAAGCTCGCCATGGCGCACATGGGCGACTCCCGCGCGTACGTCCTGCGCGACGGCGTCCTCAGCCAGGTCACCAAGGACCACACCTTCGTCCAGCACCTCGTCGACACGGGCAAGATCACACCCGACGAGGCGGAGCACCACCCGCAACGCTCCGTCGTCATGCGCGTCCTCGGCGACTTCGACCTCGACCTCAGCCCCGACCTGTCCGTCCGGGAGGCACGCGCCGGCGACCGATGGCTGCTCTGCTCCGACGGCCTCAGCGGCTTCGTCTCCGTGGAGACCCTGCAGCGCACCCTCGCCGACGTGCCCGACGTCGACGCGTGCGCCGAGCGCCTCGTCCAGCTCGCCCTGCGCGCAGGCGGCTCGGACAACATCACGTGCATCGTCGCCGACGTCCTCGACCTCGACGACGTCCCCGACGGCGACGGGCCGGACCCGGGCGTCCAGGTGGTCGGCGCCGTCGCCGTGACCCGCGACGACCCCACCACCGCCGCCGACGGACCCGCCGCCCGAGCCGCCGTCCTGCTCGCCGAGGCCCGGGCCAAGGTCGACGCGTTGAGCGACGCCGACGGCCACCCCATCCCCTCCGACGGCACCACCACCGAGACCGACGACCTGCCGTTCACCGAGGTCGTGCGCCCCACCCCCGCCGAACCGCGCAGCCGCGCCCAGCGGCGCGCCGACAAGCGGGCCGCGGCCCGCGAGGAGAAGGCCGCCGCCGCGCTCCGCAAGGCGGACGCGAAGGCCGCCCGACGCGAGGCCGCCGAGACCGACGAGCCCCGCTACCGGTGGGTGTGGACCGTCCTCGGCCTGCTCCTCACCGCCGCGTTCCTCGCGACCGCCGGCTGGTTCGGCTACCGCTGGACCCAGACCCAGTACTACGTCGGCGTCGAGGACGGCCGGGTCGCGATCTTCCAGGGCATCGCCCAGACCGCCGGGCCTCTCCACCTCTCCTCCGTCGTCGAGGTCTCCGACCTCGAGACCAGCGAGCTCGACGCCTTCGTCGCCAACCAGCTGGACCGGACCATCCGTGCCACCTCCCTCGAGGACGCCCGCGAACGCGTCCAGGTGCTCGTCTCGGACGCGGCCGGGGACGCCTGATGGCCACCGTCGAACCAGGACGGGTGCGCAGCGGTCGCAGCAGCGAGATCGGTCTCCTCGTCCTCGCGCTCGCCCTCGGGATCGGCGCGTACGCGCTCGTCGGTCTCTCGATGGAGGGGCGACTCCCCGGGAACTTCTACGTCCTGTCCGGAGGGATGATCGCGCTCGGCTCGGGCATGCACCTCATCATCCGGTGGCGGGCACCGTTCGCCGACCCCGTGATCCTGCCGATCGCGGTGGGCCTCAACGGCCTCGGGCTCGCCATGATCTACCGTCTCGACCTCGCCAACCACCTCAAGGGCGGCGACTCCGAGCTGGCCACCAAGCAGCTGGGATGGACGGCGCTGGGCATGGTCGCGGCCGTCGTCGTCGTGTGGTTCCTGCGTGACCACCGCACCCTGCGTCGCTACACGTACACCGCGATGGTCGTCGGGCTCGTCCTCGTCGCGCTTCCCCTGGTCCCGGGCCTCGGCCAGGAGATCAACGGAGCGCGCATCTGGGTCGGCCTCGGCCCCGCGACGCTGCAGCCCGCCGAGTTCGCGAAGCTCGTCTTCGCGGTGTTCTTCGCCGGCTACCTCGTCACCAACCGCGACACCCTGACCCTCGCGGGCCGCAAGCTCCTCGGCATGCAGCTGCCGCGCCTGCGCGACCTCGGTCCCATCATCATCGTGTGGCTCGCGTCGCTCGCGATCCTCGTCTTCGAGCGCGACCTCGGGACGTCCCTGCTGTTCTTCGGGATGTTCGTCGCGATGCTCTACGTCGCCACCGAGCGCATCAGCTGGGTGGTCATCGGACTCACCCTCTTCGGTGGTGGCGCCATCGCGGCGGCGTCGTCCCTCGCGCACGTCCAGGGACGGTTCAACGGCTGGCTCCACGCCATGGACGACGAGGTCTTCAACAAGGCGTTCGGCGGCTCCGGCCAGCTGGTGCGCGGTCTCTACGGCCTCGCCAACGGCGGTCTGTTCGGCACGGGGTGGGGAGAGGGCCGCCCGGACCTCGTGCCCTACGCCTCGTCCGACTTCATCGTCACGTCCCTCGGTGAGGAGCTCGGGCTCACCGGTCTCCTCGCGATCCTCGCCATGTACCTCCTCTTCGTGGAGCGCGGCATGCGCATCGCGATCGGCACCCGCGACGGGTTCGGGAAGCTCCTCGCGGGTGGCATCGCGTTCGTCGTCGCCTGGCAGGTCTTCGTCGTCGTCGGCGGCGTCACACGCGTCATCCCCCTCACCGGTCTCACCATGCCGTTCCTCGCCTACGGAGGGTCCTCCCTGCTCGCCAACTGGATCATCGTCGCCCTCATGCTGCGGATCTCCGACAACGCGCGGCGCCCCACGCCGCTGCCCCTGCGCGGCGGCGCACGCGAGCCCGAGCACGACGACGACGACACGGACGACGCCGTGCCCGCCGTCCGCGGCGACTCCCCGTCGGACGACGAGACCCAGGTCGTGCGGTCCGTCGACGTCCACGACGCAGGGAACCCCGGTTCCGCCCGCAGGAACCCCGGCACGGGCACCACCGAGACCGAGATCATCGGGACGGTGGACCGGTGAACGTCCCCATCCGTCGCGTGGCGATCGTCATGCTCGCCATGTTCCTCGTGCTCATGGCCGCGACGACGTGGATCCAGTACGTCCAGGCGTCGTCGCTCAACAACGACCCGCGCAACGTCCGCACCCTGTACCGCGAGTACGGCAACAACCGTGGCTCCATCGTCGTCGGTGGTGAGGAGATCGCTCTCTCCACGCCGGTGGAGGACGTCTTCGGGTACCAGCGCAGCTACACGAACGGCGAGCTCTACGCCCCGCTCACGGGCTACTACTCGGTGGTCTACGGTCGCAGCGCCCTCGAACGGTCCGCCAACGGGTACCTCAACGGCAGCTCGGACTCCCTGTGGTGGAGCCGCGTCCAGAACCTCATCTCCGGCGAGGACCCGCAGGGGTCCTCGGTGGAGCTCACCATCGACCCCGCAGCCCAGCAGGCCGCGTGGGACGCGCTCGGCAACCAGCGCGGGGCGGTCGTGGCCCTCGACCCGGCGACAGGCGCCGTCCTCGCGATGGTCTCCAAGCCCAGCTACGACCCCAACCTCCTCGCGGGGCACACGTCGGCCGACGTCACCGACGCGTGGAACACCCTCCAGTCCGACGAGGGCGACCCCCTGGTGAACCGCGCCATCGCGGGGAACACCTACCCGCCCGGGTCGACCTTCAAGCTCGTCACCGCCGCCGCCGCCCTCGAGAACGGCACCGTGGACGCCGACACCCTCATCGACGCACCCGACCAGCTCCAGCTGCCGCAGTCCTCGTCGGTGCTGCGCAACTTCGGCGGGTCCACCTGCTCCGGCAGCGGGACCATGACCCTGGCCGACGCCCTGCGCATCTCCTGCAACACCGCCTTCGGTCAGCTCGGCATCGACGTCGGGGACGACGCCCTCGCCGAGCAGGCCGAGAAGTTCGGTTTCGGCAGCGAGCTGTCGATCCCGATGCGCGTCACACCCAGCCGGTTCCCCACCGGTCCCGAGGGCAAGGGGCTCGACGGGGCGCAGACCGCGCTGTCGTCCATCGGACAGTTCGAGGTGGCCGTGACTCCCCTGCAGATGGCCATGGTGTCCGCCGCCATCGCCAACGACGGCGAGCTCATGACGCCGTACCTCATCCAGCAGGTGCGCACCCCGGACCTCGACGTCGCGTTCGAGGCGTCCCCGTCGGAGTTCAGCACCCCGATCTCCTCGGAGACCGCCACGGCCCTGAGCGAGATGATGGTCGGCGTGGTCCGCGACGGGACGGGGACCGCCGCGCAGATCAGCGGCGTCCAGGTCGCCGGCAAGACCGGGACCGCGGAGAACCGCGAGGACGCCCCCCCGCACGCCTGGTTCACCGGGTTCGCGCCCGCCGATGACCCCCAGGTCGTGGTGGCCGTCGTCATCGAGAACGGCGGGGACGCCGGGAGCGAGGCCACCGGCGGACGCCTCGCCGCGCCCATCGCCCGGTCCGTCATGGAGGCGGTGGTGTCCCGATGAGGCCCGCAGCAGGGATCGCCCTCGGCGGCCGGTACCGCCTGGTGCGCCAGATCGCGGTGGGCGGCATGGGCGAGGTGTGGGTCGCGCACGACGACTCTCTCGCCCGCGACGTCGCCGTCAAGGTGCTGCGCGAGGAGTTCGCGGGGAACTCCGACTTCCTCGAGCGCCTGCGCACCGAGGCGCGCAACAGCGCCGCCCTGTCCCACTCGAACATCGCCCAGCTGTACGACTACGGGGAGCAGGAGGCGTCCGGGTACCTCGTCATGGAGCTCGTCGTCGGCGAGCCCATGTCGGACCTCCTCGAGCGCGAGCCCGTGCTGCCCGTGCTGAGGCTGCTGTCCATCCTGTCGCAGACCGCGCGCGCCCTGCACGCCGCCCACGTGGCCGGGGTGGTGCACCGCGACGTCAAGCCCGGCAACATCCTGCTCGAGCGCACCGGAGAGGTGAAGATCACCGACTTCGGGGTGTCCCTGGCAGCCAACCAGGTCCCCATGACGGCCGCCGGGATGGTCATGGGCACCGCCCAGTACCTGTCCCCCGAGCAGGCCATCGGCAAGGCGGCCACGGGCGCGTCCGACATCTACGCCCTCGGGATCGTCGCCTACGAGTCCATCGTCGGGAACCGGCCCTTCACGGGTGCCACCCCGGTGGACATCGCCGTCGCGCACGTCAACGAGGCCGTCCCCGCCCTGCCCAAGTCGATCCACCCCGGGTTCGGCGACCTCATCATGCGGATGCTCAGCAAGGACCCGCTCGACCGCCCCCGCAGCGGCGCGATCCTCGCGCGGAACTTCGACCTCCTCGCCGAGGAGATCGCCGCCGACCCCTGGGGCAGCGGGCTGCGCCGGCGCGGGAACGCGTCGCCTCCCGGACGTCGTGAGACCTACTCCCCCGCTCCCCCCAAGGAGCCCGAGGTGTCGCTCGCCGAGGCGGGCCGGCCGGGCCCGTCCCACCTCGCCTCCTCACGCCGCGACACCGCCGCACGCGCCGACGCGCGCCCCGTCGTCAAGGAACCACCGGCGACGACGCGCGCGGGGCAGCGCATCGCCGCGGCCCGCAGCACCGCGCAGCCCGAGGCCGCGCGGTCCGATCAGCCACGCCCCGAGGCCGCCCTGCCGCCCGTGCCCCCTCCCCCGCCCGCGCGCCCCGAAGACGACGCGCGGACGGCGCACGAGCAGCGCCACCGACGCCCCGAGCCCGGTGCTCCCCAGCAGAGGTCACGGCCCCGACCCCAGGGCGACCAGGGCCGGGAGGGCTCGCGCACCCCGGTGGCGACGGCGCACCCCGCCACCCGGGCGACCCCGGTCGCGGAACCCGTCCGCGCCGCGACGCGGTCGTCCCGCAGCGATCACCGCGACGACTCCCGCACGGAGCGGCGCGGTGACGGGCGCTCACCGGTGACCCGGTCGGGCAGCCGTTCCGGTGCGGCCCGCCAGTCGTCGACCCGCAGCGCCTCGCGGTCCCAGTCGGAGCACCGGAGCACCGGGACCGGCGGGAGCACCGCGCGGCGCACGTCCACCACCACCGGTCAGCGCATCGGCAACCTCGGCCGGCCCACCATCGCCCTGGCGCTCCTCGTCCTCGTCGTCCTCATCGCGACCATGATCAAGGCCATGACCGGCTCGGACGAGGCGCTCCCGTCGGACCTCGGTGCGCCGGTCGTGGCGGACGGACACGGGATCTCCTCGGTACAATCCACCATCGGGCCCCCGGCAGGTGGGATGATCTCCCACGACGCGGTACTGAGACCCTCGGACGCCGCCGGACCAACAACACCTAAGGACGCGTAGTGGTTGACGACGCACCCCGTACTCTTGCGGGCCGTTACGAGGTCGGTGAGCTCATCGGCCGCGGCGGCATGGCAGAGGTCCACATCGGTCACGACAACCGGCTGGGCCGGACCGTGGCGATCAAGATCCTCCGCTCGGACCTTGCACGCGACCCGTCCTTCCAGGCCAGGTTCCGGCGTGAGGCGCAGTCCGCGGCCGCGCTCAACCATCCTGCGATCGTCGCCGTGTACGACACGGGCGAGGACACCATGCAGGAGGCCGGCGGCGGGATGGCCCACGTGCCGTTCATCGTCATGGAGTACGTCGAGGGGCACACTGTCCGCGACATCCTCCGCGACGGCAACGCCGTGCCCATCGAGGAGGCCGTGGAGATCACCACCGGCGTCCTCTCCGCGCTCGAGTACTCCCACCACGCCGGCATCGTCCACCGGGACATCAAGCCCGCGAACGTCATGCTCACCCCCACCGGCGCCATCAAGGTCATGGACTTCGGGATCGCCCGCGCCCTCGCGGACTCCGCGGCGACCATGACGCAGACGCAGGCCGTCATCGGCACGGCGCAGTACCTGTCCCCCGAGCAGGCGCGCGGCGAGAGCGTCGACGCCCGCAGCGACCTCTACTCCACCGGTTGCCTCCTCTTCGAGCTCCTCACCGGGCGCCCGCCCTTCACGGGTGACTCCCCCGTGTCCGTCGCCTACCAGCACGTCCGGGAGGCTCCGGCGAGCCCCAGCGACATCGCCCCCGACGTCCCGGACACCCTCGACCGCATCACGCTCAAGGCGCTCGCCAAGGAGCGCACGTCCCGGTACGGCAGCGCAGCGGAGTTCCGCTCCGACCTCGAGGCCGCGGTACGCGGCGGGGCGATCAACGCACCCGCGATCGGCGTCGTCGCCGCGGCCGCCGCGGCGGGCCAGCCCGACATGGGCGCCACGCAGGTCCTCGGCGGAGCCATCGGCGACGCCGCGACGCAGACGCAGGTCGCACCGTCGTGGGGCCCCGTCGCGAACAACCGTGCCGGCGCCGGTCCCGCGGACGAGCCGGAGCCCGAGGACGAGAAGCCCTCGCACCGAGGCCTCATCTGGACGCTCGTGGTGGTCGCCGTCCTCGCCATCGCGGCCATCACCACCATGCTGCTGCTCAACGGCGACAAGGAGGACCCGGTCGCGCAGGCGCAGGTCCCCACCCTCACCGGCATGACGCTGGAGGAGGTCAGAGCGGCCCTCACCGACGCCGGGTTCACGGAGGACCCGACGGTCTCGCACGAGAAGAACGACGAGGTCCCCGAGGGGCAGTTCGTCCGTAGCGACCCCGAGAGCGGCACGGAGGTCCCCGTCGACACGGACATCGAGGTCTGGTTTTCCCAGGGTGCCAACGTCACCACCGTGCCCGACGTCACCGGCCTCAGCCAGGCGCAGGCCATCCAACAGCTGGAGGCTGCCGGGCTCGTCGTGGCGAACGAGATCTCGAGCAACCGCAGCGGACGCGTCCCCAAGGACTCCGTCATCGGCACGGAGCCCGCGGCGAACGAGTCCGTGAACGCGGGCACCGAGGTCAAGCTCATCGTCTCCGACGGGTTCGTCGACCTCCCCGACGTCAGCGGGGCCGCGCAGGCCGACGCCCAGACGACCCTCCAGGGGCTCGGCCTCACCGTCGTCATCAACGAGGAGGAGAGCGAGGCCGCGCCCGGCACGGTCATCAGCCAGGCCCCGGCCCCGGGTGCCGTGCCCCAGGGGTCCTCGGTGACCATCGTCATCGCCAAGGAGATCACCGTCGAGCAGGTCCAGGTGCCCAACTCCCTCGTCAACGAGCGGCGCGACCGCGCCGAGCGGACTCTGCGCGACCTCGGGCTCGTCCCGGACGTGCGGGTCGGCGAGCGGTCCAACGGCATCGAGGACGGACGCGTCGAAGAGGTCAACCCCGGCCAGGGCACCCCGGTCGACGTCGGCAGCACCGTGATCCTCTACGTCTCCAACGGGGACAACTTCGGCAACAATGACGGGAACAACGGGAACAACGGGAACGGCGGCGGCAACGAGGACGACGGCGGCAACGAGGACGACGGCGGCAACGAGGACTGACACCCCTCCGGGAGGGCCCGCCCCACGGGGCGGGCCACCACGTCCTGCAGCATGACGAAGCCCCCTGTCGCAGACGCGACAGGGGGCTTCGTCGTGCTGCCTACCGGCGGACGAGGGGTGCCATGCCCTCGGAGCGCTCGACCGCGCCGTCGAGGCCGCAGATCTCCAACCAGTTGGCGAGCAACCGGTGCCCGCCCTCGGTGAGCACCGACTCCGGGTGGAACTGCACCCCGTGCAGGGGGAGCTCACGGTGCTGGAGGCCCATGATGATCCGCCCGCTGGACGTCACGGCCTCCGCGGTGACCTCGAGGGCCGGGGGGACCGTCCCGGTGACGACGGCCAGCGAGTGGTACCGGGTGGCCGTGAAAGGGTGCGGGAGCCCGGTGAGGACACCAGCGTCGTCGTGCTCCACGAGGCTCGTCTTGCCGTGCATGAGCTCCGGTGCGTGCGTCACGGTCGCCCCGAAGGCCTCACCGAGCGCCTGGTGGCCCAGGCACACCCCGAGCATGGGGGTCTGCGTCTGCGCGCAGCCGCGGATGACGTCGAGGCTCTGCCCGGCGCCCGCTGGGGTTCCCGGGCCGGGGGACACGAGGACGCCGTCGAACGTGGCGCGCTCGTCGGCATCGGGGACGGCGTCGTTGCGCACCACGACCGTCTCGGCGCCCAGCTGCTGGAGATACCCGACGATCGTGTAGACGAAGGAGTCGTAGTTGTCCACGACGAGGATGCGAGTCATGTCATTCCCCCACGGTCTGTTCGTTGAACGGCATGTAGTCGGCGATCTGCGGGAACAACCACTCGAAGCATGCGTAGACGGCCGCCACGGCGAGCACGAGGAGCAGGATCACCCGGAACCAGCCCGGACCGGGGAGTGCCCTCCACAGGAGTGCGTACATCATCGACCGCCTTCCGCTGCGGGCAGCAGCTCCTCGGGGGTGCCGGACGACACGGGCATCCAGTACTTCAGGGTTCCGTGCACGATGTACCTCTCTCGCGCGGAGAACATCGGGTGGCAGCTGGTGAGCGTGATGAACCGCTCCGTGGGTTCGGGGATCTCGGCGCCGGGGAGCGTCCCCGGGACGGGGGCGATGACCTCCACCTGGTGGGGGAGGACCACGAGCGACTCGGTCGCCTCGTACACGTACCAGGTGTCCTCGGTCTGCACGACGATCGCGTCGCCGGCCTGCATGTCCGCGATGAGGTGGAACGGCTTGCCGTACGTGGTGCGGTGCGCCGCGAGGGAGAAGTTCCCGACGCCCCCGGGCAGCACGGTCTCCGGGTAGTGGCCCGCCTCGCCCTTGTCGAGGACGTCGGCCTTGCCCACCCCCTCGGTGACGGGGACGACGTAGTCCTGCCCGAACCGGGGGACGTAGAGGCGGCCGAAGGTCTCGCCCTCGGCCGGGGTCTCCATGACCGGCGGCTCGTCGTCGTGGTGGACGCTCTCCGCCGGTGCGGCCTCGTACGTGGGGGGTTCCCAGCCGAGCGCGGCGAACGTCGCCTCCTGCTCGCGCTCGGCCTGGATGTCCGTCCACCACAGCTGCCACACGACGAAGAGCCCGACGAGGACCCCCGTGGTGATGAGGAGCTCGCCGATGACGCTGACGATCCTCAGGGGCAACGACGGTCGGGGTCGTGCACGGCGCGCTCGGGTCACTGGTAGATGTCCGTTCCTTCGGGGACCCGGGCGAACTCGAGGTTCTGGGACCCTGTGTACGCGGGCATGGTCACGTCCTCGAACTCGTCGACCTGCCACCCGAGGCCGAGGACCTCGACGGCGTCGAGGTAGTTGCCGATCCCCTCGGACGTGTAGAGCGACTGGGCGAGCTGGTCGGTGGAACCGACCGCCTCCACGGTGTAGGGCGGGGAGTAGACCCTGCCGTGGAGGAGCAGGACGTTGCCGACGCACCGGAACGCGGAGAGCATCGTGACGCGCTGCCCCTGGAGGGTCATGGCCTCGGCTCCGCCGGACCAGAGGGCGTTGATGACGGCGTCGAGGTCCTGCTGGTGGACGACGAGGTCGTCCGGTTGCGCCCACTCGGGCTGGATGCGGTCCCGCGGTGCGTCCTGGAGCGTCACGCGGACCCCGTCGCCGACGACGGGCGTGGTCCCGGTGAGGACGCCGGCGCGCTGCGCAGTCCCCGCGTCGAGCTGCCGCCCTCCCGCGCCGGCGGCCTCGCCGAGCTCCTCGACGGTGCTGCGCATCTCCTGGACGTCGGCCAGGAGGTCGTCGCCCCGGGCGCTCTCCTGCGCGACGAGCTCGTCGAAGTCGCCGGGGTGCCGGTCCTCCTCGCCCTGCGCGAGGCGGGCGTTGGCGGTGAAGAGGACGCCTGCGAGGAACATGACGAGGGCGATCGACAGCGCGGCCCTGACGGGTGCCTTGCCTCCGTGCGACTGACGGGCCATGTTCCCAACCGTGTGATCTGTGCTGCCGGGCGTGGTGCTGGCACTACGCTAGTCGAGAATACGTCCTCGACCCATCGACAGGAGCCTGCTCCCGTGCCCGAATCGAAGCCCCGCAAGAAGTCGTCGAAGGACTCCGGTACCGCCGAGGAGCGCGCTCCTCGCGCGCAGGCGCAGCCGGGGGTCAACCCTCGGTGGCTCGTCCCGACCATGCTCACGCTGTTCGTCGCGGGGACGCTCTGGGTGGTGATCTTCTACCTGACGTCGGGCGGCGCGCGCCTGCCGATCCCGCCGATCGGTCAGTGGAACATCGCGGTGGGCTTCGCGCTCATCCTCGCCGGGTTCGGTCTCGCGACCCGCTGGCGATAGCCGCGTCCACAGGCGGCCCGTACTTGTACACATAGTTATCCACAGGTGTGGAGAACGACAGCGATGTAATTCCACACCTGTGCGTATCCCTGGGGACCGCGCGTTCACCGCGATTCAGAACAACGCGTACCTCGCCACCACCAGCCCGACGAGGGCGGCCGTGACGACGACGGTCCCGGCCACCGCCACAGCCGTCCGCCGGGTGCGCGGTGCGTAGGCGTAGAGGGTGCCGACGACCACGCCGGTGACGAGACCGCCGAGGTGCCCCTGCCAGGAGATGTTGGGGGCGACGAAACCCAGGACGAGGTTGATCCCCAGGATCACGAGGATCCCGGTGGCGTCCCTGCCGAGACGGCGCATGGCGAGGAAGAACGCTCCGAAGAGACCGAAGACCGCCCCGGACGCGCCCACCGTCGCGGTGTACCAGTCGAGCGACGCGAGCGACGCGAGGAGGACGACCAGAGTGTGGCCGCCCACGGCGGAGAGCAGGTAGAGGGCGAGGAACCGGGCCCTGCCGAACGCGGCCTCGAGCTGCGGCCCCACGATCCACAGCGCGTACATGTTGAGCAGCACGTGCCAGGGCGCGTCGGAGTGGACGAAGGCTCCCGTGAGGAACCGCCACGGCTCGACGTCGCCGAGCGGCGGGTAGAACGCCAGCCGCGACGTCCAGGTCTCCCACTCGAGGACAAGCTGCAGCAGGTAGCTCACCGCGCACAGCGCGATGATGCTCAGCGTCACCAGGGGGCGCCCCCCGCGCAGGGGCGCCCCGAAGACGGTCCGGGGAGCAGGGGCGGAGCGCCGCGCCTCCCGGACGCAGTCGACGCACTGCACGCCGACCGGTGCCTCGACGACACACTCCGGGCAGGCCGGACGCCCGCAGCGCTGGCAGCGCACGTAGCTCACCCGGTCCGTGTGACGGGCGCAGACCGGCGGGGCTGCCGGGAGCCCCACCGTCCCGTCGGTCACGGCCGTCCTGCCCGGGGTCGGGACGTCATTCCTCGATCGACACCGAGGTGATGGTGATGTCCTCGACGGGACGGTCACCCGGGCGGGTGGGGGTCGCGGCGATCTCGTCGACGATCTTGCGCGACGCGTCGTCGGCGACCTCACCGAAGATCGTGTGCTTGCCGTTGAGCCACGGCGTGGGTGCCACCGACACGAAGAACTGCGACCCGTTGGTGCCCTCGGCCTTGCCCGTGATCGCGTTGCGGCGCGTGCCGGCGTTCGCCATCGCGAGCATGTAGGGCTTGCCGAAGGAGAGCTCCGGGTGGATCTCGTCGTCGAACTTGTATCCCGGGTCACCCGTGCCGGTGCCCAGCGGGCAGCCGCCCTGGATCATGAAGCCCGAGATGACGCGGTGGAAGATGAGTCCGTCGTAGAAGGGCTCGGTGCGCTCGGAGCCCGACTTCGGGTCCGTCCACTCCTTGGAGCCCGTCGCGAGACCGGTGAAGTTCTCGACCGTCTTGGGCGCGTGGAACGGGAAGAGCTCGATGCGGATGTCACCAGCAGTGGTGTGCAGGGTTGCGAACATCCACCCATTGTTTCACGGGACGGTCCCCCGGCGCGGACCTGAGCAGCATGTTCTGCTGCACCGGAGCCGTCCAGGTGGCAGAGTGGTGGCAGGTGCATCCCCTCCGACCCACGGGAGAACGAATGTCTGACGGAATGAAGAAGCTCGCCCGGAACGCGGGAGAGAAGATCGACGCGGAGAAGCTCAAGGGTCAGGCGGCCGAGGTCGCCGCCAGCCTGTCCGACGGCGCGCACCACGCGGGGGAGACCGCCACGGTCCTCGCCGCCCAGGCCCGCGGCGCCGCGGTCCAGGCGAAGGACTGGAGCGCCCCCCGCGTCGACGCCCTCGTCGAGTGGATGACCCCGCGGCTCGAGCAGGCGTGGACGGACACCCTCAAGGCCGCCGCACCCCGTGTCGAGAAGGCCGCCGACAAGGCGACGCCCGTCATCGACACCGCGCACGACAAGCTCGTCGACGAGATCCTCCCCAAGTTCGTCACCGCGCTGAACATCGCCGCCGCGAACGCCGCGGACGCAGCGGTCAAGGGTGTCGGCACGGCCACCGCGAAGACCTCGTCCGGGGCCACGCACGTCGCCGACTCGATCGCTGCCGCGTCGAGCAAGGGCCCCATCAAGCTCGCGGCCGCCGCGAAGGCGGCCGAGAAGGCCGCGAAGAAGCAGAGCAGGAAGTCCGGCAAGGGCTGGTGGATCGTCGGTGGCGTCGCCGCCGCCGGTGGCGCGTACGTGCTGTGGAAGAAGTCGCAGCCGACGACCGACCCGTGGGCCGAGCCCTGGGAGAAGGTCGACACGAACAGCTTCGACGAGGCCGTCGGTGACGCACGCGGTGCCGTGGGCGACGCCGCCGAGGCCGTCGGCGAGGCCGCCGGCGTCGCCGTCGCGAAGAGCCGCGAGGTCGGCGGCAAGGTCGCGGAGTCGGTCGAGGACCTCTCCGAGAAGGTCACGGACAAGATCACCGAGGCCCGGGCGACCGCCAAGAAGGCCACCAGCCGCAACCGCTCCTCCGCGAAGTCCACGGACGCCACCGACGCGGCCGCGGACGCCACGGCTGCTGCGGCCGACGCCGTCGGCGAGGCCGCCGACGCCACGAAGGACAAGGCCGAGTCCGCCAAGCACAAGGCGGAGGACACCAAGAAGTCCGACGGCACCACGGACGCCGGCAAGAGCTGACCCCACCCCGGCGGCCCTCAGGGCCGGCACGGAGAGCGAGCACCCACGACGGGCCCGGTCCTCACGAGGACCGGGCCCGTCGTGCGTCCGTCGAGGACGATGTCCCACCGTCCCGTTCCTGACCACCACGGGTTTTTCATCCGCCGCCACCAGGTCTCCGCCCGATTCGTCATGGTACGTATGGACTGGAGACCTACGACGAGACGACGGTGACGGATGAGCCCCACCCCCAAGGACGTCAGCACCTTCTTCGAGGGGAGCGCGACGACCGGTCCCTACGGGGAGGCGCAACGCCTCCGCGCGCTGCAGAGCCTGGACGTGCTCGACACACCGCGCGAGGAACGGTTCGACCGCGTGACCCGGCTCGCCCAGCGCGTGTTCGACGTACCCATGGTGAGCGTCACGCTCATCGACGAGGACCGCCAGTGGCGCAAGTCGTTCGTCGGGTTGGACGGGCCCGTCGCCCAGCGCGAGGGTGCATTCTGCGACGCGGCCATCCGGTCGTCCGCCACCCTCGTCGTGCCCGACGCCATCACCGACGAGATCTTCCACGACAACCCCTTCGTCAGCGGGCCCCCAGGGGTGCGCTTCTACGCGGGGCACCCGTTGGAGGCTCCGGGTGGCGAGCGGGTCGGCACGCTGTGCATCCTCGATGTGAAGCCTCGCGAGCTGACGCCGGGGGAGAACGCGCTGCTGCGCGACCTCGCCGGGTGGGTGCAGAACGAGCTCCAGCGCGACGCGGAGCTCGAGAGGGCGGGGGCGGTCCAGCGCGGGCTCCTGCCCTCGCGCACCCCGGACGTCGCCGGGTACGCGTTCGCGGCGACGTGTCGCCCGGCGCGCGGCGTGGGCGGCGACTTCTACGACTGGTACGCCACGGGCGACGACCTCCACCTGTCGCTCGCGGACGTCATGGGCAAGGGCATGGCTGCGGCCATCGTCGCCGCGACGTCCCGCGCGGTGCTGCGGAGCACGTCGCGCACGCCCGACGTGGGGGACGCCCTCACCACGGCCGACGAGGTGCTGTCGTTGGACCTCGCGGAGGTCGGCACGTTCGTCACGTGCTTCCACGCCCGCCTGGAGCCGTCGAGCGGTCGTGTGACGTACTCGGACGCGGGCCACGGGCTGGGCTTCGTGCTGCGCGCCGACGGCACGTCGGAGCACCTGAGGACCGACGGCCTGCCCCTCGGGCTGGGGACGGGCGACGAGCGGCGGGCGAGCACGGTGACGTTGGACCCGGGGGACCGGCTCCTGTGCTTCAGCGACGGCCTCGTGGACCTCTTCGACATCGCCGAGGACGCCCTGTCGATCATCCTCGACGCTGCCGTCGCCGCAGGCTCCGCCCAGGCGACCATGGAGACCCTCGCGGCGCTGCGCCCTGTGGTGTTCCAGCCGGACGACCTCACCGTCCTCGTCGTGGAGAGGCTCACCGCATGACGCGCCGGATGTTCGTGATCCGTGTCTGCGTGCTCCTCACCATGATCACCGGCGTGAACTACATCGCGTGGCGGTGGCTGGACTCCATCGCGTGGTCGGCATGGTGGATCGCTGTCCCGCTGCTCGTGGCCGAGACGTACAGCCTCATCGACACGGGCATGTTCGGCATGGCCATGTGGCGGCTCAAGGAACGCGGCGAGCCCCCGGCACCGCCCGACGACGCGACCGTGGACGTCTTCATCACCACGTACAACGAGCCGGTCGACCTCGTGATCACGACCGCGGCCGCGGCCCGCGACATCGAGTACCCGCACCGCACGTGGGTCCTCGACGACGGGGCGCGCCCGGACATGAGGGCTGCCGCGGAGGCGGCGGGCGTCGGGTACGTGACGCGCTCCGAGGACTGGACCGGGAAGCCGCGGCACGCGAAGGCGGGGAACCTCAACAACGCGCTCTTCCAGACCGACGGGGAGTTCCTCCTCATCCTCGACGCCGACCAGATCCCCGACCCGCGGATCCTCCACCGCACCCTCGGGTACTTCGAGGACCCGAAGATCGGGCTCGTGCAGACCCCCCAGTACTTCACCAACGTCGACGACGCCGACATCCTGGGCAGCCAGGCACCGCTGTTCTACGGCCCCATCCAGCAGGGCAAGGACGGGTGGAACGCGGCGTTCTTCTGCGGGTCCAACGCGGTGCTGCGCCGCGACGCCCTCATGCAGCTGGGCATCGTCGGCTACGTGCGCGAGGTGGGCAGCACGGTCCGCCGCGCGATCCGCACGGCCGACACGATCCTCGCGCGCGCCGCCAAGGAGGCGCCCGTCGACGACCCGGCCGTGGGCCGCGCCATCACGGAGGTCCGGGTCGCGGCCCGCACCGCCCGGACCGAGCTCGACGCGGGGGAGCCCTTCGCTGACGTGACCTACGCGTTCCAGCGGCGCGTCGACGATGCGTCGACCGCCGTGCTGCGGGAGCATGCCGACGCGATCCGCGCGGATCTCGCCGTCATCGAGTCCATCCCCGTGGAGGTTGATGCCGAGCTCGGGACGCTCGTCGTCGACGAGGAGGCGTTCGACCTCCTCGCGCACCGCGAGCTCTCGCCGCTCGGGGCGATCGAGTCGGTGCGGACCATCGCGTCGGCCATCAACGTGGACGTCGCGGGGGAGGCCCAGCCGATCATGCCGCTGGCCACCATCTCCGTCACGGAGGACATGGCGACCGCCATGCGCCTGCACGCGATGGGGTGGCGCTCGGCATACCACCACGAGGTCCTCGCGCACGGCCTCGCACCGGAGGACCTGGGCACCATGCTCCAGCAGCGCCTGCGCTGGGCGCAGGGGACCATGCAGGTGATGCTCCGGGAGAACCCGCTCCTGAAGAAGGGCCTGTCCGTGGGGCAGCGCCTCATGTACTTCTCGACGATGTGGACGTACCTGTCGGGGTTCGCGGCCCTCGCGTACCTCGCCGGCCCTGTGATCTACCTCGGGTTCGGCGTGCTGCCCGTCGAGGCCTTCGGCACGGACTTCTTCATCCGGTTCATCCCGTACTTCATCGCGAACCAGCTGCTGTTCCTCGTCGTCGCCCAAGGGGTGAGGACGTGGCGGGGGCAGCAGTACTCGTTGGCGTTGTTCCCCGTGTGGATCCGGGCGTGCTGGACGGCGTTCGCGAACGTCGTCATGAACCGTCCTCTGGGCTTCGTCGTCACACCCAAGACCATCGAGGGCGAGCACAAGCCGCCGTGGCGGGCGGTGTGGCCGCAGCTCGTGGCCATCGTCGTCCTCACGCTGTCGGTTCCCGTCGGCATCTCGCGGCTCGCCCTCGGGTACGCCGACCTCGGAGCCACCCTCGTCACCATCGCCTGGGTCGTCTACGACCTGGTCGTCCTCAGCGTCATCGTCCGCGCCGCCCGCTACCGGGCACAACTGACACCCACGGAGGTCACCGCATGAACCTGGACATCACCGAGCACGGGACGACGTCGGCGGTGCTGGTGCTCAACGGGCGCCTGAACCTCGTGTCGTCGCCGATGCTCCGCGAGGCCGTGGCGGACGTCATCGCGGACGGGCGCACCCTCGTGGTCGTCGACCTCGGCGCCGTGTCGTTCGTCGACTCCTCCGGGCTGGGTGCCCTGGTCGCCGGCCTGAAGACGGCCCGGGCGGCTGGCGGCGACCTGCGGATGGCCGACGCACCGGAGCAGGTCGCATCGGTGCTCCGTCTGACGAACCTCGACCGCGTGCTCCGGGTGCACCCGACGGTGGAGGCGGCGCTCGATGCCTAGCAGCGAACCGGACGGCGGCAACGGGGCCGCGCAGGACGAGGGGACCGTCCGCAGGACGTTCGAGGGTGTCGCGTCTCAGCCGTGGCTCGACGCGCTGCCGGAGCAGCTCGACGAGGCGTACGGGGAGTACGACGCCCTGGAGACGGGCACGGTCCCGGTCGTGGATCGCGCGGCGTTCGAGCTCGCCCTGGTGGAGGTCGCGTCGAACCTCGTGGAGCACCCACCGCCCGAGATCCCCGTCCACGTGACCATCGACCTGGCCCTCGGGGCCTCGGAGCTGCGCGCCGTCATCGTCGACGACGCGCCGCGCGCCGAGATCGACCTGTCCCAGGTGTCCATGCCGTCGGTGGACGCCGAGAGCGGCCGGGGGCTCGCCCTCGCGGTCGCGTCCCTCACGGAGTTCACGCACGACGCGGGAGCGGGCGGGGAGTCCGGCAACCGGTGGACCCTGGTCCGTCGCCCGGTCGTCGACTAGCAGCCCCTCCCACGGGCACGGAGAAGGCCCCGCAGTCCTCCGTCGAGGACTGCGGGGCC
>NZ_JAEINH010000010.1 GCF_016342785.1 Sanguibacter suaedae
GGACCCGCTGGTGAGGCCCGTCAGGACACGGCTCGGCTCCGTGCTGCTTTCTGGCTCCGGCCCTGGACTAGCCTGTGAGCACCTTTGCCCTCACGTGCGACGTCACCGAGGTCGGGGAGCCGGTCGGTGGCTGACGTGTGTCGAGGAGAGGCGGGGCGATGGTCCGGACGGTCGATGGAGAGACGCGTCTGCCCCCGGGGTTCGCGCACCCGCACGCGTCGGAGGAGGCACGGCGGATCGCGGAGGACGGCATGATCCTGCGTGTCCAGGTCGGGTCTGGCGTCCACGGGACCGCGATCTCCGGGCAGGACGACCGCGACGAGATGGGTATCTGCCTCGAGCCGGCCGAGTTCGTCACCGGGCTCGCGCGCGTGCCGCGCGGGATCGACAGCGAGGCCGAGGTCGAGTTCGAGCAGTACCAGCGGCACACCGTCTGGGACCAGCCCGGCGGACTCGCCAACCGGTCCGGGGCCGGTGACCTCGACGTCGTCATCTACTCGGCGCGCAAGTGGTGCAGGCTCGCGCTGGCCGGGAACCCGACGGTGCTCCTCGCGCTCTTCGCACCGGACGACGAGGTCGTCTACCGCAACGAGGCGGGTGCGGAGCTCGTCGAGAACGCTCCCCGTTTCGTCTCCAGGCTCGCCGCGGACCGCTTCATCGGGTATCTGCGCGCCCAGCGCGACGCGATGCTGGGCGCGAGCGGTGCGCACAACGGCCGACCGGAGCTGGTGGCAGCGCACGGCTACGACACGAAGTTCGCGATGCACGCCCTGCGCCTCGGGATCCAGGGGATCGAGTACCTCACCACCGGGCGCATCACCCTGCCCGTCCCGGAGCC
This sequence comes from Sanguibacter suaedae, assembly GCF_016342785.1. Lineage (GTDB taxonomy): Bacteria > Actinomycetota > Actinomycetes > Actinomycetales > Cellulomonadaceae > Sanguibacter > Sanguibacter suaedae. The sequence goes on from NZ_JAEINH010000010.1 coordinate 839, forward strand.
CGACCTCGGCCGGCTGCGTGCCGTGCGCCGCGGCGAGGTGGAGCTGTCACGCGTCGTCCAGGAGATCACGGACACGGAGACCCGCCTCGAGGCGATCCGCGACTCGTCGACCGTCCGCGACCAGCCGGACCGCCGCTGGGTCGACGACTGGTTGCACCGCTCCCACCTGGCCTTCTGGGCCGGTTGAGACCGACCAGACCACTCTGCTCGGCTGAGACTGAGCTCTCCCACTGAGCCGACGGGGCGTGCTTTCGTGGACGGGGCGTGCGCTCGAGGCGCCGCATCGTCCACGAGAGCACGCCCCGTCGTGGCGGCACCCGCTCAAGGTGCGGGCGTGGGGTGTCGATGGACGTCATGTGCGTCGAACCTGGATCCCCGTGGCAGTCGGGTCGCTGACTGCGGCCCTCGTCGTCGGTGCGCTCGTCGCCGACCCGGCACGGGACGTCGTCCACGGCTGGATCGCCGAGCGTGCGTGGCCGGAAGACCTCGCAGCGGTGACGGCTGCGATGGACGCGGTCGACCTCCCAGACGGCTACGCGCCCGTGACGTGCCCCGACGACGGGCTCGCCGCCACGAGGTGCTGGACCACCCTGCTCACGCCGGAGCAGGCTGAGCCAGACATGGGCGCGGCTGCCGAGGAGGCGTCGGACCTCGTCACGCTCGAGACGAGCCCGGTCGCGTCAGCGGGGACGGGGGAGAGACCGACACTCACCGTCGTCACGGCCAGCGTCCAGGGAACCTACGACTTCCAGGGCTTCAGCCTCCTCGCGCAACGCGACATCGACGAGGAGGCCACGAGCGTGGACGAGCTCTGGCTCGACACGACGACGGTGCTCCTCGTCCCGGCCCTGACCCCGCCCTGACCGGGCACCCGGCGCACCGCTGAAGCCCGCCACCTCACCCGGGGCGAGCCCGACGGGGCGCGCCTTCATGGACGGGGCGTGCGCTCAAGGCGCCGCATCGTCCACAAGAGCACGCCCCGTCACGCGGGAGCGGGAAAAGATGCCCGGTCAGCCCTTGACGCAGAGGAGGGTGCGCAGCCGGGCGACCACCTCGACGAGGTCCGACTGCGCCGCGATGACCGAGTCGAGGTCCTTGTAGGCGCCGGGGATCTCGTCGACCACACCGGCGTCCTTGCGGCACTCGACGCCCGACGTCTGGGCGGCCAGGTCGTCGACGGTGAACTCCTTCTTGGCCCGCGTCCGCGACATCCGCCGCCCCGCACCGTGCGACGCGGACTGGAACGACGCATCGTTCCCCAGCCCCCGCACGATGTACGACCCGGTGCCCATGGACCCGGGGATGAGCCCGAGCTCACCCCGGCCAGCCCGGATCGCACCCTTGCGGGTGACGACCAGCTCCGCACCGTCGATCTGCTCGACGGCGACGTAGTTGTGGTGGACGTTCACGGCCTCGTCGAACTCCACGTCCAGCCCGTCGAACGCGCGCCGCACCTGGTCGACGACGAGCGCCATCATCACCGCACGCGACCGGGCCGCGTACTCCTGGGCCCACCGCAGGTCCGCGAGGTACGCGTCCATCTCAGCGGTCCCCGCGAGGAACACGGCGAGGTCGCGGTCGGGCAGCGACAGGTTGTGGTCGAGGCCCTTGGCGATCGACACGTGCCGCTCCGCGAGCTCCTTGCCGATGTTCCGCGACCCCGAGTGGAGCTGCAGCCACACCTGGTCGTCCTGGTCCACGCACAGCTCGATGAAGTGGTTGCCACCACCGAGCGTCCCCAGCTGCTTGCGCGCCCGCGCCTCGAGGTTCTGCACACCCGTGTGGAGCGAGGAGAACCTGTCCCACAGCGACGCCGTCCCCGAGACGAACGCCGCGCTCACGGGCCCCGACCGCACGGGCCGCACCCGGCTGAGGTCCACAGGGTTCTTGTGCGCGTGGAAGCCGACGGGCACGGACCGCTCGAACTGGGACCGCAGGGCACCCAGGTCGTCCGGCAGGTCGGACGCGGTGAGCGACGTCCGCACCCCGATCATCCCGCACCCGATGTCCACGCCCACGGCGTTGGGCGACACCGCATCGCGCATCGCGATGACCGACCCGACCGTCGCACCCTTGCCCAGGTGCACGTCGGGCATGACGCGCACGCCCTCGACCCACGGCAGAGCCGCGATGTTGCGCAGCTGCTGGAGCGCCGCCGGCTCGACGTCGTGGGGGTGGGTCCACATGAGCGTCGACGCCTTCGCGCCGGGGAGGGGGACGGGGAACTCGGTGTGCATGATGCCTCTCTCGTCAGGGCGGGCACGGACGCTGGTGCCCGGGCCTCGCAGAGCCCCGACCGTAGTGGAGGCCACGACGCGCCGTCGCCCTATTTGTGGGAGACCCGCGAGGTGTCGTGCGGACGCGTAGCGTGACTCCTATGATCACGAGCCCGCGTCCGGCGCGCAGCCACCTCGTCCGTCTCGCAGCAGCGACGGTTGCGGTCTTCGGTCTCGCCGGGTGCGTCGGAGGGGAGACGGTCGTCGAGCAGCTGCCGGCCGCTCAGGCCGTCTCGGCGCCCGACCTCGTCCCCTTCCCGGACGACGCCGTCGGCGACTACCAGCTCGGTGGCGCCTACGAGCCTGCCCCCGGCGTCACCCTCGTGGTGCGCGACAGCACCGACGACCCCACCCCTGGCCTGTACAACGTCTGCTACGTCAACGGCTTCCAGACGCAGCCCGGCGAGTCCGAGGAGCTCCTCGCCGAGAACCCCGACCTCATCCTCCACGACGCGTCCGGCGAACCCGTCGCCGACCCGGGATGGCCCGACGAGTACGTCCTCGACATCTCCACCGACGCCGCCCGGCAGGCCGTCGCCGCCCGCGCAGGCGAGATCCTGCGCACCTGCGCGGACCGCGGGTACGACGCCGCGGAGATCGACAACCTCGACTCCTACCTGCGTTCCGGCGGGGCGCTCGACATCGACGACGCCACCGCCGCGGCGCGCCTCATCGTCGAGCAGGGCGCCGCGCTCGGCCTCGTCGTCGGCCAGAAGAACACCGTCGAGCTCGCCGAGCGCGGTCGCGACGACATCGGCTTCGGGTTCGCGGTCGTCGAGGAGTGCGCCGTCTGGGACGAGTGCGACGTCCTCACCGAGGTCTACGGCGGCCAGGTCCTCGCCGTCGAGTACACCGACGAGGGCGACTTCACCGCCGCCTGCGCGACCCCCGGACGCCCCGCGGACATGATCCTGCGCGACCGCGACCTCGTGACCCCCGACGACGACGAGTACGTCTACGAGCGCTGCTGACCGCACCACGGACGACCGCACCACGGACGACCACCCCGGCCGCCGACGGTGCCTGCCACGATGCTCCCGTGGAGCACACCATCACCCTCACCGGTCACGGCGTCCGGCTCGTCCCACTGGCCACCGAGCACGCGTCGGCGCTCGCGGCCCTCGTCGACCATGCGCTCTGGGCGGGGATGACCGTCCCGCTGCCGGACACCGAGGAGTCGATGACCGCGTACGTCGACGCCGCAGTCCGCACGCCCGGCCGGGCGGCGTTCGCCGTGCTGGGCGACGACGGCGCGGTCCGTGGGTCCACCTCCCTGCACGAGCTGGTCCCGTCGCAGGGACGTGCCGAGGCGGGCCACACCTTCTACGGCCGCACCTGGTGGGGTGGGCGCTCCAACCCGGCCTGCAAGCTCCTGCTGCTGCAGCACGCCTTCGAGACCGAGAGGCTGTACCGGGTGGGATTCCGGGTGGACAGCCGTAATACGCGCTCCCTCGCGGCGATGGAGCGCCTCGGCGCCGTGCGTGAGGGCGTGCTGCGCGGCGCCCGCATCGCCCACGACGGGTCCCGTGGTGACACCGTCGTCCTGTCCGTCCTCGCCCCCGAGTGGCCCGACGTCCGGGCCCGGCTCGAGGCCCGGCTCGGCTGACAGGAATGTCCCACCCCTCGCCGTCGTTCGGATGATTGACGGATCAACTAACGAGGAGGCGGAGATGCTCGACGTCGTGGTCATCGGGGCGGGGCAGGCCGGCCTCGCGGCCGCGTACCACCTGGTGCGCCTCGGGCTGGAGCCCGAGCGCGACTTCGTGGTCCTCGACTCCAACGACGGGCCCGGCGGGGCGTGGCGGCACCGGTGGCCGTCGCTCACCCTCGGCGCCGCGCACGGCATCCACGACCTGCCGGGCCTGCCCATCGGCCCTCCTGATCCTACCGAGCCCGCATCCGTGGCCGTGGCCCGCTACTACGGGGACTACGAGACCCGGTTCGGGCTGCCCGTGCACCGCCCGTACACGGCACGCTCCGTGCGTTCCGAGGATGACCCGCCGGACGACGCCGCCCGCCCAGCCGGCACGGACGACCGGACGGCCCCGCTCCTCGTCACCGCTGAAGCCCCGGACGGTACGACGCGCACCTGGCGCACGCGCACCGTCATCAGCGCGACCGGCACGTGGACGCGCCCGTACTGGCCCCACTACCCGGGGCGCGAGACGTTCCGGGGGCGCCAGCTCCACACCCGCGACTTCTGGACCGTCGAGGAGTTCCGCGGTCAGCACGTGGTGGTCGTCGGGGGAGGGGCGTCCGCGGTGCAGTTCCTCCTGCCCCTCGCCGAGGTCGCGACGACCACGTGGGCGACGCGCCGGCCGCCCGTCTTCGGTGACCGGGTCTTCGACCGCGAGTGGGGCATCGACGTGGAGCGGCGCGTCCGCGAGCGCACCACGGCCGGGTTGCCCACGCTGAGCGTCGTCGGCGCCACGGGCCTGCCGCTGACCCCGGAGTACCAGCAGGGCATCGACGACGGGGTCCTCGTGTCCCGCGGCATGTTCACGCGCGTCGTCGAGGACGGCGTCGTGTTCCCCGACCCGACCGACCCCGACGGTCCGGGCGAGCTGGTGCGCGCGGACGCGATCCTCTGGGCGACCGGCTTCCGCCCTGCCGTCGACCACCTCGGACCCTTGCGGCTGCGTGAGCACGGTGGGGCGATCGCCACCGACGGCGTCCACGTCCCGCGGGACCCGCGCGTCTACCTTGCCGGGTACGGGTCCGGGGCGTCGACCATCGGCGCCACCCGCTCCGGCCGGGCGGCTGCCGTCGCGGCGGCCCGCACCCGTCCACAGGTCGCTGACCTGCGCACCTGAGCCTGTGGACGGCGGCCTCGACGCGAGCCGCCGCTGCTAACGTCCCGAGTCGCGCCCGGTGAACGAGTCACCGGGGCGAACCGCAGGGGGCACACGTGTGGTACCTGGTCATCATCCTGGCCGTGAAGATCGAGAAGCGGGTCGTCTGGCCCATGAAGTGGCGCATCCAGCGGTTCCTCCTCCCACGGCACAGGGTCGACGACCAGATCGAGAAGCTGGTCCTCTGGCGCAACACCACCGGGATCGTCCTCGTCGTCGTCGTGCACGGCTCGTGGAACCGCGACATCTCCGGTTCCCTCGGTGACGCCGCCCTCTCCGCGATGACGACCCCCTTCGTCATCGCCGGCCTCGTGATCGTCTCCGCGCTGGGCATGGCCGCAGCCGCGAGACGGGGGCACCGACGCGCGATGCTCACCTGCACGTGGATCCCCGTGCGCACCGTCCTCGTCAGCCTCGGGGCGCTGATCACGATGATCCTCCTTCCCACTTTCACCGGATGGGTGAGCACCAGCCTGCCGGCGGACGTCCCGGGCATGATCCAGCTCGTCCTCGCCCTGGTGTCCCTCGTCGGCGGCTTCCTCTACCTCGTGGCGCTCGTCCTCATGGTCACCGTCGGCCTCCGCGCCGCATCCCAGCACTACTTCCGCGCCGTCGACGGCCACCCCTGCATGCGCGCCGTCGTCTCCGCCGCGCTCAGCACCTGGACCCTCGGCACCCTCGCCTGGTCGTGGGCCGAGGAGAGCGGCGGCTTCGCGCTCCCCACCTGGGCGGTCGTCCTCGTCCTCATCGGCGGCCCGCTGGTGAACGTCGCGCTCGCGGCCTACGAGCTGCGCAGGCTCCGCGTGGTCCACGGCATCGACTTCAGGTCGGCGTACGTGCGCACCACTCCGGTCGGGGTGTGATGAACCGATAGTGTCCTCCCAGCGGTACCGACGGACTTCCTTCGTTTCCCACCCCTGAGCCGGGTGTGAACGAGGACATGTCCCCTCCGCACGTTCATTCGTGCTGCCTGGGGATGTGTTCCGTTGACTGCTGTTCGTTACAGTGCCGACTCGTTGATGAATCTCGCCGTGCACGACTTCAGCTCCGTGGAACAACAGCTCACCCACCACTTCAGAGCGCAAGGCCTCGGTGCCCCGGGAGCGAGCGAGACGCGGTCGTGGCGGCACTCGATCCCGACGCTCGCGCGCGATCTCTGCGATGCGGGTCTGGAGAAGACCGAGGTCGTCCTCGAGCACAGGCTCCCACTCTCCTCGAAACGGACCGACGTGATCCTCGCGGGCGTGCATCCGCGAACCGGAGCCCCTTCCTACGTGGTGGTCGAGCTCAAGCAGTGGAGTGCCGCGCACCGGTGGGAAGGCTCGGACACGCTCGTCGACGTCGACGGGGCGGCGTATCGCCCCGTTCTCCACCCGAGCGTCCAGGTCGCCGGATACGCCGAGTACCTGCGTGACTTCGTTCGCATGTTCGCGCAGACGCCCGAGTCGCTCTCGGCCGTCGCATACCTGCACAACGCTGACGACCTCGGTGTGGCAGACCTCTGGGACAACCCCGCGCTCGGAGAGGCGCCGATGTTCACCGGGCAGGAACGAGGAAAGCTCCACGCCCATCTGAGGACCCGGCTCGAGCCCGGCGCTTCCGGGGCGGAGGCGGCCGACCTCTTCCTCTCATCCGCTGTCGCGCCGTCGCGGCAGCTCCTCACCGTGGCGGCGAAGGAGGTCCAGGACCGTGAGCAGTTCGTCCTCGTCGATGAGCAGAGGGTCGCTTTCGAGCTCGTCCTGAGATCGGTCGAGAGGGCGAGGCGGCAGGACGCAAAGTCCGTCGTGGTCGTCACCGGGGGCCCCGGATCGGGCAAGTCAGTCATCGCCCTGTCGCTCCTGGGCGAGCTCGCCCGTCAGGGACGCACCGTCATCCACGCCACAGGCTCGCGGAGCTTCACGCAGACCATGCGCCACGTGGCGGGGAGGAGATCGACCAGGACCAAGGCGCTGTTCAAGTACTTCAACTCGTTCATGGACGCGGAACCGAACGGGCTCGACGTCGTGATCCTCGATGAGGCGCACCGGATCCGCGCCACCTCGGTGAACCGCTACACGAGCAAGGCGGTCCGCGACCGTGCGCGTCCCCAGATCGAGGAGCTGCTCTCGGTCGCTCGTGTCCCCGTCTTCCTCCTCGACGAGCACCAGGTGGTCCGCCCCGGGGAGATGGGCACACTTGCCGACATCGAGAGGCACGCGGAGGACCGCGGTCTGGATGTGCTGCACGTCGACCTCAAGGCGCAGTACCGGGCTGGTGGGTCCGAGGCGTACATCGACTGGGTCCAACGGCTGTTGGGCCTGACCCAGGGAGGGCCGGTCCCATGGGTCGCGGATTCGGCGTTCTCCGTGGACGTCGTGAGCTCGGTGGGCGAGATGGAAGGACGGCTGCGCGCATACCGGGACTCCGAGTTCAACGCGCGCATGACCGCCGGGTACTGCTGGCCGTGGAGCGACCCCCGTCCCGACGGCTCGTTGGTGCCCGACGTCGTCGTGGGAGGGTGGAGCATGCCCTGGAACCTCAAGGGGGAGAGGCGCGTGGGCGACGCACCGCCTGCCTCGCTCTGGGCGTCAGATCCGGCAGGCTTCGACCAGGTGGGGTGTGTCTACACGGCGCAGGGCTTCGAGTACTCCTGGAACGGGGTGATCCTGGGACCGGATCTCGTGTGGCGGGCCTCGGCCGACGAAGGCACTGGGGGATGGGTGTCGCAGCGTGACCGCAACAAGGACCCCGACTTCCGCTCGCGGGCGAAGGTGTCCGACGCGGAGTTCGACCGGCTGGTCCGCCACGTCTACAAGGTCCTCCTGACGAGAGGCATGGTCGGCACGCTCCTGTACTCGACTGACCCCGAGACCAACGCGATGCTCCGGAGCCTCGTCCCGTAGGCTCGGGCGAGGTGAAGACGCGCCTCTTGCTCCGTTCCTGCGCGATGCGTAGGATTACAGCTGCAGGACGCCGCGAGGCCTCCCGCATCGCCTTAGACCCCGTCATCGAACGGGGTCTTCGTGCGTCTGGACTGTCTCAGGGCGCCCAGTGCCAGGACCTCACGACGCTGTCGGCCACTGATGCCCAGATCCGATCACTCGTCGCGATTGCACGGGGATCAGTGTCGACCGCCATGTTTCGTCGACGGTGCATGAATGTCACAAGGTCGGCGGCCTGAAGGAGTCGACTGTGCTTCGACGGCGCGAAGTGCAAGGTGTCGAGCAGGTGGGGAAGAGTGCTGCTCTGGTACCCCGGCGTGCCGAGGCGTCTGAATGACCGGAAGTTCGTCCTGTGGCGTTCTTCCGAGTGGACCTCGTCAGCGATGACGACCACGTGGTCCCCGATGTCGGCTGCCACGCTTTCGATGCTCTCGAGAACGTGGCCGAGCACAACGTCGTGGGGTGGGTAGGGCGCCGAGTAGCGGCGGAGCTGGCGGGCGACGTCCATGCTCCGGAAGATGAGCCGAGCGCCCGAAGTGCCGATGATGTGCATCGCGCGCCCGTAGACATTGATGAGCTGTCGCAACTTGAGGCAGGACCAGTCACCCTTGCCGTGGAAGAGCTCGTACCCGTGGAGTTCGGCGTCCATCGGGAGCGAAGTGCTCGACGAGTACTCGACGACCAGTTCGTCGAGCCCTCGCTCGATGGTGGACGCTGCATCGCTGTCGACGACTATCGCGCCGAGGCAGAAGTACTGGTCTTTGGCATAGGACTCGTCGACGTAGGCAAGAAGCACGCCGGAACACTAGTCCGTCGTCTTGGGTGTCACTCCGACGAGACTCACCGCGGAGTGACGCCCCCCGTGAAGTGCTCTTTGCCGCTCTTGGCGTCCCACCCGGCGTACCGGAAGGCGCGCCGCCCGCCGGCGTCAGGTGACGTGGTGGGTTCGATGGCGACGGCCACCCGTCCGGGGAGGAGGACGGGCTTGGCGAACTCGACGGTCCAGTCGTAGGCGCCACGTCCGTCGGCCCCGGGACGGCCCGCGTCGGACTCGGCGAGGGCGCGCGCGGCCGTGTACATGCCGTGGGCGATGGCGCGGGGGAACCCGAAGGCCTTCGCGGTGAGACCCGACAGGTGGATGGGGTTGCGGTCTCCCGACACGGCCGCGTACCGCCGCCCGATGCCGGCGTCGAGGGTCCACCGGCCCGTCGGGAAGCGCTCCGCGCTGCTCCGCACGCTGGTGCCCGCGGCGTCGTCCGACACCTCGGGAGCAACTGCGGACGGGGCGGCCCCGACTCCCTTGGCGAGGTATGTCGACACCCCGCGCCACACGACCTCCCGCTCGTCTCCGGCACCGGTGCGTGCGGACACCTCGGTGACGAGGTCCACCTGGGTGCCCTTACGGTGCGGGAGCGCGTCCTCGGCCCACGCACGGACCTCGAGGTGCTCGTCGACGTGGACGGGCCGTTCGACGCGGACCGCGTTGGCGAGGTGCACCATGCCTGCGACGGGCAACGGGAAGTCGGGGCGCACCATGACGGCCATCGCGACGGGGAAGGCGAGCACGTGGACGAACCCGGCGGGCAGGAGGTCGTCGGCGGGTTCCCCGAGGAGACGCTGGTAGGCGAGGAGGCGTGCGGGGTCGGCGACGACGTCGGCCACACGGTAGGTGACGTCCGGCAGGACGATGCCCGACGCCCGGTCCTCGTCGCGCCCGCCGACGAGCCCGCCGAGCACGGGGACGCGCGCGAGGAGCGCCGCCGGGTCGGGTGCGACGGCGCGGGCGTAGAGCCCGCCGAGCCCGGGGACGGCGGGCAGCGTGGTGGTGGGGCGCTCGTCACCCATCAGGCGCCCACGAGGTTCTGTCCGCACACGCGGAGCGTCGTACCGTTGATCCCACCTGCGGCGGGGGACGCGAAGAACGCGACGGTCTCGGCGACGTCCACGGGCTGCCCGCCCTGCTGGAGGGAGTTGAGCCTGCGCGCCACCTCCCGCGTGGCGAAGGGGATGCGGGACGTCATGTCCGTCTCGATGAACCCGGGCGCCACGGCGTTGGCCGTCCCGCCGACCTCGGCGAGGAGCGGGCCGGTGGCGCGCACCATGCCGACGACGCCCGCCTTGGACGCCGCGTAGTTGGACTGCCCGCGGTTGCCCGCGATGCCGCTGGTCGACGCGAGCGACACGATGCGCGGCGCGTCCCGGAACGCGTCGGATGCGAGGAGCTGCTCGTTGATGCGCAGCTGGGACGCGATGTTCACGGCGATCACGGAGTCCCACACCTCGGGCTTCATGTTCGCGAGGAGCTTGTCGCGCGTGATCCCGGCGTTGTGGACCACGATGTCGAGGCCTCCGTGGCGGCGTACCGCGTGGTCGATGATGCGGGTGCCCGCGTCGGGCGTCGTGATGTCCAGCTGCAGGGCTGTGCTCTTGACGGCGTTGGCGACCTTCGCGAGCTGTTCGCCGGCGGCGGGCACGTCGACGACGACCACGCGGGCCCCGTCGCGGGCGAGCGTCGTGGCGATGGCGGCACCGATGCCGCGTGCGGCACCGGTGACGACCGCGACCCGCCCGGCGAGCGGGCGCTCCCAGTCGGCGGGCGCCGACCCGGCGTCGGAGGACACGGTGAGGAGCTGGCCGTCGACGAACGCGGACCGCGCCGACAGGAGGAACCGCAGGGCTCCGTGGACGGACGTCGCGTCGACGGTGACGTCGCCCGCGAGGACCACGCCGTTGCCCGTGGCGCCGCCACGGAGCTCCTTGGCGACGGAGCGCAGGATCCCGTCGACGCCCTGGCGCACGGCGGCGAGGGCGGGTGCGTCGGTCGCGAGGGCCGGGCGTGACACGGTGACGACGCGGGCGCCGGGGGCGAGGGACCGCAGGACGCTGCCGAGCTCGCGGACGGGGTCGGAGAGGTCGTCGGGGTGCGTGGCCTCGGTGAGGACGACGACGACGGCGCCCCACCGGGCGGTGTCGTCCGCGGCGGTGCGGCGCACGTCGAGGTCCCACCCGAGGAGGGTGCGGGCCACGGCGTCGGCGTCGTCGCCCGTGCCCACGGCGCCCCCGAGCACGAGGACGGGCCCGGTGACCAGCGGGGCGCCGGGCGTGTGCCGGCGCAGGACCGACGGGCGGGGGAGGCCGAGCTTCTTGGCGAGGCTCCCGGTGAGGCCGCCGTTGACGAGCGAGGTGTACGTGTCGGTCACTTGGTGCTCCCCTCGGTGTCGGCCGACTCGATGATGGCTGCGACGCCGAGGCCGCCGGCGGCGCACACGGAGACGAGCGCGCGGGCGGTGCGGCCCGTCTCGGCGGCCTTCGCAGCGACGAGCTTGGCGGTCGTGGCGACGATGCGCCCCCCGGTGGCGGCGAAGGGGTGGCCGGCGGCGAGCGACGAGCCGTGGACGTTGAGCCGTGCCCGGTCGACGCTCCCGAGGGCGCCGTCCAGGCCGAGCTCGGTGCGGCAGTAGTCGTCGTCCTCCCATGCGGCGAGGGTGGTGAGGACCGTGGACGCGAAGGCCTCGTGGATCTCGAAGAAGTCGATGTCGTCGAGCGTCAGGCCGTTGCGGCCGAGCAGGCGGGGCACGGCGTGGACGGGTGCCATGAGCAGGCCCTCGTGGCCGTGGACGTAGTCGACGGCGGCGGTCTCGCCGTCGACGACGCGGGCGAGGACGGGCAGGTCGTGCGCCTGCGCCCACTCGCGGGAGCCGAGGAGGACGGCGCTCGCGCCGTCGGTGAGCGGGGTCGAGTTCCCGGCGGTCATGGTGGCGGGCGTCTCGAGGGACTTCCCGAAGACGGGCTTGAGGGTCCCGAGCCTCTCGAGGCTGGTGTCCGCGCGGAGGTTCTGGTCGCGGGTGAGGCCCTTGAACGGGGTGACGAGGTCGTCGAAGAACCCGGCCTCGTAGGCGGCGGCGAGGTTGTGGTGGCTGTCGTACGCCACCTGGTCCTGTGCCTCGCGGGTGATTCGCCAGCGCGCGGTGGTGATGGCCTGGTGCTCGCCCATGGAGAGCCCGGTGCGGGGCTCGTCGGTGCTCGGGGTGGCAGGTGCGACGTCGGCGGGACGCAGGGCGGCGAACGCCTTGAGGCGTGCCCCCACGGTCTTGGCGCGGGAGGCGTTGAGCAGGGCGTGGCGCAGGCCCTCGCTCACGGCGATCGGGGCGTCGGAGATGGTGTCGGTCCCACCCGCGATGGCGGACTCGATCTGTCCCAGCCGGATCTTGTTGCTCACCCCGATGACGGCCTCGAGGCCGGTGGCGCACGCCTGCTGGAGGTCGTACGCGGGGGTCTGAGGCGAGAGGGCGGAGCCGAGGACGCACTCGCGGACGAGGTTGAAGTCGCGCGAGTGCTTGAGGACGGAGCCCGCGACGACCTCGCCGATGCGCTCACCCTGGAGCCCGAACCGTGCGACGAGCCCGTCGAGCGCGGCGGTGAGCATGTCCTGGTTGCTCGCGGACGCGTACTTCCCGCCTGCTCGGGCGAAGGGGATGCGGTTGCCGCCGAGGATGTAGGCGTCCTGCGGGAGCGGGGTGGTGGGATGTGCGGGGGCGGTCTGCGGCACTGGGTTCTCCTCGCGTCTTTGCGTCGGGACTGCGTCGGGCTATGTCCAGCACCCACAGTACCTGATACTGTCGGTCTCGTGAGTCCAGTCGCAGAGGGTTCGACAGCGAGGTCGAGCGAGACGCTCCCGGCCGCCACCGACGGTCGCTCCACGAGGTGGGACGACCACCGGGCCGCCCGCCGGGTGGAGCTCGTGCACGCCGCCCGCCGCGCCGTGCACAAGGTGGGCCCCGAGATCTCCATGGACGAGATCGCCGCCCGAGCGAAGACCTCCAAGTCCATCGTCTACCGCTACTTCGTCGACAAGCCGGGTCTCCAGCTCGCCGTCGGCGAGGCCGTCGTCGCCCAGATGCGCGACGCCCTGCGCGAGGCCGCCCGCACGGCCACGACGCCGCGCGAGGCGCTGCGCTCCATGGTGTCCGTCTACCTCGAGATGATCGAGCACTCGCCCAACGTCTACTACTTCGTCACGCGCACCGCCCCCGGGCTGCCGTTCCTCGACTCCATGACGGAGATCGTCTCCGTGCCGTTCGCGCAGGAGATGCAGGCCGACGCCACCGACGCCGCCGCCTGGGGCTCGGGCGCCGTCGGCTTCGTCCGCGGGTCCGGAGAGTGGTGGCTCGAGCACCGCGACACCCCCGGCGCCCCGAGCCGTGAGGAGCTCACCGACCGCGTCACCGCCTGGCTGTGGGGCGGGCCCGTCGGCGTCCTCGCCAAGGACCGGCCGTCCCCCTGAACCACGCCGCCGTGCACCACCTCGACACCGCTCTTGCTCGGACAAAGGAGTCAGCATGACCACCGTCTCGGACCGCCCCGCCGCCGCGGAGAACCAGCCCCGCAGCCTCCGGCCCACCACCGCCGACCACCGCGTCGACGTCGCGTACCTCACCGAGCACCTGCTCGGCCGGTGGCCCGAGCAGCGCCTCGCCGGACGCCGCATCGGTGGTGACCCCCGCTACTCCAAGCACGAGGGCCTGTCCATGGACGACCACCGTGCCCGCGTCCTCGAGCAGATCCGCCTCCTCGCCGCCGAGGAGCAGGTCTTCCGGGCGTTCCCCGAGCGCCTCGGCGGCAGCGACGACGCGGGCGGCAGCCTCGCGACGTTCGAGGAGCTCATCACCGCCGACCCGTCGCTGCAGATCAAGGGCGGAGTCCAGTGGGGGCTCTTCGGGGCGGCGATCCTCCACCTCGGCACCCCCGAGCAGCAGGACCGCTTCCTGCCCGGTGCCATGACCGTCGACGTCCCTGGCGCCTTCGCCATGACGGAGATCGGGCACGGCTCCGACGTCGCGTCCATCGCGACGACCGCCACCTACGACGCCGAGACCGAGGAGTTCGTCCTCCACACGCCCTTCCGGGCCGCCTGGAAGGACTACCTCGGCAACGCCGGCAAGCACGGCACCGCGGCCACCGTCTTCGCGCAGCTCATCACCGCGACGCCCGGCCAGGCCCCCGTGAACCACGGCGTCCACGCCTTCTACGTCCCTATCCGCGAGACCCGGGAGGACGGCAGCGCCGGGGACTTCCTCCCCGGCATCGGCGGCGAGGACGACGGCCTCAAGGGAGGCCTCAACGGCATCGACAACGGGCGCCTGCACTTCACGCACGTCCGGGTCCCGCGCGAGAACCTCCTCGCCCGCTACGGCCAGGTCGCCGCCGACGGCACCTACAGCTCGCCCATCGACAGCCCCGGACGCCGCTTCTTCACCATGCTCGGTTCCCTCGTCCAGGGCCGCGTGTCGCTCGACGGCGCCGCCGGCATCGCCTCCAAGATCGGCCTCGCCACCGCCATCCGCTACGGCAACGAGCGCCGCCAGTTCGCCGGGGCGTCCGCCGCCGACGAGGTCGTCCTCCTCGACTACGCCGAGCACCAGCGGCGTCTCCTGCCGCTCCTCGCCGAGGCGTACGCCGGGCACTTCGCCCACGACCGCCTCCTCGACCTCTTCCACACGGTGTTCACCGGTGAGATGGACACCCCGGAGTCCCGCGAGGACCTCGAGACCATGGCCGCCACGCTCAAGCCCATCTCCACGTGGCGCGCCCTGAACACCCTGCAGACCGCCCGCGAGGCCTGCGGCGGGGCCGGCTTCATCACCGAGAACCGCCTCGTGTCCCTCCGGGCCGACCTCGACGTCTACGTCACCTTCGAGGGCGACAACACCGTCCTCCTGCAGCTCGTCGGCAAGCGCCTCCTCGCCGACTACGCCGCCGAGCTCAAGGGCATCGACGGCGTCGGCATGGCACGGTTCGTCGTCGAGCGCGCCGCCGACTCCGTCCTCTACCGCACCCCCGTAGGGCGTGTCGTGCAGAACCTCGTCGACTCCGGGTCCGTGCGCCGTTCCGCCGGTCACCTCCGTGAGGAGGCCACCCAGCGCGAGCTCCTCACCGACCGCGTCGAGGCCATGGTCGCCGAGCTCGCCAACGCCCTGCGGCCCGCGAGCAAGCTCTCCCGCGCCAACGCCGCCGAGCTCTTCAACACCCACCAGCACGAGCTCATCGAAGCAGCCCGCGCGCACGCCGACCTCGTCCAGTGGGAGTCGTTCACCAAGGCGCTCTCCGACGTCCGGGACCCGGGCACCCGCCAGGTCCTCACCTGGGTCCGCGACCTCTTCGGGCTCTCCGCCGTCGAGAAGAACCTCGCCTGGTACCTCATCAACGGGCGCCTGTCCGGGCAGCGCGCCCGCGCCGTCACGTCGTACATCGACCGGCTCCTCGGTCGCCTGCGTCCCCACGCCCAGGACCTCGTCGACGCGTTCGGGTACGGTCCCGAGCACGTCCGGGCGACCATCGCCACGGGCATCGAGAAGGAACGCCAGGACGAGGCGCGCGACTACTACCGCGAGCTGCGCGCCAGCGGCGACGAGCCCGTGAGCGAGAAGGCCCTCAAGGCCCGCGCGCGCTGACGGCACGCAGCCCGGGGAACCCCCGGGCGCGGCACCGGGGACGGGGGGCGGGCACGCTCGTAGAGTGACGGCGTGCACCGCATCCCGGCCCCGGTCCTCTTCGTCTTCTCGGGCCTCACCCAGTACGTCGGCGCCGGGCTCGCCGTCGGCCTCTTCGCCACGGCTACCGCGACCGGCGTCGCCTGGTCGCGCATCGCCGTGGCGTCGCTCCTCCTCCTCGCGGTGTCCCGCCCGTGGCGGCTGCGCTGGGACGCCGCCTCCCTGCGGGCCGCCGCCGCGTTCGGCGTCGTCCTCGCCGCCATGAACTGCACGTTCTACGCGTCCCTCGAGCACCTTCCCCTCGGCAACGCCGTGGCCATCGAGTTCCTCGGGCCCGTCCTCGTCGGCGCGCTCACCGGCCGTGGGGTGCGCGAGCGCGTCGCCATCCTCCTCTCCCTCGCGGGCGTCACGCTCCTCGCCGGGGTCACCCTCCAGGCCGACGGCGGCCTCGTTGGGCTCGTCCTCGTCCTCGCCGCCGCGGCCTGCTGGGCCGGGTACATCCTCCTGGGGCGCGTCGTCTCCCAGCAGGGCCCCGGTCTCGGGGCGCTCGCGGTGGGCATGGCGGTGGGGGCGCTGGTCTTCGCGCCGTTCTTCGGGGCGTCGGCGGTGCCGCTGTTCGTCGACCCGTGGTTGCTGCTCGCGCTCGTCGGGATCGCGGTGGCGTCGTCGATCGTGCCGTACGGGATCGACCAGGTGGTGCTGCGGCGGTTGAGCTCGGCGCAGTTCGCGATCCTCCTGGCGATCTGGCCGGCGTCCGCGGCTCTCGTCGGGGCGGTGGTCCTCCAGCAGGTCCCCGGCGTCGCGGAGGTGGTGGGTGTGGTCCTCGTGTCCGCCGCGATCGCCCTGACGTCCCGGCCGGGCCCGACGGCGCCCGTCGCCCCGGAGGTGTGACCTCCTACGTGGGGTTGCAGCGCGCGGCGAGGTACGCGAGGTAGGAGACCTCGGGGCGCCACGGCTCGAGGTTCCACGTGTCCTTGTCGGGGGCGCCGGTGAGGTGGCACAGGAGCTGGAACTCCATGACCTGGGTGTCGGCGGCGGGTTCGAGGCGGACGACGTCCTGGAACCCGTAGGTCATGCCGGTGGCGCCGGCGACGCGCCCCCAGGCGGACGGGGAGACGACGAGCGAGCGGCCGCCCTCGCGCTCGTCCCACAGGACGGAGTCGACGACGGTGCTGCCGACATGGAGGTCCACCGTGACGGGGTAGGTGACGTCGCCGGCGAGGGACGCCGACGCGTCGGCGGGCACCAGGTCCGTGTAGTCGAGGACGACGAGGGGTCCGGCGGCGCCGTCGGTCTGCGTGCCGGACGACGTGGTGGCGTCCTCCACGACGGTCCAGGTTCCGCGCACGCTCACCCCCGCGGCATCGGTCGCGGCGATCTCGGTGACGCCGAGGAGGAGGTCGCCCGTGACGTCGGTGACGGCGAGGGTGCCGTCGAGGACGACGTCCGTCCCGAGTGGGACGGCGGCGCCCTCGGGTGCGGCGACCTCGAGGCGCAGGCCGGTGCTGTCGGGGACGGTCGCGGTGACGAGGAGCCCGCTGCCGGCGTCCGGGACGGCTTGCGCCGAGACGGCTCGGAGAACTTCCGGCGGGGTCCCGGGAGGCGGTCCGACGAGCGTGACCAGGGAGGACTCGGGACTTCTAGCACTTTCGCCGTCGTTACCGGAACTTGAGCCCGAATTTGTCTCAGAATCTGGACCAGGGGACTGGACAGCGGGTGAAGAAATGGGTGAACATGCAACCAGTGAAAAACCCACCACGACGGCGACGGGGGCGTGCAGAACGCTTGTCCGGACGGGCGTTTCGCGAGTGCTCGACCGAGGCCGTGATCGGCGGGGTCCCATGCCGTGGGGCTCCTCATCTGTTGCACTGATCATCGAAGGATAGTAGAGGCGTGCTGATCGACACCGATGTGAACGTCTCCTGGGGCATGACGCTCGACGGCCCCGACCTCTATGCCGCCGCTCAGCTGCTCGACGAGAGCGAGCAGCGCCGCGCGGCAGCCATCCGCAACGACCATACCCAGCGTCGCTTCGTCTCCGCGCACGCCATGCTGAGGATCCTCGTCGCCAAGCAGATCGACTGGCAGCCCGAACAGCTCACGTTCGGGGTCCGCAGCCGGTACGGCAAGCCGGAGCTCGTCTACCCGCCCATCCGCGTCCACTTCAACATCGCGACCGCCGGTGACCGCGTCGTGTGCGCCGTCACCGAGACCGGGCCGGTGGGGGTCGACGTCGAGTCCCACGAGGTCATCGCCGAGGCCGACCGTGCGGGCGGCGTCGAGCAGGTCCTCCTCACGCCGGCCGAGCGCGAGGTCCTCCACGAGTTCCCCGACCGCGCGAGCGCCCTCACCCGGTGGTGGGTCCGCAAGGAGGCCATGCTCAAGGCGAGCGGTGAGGGCCTGGCCATCGAGCCCCCCACCCTCGAGATGAGCGCGCCCGACGAGACGCCCCAGCTCCTCGGCTGGCAGGGGCGCCCCGTCCCGCCCGTGTGGATCTCCGACCTCGACGTGGGTCCCGGGTACGAGGCCGCGGTCGTCGTCCTCACCTGACGTGCCCGCGGGGCGTCCCCGGACGCCCTCACCCGGTGGTGCGCGCCGCGGATAGGATGGGCGCGTCTCGCAGAGCCGTGCTCCGTCGTCGGTGACTTCGACCGCGTGAGTGGCACACCACCGATGAGGGAACTGATGACTGCCCCCAGCAAGCCCACCCTGGACACCGTCGAGCGCGCAGCAGCCACCCCGGACGAGGAGCAGCCGT
Source organism: Sanguibacter suaedae (assembly GCF_016342785.1). GTDB lineage: Bacteria > Actinomycetota > Actinomycetes > Actinomycetales > Cellulomonadaceae > Sanguibacter > Sanguibacter suaedae. The sequence goes on from NZ_JAEINH010000010.1 coordinate 19,136, forward strand.
ACGCGGCGCTCGGGCTCAAGCCCGACGAGTACCAGCGGATCCGCGACATCCTGGGCCGTCGCCCCACCGCCGCCGAGCTCGCCATGTACTCCGTCATGTGGTCCGAGCACTGCTCGTACAAGTCGTCCAAGGTGCACCTGAGCACCTTCGGGGCGAAGACCACCGACGAGATGAAGAAGCACCTCCTCGTGGGCATCGGCGAGAACGCCGGGGTCGTCGACATCGGCGACGGCTGGGCCGTGACCTTCAAGGTCGAGTCCCACAACCACCCCAGCTACGTCGAGCCCTACCAGGGCGCAGCGACCGGCGTCGGTGGCATCGTCCGCGACATCATCTCCATGGGTGCGCGCCCCGTCGCCGTCATGGACCAGCTCCGCTTCGGTGCGGTCGACCACCCCGACACCGCCCGCGTGGTGCACGGCGTCGTCGCCGGCGTCGGCGGCTACGGCAACTCCCTGGGCCTGCCCAACATCGGTGGCGAGCTCGTCTTCGACCCGTCCTACCAGGGCAACCCCCTCGTCAACGCCCTGTGCCTCGGTGTGCTGCGCCACGAGGACATCCACCTCGCCAACGCGTCCGGCACCGGCAACAAGGTCATCCTCTTCGGTGCCCGCACCGGCGGCGACGGCATCGGCGGCGCCTCCATCCTCGCCTCCGAGACCTTCGAGGACGGCGTCCCCGCCAAGCGACCCAGCGTCCAGGTGGGCGACCCCTTCATGGAGAAGGTCCTCATCGAGTGCTGCCTCGAGCTCTACGCCGCCCAGGTGGTCGAGGGCATCCAGGACCTCGGTGCCGCCGGGATCTCCTGCGCCACGAGCGAGCTCGCGTCCAACGGTGACGGCGGCATGCACGTGTGGCTCGACGACGTGCTGCTCCGCGACCCGTCGCTCAACGCCGGCGAGATCCTCATGTCCGAGTCGCAGGAACGCATGATGGCCGTGGTCGCCCCCGACAAGCTCGACGCATTCCTCGCCATCACCGGCAAGTGGGACGTCGAGACCGCCGTCATCGGCGAGGTCAACGGGTCCGGGCGCCTGACCATCGACCACCACGGCGAGCGCATCGTCGACGTCGACCCCAGGACCGTCGCGCACGAAGGGCCCGTCTACCACCGCCCCTACGCGCGCCCCTCGTGGCAGGACGGTCTCAACGCCGACACCGTCGTCGCGGCCGGGCTCGCCCGCCCCGAGACCGGCGACGAGCTCCGCGCCACCGTGCTGCGCCTCCTCTCCTCGCCGAACCTCGCCTCCAAGGAGTGGGTCACCGACCAGTACGACCGCTTCGTGCAGGGCAACACCGCGCTCGCGCAGCCCGACGACGGCGGCGTGGTCCGTGTCGACGAGACCACGGGGCTCGGGGTGGCCCTCGCCACCGACGCCAACGGCCGCTACACCAAGCTCGACCCCCGCACGGGCGCCCAGCTGGCCCTCGCCGAGGCGTACCGCAACGTCGCCGCGACCGGCGCCCGCCCCCTCGCCATCACGGACTGCCTGAACTTCGGGTCCCCCGAGGACCCCGACGCCATGTGGCAGCTCGTCGAGGCCATCGAGGGTCTCGCCGACGGCTGCCAGACTCTCGGTGTCCCCGTCACCGGCGGCAACGTCTCGCTCTACAACGGCACCGGCGAGCCGGGCCAGATCGACTCGTCCATCCACCCGACCCCCGTCGTCGGTGTCCTCGGTGTCCTCGACGACGTGTCCCGCGCCACCGCGTCCGGGTGGCGGGCGCAGGGGGAGAGCATCTTCCTCCTCGGCACCACCCGCCCCGAGCTCGACGGGTCCGCGTGGGCCGACGTCGTGCACGACCACCTCGGTGGCCTGCCGCCGGCCCTCGACCTCGCGGCCGAGCGGGCCCTCGCCGAGGTCCTCGTGAACGCCACGCGGGACGAGCTCGTCGACGCCGCCCACGACCTCTCCGAGGGCGGCCTCGCCCAGGGGCTCGTCGAGGCGTGCCTGCGGTTCGGGACCGGCGCGACCGTGTCGCTCGACGCCCTCCTCGAGCGTGACGGCGTCACCGCGTTCGAGGCGCTCTTCTCGGAGTCGACGGCCCGCGCCCTCGTGTCCGTGCCCCGCGGCGAGGAGGTCCGGTTCGTCGACGCGTGCGTCGCCCGTGGAGTCCCGCACCTGCGCATCGGCGAGACGGGCAACGACGTCGACGGCGCCGAGGTCCTCGAGGTCACCGGCCTGTTCACCCTGCCCCTCGACGAGGCCCGCGAGGCGCACGACCGGACGCTGCCCGCGATCTTCGGCTGAGCGGAACGACATGGGCCTGTTCGGGAGGCGGCGACGCAGGGCGGACGTCGCGGAGTGGCAGGACCTGTGGGGTGTGCTCGCCCCGCTCGGCGGGACGGTCGACGCCGCGGGGCTGGGCCGTGTGCGTGAGGCCGTCCTCGCGCTCACCGAGGAGCAGGCCACGCGGGTCGAGTCGCAGCTGGGCGCAGCCCTGGCAGCCCTCGACACCGAGGAGCACGCCCGCCACATCGTGGAGCACCCCTGGACCGGCCCGCGCGCGGTCTTCGCGCGGCGCCGCTTCGTCCGTGCCGTGACACGCGTCCTGGCCGCCGGTCCTGTCGCGTGCGCGCAGGTCGTCGCCGACCCCACCCAGCTGAGGGCCTTCGACCGGGGACCCGACGCGACACCCCTCGAACGGGTCCGTCCCGACCCGGTGGGCTGGACCTTCGCCGAGGCGCTCGCGGACCGCGACGAGATGGTCGTCTCGGACGTGGCGAGCGACCTCGAGGACCGGGACGTGACGGACGAGCGGGGGTGGCCCGCCCTGCGACGGTTCACGCGCGCGGGCGACGTCTACCCCTTCGAGGAGCACGACCCCGAGGGGGTCTGGTTGGACGTCACCGTCGACCACGTGGACCTCGACGACGGGAGCGTCACGGAGGCCGAGTACGCCCACCGGAAGGTGCGTGCGGCCGCCTGGGACGCGGCGTCGGAGCGGGTGGTCGCCCGTGTCCTCGAGGTGTTCGGTCCAGGGCCGTCCAGCGCGCCGGGGACCATGCCCGGAGGTCTCGCAGACGCCACCGTGAGGTCGGTGGGGATCGAGCTCTTCGTGGATCGCCGCGGACAGCAGCCGCGGCCGGTCGAGGCGTCCCTGGACGACGACGGGGAGCTCACGGTGGAGGCCTGGTCCACGGGGGCCGCCGTGGACGCGGCCGAGGGGGACCCGGATCCCTTCCTCGTCCGTCGGGTCGCGGAGGTGCTGCGCGATGCACTCCCCGGTCTCACCGCGGACGGTCGCGACGTGCTCGGCCGCCTCGCGCACGACGGCTGACGGTCGGTTCACCGGCCGCCGGTTCCTGGGCCCGGCCGTGCACGCCGAATCGGATCGCCGGACCTCAGCCCGCCCGGCGCGGAGTCCCGAAGACGGTGCGCACGCCGGGCGACCAGAGCACCGAGTCGGGTGCCCGGTCCACGAGTCCGGGGAGTCCGGCGGCGGCCACGAGCGAGTCGTCGAGGTGCGTGACGCGGGCGTGGTGGAGCGGCCACGGCTCGTGGTCGTTGGGCACGAAGAGCAGTCGCCCGAGGTGCCGGGTGTGCAGCCCCCAGCGGGCGGTGAGGAAGTGCGCGAGGGTGTCGGGTTCCGTGATCCGCTCGCCGGGCTCGACGACGACACGACCGCCCGCGCCGCGAGGCCCGGGCAGGCGCCGGGCCGTCGTGTACGTGATCGTGGTGGGCGTCCGGTCGATCCGCATGCGGGCCCACGTGTAGGGCAGCCCGAACCCGACCCTGGCGGCGAGGACGACGGCGAGCCGCGCGGCCTCGAGCGAGCGGAAGACGACGCCGCGCTGCCCGGATGCGTCGACCGAGTAGAGGCGCACGTTGGTCTCGGCGAAGGTCCCCAGCCAGGGGACGGCCGGCCCGCGGCCCACCCCGGCGTCGGCGAGCCGGAACGGCACGAGACCCACGTAGGTCGCGCCGTCGAACAGGTCCGGGGTGGTGCCGCGGGGCAGCAGCGGCGCGACGAGCGCGGGATCCACGCGCCAGTGGATGAACGTGAGGTCCTCCCACCGCTGCGTCATGATCCGGGGACGCGCGAGCGGCGGGGCGGAGGCCGTGATGGGCGAGGGGTCCACCCGGCCAGTATCGCCCCGCGCGCTCGCCGTCCTCACCGGCGTGGCCGTCAGGCCGCGGGTGCGGCTGCCCGGGAGACGACGCCGTCGACGACGGCTCGCAGCTGCTCGACGACCTCGGCGTCGTCGCGGGGGTGGGTCTCGGCGAAGCGCACGAGGGAGCCGGGGACGGACATCGTCACGTCGTCGAGGACACGGGCGCCGGCGATGCCCAGCGCCTTGCGAGCCTCGTCGTGGGCCCACACGCCGCCGTACTGGCCGAAGGCGCTGCCGATGACGGCGACGGGCTTCTGCGTGAGCGGCGCGACGCCGTAGGGGCGGGACGCCCAGTCGATGGCGTTCTTGAGGACGGCGGGGATGGTGCCGTTGTGCTCGGGGGTCACGACGAGAACGGCGTCGGCGGCCGCGACGGCGGCGCGGAAGCGGTCGGCGGACTCAGGTGCCGAACCCTCGAGGTCGATGTCCTCGTCGTAGAAGGGCAGGTCGGCCAGCGCGGGGTAGATGCTCAGCGTGACGTCGGCGGGGGCGAGCTCGACGGCGGTCTCGGCGAGCTGGCGGTTGGTCGAGCCGCCGCGGAGGCTGCCGACGAGGACGAGGACGGAGGTGGCTGGCACGGTGTGCTCCTTCGGTGGGATGCTCGACGGCGGTGGGCGCCGTCGACTGCGTGGTGCGACACTAAAACGGACCACGGTCCGTTTTCTATTCCCAGCCCTGACGATCTCGACCACCGGACGGAGACCATGCGATCCGACGACCTGATCGGCGTCGGTCCTCCTGCGGGCGGGACCTGCGCCGAGGGGCACCGCACGGACGACTGCCGTTCCGACGCGGCGCGCAACCGGGAGCACCTGCTCGCCACGGCGCGCGGGATGCTCGATGCCACGGGCGTCGCGGGCCTGACCATGGATGCGCTCGCGCGCGAGGCCGGCCTCGGCAAGGGGACGGTGTTCCGCCGCTTCGGGTCCCGGCAGGGGCTGCTCGAGGCGCTGCTCGACGACACGGAGACGGAGTTCCAGCGCGCGTTCCTCTCCGGACCGCCGCCGTTGGGGCCGGGCGCGGACCCCGTCGACCGGCTCGTCGCCTTCGGCCGTGGGCGCCTGTCCCTCGTCACCGTCCAGGGCGAGCTCCTGTGCGCGGTCGCGTCGTCCCCTGAGGGTCGCTACTCGAGCGCAGTGCGCGCCGCGAGCCGTATGCACGTCCAGATGCTCCTGCGCCAGACCGGCAGCGACGTCGACGTCGAGGTCCTCGCGTTCCACCTCCTCGCGGTGCTCGACGCCGGGGTGATCCACCACGAGTCGACGGGAGCGGGCCTCTCCCTCGACCGCCTCGCCGACGGGTGGGAACAGCTCGTCCGGCGCGTCGTCGGGTCCGCCTGAGCGTCCGCATCCGACAGAGGTCCCGTCAGCGACGTGGCTGACGAGACCCTGGCGGTCGTCGGTACCAGTCGTCAGCGATCCCCGCGCGCCTCCGATGCCGCTCGTGACCCTCGAACGTAGACATGGACGAGGACCGGCAGAAAGGTCAGGAGGCACCCGACGACGAAGGCCTCGGCGTTGCCGCCGCCGTCCACGGATCCCCAGATCACGGCCGCCACGGAGAGGATCATCGTCACCAGGCCGGTTCGCCACAGCACCGGCGAGATTCGTCGGTGCGCCGCGAGCCACGCCTGCCGGGACTCGAGCGTCGTAGGAGTCCTGAGGCCGGGCGACCGCCGGTGGTCGACGTCCTGACGCACGGAGTGGACCGCCGTCCAGAGCAGGAACCCGCCGATCGCCGCGAAGGCGAGGCCCGCGAAGACCCAGTCGTTCATCTCACGCCATCCCATCGTCGGGTGCCGGGCGCACTGCCCCCACGTCACCCACATCATGACCGACGGCTCCTAGCCCCGCTCGCCCATGTTGAACGGCGACGTCTTGCTCGAGAACATCTCGACGCGCTGCTCCGGGGTCATGGCCTCGATGGTGGCCCGGTGCCGGTCGGGGAACGCCGAGACCTCAGCGGGTTCCCCGACCGGCACCAGGGAGTGGACCAGACGGTCCGGGTACGCGTGGACGATCATCATCGACTGCCCGGAGTCCACGCCGGACAGCAGGCGGTCGTGGGCGCTGAGGTCGAGCGTGTAGCAGGTGGCCGCGGCCACCGACACGGGGATTCCTGCCACGAGGGAGTGCGTCGAGTAGTGCAGATGCCCGGCGAGGATGCCGCGCACGTCCGTGCCCTCGACCACGCGGGCGAAGCGGTCCTGCTCGCGGAGCTCGAGCATGTCCATGGCCCACAGGAGGGGAGTGGGCACCGGCGGGTGGTGCATGGCGACGAGGGTGCCGTGCGGGGCGGGTGTCGCGAGGACGTCGGCGAGCCACCCGAGCTGGTCGTCGGTGAGCTCGCCGTGGTGGTACCCGGGGACCGTCGTGTCGAGGGACACGATGCGCAGCCCGTCCACGTCGTGCACCCGGTCCTGCGGGGCCTCGGACCCGGGCTCGTCGAACAGGCCCTGCGCGTACGGGGCCCGCTCGTCGTGGTTGCCCATGACCCACACCACCTGGGCGCCCATGCGTTCCGCCATGGGTTCCACGAGGCCGCGCAGGCGGGCGTACGCGTCGGGCTCGCCCAGGTCCGCCAGGTCCCCTGTGAACACGAGGGCCTGCGGGTGGATGTCCGACCGTTCGAGCTGGCGCAGCGCCCGCTCGAGGTTCGCCTGAGTGTCCACCGCGTCGTACAGGCGGCGGTTCCCCGCGAGGAGGTGCGTGTCGCTGATGTGCGCGATCGCGTGCGACGGCGCCGGGTGCTGTCCGAGCTGGGTCATGCACCCACGGTATCGGCCGTCCACCGCACGAACGCGTCGAACCAGTGGTCCGACGTGGTGCCCTGCGCTCGTGACCCGAACCCGTGGCCGCCGCGCGAGTAGGCGTGCGCCTCGACCGCTGCGCCCGCGCGGCGCCACGCGTCGTAGATCCGCAGGGCGGGGTCGATGATCACGTCGCCCAGGCCGTCGTCGGTGGCCCACGCGAGGAACATCGGCGGGGCGGGCACGGGGACCGTGACGTCGTCCCACCACGCCGGGTACACGGGGGCCACGAACGACGGGCGCTCCCCAGCGGGGCCGTCGAGCGTCGTGACGAGCGTGACGAAGGCGCCGGCGGAGAAGCCGAGCATGCCCACCCGCTCGGGGTCGACGCCCCACCCGTCGGCCCGCTCCCGCACCGTGCGCAGCGCCGCCGACCCGTCGGCCAGCGCCGGTGCCCGCCGCTCCCGGGAGATGTCGGCGAGGGTGGATCGCTCCGCGAAGGTGCGACGCATCGCGGCCTCGAGCTCCGCCTCGTCCACCGGTGTGGGCGCCAGGCGGTACCGGAGGACGAACGCCGCGATCCCGCGCTCCGCCAGCCGCTCGGCGACATGCGTGCCCTCGTTGTCCACCGCGAGGAAGTGCAGCGCCCCACCGGGGACGACGACCACACCCGTCCCGGTCCGCACCGACGGCTCCGGCAGGTACGGGGTGAGCGTGGGGACCGTGACGTTCCGCAGCATCCGGTCGCGGCCCGACGGGTCGCCCTCGTCACGGTCCTCGATGGCGGCGTCGACGGCGCGCTCGCCCTCAGGGACGAGGACCACGGGTGGCGAGGGCGCAGGGGCAGGGTGGGTCACGGGAGGTCCTCCGTCGACGGTCCGGTGTGAGCGAGGTCCTTGCGGAGCACGAGGAGCTGCAGGCCGTCGCGGAGCACCACGACGCCCTCGATGCCCGGCGGCGGGAACGGTGCGCGCTCGCCGGTGGCGCGGTACCCGCGGCGGTCGTAGTAGGCGAGCAGCTCGGGGCGCGCGTCGAGGACCGTCATCTCCAGGGTGCGCAGCTGCCAGGCGTCCCGGGCCACGCGTTCCGCCTCGGCGAGCACCTGCTTCCCGATGCCCTGCCCCTGCGCGGTGGGCCGCACCGCGAACAACCCGAAGTAGGCGCCCGTCTCCGAGATGCGCGTGACGTGCGCGCACCCCACGAGCACCCCGTCCTGCTCCGCGAGCACGATGCGGCTGCCCTCACGCTCCACGTCCGCACGGAGCATCGCCTCGTCGGCGCGCGGCCCCGACAGCAGGTCCGTCTCCGTGGTCCACCCCGCACGGCTCGCCTCACCCCGGTACGCCGAGCCGACGAGGGCGACGACGGCCGGGACGTCGCCGAGGGTGGCCGGGCGGAAGGTCAGGGGAAGGTCGTCACGCACTGGTTCATCGAGCACAGACGGACGATAGACCCTCCGGGAGGCCGACGCGCCGTCACACCAGCCGAACACCAGTCCGAGGCCCGATCCCTGACCCCCGACCTCCGCCCCCCGTGCGCTCGCAGCCGCGTCGAGTTCGGCACTTCCAGTCGGCTTCGGCACTTCGAGCTGACGCCCTCGACTGGAAGTACCGAACTCGTGGCCTGGAGTGGGCGGAGGCGGCCTTGATGGACCTGTCAGGAATCCTTGACAGGTCTTATCGCCACCCGTCAGTCTTCTCTTACACCCGAAGGAGCGATGTGACACACGACGAACCGACCGGAGACCAGCTGGTCCTCGTGCTGGCGGCCCTGGCGAACCCGATCAGGCTGCGGATCATCGCGCGGCTCGCCGACGGCCGGGAGTACGTGAGCCAGCTCGCTCGCGACGTCGGCATCAGCCGGCCGCTGCTCCACATGCACCTGCAGCGGCTCGAGGCAGCCGGCCTGGTGGCCGGCGCGCTGGAGCTCTCCCTCGACGGCAAGGCCATGAAGTACTTCGAGCTCACCGACTTCCACCTGACGATCACACCGCCCGTGCTCGCCGCGGCGGCCACCACCCTCACCCCACCGGACGCCACCAAGGGTCCACCACCCCAGGAGAACCCGTGATGTACATCAGTGCGGACAGCGAGGTGAGCGCGCCCGAGGTGGCGGCGTTCGTCGGACTCCTCGTCTTCGTCATGTTCCTCGTGGGCGCCGCGTGCGCCACGTTCCTCGAGCTGCGCAAGACGAAGATCGACGCCAAGCAGGACGAGGACATGCGTCAGCTCGTGAGCCGCTACGAGCGGCTCGCGGAGAACACCCTCGACGCGCAGCAGCGCACGGCGGCCGACGTCGCCGAGCTGCGCACCCGGACGGCCGCCGTCGAGCAGATCCTGCGGAGCGTCGAATGACCGCCCCGGAGCCGGGTGCTGCCACCGCGGACCCGCGGGTCGGCGTCATGAAGGCGATCGTCCAGGACGTCTACGGCGGGCCCGACGTCCTCGAGCTGCGCGACGTCCCCGTCCCGGTGCCCGCTGACGACGAGGTGCTCGTCCGCGTGCGGGCGTCGTCGGTGAACGCCGCCGACTGGCACCTCATGCGCGGCAAGCCGTACTTCATGCGACTCGTGGGCTTCGGGATCCGCACACCCACCGTCCAGGTCCGGGGGATCGACGTCGCCGGTGTGGTCGAGGCCGTGGGGTCCAAGGTCTCGACGCTCCGACCGGGCGACGAGGTCTACGGGCACGGGGACATCAAGCAGGGGACGTTCTCCGAGCTCGCGGCCGTCAAGGAGACGAACCTGTCGCCCAAGCCTGCGACGTTGTCCTTCGAGGAGGCGGGCGCGGTGCCGCTCGCGGCGCTCACCGCGCTCCAGGGCGTCAGGGACAGCGGTGGTGTGAAGGCCGGTCATCGTGTCCTGATCAACGGGGCGTCGGGCGGTGTCGGGACCTTCGCCGTCCAGATCGCCAAGGCCCTCGGTGCCGAGGTCACGGCGGTGTGCAGCACCCGCAACGTCGAGCTCGTGCGGTCACTCGGTGCGGACCACGTCGTCGACTACACCCGCGACGACTTCACCAGGGCGGGGGAGCGGTACGACGTCGTGTTCGACCTCGTCGCCAACCGGTCCCTCACGGCGCTCCGACGAGCCCTCGCACCACGCAGCACCCTGGTGCTTTCGGGCGGCGGAGGTGGCCGGTTCCTGGGACCCATGCCGCTCATCGTCCGTGCCGTCCTCGTGAACCTCGTGGTCGGTCAGCGGCTCACGAGCCTCTCCGAGTCGGTGAATCCGGCAGACCTCGCCTACCTCGCGGACCTCATCGAGAAGGGTGAGGTGAGACCGGTGATCGACCGCTCCTACCCGCTCGCGGAGACGGCGGCCGCGATCCGCCAGCTCGAGGACGAGCATGCTCGAGGCAAGATCGTCATCACCCTCTGACCCCGCCAGTCCTGGATGGCCCCGACGGGGCGTGCTCCTGAGGACGGGGCGTGCCGTGCAGCGCACGCATCGCCCACGAGGGCACGCCCGGTCCGGTCCCGGGTCCTGGAGGGACCTCGGTGCTAGCGTCGATCGGGATCGACGCGTCGACGGGAGAGGCACGCACATGGTGGTCGGGCTGCACACGGAGTTCCTCACGGAGGACCTGGCCGACGACGGCCACCCCCGGTCCTTCGAGCCCACGTGCCCGCCGGGCTTCAACTTCGCGTACGACGTCGTCGACCGCCTCGGCACGCAGACTCCCGACCGTCGCGCGCTGCGGTGGTGCAACGACGAGGGCGAGCGCGCCGACTACACCTTCGGTGACATGAAGCGCCTCAGCGACCGGGCCGCGTCGTACTTCCTCGCCCAGGGCGTCCGCAAGGGCGACCGGGTCCTGCTCATCCTCAAGCGGCACCCGCAGTTCTGGTGGGCGATCACCGCGCTCCACAAGATCGGGGCCGTGGCCGTCCCGGCCACCAACCAGCTCCTGCGGTACGACCTCGTGTTCCGCCTCGAGGAGGCGGACATCACCACCGTCGTGTGCACCCTCGAGGGCGACGTCGCGGCCGAGGTCGAGGCCGCCGAGGCCGAGACAGGCCGCACGCTCCGCAAGATCGGCGTCCGCGGCCAGCGCCCCGGCTGGGACGACCTCGACGCAGGCATGGCCGCCACCGGCCCGTTCGTGAAGCCCGCCGCGCAGGACCTCCCGACCGTCGACGACCCTCTCCTGCTGTACTTCACGTCCGGCACCACCGCTCAGCCCAAGATGGTCGTCCACGACCACTCCTACCCCGTCGCGCACATCGCCACCGCCAAGTACTGGCACCGCGTGGACCCCGACGGGCTGCACCTCACCGTCTCCGAGACCGGCTGGGCCAAGTCCGTGTGGGGCAAGCTCTACGGGCAGTGGTTCATGGAGACGTGCGTCGACGTCTACGACTTCGACCGCTTCGACCCCGCCCGCCTCCTCAAGCACCTCGAGGACGCGCGGGTCACCACGTTCTGCGCCGCCCCCACCGTCTACCGGTTCCTCGTGGGCCAGGACCTCGGACGGTACGACCTCTCCGCACTCCAGCACTGCACCATCGCCGGCGAGGCGATGAACCCCGTGGTGTACGAGCGCTTCCGCGACATGACGGGCCTCGAGCTCAAGGAGGGCTACGGCCAGACCGAGATGACCCTCGCCGTCGTCACCAACCACTGGCAGGCCACCAAGCCCGGGTCCATGGGCACCCCGTCACCCGCGTACGACGTCGTGCTCCTCCGCGAGGACGGCACCGAGGCCGACGTCGACGAGGACGGCGAGATCTGCCTCCGCGTCCCCGAGGGCACCCGGCCCCTCGGCCTCTTCATCGGCTACGCGGGCGACCCCGCGACCACCGCAGCCGTGTGGCACGACGGTTTCTATCACACCCACGACCTCGCCCGGCGGGATGCCGACGGGTACTTCTGGTACGTGGGCCGCACCGACGACATGATCAAGACCTCCGGGTACCGGGTGGGACCCTTCGAGGTGGAGAGCGTCGTCATGAGCCACCCCGCCGTGCGGGAGTGCGCCGTCACCGGCGCCCCCGACGAGGTCCGCGGGACCGTCGTCAAGGCCACCGTCGTCCTCGCCGACGGCTACGTCGCGTCCGACGCCCTCGCCCACGACATCAAGGACCACGTGAAGCACCGCACCGCGCCCTACAAGTACCCGCGCATCGTCGAGTTCGTCGACGCCATGCCCACCACCGTCTCCGGGAAGATCCGCCGGGTTGCGCTCCGGCAGGCGGACCGATCGGCCGACGGACCGGCCGAGGAGACCTGAGCCCGGCCCGCCTTCTCCACCTCGGGCGATCCAGTGATCAAGCGGACGCCGTCACGAGACGGACAGGGTCTCGACGATCTCCCGGAGCGTGTCCTCGCCCTCGCCTGGGTCGGCGTACGTCCCGATGCGGATGTTCTCGGTGTCTGCCAGGACCAGGGTGATCTCGACGAACTCCGCCTCCTGCGTCGATGTTGCGGGCTCGATGCGGGCGAACGCCTCCTCGGTCCCCTCGACGTCGAGCCGGTACGAGGAACCTCCGACGGGGTGCCACCAGTCAGGGTTGGACGTCCCCACACCCTGCGCCTCGACCTCGCCGGGTTCACGCCAGACCATGAGGCCCGCAGGCTCGGACGTCGACTCGAGGACCGGCCCGAGGAAGGCGTCCATCTCGACGTCGGTGTCCTCGGGGACGTTGGTCCAGGACCACCGGTCCTCGCCCCCGGGCGCCCATTGCGCGGGGAGAGCAAGAACGACCTCACCGAAGGTCGTCTCGACAAACCCGTCCGGGACGACGCCGCTGGCCGCAACGTCGAGGAGGGGGAGAGACTCAGACCCGCCCTCGACGAGCGACTCGACGTCGAAGAGGCTGGAGTTCACATCCATGCCGAGGATGAGCCATTCGCCGTCGACCTGGGACATGGTGAAGGAGGTCCTCACGTGCGCGGTCTCGACCGCGTGTGGCTGGTCGGGCACATCGATCTCTCGCAGGTACCCGGCACTCAGTGTCACGATGACGTCGTAGTACTCGGACGCCGTGATCTCGGCCGTGCCGAAACTTGAGAGCACGAACCGCAGGGCCTCGCCGTAGGGGACAGGGGCGTAGCCGAGGTTCTCGTCCCTCGCGGTGGACCAACAGTCCGACAGGCCTTCGCAATCCTCCTCGTTCAGCCACGAGGGCACGCTTCCTCGAAACTCCGGGTCGGGATAGAGCGCCGCGGCGATCCTGCTCCCCGCCGCCGCGCGAGCCTCCTCGCTGTCGTCCGCGACGACCTCGGAGTCGATGAACTCCGTGAGGAAGTACGTGACGGCCGCACGGTGCGCGGCGGCGACGTCCTCGGGCGCGTAGAGGGCCGCGACTCCGGGGTCCACGACGTCGGGTTCGTACTGCAGCACGAGGGCGTCGTCGGCGATGCTCGCCTGCCGGTAGGTGCCGTGCTTGTCGGTCCGTTCGGGGCCGTCGGCGGTGAGACCGAACTCGGCGTTCGCGGAGCGGTCCGGGGCGACGAAGGTCATCGGTTCCACCGTCGGCGTGGCGGGCGACGCGGGGGTCTCGTCGGCGCTCGCCCCGCCCGAGCAGGCTGCGAGCCCGAGGAGGGCGACGGCGAGGAGGGTGGCGGCGCCGCGGTGCGGCGGGTGGTGCGTCATGAGGAGGTGGTCCAGGTGTGCTCGGCGACGGTGGGGCGTCACCGTCCCGGAGGGGGTGAGGCCCGGCGAGCCTAGCGACGGGGCGACCACCCGCGTGGGGCCCTGTGGACAACACGTCCGGCGACGGGCACCGGGCTGCTCGGCGGCGTGGCTCACCCGTCGGACCGGCGGTGTCCCCGCGCCACGGCTCCGGATACGGTACGCGTGTGCCACTAGTGGCACGCCCGTACCGTTCCGGGTGCGGGCCACGCGACCCGAGGAGACCGCCGATGGAAGGCCAGCTCGCGCCCGTTCTCGACCAGGTGCTCCGCCGCAACCCCGGCGAGACCGAGTTCCACCAGGCCGTCCGTGAGGTCTTCGAGTCGCTCGCCCCCGTCCTGCGCAAGAACCCCCAGTACGTGGACGCCGCCGTCCTGGAACGCATCTGCGAGCCCGAGCGGCAGATCATCTTCCGTGTCCCGTGGGTCGACGACTCCGGCCGCGTGCAGATCAACCGTGGGTTCCGCGTCGAGTTCAACTCCGCGCTCGGCCCCTTCAAGGGCGGCCTGCGGTTCCACCCGTCCGTGTACCTGGGGATCGTGAAGTTCCTCGGGTTCGAGCAGGTCTTCAAGAACTCCCTCACCGGCATGCCCATCGGTGGTGGCAAGGGCGGGTCCGACTTCGACCCGCGCGGCAAGTCCACGGGTGAGGTCATGCGGTTCTGCCAGTCGTTCATGACCGAGCTCTACCGGCACATCGGCGAGTACACCGACGTCCCCGCCGGAGACATCGGTGTGGGCGGCCGTGAGATCGGGTACCTGTTCGGCCAGTACAAGCGCATCACCAACCGCTACGAGTCCGGTGTCCTCACCGGGAAGGGCATCAGCTGGGGCGGGTCGCTGGTCCGTACCGAGGCCACCGGGTACGGGACCGTCCTGTTCACCCAGGAGATGCTCCGTACGCGCGGGCTCGAGCTCGAGGGCCAGCGCGTCGTCGTCTCCGGGTCCGGGAACGTGGCCATCTACGCCATCCAGAAGGCCCAGGAGCTCGGCGCGCACGTCGTCGCGTTCTCCGACTCCTCCGGGTACGTCGTCGACGAGGCCGGCGTGGACCTCGACGTCCTGCGCGAGATCAAGGAGGTCGAGCGCGGCCGCGTCGACGACTACGCGGCCCGCCGCGACAGCGCCACCCTCGTCCAGGGCGGGTCCATCTGGGACGTCCCCGCCACGGTCGCCCTCCCGTGCGCCACCCAGAACGAGCTCGACGTCGACGCCGCCCGCACCCTGCTCGGCAACGGTCTCCTCGCCGTCGCCGAGGGCGCCAACATGCCCACCACGCCCGACGCGGTCGCCCTCCTCCAGGAGGCCGGGACCCTCTTCGCCCCCGGGAAGGCCGCCAACGCCGGGGGAGTGGCGACGTCCGCTCTGGAGATGCAGCAGAACGCCAGCCGCGACGCCTGGACGTTCGAGCACACGGCCGACCGCCTCGCACAGATCATGACGGGCATCCACGACCGCTGCGCCGCCACCGCCGACGAGTACGACCAGCCCGGCAACTACGTCGCCGGTGCGAACATCGCGGGCTTCACCAAGGTCGCCGACGCGATGCTCGCCCTCGGCGTCGTCTGACCCGCACAGCCCACCGCCCCGAGCACGGCCTCAGTCCCCGATGAGGCCGTGCTCGTGCGCGCGCAGGAGCGCCTCCTCTCGGGACGACGCGTCGAGCTTGCGGTAGATGCTCCGCACCTGGCTCTTCACCGTGTTGGTCGACACGAAGAGCTCCCGCCCGATCTCCGCCATGTTCCCGGTGTTCACCAGGTGGTTGAGGACCACGAGCTCGCGTTCCGCGAGGCGCACGGTGGAGAGCGCGGACGGCAGCACCGACGGCACCTGCTCCAGGTCGGAGAGCACCGCGGCCGCCGGGTCGACGGGGCGTGCCGCCGCGAGCGCCTGCAGGGCGACGAGGTCGCTGCGGGGGACGAGCATGAGGGGGGTCCGCAGGTGGTGCTCCACCATGAGGCGCACCGCGGCGTCGACGTTCCGCAGGGCCATGGCCGGGTTCTCCAGGCGCAGGGCCGCGGCCGCGCGGATGAGGAGCGACTCCGAGCGCAGCCGGACGGAGAGCACCTCCTCCCCGGACACGCGGGCCAGGGTGCGGATCGCCTTGTCGGGCTGCCCGGACAGCAACCAGCGCCGCGCCCACATGACGGCCGTCCACGGTGACGTCTTCGGGTGGTCCTCGAGGAGGCTCTCCGCCTTGACGCCCTGACCGTTGGCCATGAGCAGACCCGCCCGGCAGGAGTCGAGCAGCGCGCGGGACCGGTCGCTGATGGCGGGCAGGTGCGAGATGGTCGTCATGTCGATCTCGAGGGCTGCGCTGCCCTCAGCCGCCTGCCCCAGGCCGAGGTCGATCATGGCCTGCGCGTACCGGAACAGTGGCCAGTGCTCCGTGAGGTTCACGTGCGCGCGCATGAGGTGCAGCTCGTACTGGGCGCGCGGGAAGTCGAACTGCTCGAGCGCCGACAACGACTCCGCGAGCCGGTAGAGCGACCCGTAGTACCCCTCCTTCCACCCCTCGGGCCACATCTCCCCGCGGATCTGCTCGATGAGGGGACGCACGCGGGCGATCTCGCCCTGCATCGCCAGCGCGCCGCACTGGAGGGCGAGGGCGTGGTGGCGGCTCTCCGCGCCCGTGGACTCGGCCATCGCGTAGCTCGTCGCGAACGCACTCACGGCACGGTCCGCCTGCCCCGAGTAGTAGAGGGTGAGCCCCAGGTGCTCGAGCATCACGGGCAGGATCCCGGCGAGCTCGTCGCGCTGCTGCATGCTCAGGTCCGCGAAGAGCCGCATGGCCCGGTCGGTGACGCCGATGGCCTGGTCGAGGTTCCCCGTGGACCGCAACGACGCGCTCTGGATGGTGAGGAGCACCAGCCGCTCCGCGGGCCCGGCCTTGGCGCTGCGGAGCTTCGCGGACGCGTTCGCGATGCCGAACATCTCGATGGCCCGCACCCGGTGCGCGCCCGACGACGAGTACGCGAGGGCGAGGACCATGGCGAGGATGGGGTAGCTGTACAGGCGGCGGATCGACAGGGGCGACAGGAGCCGGGCGACGGACTCCGCGTGGTAGGAGAGCAGCGTGAACCAGCGGCTCTGCGCCACCCGGGTGGCGAGGTCGAGGTCCCCGATGGACACGGCGTCGCGCAACGCGGTGAACGGTTGGTCGTTCTCCAGGGCCCAGGCGGCGGCGGTGCGCACGAGGTCCTCGACGTCCGACGGGTACCGCGTGCGGAGCTCCGCGGAGAGGATGGACCGCGCCATCGCGGACACCTGGAATGTGCGGCCCAGGCCCGTCACGGACCACATGCCCACCCCGGCGCCCTCGAGCTCGACCAGGCACTCCTCGGCGGCGTCCACGTCGTCGGTGACGGAGAGGCGGCGCACGAGGTCGACGGTGAGGACCTCCGCCACGGAGCACCGGATGGCCGCCTCCGTCGTCTGCGGGGTGAGGCGCCCCAGGACGGAGTCGTGGAGGACGGACGCGCTGGCGTCGATGAGCTCGGGGGAGATCTCCTGCGCGGCGGTGCCCGCGGGGGCACGTTGCAGGGTGACGATGAGCCCTCGGATGGCGATCGCCGACCCGTCGGTGATGTCGTGCGCGGCGAGCCCCAGGGTCTGCGCGTGCTCGAACCCGGCCTGGTCGAACGCGGCGACGGTCTCGGAGAGCGTGAACCGCAGCGTCGCGGGGTCCACGACGACGGTCTCGAGGCTCAGGGCCGTCGACGGGTCCTCGAGCGGGGTGAGGGTGCGGGTGGCGATGACGAAGGACACGTGGGGGCAGTGCTCGAGGAGGAACACGATGTCCGGGTGCACGGATGCGGCCCGCACGTGGTGGTAGTCGTCGACGACGATGGTGAGGGCCGTCCGGAGCTGTCCGAACCCGCGGACGAGGAGTCGGCGCGGGTCGTCGGTGACCCTCATCTCGGCGACGAGGCGGCTGAAGACCGGTGCGTACGCGGCATACCCGGCGTCGATGACGGTGGTGATGACCTCGCGCCAGAAGGCGAGGCGCGTGGCGGTGCCCTCGTGGGCGGTGACCCATACGCCGGGCGGCGAGTCCTCGGGGCGGTTGACGCTCCACTCGGCGAGGAGGACCGTCTTGCCGCCGCCGCTGGGGCCGCGGACGACGGTGAGGGGTGCGGCGGTGGAGATCTCGGCGACGAGCTCAGGACGAGGGATGAGGAACGACGGTACGCGGGGTCCTCCGTAGAACCCACCGGCTGGTGAGTCTCTCGTCGGTGATGCCATGCGCCGTCGGGCCCCTTCGACCACCCGATCCTCTCCTTGCTCGGTGGAGCGAGGAGCGCTGCTGGTCTTGCGCCGCACGACGGGTGAGCCCCGATCGTAGAGCGCCGGTGGTCCTGCCTAGAAGGTGTGCGGGGTGAATTGTGGACAGTACCACGCACAAAGCGTGACGTTCCCGGCAGAAATCTGCCGGGAACGTCACGCTGGGGCAACCCGAGGGGCGGGGTCGACTAGCGCTGCGAGGCGCGCATCTTCCGACGGGTGATGAAGAAGGCGGCTGCACCGGCGGCGACGAGCGCCGCGGCGATCGACGCGAGGACGCCGGACCGGGCACCGGTCACGGCGAGCTCGGAACCGGACGAGCTCACCGCGGTGCTGGGGGCCTCGCCGTAGGCGCTGCCGACACCGGCGACGGGCTGCGTGGTGACTGCCGGCGCGGGCTCGGGGACGGGGGTCTCCTCGACGACGGGCTCCTCGTCGACGACGACAGGCTCCTCGTCGACGACGACGGGGGTCTCGGGCTCGGGGACGGGGGTCTCGTCGACGACCGGGGTCTCCGGCTCCTCGACGGGCGTCTCGGGCTCGGCCGGGGTCTCGGGCTCGGGGACGGGCGTCTCGTCGACGACCGGGGTCTCCGGCTCCTCGACGGGCGTCTCGGGCTCGGCCGGGGTCTCGGGCTCGGCCGGGGTGCAGACCGCCGGGTCGTTCTTGGGCTGGACGAACTGGTGGCTGAGGTACGCGCCGCCGTCCTCGTGGGGCCCTTCGAGGATGCCGTCGGCCATGAAGCCGTCGACCAGGTCGCGCTCGGCCTGCGAGCCGTAGCG
Organism: Sanguibacter suaedae; assembly: GCF_016342785.1. Classification (GTDB taxonomy): domain Bacteria; phylum Actinomycetota; class Actinomycetes; order Actinomycetales; family Cellulomonadaceae; genus Sanguibacter; species Sanguibacter suaedae. Next base: position 37,702 of record NZ_JAEINH010000010.1, read on the forward strand.
GTACACGTCGACCTGGTACCAGTCGGTGCCGCAGTCGGGGACGGCGCTCACGAGCGTCTGGGGCCAGGTGACCTGACCGGTGCTGCCCGGCATGAGCCACGCGACGGTCTTGGTGGTCTGGTCCTTCTTCTTGTCCTTGTGCTTGCCCTTCTCCCACCAGCCGTCGTGGCCCCAGGTGGTCGAGAGCGACTGGGACACCGAGGCCTGCGCGAGCGGGCTGGTCGTGGTCGCCTGGGCTGCCGAGGCCGAGGGGGCGACGAGGAGGCTGATGGCCGCCCCACCCGTCACGAACGCGGTCGCGAGCGCCGAGATGCGGACCGTCGCGGCGCGCGGGAACGGGGAGCGGGAGGCGTCTTCTGCAATGGTGGTCGGCGTTGAGCGCACGGGAAGTCCTGTCCTTGAACGTGTGGCCGCTCCGTCACGGGGGGAGTTCGCGGCGGAGCGGTTAGCTGTTCGCTGATCGGTACCCTTCCGGCGCGGAGCGGTTGAAAATTTCCGTACCCGGGTTTTTAACCCTGCCTTTCACCCTCTGCAGCGGTCGCGCGGATCCCAGAGGTGTGTTAGCCGATAACACCGCCGGGGTAACGCCTCCCCGGGGCGACCCGGCACGGTGCGTCGTAGGGTCGGACCATGCCCACCCGTCGCATCAGGCTCGACCTGCCGTCGACCACCCTCCCCGAGCGGATCCGCGCCGCCTTCGCCCGCCTCCGCGAGGAGATGCAGGTCCCCCTGGCCTTCCCGCCGGCGGTCCTCGCGGACGCAGAGAGGTCGGCGCAGCGCGGCGCCGGTGGGACGCACGCGCGGGACACCCTCGAGCTCCCCTTCGTCACGATCGACCCGCCCGGGTCCATGGACCTCGACCAGGCGGTCCACGTCGAGCGCCGCCCCGACGGGGCGAAGGGCTACGTCGTCCACTACGCGATCGCCGACGTGGCCCACTTCGTCGCGGCGGGCGGCGCAGTCGACCGTGAGGCGCACGCGCGTGGCGCCACCTTCTACGCCCCGGACGGGCGGACGCCCCTGCACCCGCCCGTGCTGTCGGAAGGCGCGGCGAGCCTTCTCCCCGGCGAGGAGCGCCCGGCCGCGGTGTGGAGCATCACCCTCGACGGGGACGGCCGTATCGAGGAGACCCACGTACGCCGCGGCATGGTCCGCTCCCGCGCCCGCCTCACGTACGCGCAGGCGCAGGAGGCACTGGACGCCGGCGGGGCCGACGGGGGGCTCGTCCTCCTGCGCGAGGTCGGTCTGCTCCGTGAGGCGGCCGAGAGGGAGCGCGGAGGCGTCTCCCTCGACGTCCCGGAGCAGGAGGTCACGGTGCACGGCGACGGGACGTACGGTCTCGAGCTGCGCAGCGTCCTGCCGGTCGAGGGCTGGAACGCCCAGATCTCGCTGCTCACGGGCATCGCCGCCGCCGGCGTCATGCGCGCCGGGGGCATCGGTGTGCTCCGCACGCTCCCCGAGAGCGACGAGCGTGACGTCGCACGGTTGCGCCGCACGGCCCGGGCGCTCGGCATCGACTGGCCCGAGGGCGAGACCTACGGCAGCCTCCTGGACCGCCTGGACTCCCGCGTCCCCCAGCACTCGGCGTTCTTCCACGAGGCGACGTCCCTGTTCCGCGGCGCCGGCTACGTGACGTTCGTGGGCGACGTGCCCGGGGGCTCCGCCCACGCCGCCATCGCTGCCGAGTACGCGCACGTCACCGCGCCGCTCCGGCGTCTCGTGGACCGGTACGGCACCGAGATCTGCCTCACCCTCTGCGCGGGCGGGTCCGCGGACGACGTCCCCGGCTGGGTCACGGACGCCTTCGACGACCTCCCGTCCACGATGGCCCGCACCGGCCAGCGTGCGTCCGCGTTCGACCGGGCGGCGGTCGACGTCGTCGAGGCGGCACTGCTGTCCTCACGGGTCGGGGAGACGTTCGTGGGTGTCGTGGTCGACGTCGACAAGGACCCGACGAGCGGGCAGGTGATGCTCGCCGACCCCGCCGTCCGCGGGCGTCTCCGGTCTGCGGCCGGGCCGCTCCCGCTCGGTGAGGAGGTCACGGTGCGGCTCGTCGGGGCGAGCGTGGAGGACCGCCGGGTCGAGCTCGTCCTCGAGGGGGCGTAGTGGCCGTCCGCAGACGCACCGACCCCGCCGCGGGTCGCGGCGCCCTCGACGCGTGGCGCGACGGCGCCGCGACCCGGGTCGACGTGACGACGGCCGTGCGCTTCACGCTCGAGGAGCTCGCCGACGTCGCCCCGGGGCATGCGGTCGAGGTCCGCGTGCCCCCGGCGGGCGCCGTGCAGTGCGTCGAGGGTCCCCGGCACACCCGCGGCACGCCGCCGAACGTCGTGGAGACCGACCCGGAGACCTGGCTGGGGCTCGCCACCGGCGAGGTGCGGTGGGCCGACGCCGTGGCCGCGGGCCGCGTCCACGCCTCGGGAGAGCGGTCCGACGTGTCGCGGCTGCTCCCGCTCCAGGCGGCGCGTCGCCGCTGACGTCATGTCCCGATCGCCCAGATCGCCCCGGGACGTGCGGGGCGGTCTGGTGCGTCCCAGTGTTACCAGTCGGTAACTGGAGGGCGATAGGTCTTTCTTCCCACGGTCTGCGGCATTAGCGTCCAGTTCAGACGGTGTCGCCCTGGGCGACACCGTCCGTTCACCCGCACGGGATGTGATGCACGAGGTCGACCAACGGCGGTCCACCACCCGCGTCACCGACGTGCGGCTCCCCGTCGCACCACGAAGGAGCAAGCGTGTTCTCGAGCCACCAGCGGAACTCAGCGCCGAGGAGGGCCGCGGTCGCCGCCGCCCTCTCCGGCGCGCTCGTCCTCGGGCAGGCGGCCGCAGCCACCGCCACCCCCAGGACGACGGTCCTCCCGACAGCGGTCGACGGCTCGGCCGTCGTCATCAACGAGGCGTACCTCAGCGGAGGCAGCGCGAACGCCCCCTTCACCCACAAGTTCGTCGAGCTGTACAACCCGACCGCCTCGGCCGTCGACCTCACCGGGTGGTCCGTCCAGTACCGGTCCGCCACCGGCACGGGAGCGACGAACAGCAGGGCCGCGCTGAGCGGCACCATCGAGCCGGGCGGGTACTACCTCGTCTCGGGCGGGTCCAACGGCACCAACGGGGCCGCGCTCCCGGAGGCGGACGTCGTCGCACCGGGTCTCAACACCTCAGGGACGACGGGCACCATCGCGCTCGTCGCGGGCGTCGACCCCGTGACCCTGCCCACCGGGTCCGTGACCGGCCAGCCGCAGGTCGTCGACCTCGTCGGCTACGGCTCGTCGAACACCTTCGAGACGGCCGTCGCCCCGGCACCCTCGGCGAACAACGTCCCGCGGTCCCTCAACCGGACCGACGGCGTGGACACCGACGACAACGCGGCCGACTTCACGCTGCTCGAGACCGTCACCCCGCAGGGCAGCTCGACGGGCGACCCCGACCCGGAGCCCACCGAGGAGCCGACCGAGGAACCGACGGAAGAACCGACCGAGGAGCCCACGGACGAGCCGACGGACCCCGCCGTCGTCGCGATCGCCGACGTCCAGGGCACCGGGCCAGCGAGCCCGCTCGTGGGGCAGACTGTCACCACCCGTGGCGTCGTCACCGCCACCTACCCCACGGGCGGCTACGACGGTCTGTACGTCCAGACGCCCGGCAGCGGGGGTGACCTCGACCTCGCCACCCACACCGCGTCCGACGGCCTCTTCGTGTACTCCGCCGCGGCAGCCGCCGAGCTCCAGGTCGGCCAGCACGTCGAGATCACCGGCACCGTGAGCGAGTACTTCGAGCTCACCCAGATCACCCCCAGCAGCTACCGGGTCCTCGACGAGCCTGCAGAGGCCGTCAAGCCCGCGAACGTCGCCTACCCGGCCGACGAGGCGCAGCGCGAGTCCCTCGAGGGCATGCTCGTGCAGCCCGCCGGCGACTACCTGGTCACCGACAACTACTCGACGAACTTCTACGGGTCGCTCACCCTCGCCTCCGGTACCGCCCCGCTCGTCCAGCCCACCGACGTCGGGCGTCCCGGGAGCCCCGAGGCCGCCGCGGCGGTCGCCGACGCCGAGGCGCGCTCGGTCGTCCTCGACGACGGCGCCACCACCAACTTCAACTCGAACGCCAACAAGGGCACGCCCCTGCCGTACCTCACGCCAGGGTCGCCCGTCCGCGTCGGGGCGCCCGTGACCTTCACGACGCCCGTGGTCCTCGACTACCGCTTCGAGGCGTGGACCTTCCAGCCCACCACGCACCTCACCGCGGAGAACGCTGCGAGCGTGCAGCCCGCCACGTTCGGGAACACGCGCACCGACGCCCCCGAGGACGTCGGCGGCGACGTCCGGCTCGCGACGTTCAACGTCCTCAACTACTTCACCACCACCGGTGACGAGCTCAGCGGCTGCAGCTACTACACGGACCGTGAGGGCAGCCCCCTCACCGTGCGCGGCGGGTGCGACGCCCGCGGCGCCGCGAACCAGGAGAGCCTCGACCGGCAGGAGGCGAAGATCGTCGCCGCCATCGAGGCCCTCGACGCCGACGTCGTCTCCCTCGAGGAGATCGAGAACTCCGCCGCGTTCGGCAAGGACCGCGACGACGCCCTGTCGAACCTCGTCGACGCTCTCAACGCGGCGGCAGGCACGGACGCGTGGGCGTTCGTCCCGTCGCCCGCCGACGTCCCCGCCTCGGAGGACGTCATCCGCACGGCATTCATCTACCGGCCCGCGGCGATCGAGACGGTGGGGGAGTCCACCATCCTCGACGACCCCGCGTTCTCCAACGCCCGCCAGCCCCTCGCCCAGACCTTCGCCCCGGCGGACGGCGACGAGGACGACGCGTTCACCGTGATCGTCAACCACTTCAAGTCCAAGGGCTCCGGTTCCGGCGAGGACGCCGACACCGGTGACGGGCAGGGTGCGTCCAACGCCTCGCGCGTCCGCCAGGCCACCGCGCTCGTCGCGTTCGCCGACGAGGTCGGCGAGGCCGCGGGCACCGACGAGGTCTTCCTCGTCGGCGACTTCAACTCCTACACCCAGGAGGACCCGCTCGTGGTCCTCGCCGAGGCCGGGTACACCAACCTCGGTGCGACCACCGGTGAGCACACCTACCTGTTCGGCGGGTACGTCGGCTCCCTCGATCACGTCTTCGCGTCCGAGGCCGCGGTCGAGGACGTCACCGGCGTCGACATCTGGAACATCAACTCCGTCGAGCCCATCGCCAACGAGTACAGCCGCTACAACTACAACGCGACGATCCTCTACGACGAGACCCCGTACCGGTCCAGCGACCACGACCCCATCGTCGTGGGCCTGAGCACGGGCACGCAGCCCGTCGAGCTCAACCTCCTCGGCATCAACGACTTCCACGGTCGCATCGACGCGAACACCGTCGCGTTCGCCGGGACCGTCGAGCAGCTGCGCGCCCAGAACCCCGAGGGCACCGCGTTCCTCTCCGTGGGCGACAACATCGGCGCGTCGGTCTTCGCGTCGGCGTCCCAGGACGACCAGCCCACCATCGACGTCCTCAACGCCCTCGAGCTCGCGACGTCCGCCGTCGGCAACCACGAGTTCGACAAGGGCCTCGAGGACCTCGTGGGCCGCGTCGAGGACGCGTCCGACTGGAACCACCTCGGCGCCAACGTCTACGAGAAGGGGACCACCACCCCCGCCCTGCGCGAGTACGACATCCTCGAGGTCGACGGGGTGCGGGTCGGCGTCATCGGCACCGTCACCGAGGAGACCCCGGCGCTCGTCACCCCGGCCGGCATCGCCACCCTCGACTTCGGGGACCCCGTCGACGCCGTGAACCGCGTCACCGAGCAGCTGAGCGACGGCGACGAGTCCAACGGTGAGGCCGACGTCGTCGTCGCCCTCTTCCACGAAGGTGCACCCGCGGGCACGCCCGACGGTGCCACCCTCGAGGAGGAGGTCGCCGCAGGCGGCGAGTTCGCCCGCATCGTCACCGACACCGACGCCCGGGTGGACGCGATCTTCACCGGGCACACCCACAAGCAGTACGCGTGGGACGCCCCGGTCCCCGGCACGGACGGCCGGACCCGCCCGATCGTCCAGACGGGCAGCTACGGCGAGAACATCGGCCAGGTCACCCTGATCCTCGACCCCGACACCCTCGACGTCACCGCCTACACCGTCCAGAACGTGGCACGCACCACGACGCCCGCCGCCGAGCTCGTCGCCACGTACCCCCGCGTCGCGGAGGTCAGGACCATCGTCGACGCCGCCCTCGCGGAGGCCGCGGTCATCGGCAACCAGCCCGTCGGGTCCGTGACCGCCGACATCACCACGGCGTTCGTCGACGGCAACCGCGACGACCGGTCGTCGGAGTCCACCCTGGGCAACCTCGTCGCCCAGTCGCTGCGCGACACCCTGGCGCCCGCCGAGCGCGGCGGAGCGCAGATCGGCGTCGTCAACCCCGGTGGCCTGCGCGCCGACCTCCGCCACGGCGAGGACGGCGTCATCACCTACGCGGAGGCCAACGCGGTCCTGCCGTTCGTCAACAACCTGTGGTCCGTCACCCTCACCGGGGAGCAGTTCACCGAGCTCCTCGAGCAGCAGTGGCAGCCCGACGGCAGCTCGCGCCCCTTCCTCAACCTGGGGCTCTCCGACAACGTGAGCTACACGTACGACCCCGACAACGCACGGGGCGAGCGCATCACGTCGGTCACCGTCGACGGGGAGCCCATCGACCCCGCCACCGAGTACCGCATCGCGACGTTCTCCTTCCTCGCCACCGGCGGTGACAACTTCACCGTCTTCACCGAGGGCACCGACGCCCGCGACTCCGGGCTCGTCGACCGGGAGGCATGGATCTCCTACATCGAGGCGAGCTCGCCGCTGAGCCCCGACTTCGCACGACGCGGTGTCCAGGCCGGCGACCTGCCGGGCACCGTCGACGCGGGGGCCTCCACCACCCTCGACCTCGCACGGCTCGACCTCACCTCGCTCGGCTCGCCGGCGAACACCGAGGTCAGCGCCTACCTCGTCCCCGCGGGCGAGGAACGGGACCCGGCCGCGGCACCCGTCGCGACCGCCCCCGTCACCGACGGTGCCGCATCCGTCACCGTGACCGTGCCCGCCGGGACCGCGGAGGGCGAGTACGCGCTCGTCCTCGTCGCGGCCCCGTCCGGGACCACCGTGCAGGTGCCCCTCACTGTCGAGAGCGTCGACGCGCCGCCCACCAGAGGCGTCCACCTGTGGACCGAGGCGTTCTCCGTCAAGCTCTTCGGCACCTCCCAGGTGTACGTGCTCACGACGAACCTCGAGCGCACCACGACGAGCATCACCGTCACCACGCCGTACGGCACCCGGACCTACGGGTCCGTCCGTCCCGGCCAGACCGTGATCTCCGTCTTCACCACGCGGGGCGGCATCCCGCGCGGCACGGCCACCATCGAGGCCACCACCACCGTCGAGGGCAGCCCGGCCGCCCAGACGTACGTGGAGCCCTACCGCGGGACGTCGTCCTGGTGGTGGTTCTGACCCTGAGGACCTCGAGCACCTGAGGACCTGAGCGCCTGAGGAGGGCCACGCACCGGACGGTGCGTGGCCCTCCGGCCGTCCGCCCCGGGACTGTGTACGGGCGGGACCGCTAGCATGACCGCACCACCGACCCGAGGAGCACCCGTGGACCTGGCACGAGGGGCAAACACGCCCCTGACGAGCACCGACCTCACCGTCACCGTCACCGGGGCCGTGCAGGGCACCGTCGACCTCCTCGCCTTCCAGCTCACCGACGCCGGCACCGTCCGGGGCGACCACGACCTCGTGTTCTACAACCAGCCCGCCTCCGCCGAGGGAGCACTGCGGCTCGTCGACCAGGGAGCCATCACCGTCGACCTCGCAGGCGTCCCCGCGGACGTCACGACCGTCGCCGTCGCCGTGGCCCTCGACGACTCCGCCCCCGGGGCGCTCGCCGACACGGCCGGTCTCGGCGCGGCCGTCCGCAGCTCCGCGGGCAGCGGCGCGGACGACGCGCGCTGCATCGTGTCCGGCCTCACGACGGAACGCGCCGTCGTGCTCCTCGAGATCTACCGGCGCCAGGGCGCCTGGAAGGTGCGCAACGTCTCCGCCGGGTGGGACGGCGGCCTCGCGGACCTCGTGCGCGAGCTCGGCGTCGCGGTCGACGACGAGCCCGCCGAGAGGCCTGCTGCGGCCGCGGCCCCCGCAGCTCCCGCGTCGGCCGCCCAGCCGGCCCCGCCCGCTACCGTGATGCCTCCGGTGCCGCCCCCGCCACCCGCCCCGCCCGTGGTGCCCGCGCGCCAGGAGGGCGTCCGCACGGCGCCCGGCGAGGAGCGGCTCTCCCTCGAGAAGCGCCAGGTTCTCTCGCTGCGCAAGGAGGCCGTCCACCGGGTGCTGCTCACCAAGGGCGCAGCACAGGAGCGTGCCCGCGTCGTCCTCGTCATCGACAAGACGGGGTCCATGCAGCGCCAGTACAAGCGGCAGGTGGTGCACCGCGTCGTCGAGCGCATGGTCCCCGTGGCGGTGCAGCTCGACGACGACGGGGCCCTCGAGCCCTACCTCTACGCGCGCGGCCAGCTCCGCCTGCCGGACCTCACCGTCGCCGGGCTCGAGGAGTGGACCAAGACGTACGTCCACCTCACCGGCCGGCACGGCGGGCTCGACTACGACTCCATCGGGCTCTCGAACGACGAGATCCCCATCATGCGGACCATCATGGACAGCCTGCACCGGGGCGCAGCGGTGCCCACCCTCGTGCTCTTCTTCACCGACGGCGGGTTCTCCCGGCGCCGCGCGATCACCGAGCTCGTCCGCGAGGCCTCCGCGCTCCCTGCCTTCTGGCAGTTCGTCGGCATCGGGCGCGCCAACTACGGGCTGCTCACCGACCTCGACGAGCTCGACGGCCGCGTCGTCGACAACGTCGGGTTCTTCGAGCTCGACGACATCGACAAGGTCTCCGACGACGAGCTCTACAAGCGGCTCCTCAGCGAGCTCCCTGACTGGATCCGGGCGGCGCGCGCCGCGGGCGTCCTCGGGGGCGCCGCCTAGGATGACGGGGTGACGTCCCACGAGCCCAGCACCCCACCGCGCCCGGACGAGGCGTCGGACCCCGCCACGCCCACCTCGGCCGAGCGCGAGACCATCGAGCGCACCGCGACGGACGCCCACGTCCGTCGCGCGCCGCGCTACCGCGCGTTCTTCTGGACCGGGGCGCTCGTCGGCATCGTCGTCGGCGTGGTGCTCGGCGTCGTGGTCTCCGACGCCGGGATGGTCAACCGGTGGATCTACGTCGTCGTCACCGTCCTGGGCACCACCCTCGTGACGACGCTCGCCGCCGGGACCGCCGCGGTCCTCGCCGACCGCCGGAGCGTGCGGCGCTCACGCTGACTTCGCGGCGCCCGGGCCGTGTGGGAGACTTGGCGCGTGGCCCCCCGTGGAGATGGACTTCTCAATCACGACCTCATGCCCGGCGAGAAGGGACCGCAGGACGCCTGCGGGGTCTTCGGCGTCTGGGCACCCGGCGAAGAGGTGGCGAAGCTCGCCTACTTCGGTCTGTACGCGCTGCAGCACCGCGGACAGGAGTCCGCGGGCATCGCCACGAGCAACGGCGAGCAGATCCTCGTCTACAAGGACATGGGCCTCGTGTCCCAGGTCTTCGACGAGACGGCGCTCAACGCGCTCACCGGGCACATCGCCGTCGGACACTGCCGGTACTCCACCACCGGGGGAGTGACCTGGGAGAACGCCCAGCCCACCCTCGGCGCGACCGCCGGCGGGACCGTGGCCCTCGGCCACAACGGCAACCTCGTGAACTCCGCCGAGCTCGTCGACCTCGTCGCCGAGCGGTACGGCGCCCAGCGGCGCGGAGAGCTCGCCCGCGGCAACACGACCGACACCGCGCTCGTCACGGCGCTGCTCGCCGGGGACGCCGACCACACCCTCGAGCAGACGGCCATGGAGGTGCTCCCACGTCTGCGCGGCGCCTTCAGCCTCGTCTTCATGGACGAGCGCACCCTCTACGCCGCACGGGACCCGCAGGGCGTGCGTCCCCTCGTCCTCGGGCGCCTCGAGCGCGGCTGGGTGGTCGCGAGCGAGACCCCGGCCCTCGACATCGTCGGCGCCAGCTTCGTCCGTGAGATCGAGCCCGGCGAGCTCGTCTCCATCGACGCGGACGGTCTGCGGTCGCAGCGGTTCGCCGAGCCCGAGCGCGCAGGATGCGTCTTCGAGTACGTGTACCTCGCCCGCCCCGACACGAGCATCAAGGGCCGCTCCGTGCACTCGGCGCGCGTCGAGATGGGCCGGCGCCTCGCCCAGGAGCACCCCGTCGAGGCCGACCTCGTGATCCCCGTCCCCGAGTCGGGGACGCCTGCGGCGGTGGGCTTCGCGCAGGAGTCCGGGATCCCGTTCGGCCAGGGCCTCACCAAGAACGCCTACGTGGGCCGCACCTTCATCCAGCCGTCGGACACCCTGCGCCAGCTGGGCATCCGGCTCAAGCTCAACCCGCTGCGCGAGGTCATCAAGGGCAAGCGCCTCGTCGTGGTCGACGACTCGATCGTGCGCGGCAACACCCAGCGCGCCCTCATCCGGATGCTCCGCGAGGCCGGTGCGGCCGAGGTGCACGTGCGCATCAGCTCCCCGCCCGTGCGGTGGCCGTGCTTCTACGGGATCGACTTCGCGTCCCGCGCCGAGCTCATCGCCAACGGGCTCGGGCCGGCCGAGGTCGGCAAGTCCCTCGGTGCCGACACCCTCGGGTACATCTCCGAGGACGGCATGATCGCCGCCACCGAGCAGCCCCGCTCCCAGCTGTGCAGCGCGTGCTTCTCCGGCACGTACCCCATCGAGCTCCCCGACTCGGACCAGCTCGGCAAGCACCTCCTCGAGCAGCCCGAGCAGCCCCTCGGCGCACCGGAGGACGGCCTGAGCACCCTCGCCGTGTCCGCGGGCGGCTCCACCGCCCTCAACCAGCCCTGACGCGTCCCCGGGCGCCGAGCGGCGCCCGGCCCGGGCCGTCGTCCCCCCGAAACCCGCAGGAGAACCCCGTGTCCGAAGGTCTCACGTACGCCGCCGCAGGCGTCGACACCGCCGCCGGCGACCGTGCCGTCGAGCTCATGAAGGCGGCCGTCGCCCGCACGCACGGCCCCCGCGTGGTCGGCGGCGTCGGCGGGTTCGCCGGTCTCTTCGACGTGAGCGTGCTCAAGGACTACGAGCGTCCGCTCCTCGCGTCCTCCACCGATGGTGTCGGCACCAAGGTCGCGATCGCGCAGGCCATGGACGTCCACGACACCATCGGCTTCGACCTCGTGGGCATGGTCGTCGACGACATCGTCGTGTGCGGTGCGGAGCCGCTCGTGATGACCGACTACATCGCGACGGGCAAGGTCGTCCCCGAGCGGGTCGCGGACATCGTGCGCGGCATCGCGGCGGCGTGCGAGGTCGCCGGGACTGCGCTCGTCGGGGGAGAGACCGCGGAGCACCCCGGTCTCCTCGCCGAGGACGAGTACGACGTGGCAGGTGCCGCTGTCGGCGTCGTCGAGGCGTCCGCGCTGCTCGGCCCGGACCGCGTCCGCGAGGGCGACGTCGTCATCGCGCTCGCGTCCTCGGGGCTCCACTCGAACGGGTACTCGCTGGTGCGGGCCGTCGTGGGGCGTGCCGGCTGGCAGCTGGACCGTGACGTCCCCGAGTTCGCGCGCACCCTCGGCGAGGAGCTCCTCGAGCCCACGCGCGTGTACGCGAGCGACTGCCTGGCCCTGGCGCGCGACGAGGCTGCGCAGGTGCACGCGTTCTCGCACGTCACCGGCGGGGGTCTCGCCGCGAACCTCGCCCGCGTCCTCCCGGTTGGGTTGCGCGCGACCGTCGACCGAGGGTCCTGGGCGGTGCCCGCGGTGTTCGACGTCGTCCGTGGTCTCGGTCAGGTGCCCTGGTCCGACCTGGAGAACACGCTCAACCTCGGTGTCGGGATGGTCGCCGTCGTCGGTGTCGAGGGCGCAGACGCAGCGCTCGCCCGTCTCGCGGCGCTCGGGGTCCCCGCATGGGTCCTCGGCACGGTGGCCTCGGACGACCCGGCACAGCACGACGGGATCGTCCGCGGGTCCAAGGGGGTCGACGGCGGGGCCGTCGAGCTCACCGGGAACTACCGGGTCTGACCTGGCGGGCCGAGCGCACCAGGCCGACCAGCCGGTCGCACACACGCGCACCGCACCGGCCCCGGAGGGCAGGTGCGGTGTCTCAGTGCGTGGGGTCGAACGACGTCAACGGTCGTCGGACCAGTCCCGATAGGGATCCCAGTCCTCGGAGTCGTCGGACCTGCTCGCCGCGAGGCGAGAGTCCGTGGCTACATCGGTTCGGCTGTGACCAGTGAGCTCTTGCTCGAGCGCCTTGTAGTTCGTCTCAGGACTGAAGTACTTCAGCTCCCGAGCGACCTTGGTCTGCTTTGCCTTCTGACGGCCGCGGCCCATGGCTCCGACCCCCTCAACGTAGAAGCGGGGCGGCAGCGTACTCAGACGTGCGGCCCCGGGGTAAGTTTCGTCTGTTCGTGGGTCAACGGTACATGCTCGCGGCGGCCTAGGACTACCTGGACCGGCGAGGAGGAGCCGTTCGAGGCGTGATCGGGAGGGTGATCTACATCTCGTCCTGTTCGCTCACAGCCGATTCACCCGTTTTTCACCCGCTTTTCGCAGGTTACGAATCGCCCGAACTGGGATAATGGATGAAAGAGCAACGAGTCTGATCGCACAGTTCCGCCCCCCCTCGGAACCAGCCCGTTGCCAAGAGAGGCACACATGTCCATCAACCGTGGAGAGCCCGAAGTCCTGCTGACGCCCGCCGAGGTCGCGGGCCTGTTCCGCGTCGACCCGAAGACGGTCACGCGCTGGGCCAAGGCCGGCAAGCTCTCGTCCATCCGTACCCTGGGCGGCCACCGCCGTTACCGCGAGTCCGAGGTCAAGGGCCTCCTCGCCAACTCGGGTGTCGTCGTGAGCGAGGACGAGCTGAGCGCCCGCCGCGGCGCCTGAGCCACATCCCGGCGCCGAGCCGGGGGGGGGGCGGCCAGGGGGCGCACCCCCCCCCCGCCGGCGCGCCCCCCAGGGCCGCCGTGGGGCCCGCCCGCATCCGCGGTCGGGCCCCTCGTCGTCGCTCCGTGTCAGCGTCTGCTGCGGATCACCGCGACGGTGACGAGGAGGGCCACTCCTGCCGCTGCGCCGAGCAGGATCTTCACGTTGCGGGTGCGGCTGGGTGAGCCCACAGGAAAGCCTCCGCCGGCGAGGAAGGTCCCTGCGTCGTCTGCTGCCCGGCGAGTGCTCTCCGCGGCATCGGCGGCGAGGTTCTTGGGGGTCAGGCGTGTGGTGAGCTCGTCCACCGTGGCGGCGAGCGCAGCGCGGGCCGCGAGGATCTCGGCCTGGCGCGCCGTGTCGTCCGGGTTCGAGGAGGTCATGACGTGGCCCCATTCTTGACGGCGTCGACGTCGGCCTTGACGCTCTGCACGGCGTCGGTGGGTGCAGGCGGCATGCCGCGCGAGAGCATCTTCTTGCCGACGAGCGCCAGCGCGCCGGCGCCGGCGAGCAGCACGATCCCCACGATCAGTGCGGCGAGCCACAGGGGCACGACGTGAGCGAGCCCGACCATGCCGGAGTGCAGGAGGAACCCGAAGGCGTACAGCCCGAGCACGGCGGCGCCGACAAACAACCCGATGCCGATGCCCGCGTTCTTCGCCTTCGCGGCCATCTCGGCCTTGGCCGAGGCGATCTCGGCACGGACGAGGGTCTTGACCTGCTCGGTCATCTGCTCGAGGAGCTGACCGATGGAGGGCTTCTGCGTACCGAGCGGTACGCGCCCGTGGTCTTCCTGACTCATCTGACTCCCGCCTTCCAGGTGGACACTAGACCTACTGAACCCGTACCCGGGGTCGGCCGCAACCGCGACGCCCGAGGTGACGGCGTCGGAGGGGTGGCATGGGGTGGGTCGGGGCGGCGGCAGACCGGGGGGGGCAAAGAAAAAGAACCCCTGGTCTCCCAGGGGTTCATGTGTGGCTCCGACCGGCGTCGATCCGGTGACCTTTCGATTTTCAGTCGAACGCTCTACCAACTGAGCTACAGAGCCTTGAACCGAACGCCCGGCCAATGAATGACCGGGCGTTCGATGTCAAGCGACCCCGACGGGACTTGAACCCGCGACCTCCGCCGTGACAGGGCGGCGCGCTAACCAACTGCGCTACGGGGCCTCGAGTGATACCTCACTACGAGGAACCTGCTTCGTGCAGTTCGCTTTTCGGCGAACCTGGAAGATCGTACCTTACTTCGTGGCCCACTCCGAACACCGTTCGATGTGCCCGTACCCCCAACGGGATTCGAACCCGTGCTACCGCCGTGAAAGGGCGACGTCCTAGGCCGCTAGACGATGGGGGCCAGTCATGACGCCCCGGACGCCCGGAAGCTCGAACCGTCGAAGACCAGCGTCATCATATGACCCGCGGAGCGTGGGATGCAAAACCCGAGGTCGTGCAGTGCCGCGTGGCCGACTCGTGGGGCCCGTGGGGACGAGCGGGGGAGGGTGGGGGAGGATGGCGGCATGGTCGAGATGACGCGCGAGGAGTTCGAGGACGCGGTGGGCGACGCGCTCGACGAGGTGCCACCCGAGCTCGCGGCGCAGATGGACAACGTCGTCGTGCTCGTCGAGGACGACGCCCCCGCCGACGACCCCGGGCTCCTCGGGCTCTACGAGGGCGTCCCCCTCACGGAGCGCGACCTCGGCTGGGCGGCAGGCTCCCTGCCGGACCGCATCACGATCTTCCGCAACCCCACGCTCGCCGTCTGCGAGTCCCGCGACGAGGTGGTCGACGAGGTCGCGGTGACCGTCGTCCACGAGATCGCCCACCACTTCGGGATCGACGACGAGCGCCTGCACGAGCTCGGTTGGGCGTGAGGAGCCGGCGACGGCACGGCGTCGACGCGCGGGACGAACGGCACCCGGGGACGACCACGCGGCCGAGTAGCCTGCTGCCATGACGATTCTGGTGACGGGTGGAGCGGGGTACATCGGGGCGCACGTCGTGCGGCTCCTGCTGGAGAAGGGTGAGTCGGTGGTCGTCGTCGACGACCTGAGCACCGGCCAGGCGGGGCGCATCGGCAACGCGACGCTCGTCGAGCTCGACGTCGCCGGGCCCCAGGCGCGCGAGACGCTCGCCGCGACGCTCCGCGAGCACTCCGTCGAGGCGGTCATCCACTTCGCGGCGCGCAAGCAGGTCGGCGAGTCGGTCCAGCGCCCCGCGTACTACTACCAGCAGAACGTCAACGGCTTCGTCAACGTCGTCGGGGCGATGGAGGACGCGGGCGTGGACCGCCTCGTCTTCTCGTCCTCCGCCGCGACGTACGGCATGCCGTCGGTCTCCGTGGTCGAGGAGAAGCTCCACGCCGAGCCCATCAACCCCTACGGGGAGACCAAGCTCGTCGGTGAGTGGCTCGGTCGGGCCGCGTCCCGCGCGTGGGGCCTGCGCTTCGTGGCGCTGCGGTACTTCAACGTCGCCGGCGCGGGCTGGGACGACCTGGGCGACCCCGCGGTGCTCAACCTCGTCCCCATGGTCCTCGACCGCATCGCCCGCGGCGAGTCCCCGCGCCTCTTCGGCGACGACTACCCGACGCCGGACGGCACGTGCGTCCGTGACTACATCCACGTCCTCGACCTCGCGAAGGCGCACATCGCGGCGCTCGGCTACCTGGGTGGCGACGAGCGCCCCTTCGACGTGTTCAACGTCGGCACCGGCGAGGGCTCGTCCGTGCGCGAGGTCATCGACGGGCTCGCGCGCGTCAGCGGCCTGACCATCGACCCGGTCGTCGAGCCGCGTCGTGCAGGCGATCCGCCCGTGCTCGTCGGCTCGCCCGAGCGCATCAACACCGTCATGGGCTGGCGCGGCGAGGCCGGTCTCGACGAGATCCTCGAGTCCGCCTGGTCCGCGTGGCAGGCCGGGCCTCGCCGCATCGACGTGTGACGTCGCACCTGCTCCGTGAGCCCCGGTCCGGGGCCGCCCTCGTGGTCCCGGACGGGTGGACGGTCGTCGAGGACTTCGGCGCCGCTCTCTGCGAGGGTCCGGCATGGCGGGCCGACGCGACGGGCCGCCCCCTCGCCGCCCAGCTGCGCGTCGAGGACCTCGCCGGGTCGGCGGGTCTCGTCCCCCGTGCGGCGACGGAGGGGGGCGCCTCGCGGACCGCTGCGGACGTCGTCGCGTCCGCGGTCCGTGATGCGTGGGCCGCGGATCCCTTCGCATGGCTCCTCGACCACCGCGCCTGGTCCGGCTCCGACGGGCACGCCCCCGGCGTCCGCAGCGACCTGACCTACCGGGACGGCACCACGCCCGTGGTCGTCACCACCCTCGTGGTGCCCTCCGGCGACGGCCTCGTGGCGGCGACGGCCACCGTGCCCGTCGCCCACCACCGAGCGCTGGCGGGGACGGTCGAGCAGGCCCTCGCGAGCCTCTCCGTCCCGGGCGGTCCGCACCTGGTCAAGGCCCCGGTCGCACCGTCGCCCCTCGGGGACCGGGTCTGGACCGGGCCCGTCCCGGCTGTGCCCCGGCTCGGGGACGAGGAGCTCACGGTGTTCGTCAACGGCTCGCACCGTGTCGGTCGACGCTGGCGGTCCGGGCCGTGCGCCGAGGGGCTCCTCGAGCAGGACGGCACCGCGACCCCCACGGGCCGGTGGGTGCGCCGCGCCCTCCACCGCCCCGACGTCCTCGTGGCTCTCGAGCGTCGGACCGGCGACGCGACCCCCAGGACGTGGGTGACCGTCCACCGGCTCGAGGGGCACGCCGTGCTGCGCTCCGCCCACCCCGGTGCGAGCGCCCCGACCTTCGAGGTGCTCGACGTGGCCGCGATCCCGGCCAGGCTCGCCGCCTGGCTCGGCCTCGGGCCGGGGGACGGGGACCGGGCCGTCCAGGTCGCCCACGACGAGCTGCTCGTGGGGGAGGTGCGGACCAGCGCGGCCCCCGGCGTGCCGGCGACCGCGCGACCGCTGGTCCTCACCGACACCGGCCGGCCGCTCGAGGTGTGGCATCGGGTCCTCGCAGCGCTCTCCTGACCTCCGGGAGCGCTGCGGACGACGGCGCGATCAGGTCAGGAGACGGGGCCGCGGTCGAGGACGAACGACGCGAGGCCGCCCGTGTTCGTGATGACGTAGCGCTCGGCCGCTGCCGGGTCCCCGGCCGTCGCCTCGCCCGACGGGCCCGGCTCCAGCTCGGCGCCGTCCACCGTCGCCGACCCGAACCCGGCCTCGAACGACACGAGCGCGGAGGCCTCCTCCGGGACGTGCACGGTGAAGGACTCCGCGCCCCCGGCCTGGGTGATCGGCACCTCGGTCTCGGGCACCGGCAGCGTGAGGTCGATGGCTCGCGACCCCGCCGTGACGTCGAGCGAGCCGAGACGTCCCTGCGAGAGGTCGGCCTCGAACGTGTCCGACCCGCCCGTCACGTCGAGGTGCCACAGCACCTCCGGGTCGAGGTAGACCGTCAGGGCGCTCGTCGAGCTGTCCTGCACGTACGTGATGTCCAGGGTGTACTCGCCCTCTGCCGTCTCGGTAGGGACGGGGGAGATGGCGTCGTCGGCCGAGACGGCCCTGAAGAGGGTGCCGTCGGCGTCGCCGGCCACCAGCTCGATGGTCGCCGCACCCCCGACGATCTCGAGCGTCGCCTCCGTGAGGTCGCCCCGCTCGACCGACGCCTCCGTCGGCTGGTCCGACACCTCGGCACCCTCGCCCGTCCCTCCGTCCCCGGGGTCGTCCGAGCCGCAGGCAGCGAGCACGAGGACGAGGAGGGCAGCGGGGAGAGCGGCACGGGCGCGGAGCGCGGTGCGCGGGTGGGCGTACGTCATGACGCCGACGGTAGCGGATGCCCCCGAGGTGTCGCACTCGGGACAAAAACGCCTAAACGATTCGAGGTGCACGCCGACGCAGGGGAGGAGTCCCCATGGATCTCCTCCCCGGGACCCACGTGCTGACAGGGGTCAGCACGTTATAGTCGGCCCGTCGCCCACCGGGCGACGGACCATCGACACGGCGGGGACGCACGCCCCGTCCCGAACGTATGGAGTACTCGTGGGAGTCAGTCTGACCAAGGGCGGGAACGTCTCGCTCACCAAGGAAGCCCCGGGCCTGACCGCCGTCACCGTCGGTCTCGGCTGGGACGTCCGCTCGACGACCGGTGTCGACTTCGACCTGGACGCCAGCGCGATCCTCGCAGGCGCCGACGGACGCGTCCTGTCCGACCAGCACTTCGTGTTCTTCAACAACCTCAAGAGCGCCGACGGCTCCGTCGAGCACACCGGCGACAACACCACCGGTGAGGGCGAGGGCGACGACGAGCAGATCAACGTCAACCTCGCCGCGGTCCCCGCGGAGTGCGACAAGATCGTCTTCCCCGTGTCGATCTACGACGCTGTGACGCGCTCGCAGAGCTTCGGCCAGGTGCGCAACGCCTTCATCCGCGTCATCAACCAGGCAGGCGGAGCCGAGCTGGCCCGCTACGACCTCAGCGAGGACGCCTCGACGGAGACCGCCATGGTCTTCGGCGAGCTCTACCGCAACGGCGCCGAGTGGAAGTTCCGTGCCGTCGGGCAGGGCTACGCGGAGGGCCTCGCGGGCATCGCCCGCGACTACGGCGTCAACGTCTGACGCTGCACAACCACATCACGGACGACGGTCCCGAGGCGACCCGCCCCCGGGGCCGTCGTCCTGCTGCGCCCGTGCGCGCAGTGCCGAGACAAGGAACAGCATGATCCTGCGCACGTTCGGCTGGTCGTTCGCCGTCACCATCGCATCGCTCGTCGCCGCATTCGTCTACGGCAGCTGGAACGCCTTCTTCCTCTGCCTCATCCTCGGGATCCTCGAGGTCTCCCTCTCCTTCGACAACGCGGTCGTCAACGCGAAGATCCTCGAGCGGATGAGCGCCTTCTGGCAGAAGCTCTTCCTCACGGTCGGAATCCTCATCGCCGTCTTCGGCATGCGCCTCGTGTTCCCCCTCGTCATCGTCTCCGTGACCGCGGACCTCGGCCCGATCGAGGCCCTCCAGCTCGCCATGGAGAAGGGCGACCCGCACGTCGAGGGCACCTACGGGTACGTCCTCAACGAGGCGCACCCGCAGATCGCCGCGTTCGGCGGGATGTTCCTCCTCATGCTCTTCCTCGACTTCGTCTTCGAGGAGCGCGAGATCAGCTGGCTCGGCTGGCTGGAGCGTCCGCTCGCCCGCGCCGGCAAGCTGGAGAACGTGTCCGTCGTCGTCGGTGCGGTCCTCCTGCTCCTCGCCGCGGAGCTCCTCGCCGAGGACCCGCACGTCGTGCTCCTCTCCGGCGTCCTCGGCATGGTCACCTACCTCGCCGTCAACGGCCTGGGGACCCTCTTCGAGTCGAGCGGCATCGGCGAGGAGAGCGTCTCCGAGAAGGTCGTCGACAACGCCCTCGACACGGAGAGCACCGGAGGTGGCCCGTCCGAGCTCGCGAAGGCGACCGGCAAGGCCGGGTTCTTCCTCTTCCTCTACCTCGAGGTCCTCGACGCGTCCTTCTCGTTCGACGGCGTCATCGGTGCGTTCGCGATCACCTCGGACCCCGTGATCATCGCCCTCGGGCTCGGGTTCATCGGGGCGATGTTCGTCCGCTCCATCACCATCTACCTGGTCCGCAAGGGCACCCTCGCCGAGTACGTGTTCCTCGAGCACGGTGCCCACTGGGCGATCGGTGCGCTCGCCGTGATCCTCCTGGTCTCCATCCAGGTGCACGTCAACGAGATCGTCACCGGCCTCGTGGGCGTGGTGTTCATCGGGGCGGCGTTCCTGTCCTCGCTGCGCTACCGCAGGCTCCACGGCACGGAGGAGCCGACGACCAGCGAGCCGGCCACGGTCGACGCCTGAGCAGCATCCGGCACCGGCCTCACGGCCGGTGCCGGCCCGCACCACCGACACCTCATCCGCAACCGCCCCGCCCACGGGGCACCGAAAGGACGACGCATGTCAGTGAACCTCTCCAAGGGACAGAAGCTCTCCCTCCAGAAGTCGAGCGGGGCCACGCTCACGCGGGTGCGCATGGGCCTCGGCTGGGACGCCGTGAAGAAGCGCGGCTTCTTCGGCCGTAAGGAGCAGGAGATCGACCTCGACGCGTCGGGCCTGCTGTTCGACGCCTCGAAGAAGCTCGTCGACGTGGTCTGGTTCAACCAGCTGCAGAGCCGTGACGGCTCCGTGGTGCACACGGGTGACAACCGGACGGGCGCAGGGGACGGCGACGACGAGTCGATCGTCGTCGACCTGACGCGGATCCCGCCGACGGTCACCACGGTCGTCTTCACGGTGAACTCGTTCACCGGGCAGGACTTCACGCAGATCGAGAGCGCGTTCTGCCGTCTCGTCGACGAGACGGACGGCTCGGAGGTCGCCCGCTACGACCTCTCCGGCTCCGGCACGCACAACGCGCAGATCATGGCCAAGGTGACGCGCGAGGGCGCCGGGTGGGCCATGACGGCCATCGGGCAGTCCGCGAGCGGCCGGACGTTCGACCAGCTCCTCCCGGCGGTCACCCCGCACCTGTGACGTGCGGGGCCCGTGCGCCCCGCCACGCACGACGAAGGCCCCCGGCAGCCGCCGGGGGCCTTCGTCGTCGGTGCGGTGGACCGGTCAGGAGACGAACTGCGCGGCAGGCTTGAGCATCGCCTTGACGGTCTTCCCGTCGTGGAACTCGCCGAGCGCCTCCATCTCCCAGGTCCCCCCGCTGCTGCGGCGCAGGACGCACATGAAGACCCCGGTGCTGGGCTTCGAGTCGGTGAGGTCGAAGCGCACGAGCTCCGCGCCGGACGCCGCGTCGACGAGACGGCAGTAGGCGTTGCGCACGTCGGTGAACCGGTGCCCACCGAAGGAGTTGATGGTGAGCACCACCGCTGCGACCTTCTCGGGCAGGCGGTCGAGCTCCACGACGATCACCTCGTCGTCACCGTCCCCCTGTCCCGTGACGTTGTCGCCCATGTGCTGGATCGCACCGCCGCACGCCTTCTTCGACAGGAACCACGCCTTGTCGACGTCCTTGCCCTGCGCGTCGAGGACGATGGCGGACGCGTCGAGGTCGATGGACCTGCCGCCGGAGGCCGGGTCCCAACCGAGGCCGAGCCGGACGCGCGTGAGGGCCGGTGCGCCCGACTTGGTCAGGCTCACCCGCTGGTTCTTCGCGAGGCTCACGCGTCCCTTGTCGAGGTTGACGGTCGCCCGGCCCTGCGCGGGCGCTGCGACAGGAGCCGGGGGCGGCACGGCCACGGGCGGGCCGGACGGCGGCGGTGCGTACCCGGGGATCGAGGTCCCCGTGCCCGCCGGTGCGGGAGCACCGAAGCTCGGGGCGCTCGGGGGCGGAGGGGCGGTCGGGGCCGACCGGACGTACGCCGGGGCGGGCGTCGGTGCCGGGGGTGCGGGTGGTGCCGCCGGTGCCTCGTCCACCGTGATCCCGAAGTCGGTCGCGAGGCCTTCCAGGCCGGACGCGTAGCCCTGGCCGACGGCGCGCAGCTTCCAGCCGCCGCCCCGGCGGTACAGCTCGCCGGAGAGGAAGGCGGTCTCCGTGGTGGCGTCGGACATGTCGAACCGCGCGACCTCCGCACCCGTGCCGACGTCCGTGACGACGAGCCGCAGGTGGCGGACGGCGCCGAAGGTGCCGCCGTCGGCGGACGCGCCGAGCACGATGCGGTCGACGGCCGGCTCCACGCGACCGAGGTCGACCTCCACGGTGTCGCGGACGGTGGACGCGGTGCTCTGCTTGGGCAGCTTCCGCACGGCACCCGAGGCGTGGGCCGGCTGGTTGAAGAACACGAAGTCGTCGTCGGAGCGCACCGTCCCGTGCTCGGTGAGCAGGAGCGCCGAGGCGTCGACGTCGGGCGTCCCGGGGCGGGCGTCCCACACGAGCTCCGCGCGGAGGTGGACGGCGGTGAGCGGGATGTTCGAGCCCTTGGTCATCTGCGTCATGACCCCATGGTCGCAGAGCGTCCTGGTGGGGAGTTCTCCCCTCCGGCACGGTGTCCTCGGGGCGGACCCGTCGGCTATCTTGAACTGCGCACCCGACGCAGTGGGCGCGAGGGGCTGCGTCGATCGCGCCGTCCCGCACGCAGAGAGCCGGGAGAACATGCGCCACTTCGCCACCTTGAGCGCGTCCGAGATCGACCGCCTGTTCTTCCGCGCACCGGAGGACTTCGGCACGGACAGCGACCCCCACGTCCTCGCCATGGCGCTCGGCGCCACCCTGTACAGCCCCGGGACGCGCCCGCGCCTCGCGGAGGACATCGCCAAGCGAGCGGCGGCCGGTGTCGTGTCCGTCGTCGTGTGCCTCGAGGACTCGATCTCCGACGACGACGTCCCGGCCGCCGAGCGCAACGTCGTCGCCCAGCTCCGCGCCTACGCGCAGACCGGCGCCACGGGGCCCCTCGTCTTCGTCCGGGTACGGAACCCCGAGCAGATCCCGCTCGTCGCCGACGGCCTGGGCGAGCACCTGGGGATCCTCGCGGGGTTCGTGGTCCCCAAGTTCCTCCAGGACAACGGCATCGAGTACCTCGAGGCGATCGAGGCCGTCAACGCCCGCTCCGGCCGTCGCCTGTACGCCATGCCGGTCCTCGAGTCCCCGACGCTCGCCTTCGCCGAGACGCGGAGCACCGAGCTCGCCGGCATCCAGACGGTGCTGCAGAAGTACCGGGACACGGTCCTCGCCGTCCGGATCGGTGCGACCGACCTCTCCGCCGCGTTCGGTCTGCGGCGCAACCGTGAGCTGACCATCTACCACGTCCACGTCATCGCGGCCGTCATCGCGGACATCGTCAACGTCCTCGGGCGAGCCGACGAGACCGGGTTCGTCATCACCGGACCCGTCTGGGAGTACTTCGCCCAGCACGAGCGCCTCTTCAAGCCGCAGCTCCGCGAGACACCCTTCGCCGAGCACGACGAGGAGAAGCTGCGGCAGCGGATGATCGCCGACGACCTCGACGGGCTCATCCGCGAGGTGGTCCTCGACCAGGCGAACGGCCTCACCGGCAAGACCGTCATCCACCCCTCGCACGTCGCGGCCGTCCATGCGCTGTCCGTGGTGTCCCACGAGGAGTACGTCGACGCGTGCGACGTCCTCGCCGCGGACCGCGGTGGCGCGAAGGCGTCGGAGTACCGGAACAAGATGAACGAGAGCAAGCCGCACCGGGCCTGGGCCACCCAGCTCCTGCGGCGCGCCCAGGTGTTCGGCGTGATCCGTGAGGACGTGAGCTTCGTGGACGTCCTCAGCGCGAGCCAGACCTCGTGAGCGCGGCGCAGGTCCCCGCCGTCGGGGAGACCGCGACGACCGCGACGGCCGCGACGACATGGACGGGGACGTGGGTCGCGGACCGCCTGGGCATCGGGGTCGAGACCGTGGACGCGCCCGTAGGGGTGCCGCTCGACGCGCTCGTCGGGCTCGCGGTCCGCCGCAACCCGCGGCGCGCCCACCTGCTCGTGTCCACGGTCCTCGGGAAGCACGTGCCCACGTCCCCGACCGTCGTCCACCAGGCGGGTGTGCTCCTCGGGCACCTCGTCGCCGATGTCGTCGCGGGCAGCGGCACCGTGCCCGACGCCGCACGCGCCGCCGGTCTCGCCGACGCCCTGCGCGACGCCCTCGGGGCGACCGGCCCTCGGACCGTCGCGGCGGCGCGACGCTTCGCGGACGCCGTCGCCGCCAGCGCCCCGCGCGCAGCCTCCGGCGACCCGCTGCACCTGCTCGCGGGGACGGCCGTCCTCGGGTACGCCGAGACCGCCACCGCCCTCGGGCACAGCGTCGCCCGCGCCCTCGGCGTCCCGTCGGTGCACTCCACCCGTCGCCCGGTCGACGGAGTGACGCCCGCAGCCGGTTTCGCCGAGGAGCACTCGCACGCGACCGACCACCTCGTGCTCCCCGAGGACCCCCGCCTGCTCGACCGCGCCAGCACCCTCGTGCTCGTCGACGACGAGATCTCCACCGGGCGCACCGCGCTCAACACCATCGCCGCGCTGGACGCCGTCCGGCACCGCGAGCGCTACGTCGTCGCAGCCCTCATCGACCTGCGGTCCGCCGCCGACCGCGGCACGTTCGCGGCGCTCTCCGAGAGGCTCGGGGTGCGGATCGACGTCGTGGCGCTCGCGTCCGGCACCATCACGCTCCCGGACGGTCTCCTCGAGCGGGCGGCGTCGCTCGTCGCGTCGGTGACCGCGACGCCGGTCGCGCCCGCCGGTCCGTCCGCACCGGATGCCGTCCCCGCCTCCGCGGGGCCCGACGGCGGGGCGCGCGGCCTCGCGCCGCGCGAGGTCCCCACCTGGGGTGCGGGCGTGCGCGACGGCGGACGCCACGGGTTCACGCCCGCCGACGAGACCACCCTCGAGGCGGCTGCGACCGCCGCGGCCGAGAGCCTGCGGTCCTCCCTCACCGGCGACCGGGTCCTCGTCCTCGGGTTCGAGGAGCTCATGTACGCGCCCCTCCTCCTCGGCCGGGCCCTCGAGTCGCTCGCCTCCGGCACGACCGGGCCGGGCTCGGCGCCCGGCCCGGCGCTCGAGGTGCGCTGCTCCACGACCACCCGGTCACCGGTCCTCGCCGTCGACGAGGCGGGGTACGCCCTGCGCACCACCCTGGAGTTCCCCGCGCACGACGACCCCGCCGACGGACCGGGACCGCGGTTCGCGCACAACGTCGCACCCGGGACGGACCCGACGCGACGGTTCACCGACATCGTCCTCGTCGTCGACTCCGTCGGGGACACCCCTGAGCTCCGGGCTCCGGGCGGGCTCCTCGACCGGCTCGCCGAGAGCTGCGACCAGGTGCACCTCGCCGTCGTCCCGTCGTACGTCCCCGCCCAGCGCACCAGAACCAGCCCCACCACCGAGGAGCACACCCTGTGACCGTCGAGACAGCACCGAGCTCCGCACCGCACGCCACCCGGGGTGGCGACGCGACCGCGCTGCCCGCGCCGCTCCACGGCCCCACCTTCGGGTCCTACGGGGCGCACGAGGTCGAGTGGCTCCTCAGCGACCTCTCCGACGTCGAGCTCGAGGCCCCCACCGAGGAGCGCGAGGAGGCCATCCAGTCCGGTGGCGCCCACTACGCCGAGTCCCTCCCCGTGGAGTACCAGCCCACCCCCGAGTACCAGGACCTCTTCCACAGCGCCCTGCGCGCGTCGGCCGCGCGGCTCGCCCACGCGGTGGGCGTCGTCACCGAGCTCGCGCTCGCGGAGCGCGGGGAGCGCACCGTCCTCGTGTCGTTGGCCCGCGCCGGGACGCCCGTCGGCATCCTCATGAAGCGGTGGGCCAGCTACGCGCACGGCCTGACGCTCCCGCACTACGCGGCGAGCATCGTCCGTGGACGGGGCATCGACGAGGTCGCCCTCGCGTACCTCGCCCAGCACCACGACCCGGCGGACGTGCTGTTCGTCGACGGGTGGACGGGCAAGGGGGCCATCGCACGCGAGCTCGACGCGGCCGTGGAGCGCGCGAACGCGGCGCTCGGCCTGGGGGAGCGCGGCTTCTCCGGTGAGCCGGCGGTCCTCGCCGACCCCGGGCACTGCGTCCGGCTCTTCGGGACGCGCGAGGACTACCTCATCCCGTCGGCGTGCCTGAACTCCACGGTCTCCGGCCTCGTGTCGCGGACGGTGCTCAACGACCGGCTCATCGGTCCCGGCATGTTCCACGGCGCCAAGTTCTACGCCGACCTCGCGGACGCGGACGTCTCGGCGGAGTTCCTCGACGTCGTGAGCGCCCAGTTCTCCGAGGTGGCCGACACCGTGCGGGCCGACGTGGCGGCGCGGCAGGACGCTCCCGAGCCGGACGTCACCTGGGCCGGGTGGGCCGCGGTCGAGCAGATCAGCGAGTCCTACGGTCTCGGCGACGTGAACCTCGTGAAGCCTGGCGTGGGGGAGACCACGCGGGTGCTGCTGCGTCGCGTCCCGTGGAAGGTCCTCGTGCGTGCGGACGCCGCCGCCGAGCTCGGCCACGTGCGCCTGCTCGCCGAGCAGCGGGGCGTCGACGTGGAGGAGGTCGCCGATCTCCCGTACAGCTGCGTGGGACTGATCCACCCGCGGTTCACGCGCGGGGCGACGGGAGCGGACGGGACGGCGGCGGCCGACGCCGCCCCGGTCGAGCAGGGCGAGGTGGCTTCCAGGTGAGCCGCACCACCGCTCGGACCGCCGACGTGCGCCGGGCCGCCGACGCCGTGCTGCCCGTGGTGGCGGCGTGCGACCTCGACCGGACGCTCGTCTACTCGCGCAAGGCCGCGCGGCTCGGCCTCCCCGACGGTACCCACGAGGAGCTCGTGCGGGACCTCGCCTGCGTGGAGATCTACGAGAGCGAACCCCTCTCCTACGTGACGCAGGCTGCGCACCGCACCGTCGAGGCCCTCGCGCGGACCGGGGCGCTCGTCCCGGCGACCACACGGACCCGGGCGCAGTACGAGCGCATCATGCTGCCCGGGCCGCAGGCGCCGTACGCGGTGACCGCGAACGGCGGGTTCCTCCTCGTCGACGGCGTGGCCGACCAGGCGTGGACCGACCGGGTCACGCGGGTCCTCGCCGAGTCGTCGCACCCGTTCGCCGAGGTCGAGGGCTACATGGCGTCCGTGTTCAAGCCGGAGTGGACGTCCAAGCTGCGCAGCGCCGAGGGCCTCTTCTGCTACGCGGTGGTGCGCCGGCAGCACCTGCCCGAGGGGTTCGTCGACGAGGTCGCCGACTGGGCGCGGGCCCACGGGTGGAGGGCGTCGCTCCAGGGCCGCAAGCTCTACGTCGTCCCCGACGAGCTGCGCAAGGGCGCGGCCGTCGCCGAGGTGGCGCGCCGCACGGACGCGCACACGGTGGTCGCGGCCGGCGACTCGCTGCTCGACGCGGAGATGCTCGAGTCCGCCACGCGTGCGATCCGGCCCGCCCACGGCGAGCTGCACGACGTCGGCTGGACCACGCCGGGCCTCACGGTCACGGGCGCGGCAGGCGCGGCGGCCGGTGAGGAGATCGCGTCCTGGCTGCTGGCTCAGGTGACGGAAGGGGCGGCAGGCTAGCTGCCGCGGGCGGCGACCCACCGGAGCACCCCGCCCGCCCGAGGGCGAGCGGGGTGGGAGCTGCTCCGTCTCGCCCGCACAGTGCGTGGCGGAGCAGTGGGCCTGCGCCCGGACGGAGCTCTCGCACCCGTCGACTCCATAAGGTGGTCGCATCACCGGGCCGGAGAACCGGCCGCAGTGGCTGCATCGCCAGTGTTGCACCGGTTGTGGGACCTCGCCACCGGAACGGGCGCCCCGGACCTTCCGTCAGGCGACGTCCAGGATCATCGGCCTAGCCTGGACCGATGCCCCCAGAGACAGACCTCACCGAGGCCACCAACGTGGCCGTCACAGCCATCGCCGTCGTCGGCGCGGTCGTCGCCGCGTTCCTCGTCGGTGCCATCATCTCCGGCGTGGTCCGGCGCGCCGGTCGTAACAACTGGCTCCTGCGCGACCTCTCCACCCGGATGCGTCGCCCGCTGCGTGCCGTCCTCGTCGTCGTCGGTGTGTGGCTGGCCGTCCGCCTCGCCACGGACTCCGCGCACTCCTGGCGCGCGGGCGTCGAGCACCTCCTGCTCATCCTCTTCATCGTGGTGGGGGCGTGGTTCGTCGGGTCCCTCGCGTTCGTCGTCGAGGACGGGATCCTCAAGCGGTACCGCACCGACACGGCGGACAACAGGCACGCCCGACGCGTGCGCACCCAGATCATCGTGGTCCGGCGCCTCACGGTCGCGGTCATCGTCATCTGCGGGTTCGCGGGCATCCTCCTGACGTTTCCCGCCGCCCGCGCCGCCGGTGCCAGCCTCCTCGCGTCCGCGGGACTCGTGTCCATCGTCGCCGGTCTCGCGGCGCAGACGGCGCTGGGGAACGTGTTCGCCGGCATGCAGATCGCGTTCACGGACGCCATCCGCGTGGACGACGTCGTGGTCCTCGAGGGCGAGTGGGGTCGCATCGAGGAGATCACCATGACGTACGTGGTGGTGCACATCTGGGACGACCGTCGTCTGATCCTGCCCTGCACCTACTTCACCACCACTCCCTTCGAGAACTGGACCAGGCGGGCGGCGGAGCTGCTCGGGACAGTCGAGATCGACCTCGACTGGGACGTCCCCCTCGCCGAGATGCGCGCCGAGCTCACGCGGCTCCTCGACTCGACGCCGCTCTGGGACGAGCGCGTCGGCGTCCTCCAGGTGACTGAGGCCACCCACGGCTTCGTGCGGGTGCGCGCCATGGCGAGCGCCCAGGACGCCGGGACGCTCTTCGACCTGCGCTGCTACCTGCGTGAAGGCCTCGTCGAGTGGTTGCAGCGCGAGGCCCCGCAGGCCAAGCCGCGCACCCGCCTGCTCGGTGCCGACGGTGCCGTCGAGGCGCCGCTGAGCGTCACCGACGAGGACGACCGCCCCGGCGGCGCGCGACCCGGGAAGGGGCCTGCCGGGGAGCGGAAGAAGAAGGCCACGCAGAAGGCCCCCGAGCGCATCCCCGTGCGGGTCGCGCGACCCGGGCTGCGCATGCGCCTGAGCGAGCCGTCGCGTGGCCCGCACCCCACCGCCGAGGTCGAGGAGACCCAGGTCATGAGCCCCGCCGCAGGGCTGTTCACCGGGAGCGCGGACGCCCAGCAGCGGTCCAAGGCGTTCTCCGGACCCGGCCAGGAGGTCATCGACGAGCGCGAGCGCACCGCCCAGATCCAGCGCGTGGAGGACGAGGAGGGCGACGTGCGTGCCGGCGAGGTCGACGGCCGTCGTGCGCCTGCGGAGGAGGGCGGGCGCGAGTAGGGTGGCCCTGGGGTCAAGCAGCGGCCGTCACGGCACTGTGCGACAGGACTCATCATGGACACGCTGGCCACCGGATCGCCGCGCTGACCGTCGGTACCGAGCAGGCGTTCGGCACCTACCGCCTGGACCTCGTGACGGACACCTGGTGGTGGTCCGACGAGGTCTACGAGATCTACGGGTTCGAGCCTCACGAGGTCGTCCCGTCCGGTGACCTCGTCCTCGCCCACGTCGTGGCCGAGGACCGAGGATCCGTGGAGGTCGCGGTCGAGGCTCTGCGGAGCTCGGGCGCGGCGTTCAGCCGGGTGCACCGGATCGTCGACGCGCGCGGTGTGGAGCGCACGCTCGTCCTCACCGGCCGGTGGGAGGATCCTGACGGGCCGACGTCGGCCTGCATCTCCGGGACCATCATCGACCTCACCGAGACCCAGCACGAGGCCGCGCAGCGGGAGGCCGCCGAGTCGATCCGCGCCGCTGCGGGCTCGCGCGCTGCGATCGAGCAGGCCAAGGGCATCCTCATGGCTGCGTTCGGGCTGAGCGAGGACGAGGCGTTCGGGATGCTCAAGCAGCGGTCCAACGAGGCGAACGTCAAGCTCCGAGAGCTCGCCGAAGGTCTCGTGGCGGCGGCGAGCAGCGGCAGGGGCGACGGGGTGCCGCAGCTGGGTGACCAAGGTGCCGTGTCCGGTCGACGCACCTACCGGCTCGTCGACCGGCACGGGACCGAGGTGTACAGGGAGACCAGCCGCGCCGAGGACATCGCGATCGCCCTCGCCGCCCGGGACTTCCTCGACATCGCCGTGTCCGTGGCGCGCGACGAGGCGCTGTGGATCCAGACGCGCTCCGCGGACGGGGAGTGGGTCACCGCCGGCGAGGTCCCGTGGGTGGCCTCCGGTCCAGCGCCCCTCAGCTCGGGGACGAGTGCTGCTCGGCCTCCTGCTGCGCGTCAGCGAGGGTGAGCCACTCCTGCCCCTGCTCACGCTCCGTGAGCGACGGGGGCACCGTGTCCCACGTGAACTTCCATCGGCCGTCGTACTTCTTCACCGTGTAGACCCGGTGCTCGGTCGACGCCGTCCACACGTCCTTCGACTGCTCGTGCCACTTCACGCGGTCCTCCTCGTGCCGTCGTCCGCCGGTCCGTCCCGACCGTAGCGCGGCATGCGGTCCGACGCTCGGCGTGAGGTGTCCTCGCCCTCACGGCCCGGGCGCAGCGCTCGACGGGCATCAGGTCCGCGCGTGGTGTGCCCCTCGGCTGCGCGGCCCGGCGGGGCGTGCTCCTGTGGACGGGGCGGCGCCTCGAGCGCACGCCCCGTCCACGAGAGCACGCCCCGTGTGAGGTCGTTCGGGGCCGTGCTGTGTCCTGTGGGGTCGGGGGTGTCAGGTGTCAGGGGTCATCGGAGCCAGGTCTGGCGGCCGATGACTCTCGCCCACGGGCGGCCGGCGCCCCATGTGTCGCCGGCGGCGGTCGCTGCGAGGGCGACGAGCGCGACGACGTACACGAGGTGCTGGTCGACGAGGGGGTTGTTGCTGCCCGGTCCGAAGGGCCAGCTCGCGAGGTAGATGGGGAGCATGAGGAACGCGCCGGCCACGGCGGCGACGCGCAGCCCGATGCCGATGACGAGCGCGAGCCCGACGCCGAGCATGCCGAGCATGAAGAGCCAGTCGGACACGGGGCTCGCCATCGATGCGAGGAGGTCCTTGGTCGGCCCCTTGACGGCGTCGGACTGCAGGTATCCCTGACTCGGTGTCCCACCGGCGATCCACGCCCGGTCGCGCGGGGTGGCGTAGCCGAGGCCGAAGGTCTTGTCGAGGAAGGGCCAGAGGAACACCAGGCCGAGGACGATGCGGAGGGCGGCGAGGGACCGCGCTCCCACACGTCCTGTGGTGTCGTGGGTGTGATCGACGGTGGGACGCTCGTCCGTCCGGACCGCGAGTGGTGTGGTCGTCATCGCACCAGGGTGATGCACATCACAGACGTATGCCACGACTCGGGCACTGCTGAAACGTTTGGGCAGTGGGCAGTGGGCAGTGGGCAGTGGGCTGCGGCATGCGCTCTGTGCTGCGCGTTCGGCGCTCCGCACGAGGCGCGCTCGCTGCTCCAGCGACCCGTAGCGCCGCGTCAGGCGGGACCTCGATCCGAGGCTCAGACGCCCACGACGTCGCGCAGGGCGTCCCGCACCACCGGACCGAGAGGACTGAGCAGCAGCCCGAGCGCGGCGAGGTTCACGACGACCGTCACCCAGAACCGCGACCGGAAGCTCACCTTCGTCGTCTTGTGCCGCAGCGTCTCCTGGGCGGCGATCGCGCCCGGCCACCCACCGAGGAGCCCGAGGGTCAGCAGCGTCTGCTCCGACGTGCGCCAGCGCCCGGCGCGCGCCGAGGCCTTGTCTCGCGCGTATGTCAGGAACGTCACGAGGCTCAGGGTGCCGTAGACGGCGGCGACGACCAGGCTGAGGTCCAGCAGGAGGGTCGCGGCCGTCAGCCCGGCGACGAACAGCGCCACGAGCACCCAGGGTGCGCGGCGCCGCCGAGGCCCACGTTCCGGCGTGCGGCCGGCCGGGCGACCGACATGCGTGCGACGGCCGGACGGGCGCGGAGCGGAGGGTCGCGAGGTCGACGGTCGCGAGGTGGGTGGCACCCGCCGATGCTAGCGGTCTGCGTCGCGACGCTGCGGGCGGCGGGCCGTGCGGGGGCTCCCGCGTTACTGCCGCAACCTCTCCCTTCGTTCCACAGGTAGTTGCCTAATGGGTATAGGATCGATCGCGGACGAAGAGGTGAACATGGTGCACGCAGGGATCACACCGGGCAGGGTCGCGGCCGTCGGGGCCGAGCTGGCCGACGACATCGGGTTCGAGCGCGTCACCGTCGCGGAGGTCGCCCGCCGCCTCGGGGTGCGCACCCCGAGCCTCTACTCGCACGTCGGGGGCACCGCAGACCTTCGTGCCCGCGTCACGCTCCTCGCTCTCGAGGAGCTCGCCGACCGTGCCACCGACGCGGTCGCGGGACGGTCACGAGCGGAAGCGCTCGCCGGCCTCGCGGACGCGTACCGGGATTACGCGCGCGAGCACCCGGGCCGCTTCTCCGCGAGCTCTGCGGCCCTCGAGCCGTCGACCGCGGCGTCGAGCGCGGGGCCGCGCCACACGCGGCTCATGGAGGCCGTCCTGCGCGGTTACGACCTCGATCCCGCCGTGCACGTCCACGCGGTGCGGCTCATCGGGAGCACCGTCCGGGGGTTCATCACGCTCGAGGCGAGCGGCGCGTTCTCCCACAGCGGCCCGGCACCGCAGGAGAGCTGGGCGCACGTCATCGGTGCGCTCGACGCCGTCCTCGGCGCCTGGCCCGCCCCGTAGCCGCTCGGGCACTCGTGGCTCGGCGCCCCCGTCGTCACCACTGTCGTCATCACCGTGGCCCGGGACCGGGCAGAGAGAAGGACCCATGACCTCCCCGACCCTGACCAGCGTCCCGGTCGCACCGCTCGTGCGCGGCGCCGCGGAGCTCGAGCGCACCCCACGCGGGCTGCTCCCGCACCGCCTGCCAGCGTGGGCGAGGGCGCAGTGCGCGGACCCGCAGCTCGCGACGGTCGAGTCCCAGCCGTCGGGCGTGCGCCTCGTGCTCCGCACCGCGGCCACGGTCCTCGAGGTCGACACCTACCGGCGTCGCGTCGTCTACGCGGGCGTGCCGCCGCGCCCGGACGGCGTCGTGGACCTCGTCGTCGACGGTGTGCTGACGGCGTCCGCCACCACGTCGGGCGGGACGACGGTCACCGTCGACATGCGCACCGGAGCCGCCCACGAGGAGGCGGGCGAGGTGTGCACCTCGCGCTTCGAGGGTCTGCCCGGGGGGACCAAGGACGTGGAGGTGTGGTTGCCGCACATCGAGACGACCGAGCTCGTCGACCTCCGTGCCGACGCCCCGGTGGCACCCGGGCCGACGGGGGACCGTGCAGTGTGGCTGCACCACGGAAGCTCCGTCAGCCACGGGTCCAACGCCGCACGGCCCACGGGGACGTGGCCCGCTGTGGCTAGCCGGACGGCCGACGTGGAGCTGGTCAACCTCGGCCTCGGGGGCAGCGCGCTCCTCGACCCGTTCGTGGCACGCACCCTGCGCGACGCCCCGGCGGACGTCATCAGCGTGAAGATCGGCATCAACCTGGTGAACGCGGACCTCATGCGGGTCCGCGCGTTCGGACCCGCGGTGCACGGGTTCCTCGACACGATCCGCGACGGTCACCCCGAGACGCCGCTCCTCGTGGTCTCACCCATCTTCTGTGGCATCCACGAGGACACCCCAGGTCCGGGGGCGTTCGACACCGACGCCCTCGCCGAGGGCGTCGTCCGCTTCCGCGCCACGGGCGACCCTGGCGAGGTGGTCGCAGGCAAGCTCACGCTCACCGTGATCCGGGCGGAGCTCGAGCGCATCGTCCGCGAGCGGCAGCCCAGCGACCCGAACCTCCACCACCTCGACGGCCGCGAGCTCTACGGCCCCGACGACGCCCAGCCGCACCCCCTGCCCGACGCCCTCCACCCCGACGCGGCCACCCACCAGATCATCGGGGAGAGGTTCGCCCGGCTCGCCCTCGGGGAGGGCGGGCCGCTGACGGTCCGGCGCTGAGTCCGGTCGCGGACGTGGCGTGGTCCGACAGCGGCGACCGGGTGGGCCCCGTGGGGCTCGAACCCACGACCCGCGGATTAAAAGTCCGATGCTCTGCCAACTGAGCTAGAGGCCCCGGACGTCCCGGTCCGTGACAGGGCGGGACGTCGCCAGGACAGGCTACCCGGGGTGGGCGGGAGGCCGACAACCCGTCTCTGCGCAGGATCTTCACAATCAGGCGGGAGCGGTGCGGTGCTGCGGATCGGAGCGGGTCGCCCGGCAAGGACGAACGCCGCGAACCACCCCCATCGGGCACCTGCGCTTGCGGGCCCCGCCCGGGCTTGGTTCGGTGGAGGGGACCGAATGACTCCTGGGAGGGTTCATCCGGAGGCGGGCGACCCCCGTCGACGCGATGCCCCGGGAGTGCCCGGCTACGAGAGGAGATCTCGTGCTTACCCTCACCGATAACGCTCGACAGGCTGTCCAGGACCTCGCCACGCAGGCGAACCTCCCCGACGACGGTGGGCTGCGCATCGCCGCCGCTGAGGAGAACCCGGGCGACTTCAACCTCGCCCTCGTGACGGAGCACAAGCCGTCGGACGAGGTCATCGACCTCGGCACCACCAAGGTCTTCGTCGAGGAGACGACCGCCGCGTCGCTCAACGACCTCGCGCTCGACGCCCAGCCCGCGGGCGAGAGCATCTCGTTCAGCCTGGCTCCGCAGCAGGCCTGAGCACCACCGGCCGGGCGGCACCATGCGCCCGACCACCGCGACCGCGCTGGTCGCCCGCAGACACCACCCCGGTCGCCGCAGCACGCGGCGGCCGGGGTGTCGTCGTCCCCGGACCCTTCCGGGCGGTCGACCTCAGAAGCGGGGGAGGTGCTCCACCGACCAGGCCCCGATCCACCACGACCCGAGCGCCAGGGCGCCGAGGGTCACCACGAGGAAGACCCCCACCCAGAACAGACCGGGGAACGGGGTGAGCCGGGCGAGCATGTCCGCGTCCGACGTGCGGGCCCGTCCGTTGCGCCGCTCCGTCTGCAGCTCGAGCACCGGCCGCGGCGCGGCCAGCAGCAGGAACCACGTCACCAGGTACGACGTGATCGCCTGCCACTCCGTGCTCGCGAACCACGACACGGCACCGAGGACCACGCCGCTCACGAGGATGGACCATAGCCCGAACCAGTTGCGGATCTGCAGCAGCATGAGTGCCAGCACGAGGATGAGCAGCCACAGCAGCCCCACCGCGTACCCCTGCCGCAGCATGAACGCCGCGCCCAGACCCACGAGACCCGGACCGACGTACCCCGCAAGGGCCGTGAGGATCATGCCGAAGCCCCGCGGCTTCCCGGAGGACACGGTGAGGCCCGACGTGTCGGAGTGCAGGCGGATGCCCGACAGACGCCGTCCGGTGACAAGTGCCGCGAACGCGTGCGCCCCCTCGTGCGCGATGGTCACCACGTGCCGGGAGACGCGCCAGGTCGGCCGGTACAGCACCACGGCGAGGGCCACGAGGCCCGTGACCCACACGACCCACTGCTCCGGGGGTGCCAGCTGCGCGGATGCGCGCGACCAGATCTCTGCGAGGAAGTCCATGGCCGTATTCGACCACACGGGCCTGCGCGTCCACGGGCGTCGACCGGGCCGTGGGAGTCGAGGGTCACACGGCGCTCCCCGACCGCCCACGGAGCAGCCATGAGAGACTGACGGACAGGAAGCGCGCAGGTCGCGCACCGAGCGTCGAGGGATTTCGCCCGACGGCGCAGAGAGATAAGGCAACCCTTGACGAACACGCAGCGCTCCGGCGCGCCCTCGACCACCCCCACCACGAACGCCACGCAGGCGTCGTTCTCCGACTTCGCGATCCCCACGGCGCTCATCACGCACCTGGCCGCCGGCGGTATCGACAGCCCCTTCCCCATCCAGACCGCGACCCTCCCCGACACCCTCGCAGGACGCGACGTCCTCGGGCGCGGGCGGACCGGCTCCGGCAAGACCCTCGCGTTCTCCCTCCCCATGGTCACGCGCCTCGCGGCAGGCGGCGCACGCCGTCGCCCCAGCCGCCCCCGCGGCCTCGTGCTGTGCCCCACGCGTGAGCTCGCCAACCAGATCAACGCGACCATGGAGCCCCTCGCGACGCTCCTCGGCCTCAAGACCACCGTGATCTTCGGCGGCGTCGCGCAGTCCCGCCAGGTCAACGCCCTCCAGGGCGGCGTCGACATCGTCATCGCGTGCCCCGGCCGCCTCGAGGACCTCATGGGCCAGCGGCTCATCTCCCTCGACGACGTCGAGATCACCGTCCTCGACGAGGCCGACCACATGGCCGACCTCGGGTTCCTGCCCGGCGTGAAGCGCATCATGGACCGCACGCCCGCCAAGGGCCAGCGCCTGCTGTTCTCCGCGACGCTCGACAAGGGCGTCGACCAGCTGGTCAAGCGCTACATGGACGCCCCCACGAGCCACTCCGTCGACAGCGTCGAGTCGCCCGTCGCCGCGATGATCCACCACGTGTTCGAGGTCGCCGACGTCGCCGCCAAGCGTGACGTCGTCAAGGAGCTCGCGTCCGGGCTGGGCCGCCGCGTCCTGTTCACGCGTACCAAGCACCAGGCGAAGAAGCTCGCCAAGCAGCTCACCGCCGACGGCGTGCCCGCGGTCGACCTCCACGGGAACCTCGGCCAGGGAGCGCGCGAGCGCAACCTCGCCGCGTTCTCGTCCGGCTCCGTCAAGGTGCTCGTCGCCACCGACATCGCCGCCCGCGGCATCCACGTCGACGAGGTCGACCTCGTGGTCCACGTGGACCCGCCCGCCGAGCACAAGGCGTACCTGCACCGCTCCGGCCGCACGGCGCGGGCCGGGTCCGGTGGTGACGTCGTGACGATCATGCTCCCCGAGCAGCGCGGCGACGTCCGCGACCTCACGCGCCTGGCGAAGATCAACGCCAAGCCCGTGAAGGTCACCCCCGGCGACGAGGCCGTCTCGCGGCTCGTCGGCGAGGTCGCCGAGTACGTCACGCCGCAGCCCGTCCAGGAGCAGCCCGTCCAGCGTGCTGGCGGCGGTGGCGGCCGTGGTCGTGGCCGCTCCGGTGGCGGTGCCGGGAGCGGCTCCGGCCGTTCGGGTGGCGGCGCGACCAGCGGCTCCGGGCGTTCCGGTGGTGGCGAGCGCGGTACGTCCGCGCGCACGTCGACCGGTGGCTCGTCCTCCCGTGCCGGGTCCGGCCGGTCCTCGTCCGCCCGCGGTGCAGGGTCGGCCCGCGGCGGAGTGAAGTACTCCACGAGCACGCCGGGTTCCGGGTCGTCGGTCGGTGAGCGCAGCGGTGCCGCCGGTGGCGGACGCAGCAGCAACCCGCGCGGCCGTCGCCGCGCCGCAGGCCAGGCGTGACCACCCCGTAGTCCAGCAGCGCAGCACCACGTAAGGTCGACAGGGCCCACCGGAAGCATCCGGTGGGCCCTGTCGTTGTCCCAGGAGACCCCCGCCGACGAGACACCAGCGAGCGCACACCGTTCGTGGAGAGGACCAGCCATGGCCTACGAGATCGAGAAGACACCCGAGGACTGGCGTGCTGAGCTCAGCCCCGAGGAGTTCGCCGTGCTGCGCCAGGCCGGCACCGAACGTCCAGGGACGGGCGAGCTCCTCCACGAGAACCGGGAGGGCGTCTACCGCTGCCGGGCGTGCAGCAACGAGCTCTTCCGGTCCGACACGAAGTTCGACGCCCACTGCGGCTGGCCCAGCTTCTTCGCGCCCCAGGAGTCCGACGCCGTCGAGCTCATCGAGGACCGTACCCTCGGCATGCTCCGCACCGAGGTGCGGTGCGCCCGGTGCGGGTCGCACCTGGGTCACGTCTTCGACGACGCCCCGCAGACCCCCACGGGAGACCGGTACTGCATGAACTCGATCTCCCTGACCTTCGAGGACATGAGCTCCTGACCCCGCGCGCTACCTGACCTCGGGTGCCTGGCACCTGACCCCGCGCCCAGGTCCCCTACCCTGACCCGGGCGCGACCGACGGGGCGTGCTCTTGTGGACGGGGCGTGCGCTCAAGGCGCCGCATCGTCCACGAGAGCACGCCCCGTCGGGCTGTGCGGAGGGTTGAGGTGGGGTCAGCGGGAAGAGGGGCGCCCGTCGATCGCGGCCGCCGTGCCCGGGGCGAAGCCGGTGACGGCTGCGGCGTCGGGGACGTCGTCGGCGGTGCTGGCCCCGTCCATGTCCTCGATGCGTTGCTGCACACCCGACTTGAGGCCCAGCGGCACCTCCTCGAGGAAGAGGATCGCGACGAGGGCGACGACCGCGATGGGTGCGGCGACGAGGAAGATGTCCGCGACACCGGCGCCGTAGGCGCTCTCCACCACGTCGCGCAGGGCGGGCGGCAGGGCGTTGACGTCGGGGATGGACGTGCCCGTCCCCTGCCCGGCCGGGATGCCGGCGGCAGCGAGGCCGCTCGCCATCTCGGAGGCGATGCGTGACCCGAGGACCGCCCCGAGGACCGACACGCCGACCGCGCCGCCCAGGGACCGGAAGAACGCCACCGTCGACGTCCCGGCGCCCATCTCGCTCACCGCGAGGGTGTTCTGCGTCGCGAGCACGAGGTTCTGCATGAGCATGCCCACCCCGGCACCGAGGACGAAGAGGTACACCCCGATGAGGACCATGCTCGTGTGGTAGTCGATGGTGCCCATGAGCGCGAGGCCCACGGTGAGCGCGACGGCGCCCGTGACCATGAACTTCTTGTACCGCCCGGAGCGGGAGATGAGCTGTCCGCTGACGGTGGACGCCAGGAACTGGCCCACGATCATGGGGATGGTCAAGAGGCCGGACATGGTCGCCGACTTGCCGCGAGCCACCTGCATGTACTGGCTGAGGAACACCGCGGTGCCGAACATCGCGACCCCCACCGCGACGCTGGCGATCACGGTGAGGACGAGGGTGCGGTTGCGGAACAGGCTCAGCGGGATGATCGGGGCCTCCACGCGAGCCTCGACCCGCACGGCCACGGCGAGCACGACGACGGACCCGACCACCATCGCGGCCGTCTGCCACGACATCCAGTCGAACTGGTTGCCGGCGAACGTCACCCACAGCAGGAGTCCGGAGATCCCCGCCGAGAGCAGGGCCGCGCCCCAGTAGTCGAGACGGACCTGCCGCTTGGGCATGGGCGGCAGGCGCAGGGTGCGCTGGAGGACGACGATGGCGGCGACGGCGAACGGGACGCCGACGAAGAAGTTCCAGCGCCACCCGACGCTGTCGGTGAGGGCCCCGCCGAGGAGCGGCCCGCCGATCATCCCGACGGCCATGACGGCACCCATGAAGCCCATGTACTTGCCGCGCTCGCGGGGCGAGATGATGTCGGCGACGAGGACCGTGGCGAGGGAGATGAGCCCACCGGCACCGATGCCCTGGAAGGCGCGGAACGTGATGAGGGTCCCCGTGCCCTGGGCGAAGCCCGCGAGGGCCGACGACACGACGGTGATGACGAGCGCGACCTGCACGAGCGTCTTGCGGTCCGTGAGGTCCGCGAGCTTGCCCCAGATGGGCGTGCTGATCGTCGTGGTGAGGAGGGTCGCGGTGACGACCCAGGTGAACGCCGACTGGGACCCGTCGAGGTCCGCGATGATGCGCGGCAGCGACGACGAGACGATGGACGTGGCGAGCACCGAGACGAACATGCCCATGAGGATCCCGCTGAGGGCCTCGAGGACCTGGCGGTGCGTCATCCGGGCCGGCTCGCCCGGGACGTGCTGAGCGGGTGGCGAGTCGGCGGCGCCGGGGGCGCTGGTTGAGGTCGTCACGTCGGTTGTGCTCGGTGGTGTGGAGGGTGTCACGCGTGGTCCTTCGTGGGTTGCTGGGTGGTGCGGTCCACGTCGTCGTGGTGCTCGGTGATGGAGCGCGCGAGCGCGCTCATGTGTGCGGCGGCGACGGTGAGCTCGTCGGGGTCCCACCCGTCGAACACCTCGGTGACGGTGGCGACGAGGCGGTCGCGGATCGCGTCGGCCATGGCCGTGCCGGCGTCGGTGAGCTCGACCGTGCGGGCGCGGCGGTCGCCGTCGCCGACGGTGCGCCGCAGGAGTCCGGCATCGACGAGGGTGCTCACCTGGCGGGAGGCGACGGACAGGTCGACGCGCAGCGCCTGGGCGAGGCACCCGACCTGCACGGCGCCCTCGCGCCGCAGGATGCGCACGATGCCGATGCCGGCGCGGGGGAGGTCGAGCGACCGGGCGAGCTGGGCCCCGATCTGGCGCTGGGCGCGCCCGAAGTCCTCCATCGCGCGAGCCACCTGGTAGGCCACGTCCTCGTTCATGTCGCTCTCTTCCTGACGGTCCGTCCTCTCCACCCTAAGCGGTTGCTTGCCGAATGCAACTACCTGGGCGTGTGAGTGTGGCCACGGAAGGTCGAACGTGCGACGGAGGGGTGGGGGGGCGCCCCCCCCCCCCCCCCCCCCCCCCTCCGTCATGCCCGGGAACTCGTTCGGTCCCCAGGACTCAGTCGGTCCCGGAGCCCATGTCCTCGAGCTCGCGGTTGCGGGTCTCCTTGATCTTCGTCAGGACGAAGAAGAACGACAGCAGCGCGAACGTCCCGTACATCCCGTAGACGACCTCGAGCCCGAGGTGCTCGGCCATGGGCGGGAACGTCACGGTGATGGTGAAGTTCGCGATCCACTGGGCCGCCGCGGCGAGCGCGAGGGCCGACGCGCGGATGCGGTTGGGGAACATCTCGCCCAGCAGGACCCACACGACGGGCCCCCACGTCGCCCCGAACGACACGACGAACACGTTGGCCGCGACGAGCGCGATCATGCCCCACGACCCGGGCAGCGAGACGTCGTCGCCCGTCCCGGTGGCCTGCGTGAAGGCGACCGCCATGGTCCCCAGGGACAGCGTCATGCCGGCCGAGCCCGCGAGGAGCAGCGGCTTGCGGCCCACCTTGTCCACGAGCGCGATCGCGATGAACGTCACCACGACGTTGGTCACGGCGGTGATGGTGGAGAACGTGAAGGAGTCGGACGCGTCGAACCCGACCGACCGCCACAGCGTCGTCGAGTAGTAGAAGATCACGTTGATGCCCACGAACTGCTGGAACACCGACAGCAGGATGCCCACCCACACGATGGGCAGGAGGCCGAACCGCGGGCCGCGCAGCGACGCCTTCTTCTCGAGCGCCGCGTCGCGTCGCACGCTCTCCTCGATCGCGTCGATCTTCGCGTCGACGTCCACCGGGCCGAGGACGGAGCGCAGCACCGTCCGTGCCTCCTCGACCTTGCCCTTGGCCACGAGGTACCGCGGCGACTCCGGGACGGAGAGCGCCACCCACGCGTAGACCGCCGACGGGATCACCGCGACGAGGAACATCCAGCGCCACGCCTCCAGCCCGAAGAGGCTGTCGCCGAGCGCGATCGGGGTGCCCGACGCCACGTCGCCCGCGGTGGACGCGAAGACCTGGTCGGAGAGCAGCGCCGCGAAGATGCCGATGGTGATGGCGAGCTGCTGCAGCGACGCGAGCCGCCCACGGATGGCGGACGGTGAGATCTCCGCGATGTACGCCGGGGTGATGACGGACGCGATGCCGATACCCACGCCGCCGACGACGCGCCACAGGATGAGGTCCCACACGGCGAACGCGAACCCGGACCCGATGGCCGAGACGAGGAACATCAAGGCGCCGACGAGCATGACGCGGGGGCGCCCCCACCGGTCGGCGAGGCGGCCCGCGTACCAGGCGCCGAGCGCGCAGCCGAGGAGGGCGACCGCCACGGAGAACCCGGTGAGGGTGGCGCTCAGCTCGAAGTCGGTCTCGATCGCGTCGACGGCCCCGTTGATGACCGAGCTGTCGAAGCCGAAGAGGAACCCGCCCACCGCGGCGGCCACCGACAGCGCGACGGCCTTCCTGTGCGCCGCGCGCACCTCCGTGCTCGCGCCCTCGGCGCCCGGTTCCTTGTGTGGCTCGGCCATCAGTGCCTCCGTGTCGGGGTCGGGCGCTGGGCCCGTCCTTTGCCGGACGTCGCCGACACATGGCGGCGGACGCCCATGGTCATCCACACTGTAATGATGAGCGACTCGATCGGCGCGGGCAGCGGAGCAAGGACCACCGGCGGCGGGAGCGCGTCCTCGGGCGCGTCCGGAGGGGCCCCGCGGCCCCGCAGGCCGGCGATGCTGGACCCCCGGGAGGCCGAGGAGATCCCCGGTGAGATCGACCCCGCGCTGCGGGGTGAGATCGCCCACACGACCGCCGCGGCCATCGTCCACCGGGCACGTGCGTCCGAGGACCCGGCGGTCGTCGAGCGACTCGTGAGCCTCGTCGAGGACGAAGGGCTCGACGTGGTCGCCGGGCTCTGGGCCGACAGCCCTGCCGACACCCTCCCCGGGGCGCTGTGGCGCCTCTACGTGCTGCGCGAGTGGGTCCGGCGCGACCCGCGCACCGTGGCCGACCGCTACCGTCTCGGCACCGCGGCGGCACCCGTGCACGACGTGGTCGCCGGCGTCGTGGCGCCCCCCGGCCCCGAGGACGTGCGCAGCGTGGCCGACGCGGTCCTGTCCGGCGTCTTCGCAGGTGACCTGGCCGTCGCGCTCGAGCGGGCGGCCGCCTTCTGCCGTGTCCTGGCCACCGGTGCGGCCTTCGACGCCGACCACGTGGAGGGCGTGGACGCGGACCACGCGACGCACATGACCCGCGGCGCGGCGTCGCTCGTCGGCACCGCAGAGGAGCTCGTTCGGGCCGCCGAGCTCTGGCGGGCCGAACGACTCGACTGACGCCGAGCACGACCGTAGACTTGAGGGGACGTCGGGCCACGGTAGCCCCGGGCTCCACTTCAAGCCGCTACGAGCGGCCTTCGCGCCGACAGGCGCTCTGTGGTCCGGCGTCACCACCACACCTCACCACACCACACCGTCGTCGGGACGCGCCCGAATCCTGTCACCGGATGTTCATCTCCGGGTCGCCTCCGCGACACCCCCGGAGTTGTGTGTTCACCAAACTGCTGCCCTACTCTGGGAACGATCAGTCGATCACCCGCGACAGTGCCGCTCCTCGGCCGTCGTGCGATCACCTCGCGTCCCCCACCGGAGCCAGCTGTGCGCCTGCGCCTCACCCCGCGCGATACCTCCTTCTTCGATCTCCTCGCAGCGTCCGCGGGTCACCTCGTGACCGGCGCCAACCTGCTCAGCGAGCTCCTCGGCGCCGACCGGCCGGGCCGCAAGGCGATCGCCAAGAGGCTCGCCGAGACCGAGCACGCCGCCGACGAGGCGACGCACGAGATCATGCGACGCCTCAACAAGACGTTCGTCACGCCCTTCGACCGCGACGACATCTACGGCCTCGCGTCGGCCCTCGACGACTGCATGGACTACATGGAGGAGGCCGGTGACCTCATCGTCCTCTACAAGCTCGACGAGCTCCCCGCCCGCGTCTCCGACCAGGTCCAGGTCCTCCAGCGCTGCGCCGAGCTCACCGCCGAGGCCATGCCGCACCTGCGCTCCATGGGCGACCTCTCCGAGTACTGGGTCGAGGTCAACAGCCTCGAGAACCAGGCCGACAAGATCCACCGCAAGCTCCTCGCGCAGCTCTTCGACGAGGTCGCCGACCCCATCCAGCTCATGAAGCTCAAGGAGGTCGTCGAGACCCTCGAGCTCGCCGCGGACGCGTTCGAGACCGTCGCCAACATGGTCGAGACCATCGCGCTCAAGGAGTCCTGAGCTCTCGTGGAACTCGCGCTCGTAGTGGTCGTCGTCGCGCTCGCGCTGAGCTTCGACTACACCAACGGATTCCACGACGCCGCCAACGCGATCGCGACCTCGGTCTCGACCCGCGCGCTGACGCCGCGCGCCGCCCTGATCATGGCGGCGATCATGAA
Source organism: Sanguibacter suaedae (assembly GCF_016342785.1). GTDB lineage: Bacteria > Actinomycetota > Actinomycetes > Actinomycetales > Cellulomonadaceae > Sanguibacter > Sanguibacter suaedae. The sequence continues at coordinate 80,849 of NZ_JAEINH010000010.1, forward strand.
CTTCACCGGTGCCCTCCTCGGGACCGAGGTGGCCGAGACCATCGCCACGTCGATCGTCAACCTCGAAGGCGCGCCACCGCACAGCGCCCTCGTCGTCGTCCTGTGCGCCCTGGTGGGTGCCATCGTGTGGAACCTCATCACGTGGTGGTTCGGGCTCCCGTCCTCCTCGACGCACGCCCTCATCGGCGGACTCGTCGGCGCCGGGCTCGCCGGTGGGCTCGGGGTCTACGGCTCCGCGATCGTCGACAAGGTCGTCCTGCCCATGATCGTGTCGCCCCTCGTGGGCTTCGGGCTCGCGTTCCTCGTCATGGTCGCCGTCCTGTGGATCTTCAAGAACGCCGCCCCCAGCCGCACCAACCGGCGGTTCCGCATCGCGCAGACCGCGTCGGCCGCCGCGATGGCGCTCGGGCACGGCCTCCAGGACGCCCAGAAGACGATGGGCGTGATCTTCATGGCCCTCCTCACCGTCGGGTGGGCCGACCGCGAGGACGGCATCCCCCTGTGGGTCAAGCTCTCCGCCGCGGCCGCGATCTCCCTGGGGACCTACGCGGGCGGCTGGCGCATCATGCGGACGCTGGGCCGCAAGATCATCGAGCTCGACCCGGCGCGCGGCTTCGTCGCCGAGTCGGTGTCGGCGATCGTCCTCTACGTCAACGCGTTCGCCCTTCACGCACCGGTGTCCACCACCCACACCATCACGTCGGCCATCATGGGCGTCGGCGCCACCAAGCGCCTGTCGGCCGTGCGGTGGGGCGTGGCGAAGAGCATCGCGATCGCCTGGATCCTCACCATCCCGGCCGCGGCCGCCGTCGCGGCGCTCACCTTCGCGATCCTCCACCCCTTCCTGGGCTGACCGCCCCGGCGGCTGCTGCTACTCGAAGCGGCTGGGGTCCCCGAGCCCGACGCGGAGGACCGTCGGCGCCCCTCCCGACCACTCGACCACCGTCGTCGGCACCGTCCCGCAGTCACCGGCGTCCACGACGGCGTCGACCACCGCGTCCAGCTCCTCCTTGATCTGCCAGCCGTCGGTGAGGGGCTCGTCGGAGTCGGGGCTCAGCAGGGTGCTCGACAGCAGCGGGGTCCCCAGCTCGCGGACCAGGGCCTGGGCAACGGGGTGGGCCGGGATACGCACACCCACGGTCTTCTTCTTCGCGTGCGCGAACCTGCGCGGCACCTCCTTGGTGGCCGGCAGGACGAATGTGTACGGCCCCGGGGTCGCGGCCTTGATCGCCCGGAACGCCACGTTGTCCAGCTGCACGAACTGCCCCAGCTGCGCGAAGTCCGCGCACACCAGCGTGAAGTGGTGCTTGTCGTCGAGGTGCCGGATCCGTCGGATCCGGTCCGCCCCCGTGTGGCTGTCCAACGAGCACCCGAACGCGTACGACGAGTCCGTCGGGTACACGACGAGGGCGTCGTCGCGGAGCATCTGCACCACCTGCGCGATGCTCCTGGGCTGCGGGTCCTGAGGGTGCACGTCGACGTAGCGGGCCATCCACCGAGACTAGGACGTCCCGGTTCCGCCCGCCAGACCCGCCCTCACCCGGCCACCCCGTCAGTGCAGGGGTGGCAGGACCTTCTCGACGCCCACGACCCGCGGCCCCTTGGCGCTCTGCGTCACGTGCGTGACGAGGGCCTCCCCGGGCTCCAGGTACGGGTCCTTGGTGGGCAGCGCGCTGGCCACCGAGCGTCGCGAGTGCTGACCGAGCACGTCGAGCACCGTGGGCAGCACAGGTCGGTGCGTGCAGAGCAACGACGGGGCCCCTGCCTCGAGGAGCGCCCTGATGAGGGCCGCGACACGGCTGGGGGAGCGCTCGTGGTCGGCCTCGGTGACGTACTCGCTCGGGAGAGACTCGAGGCGAGCTGCCCGCGAGTACGGCTCGATGGTGTCCGCGCAGCGGCGCCACCGGCTCGTGACGACAGCGTCGACACCGAACGCCGCCAGGACGGGCACGAGGGCGGCGGACTGGGCGTGACCCGTCGGGGTGAGCGGGCGCGACGCCTCGTCGCCGTGCCACGACGTCCGGGCGAGGGCCTTGCCGTGGCGGGCCACGACGAGCGCCGTCGTCGCGAGGCGCCCTTTCTCGTGCTCCTCGATCAGTGCCTCGAGGGGGATGCGGTCCGCGGCCCGTGTGAGGCGCCCGGCCGCCTCGTCGACGCCGAGCCACCGCACGTCGTCGATCTCGGCCGGGTCGACCGGTGGCACCGGTGCTCGGGCGGTGACGGCCGGGGACCGCGAGTGCACCCGCGTCGCCGCCCAGTAGTGCACCCGCTTCACGCGGCCCTCCGGGGTGAGGTACTCCAGGCCGGGCAGGGGCAGGCCGAGGGAGACCGGCTTGCCCGTCTCCTCCGTGACCTCCCGGGCGGCCGTCGTCGGCAGCGCCTCACCGGGGTCGACCTTGCCCTTGGGCCACGACCAGTCGTCGTAGCGGGGTCGGTGGATGAGCTGGACCTGCAGGCCGCCGTCGCGCACCCGCCACACGAGGGCGCCCGCCGACTCGATGACGGTCGCCGGGTCGTCCGCCGACGTGCTCACGCCCGTGGCGCCCCTGACGCGCACGCCCGGGGCGGTGGAGGACGTCGACGCACCCACTAGCGGCCCAGGCTCATGCGTCGGCGCTGCCGGGAGATGAGCATCTCCTGGACGTCCTGGAGGGGCTGGCCGTCGGCGTCCAGGTGGTGACGGGTCCAGGTGGCGTCGGGGTTGAGGTGCCACGTCGACGTCGCGTCGTCCATGCAGACGTCGATGAGGTCGAGGAGCCCGGAGATCTGGGTCTCGTCGCTGAGCCGGACGAGGGTCTCGACGCGCCGGTCGAGGTTGCGGTGCATGAGGTCCGCCGACCCGATGAACACCTCCGGCCCGGTCTCGGGGCCCTCCCCGATGGCCGGTCCGGAGGAGTTCGCGAACGCGAAGATCCGCGAGTGCTCGAGGAACCGCCCGAGGACGGAGCGCACGCGGATGGTCTCGCTCAGCCCGGGCACCCCGGCCCGTACGGCGCAGATGCCGCGCACCACGAGGTCGATGGGCACGCCCGCCTGCGACGCCCGGTACAGGGCGTCGATGGTGGCCTCGTCGACGATGGAGTTCACCTTGATCTTGACCCACGACGGCTTGCCGGCCCGGGCGGCGGCCGCCTCCCGGTCGATGCGCTCGACGAGGCCGGAGCGCACGGAGCGGGGTGCCACGAGGAGCCGGTGGAACCGCGACTGCGGGGCGTACCCGGACAGCTGGTTGAACAGACGGGTGAGGTCCTGCCCGACGTCCGGGTCCGAGGTGAGGAGCCCCAGGTCCGTGTACAGGCGGGCGGTCTTCGGGTTGTAGTTCCCGGTGCCCACGTGGCAGTAGCGGCGCAGCCCGTCGGGCTCCTGGCGGACCACGAGCGACAGCTTGCAGTGCGTCTTGAGGCCCACGATGCCGTACACGACGTGCACGCCGGCCTGCTCGAGCTTGCGGGCCCAGGAGATGTTGTTCTGCTCGTCGAACCGGGCCTTGATCTCCACGAGGGCCAGGACCTGCTTGCCCGCGTCGGCGGCGTCGATGAGCGCGTCGACGATGGGGGAGTCGCCGGACGTCCGGTAGAGCGTCTGCTTGATCGCCAGCACGTGGGGGTCCGCGGCGGCCTGCTCGAGGAACGTCTGCACCGACGTCGAGAACGAGTCGTACGGGTGGTGCAGCAGCACGTCCCGGTCGCGGAGGGCCGCGAAGATGTCCGTGGGGCTGGCGCTCTCCACCTCCGCGAGGAACCGGTGGGTGGTCGGCACGAACCGCGGGTACTGGAGGTCCGCGCGGTCGAGGTCGGCGATGAGCGTCAGACCGGTGAGGTCGAGCGGCGCGGGGAGGGTGTACACCTCGTCCTCGACGACGCCCAGCTCACGGACCAGCAGCTGGCGGATGCGCGGGCTGATGCCCTCGGCGAGCTCGAGCCGCACGGGCGGCCCGAACCGTCGGCGCAGCAGCTCCTTCTCCATGGCCTTGAGGAGGTTCTCCGCGTCGTCCTCCTCGACCTCCACGTCCTCGTTGCGCGTCACCCGGAACGTGTGGTGCTCGACGACCTCCATGCCGGGGAACAGGTGGTCCAGGTGGTGGGAGATGATGTCCTCGAGGGGCACGAACGACGTGGGCCCCTTGTTCGACGCCTGGCTGCTCGGTGCGCTCGGACGCCCCTTCGCGTCGACCGCGATGAAGCGCGGCAGGAGCGCCGGGACCTTGACCCGCGCGAAGTGCTCCTTGCCCGTCCCCGGGTTCCGCACGAGGACCGACAGGTTGAGCGAGAGCCCCGAGATGTACGGGAAGGGGTGGGCGGGGTCCACGGCGAGCGGGGTGAGCACCGGGAAGATCTGCTTGCGGAAGAACTTGTGCAGACGGTCCTGCTCGGGGCTCGACAGCTCCTCCCACCGCACGAGGGTGATGCCCTCGCCCGCGAGGGCGGGCTGCACGCCCTCGGAGAACGCCTTGGCGTGGCGGAGCATGAGCTCGTGCGCGCGGGCGCTGATCGTCTCGAGGACCTGGCGCGGGGCGCGGCCCGACGCGGACGTCACCGCGAGACCCGTCGCGATGCGGCGCTTGAGCCCGGCGACGCGCACCATGAAGAACTCGTCGAGGTTCGACGCGAAGATCGCCAGGTAGCGGACGCGGGCCAGGAGCGGCTGGGCCTCGTCCTCGGCGAGCTCCAGGACACGCTCGTTGAACGCCAACCAGCTGAGCTCCCGGTCCCCGAACCGGTCCTCGGGGAGCACCACCAGCTCACCGGGCGTCCTCTCGGGCGGGGCGTCGTCCTCGGCGATGTGCTCGGCGATGTGCGCGGCGAGCTCGGGGTCGATGCGGGCACCCGTCGACGGGTTCGCCTGCGAGGCGCCGCCCCGCTGGCCCCCGGCCTGGACGGTCGTGGTCGGTTCGCTCATGGGTTCATCGTGGCATCCTTCGGTGAACTTCGGGTGGTGATCCGCAGGATCGTCCGTGGTCAGGGGCCGTCAGGACGTGCGCGAGTACTGCACGTCCGTGGCGGCGACGGTGAATCCGGCGGCCGTGTACGTGCGCACGGCCGCCGTGTTGTCGGCCTCCGTGTACAGTTCGGCGGTGCCCACCCCGGTCCGGGCGAGGTGGTCGAGGGCGACGCGCGTGAGCGCCGACCCGATGCCCTGCCCCTGCGCGTCGGGATCGATGCCCACCGCGTAGATCTCGCCCGTGCGCGGACCGTCGCCCTGCCCGGTGGGGACCTTGACCCACAGGGAGCCGACGAGCGCGTCCCCCCGGTGCACCAGGAAGAACGCCTCCGGGTCGAACCAGTCCTCGGCGGTCCGGGCACGCAGGTCGGCCACCGTGAGCCGCCCCTGCTCCGGGTGGTCCGCGAAGGCGCGGGCGTTGAGCGCCACCCACGCCTCGTCGTCGTCACCCGGCCGGAACGTCCGCAGCGTCAGCCCCTCGGCGAGGTCGACGGGGACGAGCGTACGGTCGGTGAGGTCGAGCTCCATGCGCAGCAGCTCACGCACCACCGAGTACCCCTCGGCGGCAGCGAGTCCCTGCGCGGCCGGCACGTCCCCGTGCGCCCACACCGCAAGCTCCCGGCCCTCCCGGTCCGCGACGTCCCGGACGTGCGCGAGCAGGGCCCGCCCCACCCCGTGCCGACGCGCGAACGGGTGCACGACGAGCTCGGCGCTCGCCGACGTCGTGCCCCCGAGGTCGAGCTGCGCGTACCCCGCGAGGTCGTCGGCGGCCCGGACGAGGAGGTGCTCCACCGGCGCGGACGCGTCGCGCAACCACAGCAGCGGCTGCTCGGACAGCGGGGCGACGCCGTCGACGTGCTCCGCCGCGCGCGCCAGGCGCAGCACGGCCTCCGCGTCCTCAGGAGGGAGGGGTCCGGTCAAGGGCATGATCTGGGCGTCGTCCACCGTGCGATTCCATCACGCACGGCCGCGGACGGCAGGGCGCGGCGCGCCCGTCAGGGGGTGAGCACCCCGAGGACGCCCGACAGGACGAACCACAGTCCCACGGCGCCACCGAAGAGCCAGAGGACCTTGGTGCGCGTCTCGACGCCCGCCGGTGCGTCCGGGCCCTCGTCCTTCTCCACGACCTCGTCGTTCCCGCCTGCGTCGGGGGTCTCGTCCGGGGCGTCGTCCGGCGTGCGCGGGGTCTGGGAGCTCATCGGACGATCGTAGGCGCCCCACGGCGGGTCATACCGGGACACCATCCGCCGATAAGGGGGCAGGTCCGGACCTCTCGGGCCACCGCCTGACCCTGGGGGACCAGATGACCAGCCGTACCGCCGTCCGACCGAGCGGCGTCGAGCGTGTCCTCGCCGACGACGAGCTCATCGTGAGCAAGACCGACCTCAAGGGCCGGCTCACCTACACGAACGACGTCTTCCTGCGCATCTCCGCGATCGAGGAGCACGAGGCCCTCGGACAGCCCCACAACCTCATCCGCCACCCCGACATGCCGCGCGGCGTCTTCCGCCTCCTGTGGGACACGCTGCGCGCAGGCGACGAGCTCTTCGCATACGTCCAGAACCTCGCCTTCGACGGCGCCCACTACTGGGTGTTCGCCCACGTCACGCCCTCGCGCGACGCCCGCGGCACCACCGTCGGCTACCACTCGACCCGACGTGCCGTGAGCCGCACCGCCCTCACCGAGGTCGAGGCCCTCTACGCGCAGATGCTGCGCGTCGAGACCCAGCACGGCGGCAAGGGTGCCGACGAGGCGTCCCTCGCCTGGCTGCGCGCCCGCCTCGCCGAGCAGGGCCGCACGTACAGCGAATGGCTGTGGAGCGTCGCCGGAGGTGCCCGATGAGACTCCCCACCTGGGCGGGATCGCGCCGCCGCACCGCCGAGCTCGAGGCGCAGGTCGCTGCGTACCGCGCCGCGCTGGACGCCGTCTCGGACGCCGCCCGCGCCGGTGCCCGCGGGGACATGGAACGACGCGTGGCCGCCGTGCCCGAGGCCGACGCCCTCGGCTTCGGGACCGTGCGCGACGACGTCAACCGGTTCTTCGACGTCACCGACGCGTTCATCCGCGAGGCCGGTGCCGCGCTCGCGGCCGCGAGCTCAGGGCGGTTCGAGCGCGAGCTCATGCTCGTCGGCCTCTCCGGGGCGTTCCGCTCCCAGGCGGGGACCATCAACGACGCCCGGATGTCGATGGCGGAGAACGACGCGCGCCTGCGCGGGGCGGACGACGCCCGTGGCGCGCTCGTCGAGGACTTCGAGAGGGACGTGCTGCGCGTCTCGCAGGCCGTGGGGGAGTCGGCCAGGAGCATGGCGGGCACCGTCGACGAGCTCCAGGGCGCCACCGCGACCGTCGTGCAGCGGGCCGGCGCCGCGTCCGACGCGGTCGCACGCCTCGGGGAGTCGTCCGAGACGATCCGCCAGGTCATCGGGCTCATCACCGACGTCGCCCGCCAGACCCGTCTGCTCGCCCTCAACGCGGCCATCGAGGCGGCCCGCGTCGGGGCGGCGGGGAAGGGCTTCGCGGTGGTGGCCGACGAGGTGGGCCGCCTCGCGGACGAGACGGCGCGGGCGAGCACCCGCGTCGAGGAGCAGCTCGGCGCGTCGCAGGACGTCATCGCCGAGGTAGCCGGTGCGCTGGGCAAGATCGACGAGAGCGTCGACGTCATGCAGGGCGGCGTCGCGGGCCTCGCCGAGCGGATCTCCACCGGGACGACGACCGACGAGGCGCTCACCGACACCGCGGTGCACCTCGAGTCCTCGGTCCAGGAGTTCCTCACGGTGCTCCGCGACCGCTGACCCGCTGACCCCACCGGACCTGCTCTGCCGACCCGCCGTCGGGCGCTCGAGTTCGTCAGTTCCGGTCGAGTTCGTCACCTAGCGGTGACGAGCTCGACTCGGAGTGACGAACTCGAGC
>NZ_JAEINH010000011.1 GCF_016342785.1 Sanguibacter suaedae
TCAAGGCGCCGCCCCGTCCACAAGAGCACGCCCCGTGCGAGGGAGCGGAGCGCGCGAGGCTGTCGGGTGCCAGGGGTGCCAGGGGTGCCAGTGGTGCCAGGGGTGCCCGGCGCCGGGGTCAGCGCCGGGGGAGGACCCGGTCGAGGTAGGGGTTGCGCAGGACCCCCTGGGGGTCGAGGCGTTCGGCGAGGTCGCGGAAGTCCGTGAGGCGCGGGTAGAGCTCCGCGAGACGGTCGGTGGGCGTCGTGAAGAGCTTGCCCCAGTGCGGGCGCGCGTCGAACGGGGCGAGGGCGTCCTCGATGCGTGGCAGCAGGGCCTCCACGGCGGGCTGGTCGGGGAGCCACGTGAAGTGGATGCCGAGGGCGTCGTGGTCGCCCGACGGGCTGAGCCACTGCCCGTCGGCCGCCATGGTCCGGATCTCGTTCACCTGGAGCAGCGGCACCACGTGCTCGCGCAGGGAGCGCACCGCGGCGACGGCGGCGGCACCGTGCTCGCGGGGCACGAGGTACTCGCTCTGCAGCTCGTCGCCGTTGGACGGCGTGAACTCCATCCTGAAGTGCGGCAGGCGCTCGTGCCACGGACCGGGCACCCCGAGCTGCTCCGTGCAGCTCACGGCCGAGATCCCGGGCAGGGGGTGGCGGGGCTCGGTGGCGGGCCGCGCCCCGAAGAGGTCCGCACCCTCCGCGGGCAGGGTGGTCGCGTCGACGCGGCTCTTGAGCCACGCCTGGTGGATGCCCTCGTCGCCCCACCGGGTGAACAGGCTCACCGAGTACGCGGACGCGGTCACCTCGTCGAGGTGCTCGGCGAGCACGTCCCAGCCGATGCCCTCGTACACGTCCTGGCGCACCTCGAACGTGGGCTCCACGCGGAGCGTCACGCGGGTCACGACGCCGAGCGCACCGAGGTTCACGAGGGCGGCGTCGAACGGGAACGCGTTGGTGGGGTGCTCCCGGCCCAGGACCAGGACGTCCCCGGTGGCGGTGACCAGCTCCAGGCCCATGACGGCCCCGGCGAGCCCCTGGTTCCTGTCACCTGACCCGTGCGTCCCCGTGGCGATCGCGCCGGCCACGGATATGTGCGGCAGCGACGCGAGGTTGTGGATCGCGTAGCCGCGGGCGTGCAGCGCGGTGGCGAGCGTCCCGTACCGGGTGCCACCGCTCACGGTGACCGTCGAGGTGCCGTCCGCGCTCGTCGCGATCTCGAGGTCGTCGGCGCCCTCGAGCGGCGCGAACCGGTCGAGGGACAGCAGGACGCCGTCGGTGTCAGCCACGTCGTTGAAGCAGTGCCGCGACCCGAGGGCGCGGACGCTGCGCTCCGTGGTGAGGAGCTCCTGCACCTGCTCCACGGTGGTCGGGTGCGCCACGCGGGTGGTGCTGTACCGGAGGTTCCCGGCCCAGTTGTGCTCTGTCATGGTGTCCTCACCAGTTCTTCGTCGTGCCGCCGGAGCCTTGGTCGTCGAGCCAGTCCTCGGTCTCCTGCCGCTCCTGCTCGCCGAGCTCGTTGCGTCGCTCGAGGTCGGCCTGCCGCTGCTCCTCGGGGGTGAGCGGCGGGGCGGTCTCCTCACCGCCCGAGCCCTCCTCGCCCGGTTCGCCCTCCTGACCTTCCTGACCTTCCTGCCCCTCCTCGGGTTCCTGCGGTTCCTGGGGTTCCTCGGGCTCGCCACCGTCACCGGCGTCCGGCGGGGGCGGCTCCTCCTCGAGGGCCTCGCGCTTCTCGCGGGCCTCGGTCTCGCGGTCGACGTTCCGCTGACGGGCGGTGTCGTCGTCCGCGCACCCGTCCTCCACGCGGATCTCGTTGGCCTCCCGGTACAGCCCTTCGGCCTCGAGGTACGCGTCGATGGCGAGCCGCCGGTACTCCTCCGGGTCCGGCGCGGTGCCGTCGTCGGGGACGTCCGGGCCGAGGGCGTCGAGGGCCGACTGCTCGCGCTTCATGCGTGCCACGTGACCGTCGGCAGCGCCGTGCTCGACGTCGCCCTGCAGCTCGTGGGCGACGGCGAGGTTGGTGCGGATCACGCACACGGGCACGATCTCGCCGTCGGCGACGGCGCTCATGTTCTCGGGCGCGGCCGGTGCCGCGTCGAGGGCGACGTACAGCTCCTCGACGGCAGCTTCCAGCTGCCCGTCCTGGAGGAGCGACGTGCCTTCCGCGAAGTGCACCTTCCACTGCTCGGCGACGTTGAGGGTCTGCAGCCAGTGGTAGGAGTCGACGGCGTCGGCGTACCGCCCGTCCTCGTACTCCTCGAGGGCGGAACCGGCGATCACGGGGACCGAGAACGCCTTCCAGGCGGCGGCGAGGGCGAGCAGCACGACGGGCAGCGACCACCACAGCAGCAGGCGGCGACGGCGCAGCCGTGCGGCGCGCAGCCGTGCGGCACGGTCGTACTCGAGGACCTTGCGGCGTTCCTCGGCCTGCCGTTCCATCTCGGCTCGGCGTTCCGCACGCCGGTCGGTGCGCTCGGTGCCTCGGGTGGACACCTTGACGGGCAGGGAGTCAGGCACGTCCCACCCCCACGCGGGCTCCGAGGTGCCGTCCGCTGCTCCACGCCTCGAGGGCGAGGAGCCCGGCGAGGAGGAGGGCGAGGGGCCAGAGCACCAGGTGGTACGACGTGAGGGTGCGGCGCCCGTCGGCGGCGATCTGCTCCGGGTCGACGTCGGCCGTGAGGGGCGCGGTCTCCGTCGGTGCGGTGCGGTGCACGTAGGGGATGCCGAGCTCGGCGGCGATGGCCTGGAGCTCGGCCTCGTCGATGACGGACAGGGCGTCCGGTGTGCCGGGCTGCGTCGGGTCCGTGATGTAGCCGCCCTCGGGGCTCCCGCCGTTCGCGTAGACCGGGTCGTACTCCTTCATGCGCCCACCCTCCTGCGTGCCGTAGCCGAGGACGGCCCCGCCGTCCACGAGCCGTGCGAGGTCCCCGTAGGACCGTCGGGTGCCCTCCGCGGTGTTCTCCCCGTCGGACATGAAGAACACGAGGCGGACGTTCGACGGGTTCTGCTCGGCGGCCCCGGTGAGGGCGCTCGTGAGCTCGTCGAGCGGGCGGTCCACAAGGGAGCCGGACGAGTACATGGTGATCTCCCGTTGCGCGGTCTGCGCCCAGGTGGCCACGGAGCGCGCGTCGGTGGTGAGCGGCAGCTGGCGGCTGGCCTGGGAGTCGAACGCGATGATCGAGTACCGCGCGCCGGGGATGTCGGCGGTGATGCCCTGCATGTCGGCACGTACCCCGTCGAGGCGCTGCTTCTGCCCGTCGTAGTCCTCGGCGGCCATGGACCCGGTGAGGTCCACCACGAAGAAGACATCGACCGCGGTGACGGTCGTGTCCACGCCGGTGCGCGGGACGCTGGGGCCCAGCCCGATCGCGGCGAGCAGGAGGACCATGAGGAACCGGCGGGTCCACCCGCCGAAGCCCGACGTGGGGCTGTGCCACCGGCGGGCGGCGCGGACGGCGAGCACCGCGGTGAAGACGAGGAGGGGGCCGACCACCGCGAGGAGGACCCCGAGGGGGAGGAGCGGCTGGAAGGTCATTCGCGCAACCTCCACTGGACGAGGACGAGGAGGGCGACGCCACCGACCGCCCAGAGGAACCACGGGCCGGCCTTGTCGGAGGACGTCACCTCGGGTGCGGCCTCGAGGTCGACGGCCTGCTGCTCCTGGACGTCACGGACCATCTCCTCGACGGCGTCGGTGTCGTCGCTGTAGAAGTACCGGCCGCCCGCACCCTCGATGGCCTCCTGGTACTCGCGCTCCAGGGCGGCGCTGCCGCCCCAGTCGGACGCGCCGTAGAGGCCGTTGATGACGATGCCCCGCTCCTCGGCGAGGTCCACGGCCTCCTGGAGGCTGTAGATGGGGGTGCCCATGAGGTCGTTGTCGGTGGCGAGGATGATGGACCGCGACCGTTCGGTGTCGGCCTCGTCGAACAGCATGGTGCAGTTGGCGAGGCCGTCGCCGATGAGGGACGACCCCTCGAGGGTGCCCGTCGTGCCGGCCGTGAACCGCAGGTACCGGTTGAGGGCCTCCTCGTCGTCGCTGTACGTGACGATCGGGTCGAGGGCGACGGTCGCCTCGTCGAGCTGGTCCTGGACGAGCGCGTAGTCGTCCGTGAGCGGGAAGACGGTGCGGGACGTCGAGTTGAACACGGACAGGGCGATGCGCTCGCCCTCGAAGCTGTCCACGAGGGTGGAGAAGACCTCGACCATCTCCTGGTCGTACTCGAGCATGGACCCGGACACGTCGAGGCACAGCACGATGTCCCGGGTCCCGAGCTCCTGGTTGACCACGGACACGTCCGCGGGGCGGGCGGCGATGGCGGCCGCGGCCAGCGCGGCGAGCGCCGCCCCGGTGACGCCGATCCACTGGAGGGCGCGGTAGCGGTGCACCCAGGACCGGAACTCCGGGACCTCGCCGAGGTAGTCGGAGTTCGCGACCCAGACGGCCTCCTGGGGCGAGCGCACCCGGGGGTGCCGCACCCGGTACCAGCCGACGGCGAGGGCGATCACGACGACGGCGAGGACGACGGCGACCATCCACGGCCACCGGACGGTGGAGTACACCTGCTCGGCTGCGAGGATCACCACGAGGAGATCACCGTCCTCGCACCGTCGAGGCCCTCGACGCCGGTCTCGTCGGTGCTCCGCGCGAACGACGGCTGGTAGTAGCGGGCGACGAGGTTGGCGAGGCGGTGGGCGCCGGTGAGGTGCTCGAGGTCGGTGAGGGTCATGACGGACGTGTCGACGCCGCGGCGCAGCCCAGCGAACTCACGGACGATGCTGCTGAGCCGCAGGTGGAGCTCGCGCACGTCGATCTCGTGGGCGTGGTACGCCCGGTCGACCTCGTCGACCTTCGCGAGGTACGCCACGCGGAGGTCCACGAAGGGGTCGGAGCCTGCGGCGTAGGTCTTCGGGGGAGGGGGGCTCGCGGCGGCGGACTCCTCGGGCCGGCGGCGGGTGATCACGAAGACCGTCACCCACCAGGCGACGACGGCGGTGAGGAGGAGGGCCCCGGTCCACGCCCACCAGGCGGAGAAGTCGACGGGGGCGACGATGTCATCGACGGGCACGCTTCTGCCTCCCCAGGAGATCGATGAACTGGGTCACGACGTCGTCGCTGCTCTCGGCGATCATGCCCTGGATCTGCTGGCGGCGCAGGAGCTCGGACACGGCGCGGCGGCGGGCGAGGACGGCACGTTCGCCGGAGCTCTCGAGGGCGCGGCGGCGCTGCAGGTAGGGCGGCAGGTGGAGCTCGTCGTCGACGTCGCGCACGGGGCGCGGGGTGCCGCCGCCGGTGAGGGTGAGGGCGGACGCGTCGGCGACGGCGAGGACCATGACCTCGTGGCGGACGCGCAGCTGGCGCAGGAGACGTTCGTTGCGGGGCTCGGGGCGGGCCTCGTCGGTGATGATCATCATGAGCGACCGGCGCTGGAACGCGGTCATGGCGCGGGCGAGGGGCCGGTCGAGGTCCGAGGTCGGGGCGTCGATGTCGAAGCACCCCTCGAGCTGGTGGAGCATGACCTCGAGGTCCTGGGTGCTGGCGCGCGGCGGCCGTTGGACGAGCCGCTCGGAGTCGCCGGCGACGAGGGCCACGCGGTCGCCGCGGTCGCGGGCGAGGTACGCGACGAGGGCCGCCATGAAGCAGGCGACCTTCGACTTCTCCTCGCCGCCGGCGCTCACGGCGGCCATGTTGCGGCCGGTGTCGACGACGAGCACGAGGTTGAGGTTCGACTGCCGGACGAACCGCCGGATGATGGGGATCCCGGCCCGGGCGCTCGACTTCCAGTCGACGTCTCCGACGTCGTCGCCGGGCGTGTAGAGCGAGAGGTCGTCGAAGTCCTGGCCGTGCCCCTTGAAGATCGACCGGTGGCGTCCCTCGAGGAGCCCGGCGGCGCGTCGTGCGACGGGGAGGTCGAGGCGGGCCCGGACCTGCGCGAGCCGTGAGATCTCGTTCATCGGGGGACCACGCCCCTCACGGGGTGGGGACGGCGTCGAAGATCGCGTCGATGAGCTGCTCGGGCTGGACGTTGTTGGCGAGGGCGTCGAAGGTCCGCACGATGCGGTGGCGGAGCACGGCGTAGCGCACGGCCTTGACGTCGTCGGGGATGACGAACCCGCGCCCCGCCTGGACGGCGAGGGCCTGGGCGACGCGCATGAGGGCGATGCTCCCGCGGGGGCTGGCGCCGACGCGCACGTGGTTGGACAGGCCCTGGATGGGGCGGGGTCCGGAGAAGCGGCTCGTGTTGATGACGTCGACGATGTACCGCTTGATGGAGGTGTCGACGTACACGTCGTCGACGAGGCCCTGGAGGAACCGGATGTCGTCGAGGGACACGGGGGCGACGTCGATGGGGGCGCTCTGGCGGCCGGAGGAGATGCGCTCGAGGATCTCGACCTCGTGGACGGCCCCGGGGTACGTGAGGATCTCCTTCATGAGGAACCGGTCCATCTGGGCCTCGGGCAGCACGTAGGTGCCCTCCTCCTCGATGGGGTTCTGCGTGGCGAGGACCATGAAGGGGTCGGGCAGCGGGTACTCGACGCCGCCGATGGACGTCTGCCGCTCCTGCATGGCCTCGAGCATCGCGGACTGCGTCTTGGCGCTCGACCGGTTGATCTCGTCGAGGAGCACGAGGTTGGCGTGGACGGGCCCCAGCTGGGTGGTGAACGACCCGGTGCCGTAGTTGTAGATCTGGGTGCCGACGATGTCGTTCGGCATGAGGTCGGGCGTGCACTGGATGCGGTGGAAGCTGCCGCCGACGGCGGCGGCGAGGGTCTCGGCGGCGGTGGTCTTCGCGAGGCCGGGCACCGACTCGAGGAGGATGTGCCCCCCGGCGATGAGGGTGCTCACGAGCGCCGTCCGCAGCGCCTCCTGGCCCACGACGCGTTGGTCGAAGACGTGCGCGACGGTCGCGAGGAGCCCCTTGGCCCGCTCGAGGTCTGCGGGCGTGATGCCCCCCTGCCCTGCGCTCATTCGAGGTGCACCTTTCGTCGCCGGATCGCGTCCCAGTATGACAGCGGGGTCACCGTGGGGGGCCAGGGGACATGGAGAGGGGTCCCCATGCACGACGCCCGCGGACGTACCCTGGGTGGGTGACGAGAACCACGGCGCGCGGCCCGGCGTCCGACGCGGCGCGCCCTTCCCGGGGCGGCCCTGCCGCCGTCCCGGCGACCGCTCCTGCGGTGCTCGCGTGGTCCGTCCCGGCGATGGTGGCCGTCGCCGTGTGCGCGCTGGTCGTCGCCGGTGCCCTCACCACGGCCTTCGCCCCGCAGCTCCTCCTCGACCCCGGGCCCGTGGTCCGCTGGGGCCTGCCGCTCGCGACGGTCGTCGCGGAGCTCGGGGTGGCGGTGACGCTCGGCGGCCTGTTCCTCGCGGCCTTCGTCGTCCCTCCGGGTCCCGCGCTCGCGCGGACGACGGGGATCGTCGCGGTGGGGTCCGGGGTGTGGGCGGTCGCGGCGCTCGCGCGCGCCGTCCTCACGGCCGCGAACACGGTGGGCCTGCCGCTCGACGGGGAGGGCTTCGGGGACCAGCTCGGGGTGTACCTCACGCAGCTGCCCACGGGTCAGGCGCTGCTGTCGATCGCTCTCGTCGCTGCGACGGTGTCCGTGCTGGCAGCCCTCGTCCCGTCTGCCACGGGTGCCCTGTGGACCTCCCTCCTCGTGGTCGCGGCCCTGGTCCTCCAGTCGCTCATGGGGCACGCCTCCGGGTCCACGAGCCACGAGCTCGCGGTCTCGTCGATGATGCTGCACCTCGTGGGGGCGGCCGTGTGGGTCGGCGGGCTGCTCGTCATCGCGCTGCTGCGCCTGCGCGGGAGCCTCCTCGACGAGGAGCTGCCGGTGGTCCTGGCCCGGTTCTCGCCGGCCGCCGCGTGGTGCGTGGTCCTCGTGGCGCTGTCGGGCTCGGTGAACGGGGTGATCCGGCTGGGCGGGCTCGAGGGGCTGTCCACCGGGTACGGGGTGCTGCTCGTGGTGAAGACCGCGCTCCTCGTGGTCCTGGGTCTCCTCGGCTGGGCGCACCGGCGGTGGGTGATCGGGCGCGTGGGCGGCGCTCCTGCCCTCTTCTGGCGTCTCGCCGCGGTCGAGCTTCTCGTCATGGGTGCGGTGAGCGGTGTGGCGGTCGCGCTCGGCGGGACGCCGCCGCCCGACGACAACGCGCCACCGCCCGACCCCACGCCCGCGTACATCGTCACGGGGCGGGAGCTGCCGCCGGAGCCCACCCTCGCCCGGTGGTTCACGGAGTGGCGGTGGGACGTCCTGCTGGGCTTCGCGTGCGTCGCGGCGGTCGTCGTGTACCTGCGGTGGGTGCGGCGCCTGCGGCGCCGTGGCGATGCGTGGCCGCCGCTGCGCACCGTCATGTGGTGCACGGGGCTCGTCGTCATGTTCTGGGTGACCAACGGTGGCCCGGCCGTCTACGGGTCGGTGCTGTTCAGCGCGCACATGGTGCAGCACATGATCCTCGCGATGGTCGTCCCGCTGCTCCTCGTGCAGGGCGCCCCGGTGACGCTCGCGGTGCGTGCCATGACGGCGCGCAAGGACGGCACCCGGGGCGGCCGTGAGTGGCTGCTCGCCATCGTGCACTCGCGGTACGGGCGGTTCTTCGCGCACCCGCTCGTGGCGGCGGTGAACTTCGCGGGGTCGATGGTCGTCTTCTACTACACGCCGGCCTTCGAGTACGCGTTGTCGACGCACGTCGGTCACCTCCTCATGACGGTGCACTTCACGCTCGCGGGGTACTTCTTCGCGAACGCCCTCGTGGGGATCGACCCGGGGCCTTCGCGGCCCGCCCACGCGCAGCGGCTGCTGCTCCTGCTCGCGACCATGGCGTTCCACGCGTTCTTCGGGGTGGCGCTCATGTCCGGGGAGATCCTCCTCGTGCCGGAGTGGTTCGGGCTCATGGGGCGCGAGTGGGGACTGCCCGCCCTGGAGGACCAGCAGCGGGGCGGTGAGGTCGCGTGGGGCATCGGCGAGGTCCCGACGGTGTTCCTCGCGATCATGGTCGCCGTGTCGTGGTCGCGGTCCGAGGAGCGCGTCGCGAAGCGCCGCGACCGGCGCGTGGACCGCGAGGGCGACCTCGAGATGGACGAGTACAACGCGATGCTCGAGCGCCTCTCGGAGCGCGACCGCCGGTCCTGAGGGCCCGGCACCACCGTGCCGGCCGTCGCGGACATCACGTCTGCCCTGTTCCTGCCGGTTCGTCCGTGGTAGGACAGGTGGGGTGACCGACGACCTCACCCCCGGCCCCACGCCCGCCGACGCCGCGGGCCCCTTCCACGACCTCGACGCGTACGTCGCGCTGCCCCGGCTCGGTGGTCTGGCGCTCTCCCCGGACGGGACGCGCCTGGTGACGTCGGTGAGCACCCTGGACCGCAAGGGTACCGGGTACGTCTCCGCGCTGTGGGAGCTCGACCCGTCGGGTCACGGGGCGGCACGTCGCCTGACGCGCAGCGCCGCGGGTGAGAAGGGTGCGACCTTCACGGCGGAGGGCGACGTGCTCTTCACGTCGGGCCGCCCCGACCCCGGGACGGACGACGACGACGCCCCGCCGGCCCTGTGGCTGCTCCCCGCGGGCGGGGGTGAGGCGCGCGTCCTCGCCTCGCGCGCCGGGGGCGTCGGTTCGCCGCGCGCCGCGACGCGCGCACCGGTCCTCGTGGTGGCAGGCGACGTGCTGCCGGGCGCCCGGGACCTCGAGCACGACGAGGAGCTCCGGGCGGGTCGCACGGAGAAGAAGGTCTCGGCGATCCTGCACTCGGGGTACCCGGTGCGGTACTGGGACCACGACCTCGGCCCGCAGTCCCCGCACGTCCTCGTCGCCGACCTCAGCGACGAGGGTCTCGTCGCGCGCGCGTCGTCCCCCGCCGGTGACCGCCCCGTCCCGGGGCTCGAGGAGCCGCGCGCGACGCTGCGGGACGTCACCCCGGACGCGGGTGTCGCCCTCCGGGAGCACACCGCGGTGGTCTCTCCCGACGGCACCACCGTCGTCGTGCCCTGGGCGGTCCCGGAGGCGCGGGGTGCCCGCCGCTCCGTGCTCATGGCCGTCGACACGGCCACCGGGGACCGGCGTGTCCTCGTGGACGACCCGGACGCCGACCTGTGGGGCCCGGAGATCTCGCCCGACGGGACGCGGGTGGCGTTCGTCCGCGAGACGCGCGCCGCACCGGACCGGGCGCCCGTCGTGCGGCTCGCGGTGGTGGACCTGGCCGGTGGTGACGCGCGGGTGATCGCCGACGGGTGGGACCGCTGGCCGCAGCAGGCCGTGTGGCTCCCGGACGGGTCCGGCGTGCTGGTGACGGCGGACGACGGAGGGCGCACCCCGGTGTTCCACGTGGATCTGACCACCGACGAGGTGCGCAGGGTCACGGCCGACGACGCCGCGTTCTCCGACGTGTGCGTGGCGCCGGACGGGCTGTGGGCGTACGCCCTGCGGTCGAGCTACCTCGAGGCGCCCACGCCCGTGCGGGTCGACCTCGCGCATGCTCTGGCGTCCGGCGAGCCGGTCGCCGCGACGGTCCTCCCGTCGCCGTCGTCGACGCCCACCCTGCCGGGCGTCCTCACCGAGGTGGACGCGACGGCCGCCGACGGCGCGCCCGTGCGCGCGTTCCTCGCGCTGCCGCACGGCGCAGGCCCGGACTCGCAGGCACCGCTGCTCCTGTGGATCCACGGCGGTCCGTTGGGCTCGTGGAGCGCGTGGAGCTGGCGGTGGAACCCGTGGCTGCTCGTCGCCCAGGGGTACGCCGTGCTGCTGCCCGACCCCGCGCTGTCCACCGGGTACGGGCAGGCGTTCGTCGAGCGCGGGTGGGGTGACTGGGGCGACGCCCCCTACACGGACCTCATGACGGTGACGGACGCGGCGGTCGCCCGGGACGACGTCGACGCCGGTAGGACGGCCGCCATGGGCGGGTCGTTCGGCGGGTACATGGCCAACTGGGTGGCCGGGCACACGGACCGGTTCCGGGCGATCGTCACGCACGCGAGCCTGTGGGCGCTCGACCAGTTCGGGCCCACCACGGACGACGCGACGTTCTGGGGGCGCACCATGACCGCGGAGCAGGCAGAGCGGAACTCCCCGCACCGGTCCGTGGCGAGCATCGTCACCCCGATGCTCGTGGTCCACGGCGACAAGGACTACCGGGTGCCCGTCGGGGAGGGGCTGCGTCTCTGGTACGAGCTCCTGTCGTCGTCCGGCCTGGCCGCCGGGGACGACGGGCGGACCGCGCACCGGTTCCTGTACTTCCCCGACGAGAACCACTGGGTCCTCGCGCCACAGAACGCGGTCGTCTGGTACCAGGCGGTCCTGGCGTTCCTCGCCGAGCACGTCCTCGGTGAGGAGCAGCCCCTGCCGCCAGCCGTCGGGGAGCCCCTCCGGTAGGCGCCGACGGTCCCGCCCGCAGCGGCCCGCGCGGGCCTTCCCCGCGCGGTGCCCGTGGTTGTGCGCCAAGGTGGTGCCCGGGGGCGGACCGTCCAGCCAACACTGAGGAGCACACCATGGGTTTCGGAATCGGCATCTTCCTGATCGTCGTCGGCGCGATCCTCGCGTTCGCCGTACGGGACAGCATCGACGTGGTGAACCTCGAGATGATCGGCTACATCTGCCTCGGTGCGGGCGTCCTCGCCCTGATCATCGCGGTCGCCATGAACGCGCAGCGCAGCCACACGACGCACCGCGAGGTCGTCGAGCGTCGCGACGACCGCCTCCCCCCGGCCTGACCGCCGCACGCCCGGCCGGCCCTCTCCGCCCGACCGACGTCGGCCGGACGCAGGGAGCCGGTCAGGCGTAGAGGGACGCGTCGAGGTCGGTGGCCCGCGCCTCGCGCACGAGCGTCACGACGCCCCACGCACCGAGGGCGACCGCCGGCACCACGAGCACCGGGTGCGCGGGCCAGCCGAGGACGATCGACGTCCACGCGACCGCGCCGCCGACGGCCGCCGCACCGCGGCAGGTCCGACGGCCCGGCGCGAGCGAGGCATACACCCACCGGGCGAGGGAGTCCGAGCCCGCCGTGCGCCGGACGGGGACGAGCATCACCCACGACGAGGGGTGGTACATCGTCCACAGGCCCTGCGCCGTGAAGGACAGCGGCTCGTCGGCGTCCTCGCGGCGCAGCGACCGTCCGAGGTGCAGCACCGCCAGCCCCAGGTGCGCTGCCGCCTGCGTGGTGACGAGCACGAGGAGACCCTCCACCAGGGGGAGCACGACGACCGCCAGGCCGACCAGCCCGAGAGTCTCGGCGACGTCCCCCCGGGCCGCGGTGATCCCGTCGGCCTCCGCGATCCCCTCGGTCGCGAATGCGAGGACGGGCAGGAGCGCCGCGCACGCGACCGCGACGACCGTGAGGACCGCCCAGCCGACGGCGACCGCGAGGTATCCCAGAGGCCGCGGTCCCGGGTGGCCGCTCGGGGTGCGGGGAGTGGTCACCCCTCGATCCTAGGTCGGGCCCCACGGAGCTCGCTGGAGGGACTCCCGCGCTGCCGGTGTGGGTGGTTCGTCCCATACTCGGTGGCACGAGGACGAGAGCCGGACGGACGGCGGACGCGGGGGGCGCGCATGGATCACGAGCAGGCACGGCAGACCAAGACCGAGGTGACGAGCTACGTCGAGGAGCTCCTCGCTCGGAGCGTCCGGGCGAGCGGCGCCCCCGACGGCAGCACGCGGGGCAGCGGCATCGCCGTAGGCCTCGCACCGCTGCCCGACGGCGGGTACGGCATCGCGCTGAGGTACCAGCTGGGCTTCCCCACGGCACGCATGGTCGCCCGACGCGTGGTGCACCAGGTGGGTCCGGGCGTCGACGTGCGACGCACCGGGCGCATCCGGGTGGGCCCGCAGGGCGCCCGTACCGGCCAGGTGGTCGCCACCGCGCAGGCGGTCGGCGAGACCGGTCGGGCGCGCCCGCTGCGGCCCGGCGTGTCGATCGCGCACGTCGACGTCACGGCCGGGACGCTCGGGGCGTTCGTCCGGGTGGACGGCCAGGTGCAGGCGCTGTCCAACTACCACGTCCTCGTGGGCGGTCCCACCGGCCGCACCGGTGACACGATCCTCCAGCCGGGTCCCGCGGACGGCGGCCTCGACCCGCACGACCGGGTCGGGACCCTGGGCCGGTTCGTGGCGCTGGAGCGGGGGGAGGTGGCGCGCGTCGACGCCGCGCTCGCCGTCCTCGACGACGAGGTCGTGGACCTCGACCATCCCGTCGGGCGGGTGACGCGCGCCGTTGACGTGCTCGGCGGCGAGCAGGTCGCCAAGATCGGCCGGACCACGGGTCTCACGACGGGCCGGGTCACGGCGATCGAGCTCGACGACGTGGTGGTCGACTACGGGGAGGGTCTGGGGGCGCTGCGGTTCGACGACCAGATCGAGGTGGAGGGCGCGGGTCCCGGTCCGTTCTCCCGCGGCGGGGACAGCGGCTCGCTCGTCTACCGGGCCGACGGCGTGGCCGTGGGGCTGCTCTTTGCCGGGAGCGAGTCGGGGGGCGACAATGGGACCGGGCTGACGTACATCAACCCGATCGGCACGGTCCTCGACGCCCTTGGGGCACAGCTGGTGGACTGAGCCGGTCCCCGGCGCGAGGGACGCGCCGGGTCCCGAGCGAGGTGCACCGATGGCTGACCTGGACGCGGCGCGGCACGCCAAGGCGTCGTTGCGCACGGAGCTCGCCGGGCGTGACGGGGTGCAGGCCGTGGGCATCTCCCACACCGGCGACGGCTACGGCGTGCGGGTGAACCTGCGGACCGAGGCCGACCGTGACGGGGTGCCGTCGTCCGTCGAGGGCGTCCCCGTCGACGTCCGGGTCAGCGGGCGGATCACCGCCGGCGGCTGATCCCCGGGCTCGGCGACCCGGTCGAGCGCGTCAGCGCCGCGTCCCAGGCCCCGAGGATCCGGGCGAGGTGTGCGGCGTCCTCGGTGTCGAGCAGCCCGACGAGGCGGTGCTCGTTGGCGATGTGCGCCGTGAAGGCGGCGTCGATGCGCGCCAGGCCGTCGTCCGTGAGGGCGACGACGCGCCCGCGCCCGTCGGTGGCCGACGCCCGTCGGGTCACGAGGCCGGCGGCGACGAGTCGGTCGACGCGCTTGGTCATGGCGCCGGTCGTGACCATGGTGTGCTCCGCGAGCTCGCTCGGGGCGCGCTCGTAGGGGGCGCCCGCCCGGCGCAGTGCTGCGAGGACGTCGAACTCGCCCTCGCCGAGGCCGTGCTCGCGGTAGACGGGGACGAGCTCGTCGGTGAGGGCGGCGGCGAGGCGGTGCAGCCGCCCGACGACCCCTTGCGGGGTGACGTCGAGGTCGGGGCGTTCCCGGGACCACTCGGCCATGATGCGTCCCACGCGGTCCGGGGACGGGGGCGTCTCCTGCGGCTCGTAGGTCATCCCACCAGCATAGTTTCCACGGAAGGCATCTGTCGCCTATGGTTCCTTCCATGGAAGCAAGATGGCGATGGGTCCTCCTCACAGCGGTCGCACCGGTGACCTGGGGCAGCACCTACTACGTGACGCGCGAGTTCCTGCCCGCCGACCACCCGCTGTGGGGGAGCGTGCTGCGCGCATTGCCCGCCGGGCTCCTCCTCCTCGCCGTCACCCGGCTCCTGCCCACCGGCCGCTGGTGGTGGCGGTCCCTCGTCCTCGGCACCCTGAACCTCGGCGCGTTCTTCGTCCTCGTCTACCTCGCCGCCCAGCTGCTGCCCAGCAGCCTCGCCTCCACCCTCATGGCGCTCTCGGCCGCCGTGATGATGCTCCTCGCATGGCCGCTCCTCGGTGAGCGCCCCACCCTCCTGCCCCTCGCCGGGGTCGTGACCGGGCTCGTCGGGGTGGCGCTCATGCTCCTCACCGGGCGCGAGCAGGTCGACCTCGTCGGGGTCGCGGCGTCCGTCGTCGCCATGGTGTCCTCGTCCGTCGGGTTCATCCTCACCAAACGGTGGGGGAGCGGCGTGCCCGTCCTCGCCCTCACGTCCTGGCAGCTCGTCGCCGCGGGCGTCGTCCTCGTCCCCGTCGCCCTCCTCGTCGAAGGGCCGTTCCCCACCTTCACCGCCCCGGCGTGGGGCGCGCACGCGTACCTCGCCGTCGTCGGCACCGCCGTCGCCTACGCCGCCTGGTTCACGGGTCTCAAGCACCTGCCCGCCGGGACCGTCGGGCTCGTGGGGCTACTCAACCCCGTCGTCGGGGTCCTGCTCGGGACCCTCGTGGCACGGGAGGTCCTCAGCGTCCAGCAGGTCGTCGGGATCGTCCTCGTCCTCGGCGGTGTCCTCCTCGGCAGGGTCACGCCGCCTCGCCCCCGTCGCTCCGGCGCCGATCTCGAGGGCGCCGGCGCTCCCGTCGCCGTCCCGTCCACCGCGGTGCCGCCCAGCACGAGCGGGGGGTGACGTTCCCTCCCGTTCCGCGAACAGAGGACGTCCCGTCGTGATGTCGACGTGTCCCGTTGCCCACCTGCGACGGGCCGTGGCAGACTCGGCGCAGGTCACGAGGCCCAGCGACAAGCCCCTCAGCTTGCTGGCCGGCAACCGCGCTCCGCGCACGGTGCCCCTGAGGGAAGACCCGCTCGCGCAACCAGCGCGAGAAGAGCGACGAACGCCGGCGCCCCCGCACTGACAGGGCGTGCACCGGCGGACAGGAGACTCACATGTCCGAGATCGTGCCGCGTTTCCCCCCGGTCCCCGAGCACATCGGGATCTCTGAGCTGTGCCACGTGTGCCACCGCGCGCGGGTGCACGCCCAGACCACCATCCAGTCGCTCGCGCGAGCGTGCACCCGCTGCCTGAGCCTCGATCGCGCCCTCGGCGCACCGTTCGGCGCCCGGCTCCTCACGCCGCTCGACGAGGGCACCGACCCCGGGTCCGTCCTGCACAACAGGCTGTGGGGGTCGCCCGGACGCGACCTCGCCAAGCGACTGCGTGCACACCACCACAGCCAGGTCGACGAGCTGACCGCCCAGGCCCGCGCCAGCGGCCTCAGTAGCCTGCAGGTGCGCTACCCCGGCGCGTCGCCGATCGCGCAGATGATCGACTGGGACGCCTGGCCGCAGGAGTTCCCCGCCGGCCCCGAGTACACCGTGGCCGGATACCAGCGGTACGTGCAGGAGGTGCACCCCTGGGTCGACTCGGTCGAGCCGCGCGTGTGCGACACCGCGTGGCTGTCGCTGCTCGCGGGCCTGTAGCCCGAGGACCCCAGGAGCCCGGTGGCTCCTGGGGTCCTCGCATCCCCGCGGGCGGGCCCGCCCACGCCGCGCATGGAAGACGTCCGGTCGTGGTGTTGACTTGACCCCGTGACCTCGAACAACCTCCGCCTGCCCCGTGTCCGCGCGTCCGAGCTCGTCGGGCGCGGCTGGCTCAACACCGGAGGGAAGGACGTGACGCTCGCCGACCTCCGCGGCAAGATCGTCGTCCTCGACTTCTGGACCTTCTGCTGCATCAACTGCCTGCACGTCCTCGACGAGCTCCGCGACCTCGAGGCCGCGCACCGCGACGAGCTCGTGATCATCGGGGTCCACTCGCCCAAGTTCGTCCACGAGGCCGACCCGGTGGCGCTCGCCGCCGCCGTCGAGCGCTACGAGGTCCACCACCCCGTCCTCGACGACCCCGAGCTCGTCACGTGGTCCGCGTACACGGCCCGCGCGTGGCCGACGCTCGTGGTCATCGACCCCGAGGGGTACGTCGTGGCGCAGATGGCGGGGGAAGGGCACGCCCACAACCTCGGGATCCTCGTCCGCGACCTGATCGCCGAGCACGACGCGAAGGGCACCCTCCACCGCGGCGACGGACCGTACGTCCCGCCCGAGCCCACGTCGGGCACGCTGCGCTTCCCCGCCAAGGCGATCACCCTGCCTGGCGGGAACCTCCTCGTCGCCGACGCGGGCCACCACTCCCTCGCCGAGCTCGCACCCGACGGCGAGACGCTCGCGCGGCGTATCGGCTCCGGTGAGCGCGGCCTCGCCGACGGCGGGCCCGACGAGGCACGCTTCAGCGAGCCCAACGGCCTGTGCCTCGTCCCCGACGAGCTCCGCGAGCGCCTCGGGTACGACGTGCTCGTCGCGGACACCGTCAACCACGCGCTGCGCGGCGTGGACCTGGCCAGCGGCACGGTGGTCACCGTCGCGGGCAACGGTTCCCAGTACATGGTCGGGGCGAGCGACAACGTCCTCCCCGCCGACGGGACGGGCAGCACCGCGGCGTGTCTCCAGAAGCTGTCGTCACCGTGGGACGTGGCGTGGGTGGAGCCGCTCGGGGCGTTCCTCGTCGCGATGGCCGGCAACCACACGCTGTGGGCGTTCGACGGCGAGCAGGGCTCGGTCGAGCACGTCGCCGGGACCATGAACGAGGGCCTGCTCGACGGCCCGCTGCCCGAGGCGTGGTTCGCGCAGACGTCCGGTCTGGCGGTCGGCCCGGACCGGGCCGTGTGGCTCGCGGACTCGGAGACGTCCGCCCTGCGTCGAGTGGAGATCGACGCCGGGACGTCCCGGGGGACCGTCACGACGGCGATCGGTCAGGGCCTCTTCGACTTCGGTCACCGCGACGGGGCGGCCGGGCAGGCGCTCCTGCAGCACCCGCTCGGTGTGACGATCCTCCCCGACGGCTCGGTGGTCGTCGCGGACACGTACAACGGCGCGATCCGCCGCCTGGACCCGGCCACCGATGAGGTGACCACCCTGGCCACCGGCCTCGCCGAGCCGAGCGGCGTCCTCGTCCACGTCGACGGCGACGCGATCACCCTGACCGTCGTCGAGTCGGCGGCGCACCGGCTCACTCGCGTCGCCCTGCCGGCCCGCCTCGCCGGGCAGGTCCTCGACACCGGTGCGCACCGCACGCAGCGCCCCGTCACGGACGTCGCCCCCGGTGAGCTCGCGCTCGACGTCGTCTTCACGCCCGCGGCGGGCCAGAAGTACGACGACCGCTACGGCCCGTCGACGCGCCTCCAGGTCTCCTCGACGCCCCCGGAGCTCCTTCTCGACGGGGCGGGGGACGCCGTCGAGCTCACGCGCGCCCTGCGCATCAACCCCGACGTCACCGAGGGGGTCCTGCACGTGACCGCCCAGGCGGCGTCGTGCGACGACGACCCCGCGAACGAGTTCCCCGCCTGCCACCTGGCGCAGCAGGACTGGGGCGTGCCCGTGCGGGTGGTCGCCACCGGGGACACGACGCTCACCCTGCCCCTCCACGGCTGACCCGCCTGCCACCCGGGGCGGCCCGCGGTGCGGGTCAGCGGCGGAGGGCGACCACGCCGTCCGCCGCGCGGTCGTGCGCGGTGACGAGGTGCGCGATCGCCTGGGCCGGGTACCGGGCGGCGAGGTCGTCGGCCATGTACCGGCACGCCCACGCGAGTGCGACGGGCGGGACGTCGTCGAGCCCGGCCACCCGGGTCCAGCCGTCGACGAAGGCACGCCAGACGGGGGCGTCCGCGATGAGGCGCGCCTCGGGGTCGAGGTGCAGGACCGTGGCGGTGCGGGCCCGGTCGAGGTCGGCGGGGCCCGCCGCCGTGTTGGTCCAGTCGAGGACGGCGACCACCTCGTCGTCGTCCCCCAGGAGCAGGTTCAGGGGGTGCAGGTCGAGGTGCAGCAGGCCGGGAGGCGCGGGCAGCGCCGCCTCGGACTGCGCCATGCCGGACGGCGCCGTCCCCGGCCCGAGGCCCGCGGCGACCGGGAGACCGGCAGGGGCGGCCAGGTCGGCGAGGGCCCGGTGGACGTGCCCGCACGCCTCGCCGCGCCGTCGGGCCCGGCGTTCCCCGACGCTCTCGTCCACGTACGCCGTGGACCCGGGGAGCAGCGGCTGGAGCACCACGGACCGTCCCGTGCCCGGGTCGTCCACGCGGTCGAGGACGGTCGGGACGGGCACCACGGACGACGCGGCCCCCGCGGCGAGGAGCTCGGTGTCGAGGACCGCCGACCACCCGGTGCGCAGCACGTGCCGGCCGTGTGCGAACACCTGGCCCGTCGCGCCCCCGAGCGACACCGGCTCGTCGTCGGGGAGCCCGAGCCGGGCGGCGGCCCAGCGGGCGAGGTCGGTCCACGTCGTCCCGGTCACGCACCCATGATGCACCCTGCGCCGAGCGGTCAGGCCTCCTGGTCCGTGAGGGACCCGCGGACCACGGAGTCGCCGGAGTGTGCGGGGTCGCCGTCGAAGTGCTCCTCGGAGACGTCGACCACGGAGAACCGCGAGAGGTCGAGGTCGGCAGGGATGTCGAAGCGCCCCTCGGTGCCCTCGAGCACCCCGATGCTCACCAGGCCGCTGAGGTCCTCCGCGAGGAGCCACACCTCGCGGTAGCCGCCGTCGCTCGGCGGCGCGTCCACGCTCACCACGACCTGGCGGACCCCGTCGGCGGTCTCCTCGACGCGCGCCTCGCCCGTCGAGTCCGCCCAGTCGGGCAGGGCCTCGAGCGTGGCGCTCGCGAGCGTCGTCTCCGTGGGAGCGCCGGGCACGTCCTCACGACGCTCCCAGAGGACGCCGCCCGCGACACCCACGACGAGCGCCACCGATGCGGCGGCCGCGAGCCACCCGGCTCCCGGGCCGCGACGCCTGGACGCGAGGTTCACGACGGGTGCGGGCTCGCGGTCGTCCTGCGGCGCGTCGTCCTGCGCGGCGGCGGCCAGGCCGAGCTCTGCCCGGACCCGGTCCCACACCTCGGGCGCCGGCGGGACGAGGGTGTCGTCGGCCGTCACCGTGCGGGCGGCCCCGGCGACCTCGGCGAGCTCGACGACCTCGTCGGAGCACAGCGTGCACACCTCGAGGTGGGTGCGTTCGGAGTCGCTCGCGACGTCCTCGCCGAGAGCGAGGAGCGCGAGGACCTCAGGGTCGACGTGCTGCACCATCCACCTCCATCCGTGTGCGCAACCTGTTCAGGCTCCGTCTGACGTGACTCTTCACCGTGCCGAGCGGCAGGGACAGCTCGTCCGCGATCTGCACGTGCGTGAGGTCTCGGAAGAACGCCAGCTCGAGGATCGTCCTTCCCGGGTCCCCGAGCCGGGCGAGCTCGTCCGCGATGATCACCCGGTCCGCGACCCCGGAGGCTGCGGACTCCGCGACCCCCACCGTGGCCGGTGCGAGCACCTGGGCGGCCTCCTCGGAGCGTCGGGCACGTGCCCTGGCCGCATGGGTGTCGGCCACCGTGTTCCGGCAGATCCCCATGATCCACGTCGGGAGCTTCGCCCGGTCCGGGTCGAACCCGGAGCGGCCCCGCCACGCCGCGACGAACACCTGCTGCGTGACGTCCTCGGCGTCCGACCGGCTGCCGAGCGAGCGCATGGCGACCGTGTGGACCAGGGCCGACCACCGACGGTACGCGGTCGCCAGGGCGTCCTCGTCGCCGGCGGCGAACGCCACACCGAGGGCGTGGACGTCGTCCTGCTCCGCCCCGTCGGGGACATTCACGGTCAGCCCTCCGGGGGGTGTGGTCTCGTGGGACGTCACCCGGCCGGGACCGCCGTGACGATGACGTTGTCCACATAGTGTCCGGTGCTTCGGTCGAAGTTTCCACCACATGTGACGAGGACCAGGCGCTGGGCGCCGGCGCGGTCGAACACGTCGGCCAGGGGGACCTCCTCCTTGGACACCCGCTCCACGGTGCTCACCGTGTAGCGGTGGACGGTGCCGGCGCCGTCCACGACGGTCACGTCGGCTCCCACCGCGACGTCCACCAGCCGCGCGAAGGGCCCCAGGCCCTCCGTGCGGGTGTCGACGTGCGCGGCGAGGACCGTGGTCCCGGCCGGGCTCGCGGGTGCGGGCCCGTGCTGGTACCAGCCGGCGTCGAGCGCGGTCTCCGGGATGGCCATGGTCCCGTCGTCCGCGACGCCCACCGGCACCACGTCCATCGAGATGTCCACGCTCGCGACGGTCAGCACAGCGGGGGCGGGCGGGGCCGGGGCGGGCTGTTCGTCGGCCGACCGGACCTCGATGCCCTCGAGGGCCGACGCCGGGAGGCCGGCCGCGGCAGGCTCCGACGGCGCCGCGTCGGTGCTCGACGGTGAGGGCGTCGGGGTGTCGGCCGTGGCGGTGGCCGCGTCCGTCGGGACAGGGTCCCCGCCCGAGCACCCCACGAGGAGCAGGGCCACCGCGACCACCGGGGCGGTCAGCCGTCTGCGCAGGAACGGGGTGTCGTGTCCGGTGCGACCGCCCCGGACGTGGCCGACGGGCCCGGCGGTCGACCCCGGGTGGGGTGCGCGTACCGGGCCCGCCGTGTCCAGCGGCCCACCGAGGTGAGCGTCGTGCATGGTCGCTGCGCTCAGCTCTCGCGCGAGCCGACGGTCACGCCACGGCGACGCACCGCGACGATGGTCGCGGCGGCGACCGCGAGGAGCGCGGCGCTCACACCGGCCCACAGACCGGTGCTCGTCGAGGAGCCCGTGTCGGCGAGGCCGACCTCACCGGCGGGGACCCCGGCGGGGGCGGAGTGCAGGCCGTCGATGGTCTGCGTGGCGAGCGCGAGCGTCCCGTCCTCGAGGCTGCCCCACGCGTAGGCGATCGTGCTGACGCCCTCGGCGACCGTGACGTCGACCGGGCCGAGGACCGGCTCGGTGGTGCCCGTCGCGGCGACCGCGGCGGAGACCGTGCCGGCGGGCAGGTCGAGGACCTGCTCGTCGGGGTTGCTCAGGTTCGTGACGACGGCTTGGTCGCCGGCGAGCACGTCGACGGCGGGTGCTGCGGCGACGTGGCGCACCGTGAGGCGGCCCTCGCCCGCGGCGGTGGTCGACGTGTCGTTGGTGAAGAGGGTCGCGGTGGGTTCGCCCGCGGCGTCGAGGTGTGCTGCGGCGGTGTAGCTCATGCCCGCCTCGAGGGGGAGGTCCACGGGACCGATCGCGGGAGCGGAGGCGTCCTCGGCGTCGGCCGCGGTGATCGCCACGCTGTACGTGCCGGCCGGCAGGGTCAGCGGTCCGGCGAGGTCGCCGGGCTCGAAGTCGTCGAGGGTGCGCTCGCCGTTGACCCAGACGTCCACGGTGAGGCCGGGGACGCCGTGCAGGACGGACAGCTCCGCGTCGTCGGCCGCCTGGGCGGGCGCGACGAAGGCGCCCAGGCCGACGAGGGCGGAGGCGGAGGAGGCGGCGAGGATCTTGGCTGCGCGGGTGCGGTGTGTCATGAGATCTCCAGGTGTCCGGACCCCGGCTGGCGGGGTGGCTGACGTGCTGACACCTGCTACTACTCCCGGCGGTCCTGATCCGGATGCACCTCGCGCGAGCTTTTTCTCGCGGGGTTCCGGGAGGTGCTCAGAAGGGGAGGGAGTCGAGGCCTTCGAGGGTCCTCATGAGGACGTCGACACCTTGTCCCAGCTCGATGTCGCCGAAGGCGACCTGCTCGTGCTCGGGCCAGTCGTGGATGGGGTTCATGGACGTACCTCGTCGTGTGGTGCGGAGGGAGGGGTGGGGCGGGACGCGGGCGTCGGTGCCCGCGTGGTCGTGGGTGTCACCGGAGGGCGGCGCGCAGGTCGGCGCGGTGTCGGCTCACGTAGTCGGCGGCGGGGCCCCAGTGGTCGGCGTGCCCCTCGGTGTGGAGGGTGGCCCAGGGCTCGGTGCCGGTCCGCGCGCCGTCGACGAGCAGGTCGTGCATGGCGCGCGTCTGGTCCGCCGTCTGCTGCACGAGGTCGGGTCGTTGCGAGGTGCTCAGCCCGTACCCGTCGACGAGGGCCCGCAGGCGGGTCCCGTCGACGCCCGGGTCGCCGTGGGCGTGGAGCGGCAGGAACGCCTGCGCCACGTACGCGAGGTCCCACAGCCGCGTCCCGGGGCCGGCGCCGTCCCAGTCGATGAAGACCCAGCGGTCGCCGTCGCGCACCAGGTTCCAGGGGGCGAGGTCGTGGTGGCAGACGAGGTCGTCGCCGGGGGCGGGGATGCCCACCCCCCAGACGGCGTCCTCGGGCGGCTCGAAGCTCGAGGCCGCGTCGTGGAGGTCCCGGACGAGCTCGCCGAGGCGCCGCAGCTCGTCGGGCGTCATGGGCCCCAGCTCGGTGGACATGCTCCCGGGGACGTACTCGACGACGTGCCGGCCGCGGTCGTCGATGCCGAAGGACCGTGGCGCGCCCCGGAAGCCGACGCTGGAGAGGTGGAGGAGGAACGCGTGGACCGCGGGGGTGGCCCGGGTGGCGGGCTTGCGCACGGTGTCCCCGAGCACGTCGTCGTGCACGAGGACCGCGGACGGCGCGGCGTACCCCACGGTGCCGTGCTCGTCGTCGTGGTCCATGCGCTCAGTTTGCCTCAAAGGAGCGGGTGAAAAAACTCCTGGAGAGGTCGCATTTCGCCATAGGCTCTTGCGTCCGGCGACGCGAACGCCTAATGGGTGGTCGTGAGGTCAGGCGGCGGCCGCCGCCACACCGACGGCGCGCAGCACGAACGCCTCGGTGGCCGCGATGGCGCGGTCCCGCTCGGGCTGGTGCTCGGGGACGGCCCGCCCGGAGAGGCACGCGTTGACGAGCGTGACCGTCGTGGAGATGTCCTGCGCCGGGAACACGCCCTGTCCGATGCCGTCCGTGAGGATGTCCCGCAGGATGTCCTCGACGAGCACGGCGTGCTCGCGCAGCCGTTGCTGGGTCCCGCGCGACAGGACGGTCCGGAGGTCGGGTCCCGGGGCGAGGTGGAACACGCGCGTGAGCCGCGCCTGCGCCTGGACGTACGTCCGCAGCCGGTGGACGGGGTCGACCACGCCCTCGAGCGACCGCTGGAGGGTCTCGACGTAGCGCTGCGTCTCGAAGGTGATGAACCCGATGAGCAGCGCCTCCTTGTCCGCGAAGTGGTTGTACACGGCGGTCCGCCCCACGCCTGCGGCGGCGGCGATCTCGGCGAACGAGATCGCGTCGAAGCCGCGCTCGCTCATGAGCGTGGACAACGCGGTGAACAGTCGCTGACGGGTCTGCTCGCGGTGCTCCTGGAGGGACCCGCCGATGATCTTCGGCATTGTGACAGTGTGGCATGTCGTGTCAGAACATTCATCCAAGGGTGACCTCACCTCGTCGCGACGGTCGCTAGCATCGGCCCATGGACACCACAGGGATCCCCGCCGACACCAAGGACTGGACCTGGGTCCTCGACCGCCCATGCCCCGAGTGCGGGCTGGACGCAGGGGGCGTCGCCCCCGAACAGGTCGGTGCGCTCGTCGCCTCCACCCTGCCCCGCTGGGCCGCGGTCCTCGCCCGACCGGACGCCCGCGACCGCCCCGACCCGCACACGTGGTCACCGGTCGAGTACGCCGCGCACGTCCGCGACGTCTTCGACGTCATGACAGGGCGCCTCACCCTCATGCTGACCGAGGACGACCCGCCCTTCGCCGACTGGGACCAGGACGCGGCGGCGCTCGCGGCGGGCTACGAGTCGTCCGACCCGGTGCTCGTCGGGCAGGAGCTGGAGGCCGCGGGGCGACGGGCCGCCGATGCCTTCGGCGCCGTCCGCGAGGGCGACGTCGAGCGGCCCGGACGCCGCTCGAACGGGTCGGTCTTCACGGTGGCGACGCTCGGGCAGTACTTCGTGCACGACGTCATCCACCACCTGCACGACGTGAACGCGTGACGAACCCCTGACGACCCCCTGACGAACTCGAGCCGATCGGCCGAGTTATCCACAGATTCTGTGCACAGCCCTGTGGGTATGTGGACGATCGTCCCGCACAGGGTGTGGAAAACGCTGTGGGCGGCCCGGGTGACGAATCGGCGTCCCTGCACCCCTTGACCGAGCCCCGGATCCGTGGCCTCGAGCCTCGGGCCGACGCGTCCGCCGACGCACGAAGGGCCGGTCCTCGGTGGAGGACCGGCCCTTCGGCGATGGAGCGGATGACGGGAATCGAACCCGCGCTATCAGCTTGGGAAGCTGAAGTTCTACCATTGAACTACATCCGCACAGCGACGTCGGCTCGGTCTCCCGAGCGGCGTGCGTGAACGATCATACCCATAGGACAGGAGCGTGCGAAGTGGCCCCCCGACGAGGAGACCCCCGAGCGCGCCCCGCGGCACCGTTCTCCCGCGAGGGCGCGTACCCGCCGCCCGCCCGATACGTGTCCGGCGCCACGTCGCCGCGGCCGCCCACCACGGTCGACCCGGAGCCTCCCGGCACCTACGTCCCCGACCTCCTCGCCCGCATGGCCCCCGTGGAGGAGCCCGGCCGCGCCCAGCGCGCCTTCCGGGCCGCGGTCCACCCCGGGTACGGGACCCAGTCCCCGCGGTGGGCCGCTCGCGCCGCCGCCGCGGCCCGTCCCGCCCTCGACCGCGTCGGCCCGGTCCGGCCCGCCGGCCACGTGCCCGGCACGGAGGTCGTCACCGCCCCGCGCTCCAGGGTCGTCGCGGGCGTCCTCGGGATCTTCCTCGGCGCCACGGGCGCCCACCGTCTCTACACGGGCCGTACCCGCAGCGGCCTCGCGATGCTCGTGGTCACCGTCGCGTCCGGCGGTCTCCTCGTGCCGATCACGGCCACCGTGGGTCTGGTCGAGGGCGTGATGTTCCTGTCCTCCACGCGGGGCATCTACTCGCGCGACGGCTACGGACGCGACCTCCGCGGCTGACCGTCGCGTCGTCCGCCCGCCACCTCACGGCCACCTTCCGGTCGCCTTCCCGGCCTAGGGTGCTGACGCCGGGGTTTTCACCCGCTACGGTGTCACAGTGCTGCTCTCCGACCGTGACATCCGTGCCGAGCTGACCGCTGGTCGCGTCGCGCTCGAGCCCTACGCCCCGGAGATGCTCCAGCCCTCGAGCATCGACGTGCGCCTCGACCGGTACTTCCGGCTCTTCGACAACCACAAGTACCCGTTCATCGACCCCGCCGCCGAGCAGCCCGAGCTCACGCGCCTCGTCGAGGTCGAGCAGGGCGAGCCTTTCGTGCTCCACCCCGGGGAGTTCGTCCTGGGGTCCACGTACGAGTCCGTGCGGCTGCCCGACGACATCGCGGCCCGCCTCGAGGGGAAGTCGTCCCTCGGCCGGCTGGGGCTCCTCACCCACTCCACCGCGGGCTTCGTCGACCCCGGGTTCTCCGGTCACGTGACCCTCGAGCTGAGCAACGTCGCGACGCTGCCCATCACCCTGTGGCCGGGCATGAAGATCGGCCAGATGTGCTTCTTCCGTCTGTCCTCCGCCAGCGAGCACCCGTACGGGTCCTCGGCCTACGGCTCGCGCTACCAGGGGCAGCGCGGGCCCACCGCGTCCCGCTCGTGGCAGAACTTCCACCGGACCGACGTCTAGACCATGGCCGACCTCACCCCGGCGCCGTCGCTGCCGCCGTTCCCCGCCGACTCCGCGCTCGACATCGCGGACCTCTACGTCCGCCACGTCCTCGGCGTGGCCGACGACGTCGACCCGTCCGAGATCGAGGCGCTCGCGCTCTCCCGCTTCCCGTCGACCACGTGGGAGATCCCGCCGACGGAGGAGCAGACGCCCGACGGGCGCCAGGTGCGCCCCGGGACCCTGCGGGTCTCCCGCCACACGGTGATCACGGGGCCGTACGCGCCGCGCACCGAGGACGGCCGGGACCTGGGCTTCGACCACGGCGTGGACATGGTCTACGACGTCCAGTGCCCGCGAGAGCGCGGGCCGGCCCCCTACCGGGGAGGCGGTGACCGCGACGGCCTGGCGCGCGTCTTCGCCGACGGCCTGCCGATCCGTGAGGAGTGGCGCCTGTCCTCGTG
This sequence comes from Sanguibacter suaedae, assembly GCF_016342785.1. Lineage (GTDB taxonomy): Bacteria > Actinomycetota > Actinomycetes > Actinomycetales > Cellulomonadaceae > Sanguibacter > Sanguibacter suaedae. The sequence continues at coordinate 26,525 of NZ_JAEINH010000011.1, forward strand.
GCTCGTGGCCGTCTCCCGTCGCCTGGGCGGGTCCGTCCGGTTCGCCGTCGCCGACGGCGTCACCACCCACGTCACCCCGGACCCCGCGGTGTCCGTCGACGTGACCGTGTACTCCGGCGTGTGGCTCGACCCGGAGGCCGCGGAGAGGGTGTGCCAGCAGGCGAACGCCGGTGCCCGGCTCGCCAGCACCGGCATCCCCTGGGAGGGACCGCCCGCCACCACGGGCGTCGTGCCCGCCCTGCCCGACAGCCCTCTCACGCCGGCGCAGCTCAAGGCGATCCACGAGCGGGCCGACGCCGTCGACGTCGCCGCGCTCCGCGACCCCGCGCCGCTCACCGGGTACGCGGTCGAGGTGGACCTCGGGCGGGACGGGCTCGTCTCCGTCGAGGTCGGTGGCGTCGAGTCCGTACCGCTCGTCCTGCGGGGAGCGCCCTGGGCCCAGAACGGCGCGATCTCCTACCTCGTGCGGTGGACGCCGGAGGACCTCGTCGACTGGCAGCGCGAGGTCCCGTCCTTCGGCCTCAAGGTGTCCCGAACCCGCGCGGCGGGCGTCGTGGCCCAGCTCGCCCGGGCCGTCTACGCGGCTGTCGGCGGCGAGGTCGCCGACCAGGACGAGTTCCTCATGGACCCCGAGGACGTCTGAGTCCTTCGTCACTGGCGCGCCCGCGCGCCGTGACAGGTGACCGTCGGTAGACTCACCTCGGAACTCACACAACTCCATCGTCTGGGCCGCGCCCTGCCCTCAGGGGCGCCCTCGCCTCCCAGGCCGACCGACCACCCGCCCACCACAGGACGGAGCGGACGTGCTGCTGCTGCTCGTTGCCCACGCTGTCATGGCACTCGTCGCGCCCGCGCTGGTCTCCTGGCTGGGACGCCGGGCGTTCCTCGTCATGGCCCTCGCACCGGCCTCCGCGGCCGCCTATGCGCTGAGCCGGACGTCGCAGGTCATGGCGGGCGACCATCCCACCGAGGTGGTCGAGTGGATCCCCACCCTCGGCATCGAGCTGTCGTTCCGCATGGACACGCTGTCGTGGCTCATGCTGCTCCTCGTCGGGGGTGTCGGGGCGCTCGTCCTCGTGTACTGCTCCTCCTACTTCGCGGCCGCAGCGTCCGGCCTCCGCCGGTTCGGCGGTGTCCTCGTCGCGTTCGCCGGAGCCATGGTGGGTCTCGTCACGGCCGACGACATGATCGTCCTCTTCGTGCTCTGGGAGCTGACCACGGTCTTCTCCTACCTGCTCATCGGCCACTACCACGAGCGCAAGGCGAGCCGCCGGGCCGCCATGCAGGCCATCATCGTCACCACCGCGGGCGGCCTCACCATGCTCGTGGGGCTCGTGATCCTCGGGGTGCACGCCGGGACGGGCTTCAGCCTCTCCGGGCTCCTCGCGGACCCGCCGTCCGGGACGGCGGTCACCGCCGGGGTCGTGTGCGTCCTCGTCGGTGCCGCCTCGAAGTCCGCGCTCGTCCCCACCCACTTCTGGTTGCCCGCCGCCATGGCCGCACCCACCCCGGTGAGCGCCTACCTGCACGCCGCGGCCATGGTGAAGGCGGGCGTCTACCTCGTCGCGCGCTTCGCGCCCGCGTACTCGGACCTCGCCGCCTGGGTCGTCGTCGTGTCCGTCCTCGGGTGCGGGACGCTGCTCCTCGGCGGGTACCGGGCGCTGCGGCAGAACGACCTCAAGCTCGTCCTCGCCTACGGGACCGTGAGCCAGCTCGGGCTGATCATCCTCCTCGTCGGGTACGGCACCCAGGGTGCCGCCCTGGCCGGGCTCGCGATGATCGGGGCGCACGCCCTGTTCAAGGCGGCGCTGTTCCTCACCGTCGGTGTCGTCGACTCCGCCGCCGGCACGCGTGACCTCCGCAGGCTCACCGGCGTCGGCCGGGCCATGCCCCTCACGGCCGTCGCCGGCGGGCTCGCCACCGCGTCCATGATCGGCCTGCCCCCGCTCGCCGGCTACGTCGCCAAGGAGGCCGCGCTCGAGTCGCTGCTGCACGGCACGGCGGACGGGCTCCCCGGGTGGTTCGGTCCGGTGGTCGTCGCCGCCGTCGTCGTCGGCTCCATGCTCACCACCGCGTACGGCCTGCGCTTCTTCTGGGGCGCGTTCATGACCAAGAGGACACCCCCGGCCATCCCCGTGGTGTCGCGGACCAGCGACGGGGCCGACGTCGAGACCGGCCTGGTGGACCCGGCGACGATCAGCCGCCAGCCGCTGCTCCTCGTCGGCCCCGGGCTGGTCCTCGGGGTGCTGGGTCTGCTCGCGGCGCTCGCGCCGACCTTCGCGGAGGAGCTCCTCGCCCCCCACGCGGACCTCTACCCCACGGGTGAGCCCGGGCACCTGACCCTCTGGGCCGGTGTCGGTCCGGCGCTCTTCCTCACGCTGGCGATCCTCGGCGTCGGGGCGCTGCTGTTCTGGAAGCGCCGCCCCGTCGAGCACCTGCAGGCCGCCATGCCCGCCGTCCCCGAGGCCGACCGCAGCTACCGCCGCTTCATGCGGATGCTCGACGACCTCGCGGCCGACGTCACCGCCTTCACCCAGCGCGGCTCCCTCCCGTTCTACCTCGGCGCGATCCTCCTCGTCCTCGTCATCGGCCCCGGTGGGGTGCTCCTCACGCAGACGACGTGGCCCGAGGACGTCCGCGCCTGGGACATGCCCGCGCAGGTGGTCCCCGTCCTCGTCATCGTCGTCGCGTCAGTGCTCGCCGCGCGCTCCCGCCGCCGCCTCAAGGCCGTCCTCCTCGTGGGCTTCACCGGGTACGGCGTCGCCATGCTGTTCCTCCTCCACGGAGCGCCCGACCTCGCGCTCACGCAGGTGCTCGTCGAGACCGTCACCCTCGTCGTCATGGTCCTCGTGCTGCGCCGCCTGCCCCCGTACTTCTCCGACCGACCCCTCGCCTCCACGCGCTGGGTCCGGCTCGCCATCGCCGTCCTCGTCGGGATCGCCGCCATGGGGTTCGCGATCGTCGTCCCGGGGATGCGCGTCCACCCGCCCGTCTCCGTCGACTTCCCCGAGGAGGCGTACGAGTTCGGCGGCGGGAAGAACATCGTCAACGTCACCCTCGTCGACATCCGCGCCTGGGACACCATGGGCGAGATCTCCGTGCTCCTCGTCGCCGCGACCGGTGTCGCGTCCCTCGTGTTCCTCAGCCGCCGCGGCGGCCGGATCCTCCGTGCCCAGGACACGCCCGACGTCGCCGGTGACCGGACCACCGGCTGGGTCGTGCCCGGAGGCGACGCGAAGGCGGCCGTCACCGGGCGCACCGCCGGCGAGCTCTCGGGCCTCACCGCCCGCGCCACCGCCGCCGCCCCGCCGTCGTCGTCGATGCGGCACCGGGTGTGGCTCCCCGGGGGGCGGACCCTCGCACCGCTGCGGCGCTCCGTGATCTTCGAGGTCGTCACCCGGCTGCTGTTCCACTCGATGATCGTGTTCGCCCTCTACCTCCTCTTCGCCGGCCACAACCAGCCCGGCGGAGGCTTCGCGGCCGGGATCGTCGTCGGCATCGCCCTGATCATCCGGTACCTCGCCGGCGGTCGGTACGAGCTCGGCGAGGCGCTCCCGCTGCAGCCCGGCCTGCTCCTCGGGACCGGCCTGTTCCTCTCCGCCGGGGTCGGTCTCTTCGCGCTGACCACCGGGGGAGAGGTCCTGCAGAGCGTCATCATCGAGAACCACCTGCCCGTCCTCGGGCACGTCAAGCTCGTGACCTCCGTGTTCTTCGACCTCGGGGTCTTCCTCGTGGTCGTCGGGCTCATCCTCGACATCCTCCGGACCCTGGGAGCCGAGATCGACCGGCACATCGACGAGACCAACGCCTCCGCCGAAGCCCCCGAAGGCGTCGAGGGCACTCCCGAGGACGGGGCGGACCGGGCCGCGCCCACCCCGGAGGTGCGGACATGACCGGCTCCACGCTCATCGACATGAGCCCCAACCTCACGCTCGTCGTCGCGACCGGTGCGCTCTTCATCGCCGGCGTCTACCTGCTCCTCGAGCGCAGCCTCACCCGGGTGCTCATCGGGTTCATCCTCATCAGCAACGGCGTCAACCTGCTCTTCCTCATCGCGAGCGGCCGCGCAGGCGGCCCGCCCCTCATCGGGGAGGCCGAGCCCGCCGAGATGAGCGACCCCCTGCCGCAGGCACTCATCCTCACCGCCATCGTCATCACGCTCGCGCTCACCGCGTTCGTCCTCGCCATGGCGTACCGCTCCTGGCAGCTCCACGGCCACGACGAGGTCCAGGACGACCTCGAGGACCGCAGGATCGTGCGGCTCGCCGCGAAGAACTCCCCGTCGTTCACGGACCTCGACGCGGACGAGGTCACGGAGAGCATCGACGAGCAGGCCGCCGAGGCCCGTGACGAGACCCAGCGGAGCGACTCATGAGCGAGTTCACGTGGCTCGTGCCGCTCCCCGTCGTCATGCCCCTCTTCGCGGCGGGGCTGGCCCTCGCCCTCTACCGGCACCCCAAGGCGCAGCGCGTCACGAGCGTCGTCGCCCTCACCCTCATGGTCGCTGCCGGGGTGGGCCTGCTGTTCCTCGCCGACGGCGGCCCCGTCGTCGTGGACGTCGGGGGATGGGCGGCGCCCGTCGGGATCGACCTCGTCGCCGACCGGCTCTCCGCCCTCATGCTCACCGTGTCGAGCACCGTCATGCTCTGCGTCCTGCTCTACTCCCTCGGCCAGGGCATCAGCGACGGCGACGAGGCCGCCCCGGTGTCCATCTACCACCCGACGTTCCTCGTCCTCGCGGCCGGGGTGTCCAACGCGTTCCTCGCCGGCGACCTCTTCAACCTCTACGTCGGCTTCGAGATCCTCCTCGCCGCGAGCTACGTGCTCCTCACCCTCGGCGGGACCGGTGAGCGCATCCGCGCCGGATCCATCTACGTGGTCGTGGCGCTCCTGTCGTCCGTGCTCTTCCTCATGGCCATCGCCCTCGTGTACGCGGCCACCGGCACGGTCAACCTCGCCCAGCTCGGCCAGCGCCTCCCGGAGATCGATCCCGCCGTCCAGCTGGTGCTCCAGCTCCTGCTCCTCCTCGCGTTCGGCATCAAGGCCGCGATCTTCCCGCTCTCCGCGTGGCTCCCCGACTCGTACCCGACGGCGCCCGCACCGGTGACCGCGGTGTTCGCCGGGCTCCTCACCAAGGTCGGCGTGTACGCGATCCTGCGCACCCAGACCCTGCTGTTCACGGACGGCCGCCTCGACACGGTCCTCATGTGCCTCGCCCTCGCCACCATGGTGGTGGGGATCCTCGGAGCGGTCGCCCAGAACGACATCAAACGACTGCTGTCCTTCACCCTCGTCAGCCACATCGGGTACATGATCTTCGGGATCTCCCTCGCGACCCAGGCCGGCCTCGGCGCGTCGATCTTCTACGTGGCGCACCACATCACCGTGCAGACCACCCTGTTCCTCGTCGTCGGGCTCGTCGAGCGCCGCGGCGGGTCCACGTCCCTCGACAGGCTCGGCGGGCTCGCCAAGATCGCCCCCGGCCTCGCGGTGCTGTTCTTCATCCCCGCCATGAACCTCGCGGGCATCCCGCCCATGTCCGGGTTCCTCGGCAAGGTCGGCCTCCTCGAGGCCGGTATCGCGGTCGGGACACCGCTCGCGTACACGGTGGTCGTCGGATCGGTCGTCACGTCGCTCCTCACGCTCTACGCCATCGTCAAGGCGTGGAACAAGGCGTTCTGGCAGACGCCGCCCGAGGACGTCCCGCCGGCGACCCTCCCGATGACGATGGTCGCGCCCACCGCTGCCCTCGTCGCTCTCGGGCTCCTCATCACCGTCGTGTCCGGACCGCTCTACGCCTACACCGACCGCGCCGCGTCCACCCTCATGGACTCCAGCAGCTACATCGACGCCGTGCTCGGCACCGACGGCCGCGGTCAGGGGGAGTCCACGGACGTCAGCGACGAGGAGGACTCCGGCCCGGAGGTCGAGCAGGACGGCGTCACGGAAGGAGCGGCCCGATGACCATCCACCGCAGGCGCCGCAGCATCGCGGCGCAGTGGAGCACCCTCGTGTGGCTCGTCGCCGTCTGGGTGATGCTCTGGGGCGACCTCTCGTGGGCGAACGTCCTCGGCGGGCTCGCGCTCGCCCTCCTCGTCACGCTCGTCATGCCCCTCCCGAGCATCGACTTCCACGGCAGGTTGCGGCCCCTCGGGTTCCTCAACCTCGTCTTCCGCTTCGCCGTCGACCTCGTGGCCGCGTCGGTCCAGGTGAGCATGCAGGCGTTCCGGTTCGGGCACACCCCGCGCGGGGCAGTCGTCGGGGTCCGGCTGCGGAGCTCCTCCGACCTCTACCTCACCCTCGTCGCGGAGCTCGCGTCGCTCGTCCCCGGGTCCCTCGTCATCGAGGCGCACCGGCTCACCGGGATGCTCTACCTGCACGTCCTGGACGTCGACGTGTCGGGCGGCGTGGACGCGGTCCGTGCGGACACCCTCGCCCTGGAGGAGCGGGTGATGCGCGCGTTCGCGTCCGACGAGGAGCTCCTCCGTGCGGGGATCGCCCGGCGCGGACGGGACCAGCGCCGGCCGGCCGGCCGGACGGGGCCCGACGCGGGGACCGCCGCCGAGAACGAGGAGGTGACCTCGTGATCGTCGCCGTCGTCTGCGGGGTGTTCCTGTCCGTCGCCGCCGTCCTGTCGCTCGTGCGCGCCGAGCGCGGCCCGAGCATGCTCGACCGCACCATCGCGCTCGACGTCTTCGTCACCACCGTCGTCGGGGGGATCGTCCTCGAGGCCGCGTACTCGGGGCGGACCGACACGCTGCCCATCCTCGTCGTCCTGTCCCTCGTCGGGTTCGTGGGCTCGGTGACCATCGCCCGCTTCGCGTCGGTGGAGCCCGAGGGCGAAGGCCGGGTGCGCACGCCGGAGGAGATCGCCGCCGACGAGTCCGCGCTCGTGGACAGCGAGGACGAGCACCCGGTGCTCGGCAACGAGCAGACGCAGAGCGGCGCCCACGGTGGGCACGTGGGCGACGAGGAGGGGGACCGATGAGCTGGTCGTGGGTCGCGGACGTCCTCGCGAACGTGTGCCTGGTGGGCGGGTCGTTCCTGGCGCTCGCCGCCGGTGTCGGTGTGGTCCGGTTCCCCGACCTGCTGTCCCGCATGCACGCAGGCACCAAGCCGCAGGTGCTGGGGCTCATCCTGCTCCTCGCCGGGGAGGCGCTGCGGGTGCGCAGCGTGCAGGTGCTCGGCATGCTCGTCCTCGTCGTCGTCTTCCAGCTGCTCACGGCCCCCGTGGCGGCGCACATGGTGGGGCGTGCCGGGTACCGGACGGGCAAGGTCCGCAGCGAGCTGCTCGTCGTGGACGAGCTCACCCTCGACCGGGTGCCCGGCCTCGCGCCGGACGAGATCACGCACCGCGAGGACCCGCAGGCGGGTCTCGGGGACGACATCGACGTCGATGCTGGTCAGGACCGTCCGGAGCGATAGTTGAGAATTGTCGCATTCTGGGCTTTCGGGCAGTAGGGTGTGGGGCGCACCGCAGTCGACGACACAGGAGGACCCGTGAGTCACGAGGCACCGCTACGACGTGCGCAGCGACGAGCGAGGGCCTCCCGGGTCCGGACGGCCGTCGCGCAGGTGACCGGCGCAGCCGTCTTCGGGCTGTCGATGGCAGCCGTCGTCGCAGTCCTCGTCGCCGGTCCCGAGACGCGTGAGTCGTGGCGGCAGGCGCCCGCCCAGATGATCGAGGCGGGGATCGCCACGGTCACGGGCGACACGGCCCCCGACGGCGCCGGGCAGTCCCGCGAGGACCGCGCCGCCGACGCCGCCTCCCGGTCCTCCCGGACCGCTCGCAGCAGTGCCCCCGCCGCTGCGCCCCTCCCCGAGCCGACGGCCGAACCCTCGGCCGAGCCCGTCGAGGAGCCCGCACCCGAGCCCGCGCCGGAGCCGGAGCCCGAACCCGCCCCGGAGGAGTCGTCCGACCCGGCCGAGCCCGCGCCGGAGGCTCCGGCGCCCGACGCTCCTGCCTCAGACACCCCCGCCGCGGCCCCGCCGGCCGCCGAGGACGTCGCACAGGCACCCGCTCCGGCGAGCCCCGCCCCGGTGGCGTCCGCGGGCATGAACGCGGAGAGTGCCGCCGTCCTCGAGATCCTCAACGCCGAGCGTGCCGCGGCCGGGTGCCAGGCCCTCCGGGCGGACCAGGCCCTCGTGCGCGCCGCACAGCTCCACAGCGAGGACATGGCGGCCAACGACTACATGTCGCACACGAGCCTCGACGGCCGCGGCCCCGGTGAACGCGCGGCGGCGCAGGGTTACACGTCGTGGTCCGGTGAGAACGTCGCCAAGGGGCAGCGCACGGCGGCCGAGGTCATGACCGCGTGGATGAACAGCCCCGGTCACAAGGCGAACATCGTCAGCTGCTCGTCCGTCGCGGTGGGCATCGGGTACTCCGGTGGTGCGTGGACCCAGCTCTTCGGCTACGTCTGACCAGCGCTCAGCCCAGGCGCTCCCGGAGCCAACCGCGCACCTCGTCGAGGTAGGCGGAGCGTGCCGGTTCCGGTGACAGCGCGAGGTCGTGGGCGCCGCCCGGGACGCGCACGACCGTGACGTCCTGACCGAGGCCGGGTGCGCGCGCCGCGATCTGCTCGACGTCCAGGACGCTGTCCGACGTGAGCAGCCCGTCGTGCCGGGACTTCGCGTCCCCGGTCCGGTCGGACGTCAGCACGAGGACGGGGCAGCGGACGTCGAGACCGCGAGCCACCTGGGCGTGCCCCCTCCGGATCGCGCGGAACCATGCGGCGCGTACCGGGAACCCCTCGTGGGGTTTCCACGCGAGGTCGTACGACCACTCGCCGCCCGATCCCGCGTGCAGGGCACGCCCGTAGTGGGGCTGGAGCCGCCCGACGACGGCGCGCGGAGCGAGTGGGGCGAGCGCGTCGACCATGCGGGTGGCGACGACGCGTTGGAACCACGGCTCGTTGAGGTCGAACCAGGGGCTGTTGAGGACGAGGGCGTCGACCGTCGGGTGCGGGCCGCGGGTGCGGGCGTCCGCCCAGAGGCTCGTGATGAGCCCGCCGGTGGAGTGGCCCATGACCACGAGCGTGGTGTGCCCCTCGTCGCGGATCGCCTGGGCCGCGGCGTCGAGCTCCTCGGCGTAGTCCGCCAGGGCGCCCACGACGTTGGGTGTCTGGTGGGGTCGCAGGGACCGTCCGTACTTGCGCAGGTCGAGGGCGTAGAGGTCGTAGCCGTCCGCCGCGAGGGCGTCGGCGACGTGCGTCTGGAAGAAGTAGTCGACGAACCCGTGGACGTAGAGCACGGCGCGCCCCGACGCGGGGCCTGCCCGCCGCACGAGGGTGGCGACCACGTCGCCCTCGTCGTCGGGGGAGAGGTGGAGGGTGCGCGACTCCCAGTCGCCGCCGAGGACGTCGGGCTGCCAGTCACCGTGGTCGGGGCCGGGCGTCATGGATGGTCCTTCCGATGGGATGTGCGGGCACGCAGGATCGCGAGGACGGCGACGGCGGCGAGCACGCCGAGGGCACCGACCGCCCAGGGCGCGGATCGTCCGCCGGCCGACGGGCTCGCGGCGGCTCGTGCCGAGACGTCGAGGACGTCGCCCGTGGCACCTTCCCACACGACGGTGCGACCGTCGGCTGTGCCGGTGCTCTCGCGGACGTCCCCGGGGAAGGTGATGGCGATGCGAACCGTCCCGGTGGCCGGGGTGGCGGTGCGGGTGCTGTCGTCCAGGGCGTAGCGGGACGTGTCGATCGTCCCGGTGACGACGTGCTCGTCGCCCTCCCGCGTGAAGCGGAGCGGGCTGTCGTCCGTGTCGTCGCCCTCGAGGGGGACCGCCTCGAGGACGTACTCGACCCCGACGTGGGTCCCGTCGTCGTGGGGGACCGCGCTCACCCCGGAGGGGAGGTCCGCGGAGAGGGCCTCGACGTCCGCCCACGGCTCCCCGGGTGCGAACCCTGCGGCTACCGCGTGCTCGGCGGAGACGGCGACCACGACCGACCCGTCGACGGTGCCGTCCTCGGAGACGACGAACGTCGCGTCCACCCTCGAGCATCCCCCGAGCGCGAGCGCCAGGAGGATGCCGAGGGTGGACGCGAGCCGACGCACCGGGGTGATCAGCCCTGAGGCTGCTGCGGCGGCTGGGGGGCCTGGCCGGGGACGCCGGGCTGCTGCGTGGGCCAGGCGGCCTGCGGCGTGCCCCCGTTCCCGGGCCCGCGCCGACGCGACGTCACCAACCACACGACGAGCCCGACGAGGGCGAGCGCGCCCACGGCGATGCTGACCCACAGCAGCCAGTTCGTGCCCTCGGACTCCTCGTCCGCGGCGGAGTCGTCCTCGGTGTCGTCCGGCTCCGCGACGGGTGCCTCGGTGGTCGGCTCCTCCGTGGGCTCCTCGGGGACGGTGGCCGCACGGGCGGTCATCTCGAGCGTCTCGCCCCAGACCGGCGTCCAGGTGATGGTGCTGCCCTCGACGGTGCCGTTGGTCTCGAGGACCTCGGCGGGGAAGGTCACGATGACACGGAGGTCCGGGTCGGAGAGGTTGCCGGGGTCGAGCTCGGAGATGCCCTCGAGGCCGAAGGCCTCCTCGGTGAACTCCATCGACCCGTCGAGCACGTACTCGTCGCCCTCGCGGACCACGACCAGCGTGTCGTCGCTCGTCGGGTCGGGTGCGGAGAACTTCGCGAGCGAGCCGTAGCCGAAGGTGAGGCGGGTTCCGGTGTATCCGTCCTGCACGTAGTCCTCGGCCTGCGTGCCCCCGGGCATGCCCTCGGTGGGGTCGAGGACCGACTCCGCCCACATCTGGGCCGCGGTCGACCCGAACGCCTGCGCGAGCTCCTCGGAGATGCCCGCGACGATCTCGGCGTCGACGGTGTCGTCCTCGTTGACCGTGAACGAGGTGTGCATGCGCGTGCACCCGGAGAGGGTGAGCGCGAGCACGAGGCCCGCCGTGACGGCGGTGATCTTCTTCATGGTGCCGCTGGTCCTTTCGTCAGCGTGGCGGAGCGGCAGCACGAGAGATGCGGAGGCTCGCCGGTGGGGTGTGCAGGATGAACTGTGGCACATCACACACCTTCCCGGGGTTGGTCGAGCCGCGACACGACCGGCGGTTTCACACCGCCCCGGACGACGAAGGTCGCGCCCCCTCCGCGGCCGGGTACGAGCCCGGGCCGGAGGGGACGCGACCTGTTGCGCGGGTCGAGCGTGTCAGCCCTGAGGGTGCTGCGGCGGCTGCGGCGCCTGGCCGGGCTCACCCGGCTGCTGCGGCGGTGTGCCGGGCTGCTGGGGCTGGCCCCACTGCTGCTGACCGGGGTGGGGTGCAGGCCCGGTCTGGAAGGGCGCCTGGCCGGGCTGCTGCTGGGGCTGGGCCCACTGCTGCTGCGGTGCCTGTCCGGGCTGGAGGGGCGTCTGCCCGGGGACGCCCGGCTGCTGCGTGGGCCACGCGGCCTGCGGCGCGCCGCCGTTCTTGGGGCCACGACGGGAGAGGGTGAACCAGAGGACCAACCCGACGAGAGCGAGGACCGCGACGGCGATGCTGATCCACAGGAGCCAGTTGATGCCCTCGGACTCCTCGTCGGCGGCTTCCTCCGCCGTCTCCGCAGGTGTGCTCTCGGAGGTGTACGAGGTGGCCGTGTAGTCGATCTCCTCGTCGCGGCTGCTGGTCCACTCGACCGTGAAGGCGTCGACGGCGGTGCCGTTGTGCTCGATGACCTCGCCCGGGAAGGTCACCGTCATCATGATGTCGAACTCGCCGTCGTCGGGGACGCCGATGAGCTCGAGGTTCTGCGGCAGCGGGTACTGGAAGTCGAAGACGACCGTCTCGGACTCCTCGTCGGTCTCGAACAGCCCGGTGGCGAAGAGTGCGAGGTCGTCGCCGGGGATGCTCGTCCCCGTGATCTCGGCGCCGACGTACTCGTCGTCGGTGTATGGGACGACCTCGTAGTCGTCCATGCCCGGCTGGAGCTCGAACGACTCGACCGCCTGGTCAGCAAAGGCGTCGACGTCGTTCCCGGCGTCCTCGACGGCCGTGATCTCGCCGACCATGAGCAGCGTGATGTCGTAGGAGGCGTCGTCGTGGACTGTGGTGTCGGCGGTGACCTTGCCGCAGCCGGCGATCGCTCCGGCGAGGAGTGCGGTCCCTGCGACCAGGGCGAAGCGACGTGTACGCATCGTCGGTGACTCTCCTTCTGGGGGTGGGCACGGGTGGGGCCCCGGTGCGGGACCAACTCTGTCACGCCGACGGTGCGTGGGCGGCGACCCCGGGCCGACGTGGGGACTCCTCCCCACGCCGCGTCCAGCGCCGCCGCCCGGCATGTCCGGATGACAGCATGAAGTTGAGTGGAATAGGCTCAACTTTGCACGCGTTGGCACGGGTGAACATCCCGCGTCGCTACCAGGAGGACCCATGGACGCACACCTCACGACGCTCTCGCAGGCAGCCCTGAGCGAGGCGATCCAGTCGGCGACCGCCGCCGGCAACCCCCAGGTCGAGCCGGTGCACCTGCTCGGTGCACTCCTCGGCCAGGAGACGGGCACCACCCTCGGCATCCTCCGTGAGGTCGGTGCCGACACGCAGGCCGTCGGTGCGGACACCCGCCGTGCCCTCGTCGCGCTTCCCACCGTCACCGGCACCGCGGTGACCGAGCCCACCGTGTCCGGGGCGCTCTCCGCCGTGCTCCAGCGCGCCCGCACCGAGGCGTCGGGCATGGACGACGAGTACCTGTCCACCGAGCACCTCCTCCTCGGTCTCGCCGAGGCGCCGTCCACGGCCGCGGACATCCTGCGCCGCGCCGGTGCCACGCACGATGCCGTCGCCGCAGCGGTCCCCGTCGTCCGCGGTGGGCGACGTGTCACGTCGCCCGACCCGGAGGGCACGTACAAGGCGCTCGCCCAGTACGGCGTCGACCTCACCGACGCCGCCCGGGAGGGCCGGCTCGACCCCGTCATCGGGCGCGACGCCGAGATCCGCCGCGTCGTGCAGGTCCTCTCCCGCCGCACCAAGAACAACCCCGTCCTCATCGGCGAGCCCGGCGTCGGCAAGACCGCCGTCGTCGAGGGTCTCGCGCAGCGCATCGTCGCGGGTGACGTCCCCGACTCCCTCAAGGGCAAGCGTCTCGTGTCGCTCGACCTGTCCGCCATGGTCGCCGGCGCCAAGTACCGCGGCGACTTCGAGGAGCGTCTCAAGGCCGTCCTCGAGGAGATCAAGGGTTCCGACGGCGAGGTCGTGACCTTCATCGACGAGCTCCACACCGTCGTCGGCGCGGGTGGCGGCAGCGAGGGCGCCATGGACGCGGGCAACATGCTCAAGCCCATGCTCGCCCGCGGCGAGCTGCGCCTCGTCGGAGCCACCACCCTCGACGAGTACCGCGAGCACGTCGAGAAGGACCCGGCCCTGGAGCGCCGCTTCCAGCAGGTGTTCGTGGGCGAGCCGTCCGTGGAGGACACCGTCGCCATCCTCCGCGGGCTCAAGTCCCGCTACGAGGCCCACCACCGGGTGCCCATCTCGGACGCGGCCCTCGTCGCGGCGGCCTCCCTCTCCGACCGGTACATCTCCGGGCGTCAGCTCCCCGACAAGGCCATCGACCTCGTCGACGAGGCCGCGTCCAGGCTGCGTATGGAGATGGACTCCTCGCCCGTCGAGATCGACGTCCTCCAGCGCGCCGTCACACGCCTCGAGATGGAGGAGCTCGCCCTCGAGAAGGCCGACGACGAGGCCTCGGTCCAGCGGCTGGAGACGCTCCGGGCGACCCTCGCCGACCGCAAGGAGGAGCTCGCCGCGCTCAACGCCCGGTGGGAGGCCGAGAAGGGTGGGTTCAACCGCGTCGGAGAGCTCAAGGAACGGCTCGCGGACCTCGAGGCGCAGGCCGAGCGGGCCGAGCGCGAGGCCGACCTCGAGACCGCGTCGCGCATCCGTTACGGGGAGATCCCCGCCCTGGAGCGCGAGGTCGAGGAGGCGGAGCGCGCGGAGAGCGCACCCGACGAGGACGTCCTCGCCATCACCGGTGGACCCGGCGCCCACAAGCCCGGGCCCCTGGTGGGCGACAAGGTCGACGCCGACGAGATCGCGGAGGTCGTGTCCGCATGGACGGGCATCCCCGCAGGGCGCCTGCTGCAGGGCGAGAGCCAGAAGCTCCTGAGCATGGAGTCCGTCCTCGGCGAGCGTCTCATCGGGCAACGGTCCGCCGTGGCGAGCGTGTCCGACGCGGTCCGCCGCGCCCGCGCCGGGGTGTCCGACCCCGACCGTCCCACCGGGTCGTTCCTGTTCCTCGGCCCCACGGGCGTCGGCAAGACCGAGCTCGCCAAGTCCCTCGCGGACTTCCTCTTCGACGACGAGCGCGCCATGGTGCGCATCGACATGTCGGAGTACTCCGAGAAGCACAGCGTCGCCCGCCTCGTCGGGGCGCCCCCCGGGTACGTCGGCTACGAGGAGGGCGGACAGCTCACCGAGTCCGTGCGGCGGCGCCCCTACTCGGTCGTGCTGCTCGACGAGGTGGAGAAGGCCCACCCGGAGGTCTTCGACATCCTCCTCCAGGTGCTCGACGACGGGCGGCTCACCGACGGCCAGGGCCGCACCGTCGACTTCCGCAACGTCATCCTCGTCCTCACGTCCAACCTCGGGTCGCAGTTCCTCGTCGACCCGCTGCTCGACCCGGAGGCGAAGCGTGGCGCGGTCATGGGCGCCGTGCGGGAGGCGTTCAAGCCGGAGTTCCTCAACCGCCTCGACGACGTCGTCCTCTTCGACCCCCTGGGCCTCGACGAGCTCGGCAGGATCGTCGACATCCAGGTGGGTGCGCTCGCGGCACGGGTCGCGGACCGGCGGATCGACCTCGAGGTGACCCCGGCGGCCCGCGACTGGCTGGCCATCGAGGGCTTCGACCCCGCCTACGGGGCGCGCCCGCTGCGCCGGCTCGTCCAGCGGGAGATCGGTGACCGTCTCGCTCGTCGCATCCTGTCGGGCGACGTCGCCGACGGCGACGCGGTGGTCGTCGACAGGCCCGCCGACGTCCCCGCCGACGGCGAGCGGCTCACCGTCGAGGTGCGGCGCACCGGCTGATACTGACGCGCACCCCGGCGGGACCTCGACGCCCGTGGCCGTGACGGCCACGGGCGTCGGGGTCGTTCTGGGGTGTTCTGCCTGGTGTGGGGTACGGTGACCGCACAACCACACATGCACGGGAGTCCGCAGCAGCGGACTGAGAGGGCGACTTGCGCGTCGCCGACCGTTCGAACCTGTTCGGATCATGCCGACGTAGGGAGAAGTTCCATGACTGTGCCCAGTGCTGCCCGCACGTCCGTCACCACCGGTGCCATCGCCGGGTCGTCCAAGGTGTACGTGCCCGTCCCGGAAGCGCCGGACCTCGAGGTCCCGCTGCGCCGCGTGAACCTCACCAACGGTGAGCACCTCGACCTGTACGACACGTCCGGCCCGTACACGGACGACACGGTGACCGTCGACGTCGTCGCGGGCCTGCCCCGCACCCGCGACGGGTGGACGCGTCACGAGCCCGTCGACGGGGCGTCGACCCAGCTCGCGTGGGCGCGTGCCGGGATCATCACCGACGAGATGCGGTTCGTCGCCGCCCGGGAGGGGGTCGCGCCGGAGCTCGTCCGTGACGAGGTGGCCCGCGGCCGTGCGGTCATCCCCGCGAACCGCAACCACCCCGAGAGCGAGCCGATGATCATCGGCAAGGCGTTCGCCGTGAAGGTCAACGCGAACATCGGCAACTCGGCCGTCACCTCGTCCATCGAGGAGGAGGTCGAGAAGATGGTGTGGGCCGCGCGCTGGGGCGCCGACACCCTCATGGACCTGTCCACCGGCAAGGACATCCACGAGACCCGCGAGTGGATCATGCGCAACTCGCCCATCCCTGTCGGGACCGTGCCGATCTACCAGGCCCTCGAGAAGGTCAAGGGCGACCCCGCCGCCCTCACCTGGGAGGTGTACCGCGACACCGTCATCGAGCAGTGCGAGCAGGGCGTCGACTACATGACCGTCCACGCGGGCGTCCTCCTGCGGTACGTGCCGCTCACCGCGAAGCGCGTCACCGGCATCGTCTCCCGTGGCGGGTCGATCATGGCCGCGTGGTGCCTCGCGCACCACCAGGAGTCGTTCCTGTACACGCACTTCGCCGAGCTCTGCGAGATCTTCCGCCGGTACGACGTGACGTTCTCCCTGGGCGACGGCTTGCGCCCAGGGAGCATCGCGGACGCGAACGACGAGGCGCAGTTCGCGGAGCTGCGGACGCTCGGCGAGCTGACGAGGATCGCGAAGTCGCACGGCGTGCAGGTGATGATCGAAGGCCCCGGGCACGTGCCGATGCACAAGATCGTCGAGAACGTGCGCCTCGAGGAGGAGCTCTGCGAGGAGGCGCCGTTCTACACCCTCGGCCCGCTGGCCACGGACATCGCCCCCGCCTACGACCACATCACGTCCGCCATCGGGGCCGCGATGATCGCCCAGGCCGGGACCGCGATGCTCTGCTACGTGACCCCCAAGGAGCACCTCGGCCTGCCGAACCGGGACGACGTGAAGACCGGGGTCATCACGTACAAGATCGCGGCGCACGCCGCGGACCTCGCCAAGGAGCACCCGCGCGCCCAGGAGCGGGACGACGCCCTGTCCCGTGCACGCTTCGAGTTCCGGTGGCACGACCAGTTCGCACTGTCCCTGGACCCGGACACCGCACGCGAGTTCCACGACGAGACGCTCCCCGCGGAGCCGGCCAAGACGGCGCACTTCTGCTCCATGTGTGGCCCCAAGTTCTGCTCCATGCGCATCTCCGCGGACGTCCGCGAGTACGCCGAGAAGAACGGCCTGACCACCGTCGACGCCCTCGAGGCCGGCATGGCCGAGAAGTCCGAGGAGTTCGCCGACGCCGGCGGGCGCGTCTACCTGCCGGTCGCGCCGGCCTGAGCCCCGCGCGGCGTCACCCGGCCGGGCCCCTCGCGGTCCCGGCCGGGCGCCGTCGTCAGTCGAGCAGGCTCACCGTGAGCGAGCCGCGCGACACCGACGCCAGGCACAGCCCGGTGCGGTCCCCGTCGTCCCACGACGCCTCGCTCGGGACCCACACGGAGAGCTCGAGCTCGGGTACGTCCCCGTCGGGGAGCGTCAGGTCGTCGACGGTGCACACGCGCGCCGTGTCCTCGCGCACGGCGCCGTCACCGGGGAACTCGTCGCCGTCGAGCTCCTCGGCGGCGACGACCTGTGCGTCGTGCTCCTCGTCGCACGGCACGACGGTCACCGTCGCGACGTCGCCGTCCGCGGGGAGCGCCTCGATGCAGCTGCCCATCACGACCTGCTGGGCGGACACCTCGGTGGGGGACTCCACGTCCACGGCTACCGGGTCGAGGTCCGGGCGCAGGAGCAGCACGAGCGCTGTGGTGGCCGCCGCGAGGAACACGGCACCACCGACGACTCCGACGATCAGGTCGGCGCGCCGACGGCGGCGTGGTGCGGGTGCCGCGCCCGACTGCCAGGGCGCCTGTAGGGAAGGCGCGGTCCCCTGCGGGTACGGTGCCGGTCCCTGCGGGTACGGTCCGGCCTGCTGAGGAGACGGTGCTGCACCCGCGGGAAGGGGCGCGACGCCCGGGTAGGCGAGCGGGCTGCCCTGCACGGGAGGCACCCACGACGCGGGAGCCGGCGGCGCGGGCGACGTGGGTGCCGGGGGCGGCGGGGGAGCGGACCGCTCCGACGGGTCGGACGGCTCGGGCGGTGGAGGCGGGGGTGGTACGGAGGTCACGGGTCGTCTACCGCCTCGGGTCGGGTCCGGGAACCCGGACGTCCTGCAGTCGTCCCAGAAGACTAGCCGTCGACGCCCACCACCCGAAGGCCCCCGCGTCGCGCGTCGGCGGTAGAGTCGCACCGCACGTCACCCAGCACCGACCGGTGCCCCCTCCCCGCCCCGGAGCGCCCATGCAGACCGCCCCCGATCCTGCTGTGCCCGAGGTGCCCGAGGTGCCCGAGGTGCCCGGGGTCGCGGTGCCCGGATCGCGGGCGGGACGCGGGAACGCCAAGGGGCGCGCGACGCGGGACCAGATCCTCGAGGCCGCGATGCGCCTCTTCGGGGAGATGGGCTACCACTCGGCGTCGCTGCGGGAGATCGCCGCACGTGTGGGCATCTCCCACCCTGGTCTGCTGCACCACTTCCCTACCAAGGAGGCGCTCCTCGCGGCCGTCCTCCAGCGTCGGGACGAGGTCGACGACGTCGCGCTCCAGGCTGACCTCGACGCCGGGGTCGACTTCTTCGACGCCCTCGTCGACGTGGTGCGGCGCAACGCGGCACGCCCCGGGATCGTGGAGCTCTACGCGACGCTGTCCGCGGAGGCGTCGTCCCCGGAGCACCCGGCGCACGCCTACTTCCGCGCCCGCTACCGCAAGACCCTGCGGGTCCTCGAGGAACAGCTCGAGCACCGACGGGTCGCCGGATCGCTGCGCCGGGACGTGCGGCCCCGGACGGTGGCGCGGGCGGTCACCGCGCTCATGGACGGGCTGCAGGTGCAGTGGCTCCTCGAACGTGGTGAGGACGACCAGGTGGACATGGCCGCCGTCCTCGAGGAGGCCCTGGGCCTGGTCCTCATGCCGCCGTCCGCCACGGGGGACGGACCTCCCGAGTCCTGAGGCGTCGTCGTCAGACCGCGTCTGCGACGTCCACGATCACCGGCACGTGGTCGGACGCGCCCTTCCCCTTGCGCTCGTCCCGGTCGATCGTCACGCCCGTCACGCGGGACGTGAGCGCAGGAGACGTGTACGCGAAGTCGATGCGCAGCCCCTCGTTCTTGGGGAAGCGCAGCTTCTGGTAGTCCCAGTACGTGTACTTGCGGTCCTCGGGGACGAACTCCCGGCTCACCTCCGTGAATCCGATCTCCTCGAACGCCGCGAACGCCGCCCGCTCCGGGGCGCTCACGTGCGTCTGCCCCTCGAAGGCCGCCATGTCCCACACGTCCGTGTCCCGGGGGGCGACGTTCCAGTCGCCCACCAGCGCCACGGGCGCCTGCGCGTCGGCCTCCAGCCACCCGCGCGCCTGGTCCCGGAGCGTCGCCAGCCAGTCGAGCTTGTACGCGTAGTGCGGGTTGTCGAGCGCGCGTCCGTGCGGCACGTACAGGCTCCACACCCGCACACCCCCGCACGTCGCCCCGATGGCACGGGCCTCCACCACCGGCTCCTCGCCGAACTGCGGCTGGTCCGGGAACCCGATCTCCACGTCGTCCAACCCCACCCGGCTCGCGATCGCCACACCGTTCCACTGGCTCAGCCCGAAGTGCGCCACCTCGTAGCCCGCGGCCTCGAGGACGTCGAAGGGGAACTGGGAGTCCTTGCACTTGGTCTCCTGCAGGGCGAGCACGTCCGTGCCGCTCCGCTCGAGGAACGCCACGGCGCGGTCGGCACGGGCACGGATCGAGTTGATGTTCCAGGTGGCGAGGCGCATGCCACCCAGGCTAGCTGGGGACCGGTCGCTGGGTACGCTGACCGCATGGCAACCGCACTCATCACCGGCGCGAGCGCCGGCCTCGGCCTCGAGTTCGCCTGGCAGCTCGCCACGGCGCACCACGACCTCGTGCTCGTCGCCCGCGACGCCGACCGGCTCGAGCGTCTCGCACGCCAGGTGCGGGCTGCCGCGGGCGTCCAGGTCGAGGTGCTCCCGGCCGACCTCTCGGACCGTGAGCAGACGGAGCGGGTCGCGGAGCGCCTGCGGGACAGGGAGACCCCAGTGAGCCTCCTGGTGAACAACGCCGGGTACGCCGTCGACGAGGCGTTCGTCGGTGGGGACGTCGGCAAGCAGGAGGCGTCCCTCGACGTCATGGTCCGGGCACCGATGGTCCTCACGCACGCCGCGCTCGGCCAGATGACGGAGCGGGAACGGGGCGCGATCCTCAACGTGTCGTCCGTCGCCGCCCTCACCACCTCCGGCACGTACTCCGCCCACAAGGCGTGGGTGCGCACCTTCACCGAGGGCCTCGCCGCCGACCTGCGGGGGACGGGCGTCACGGCGACCGCGCTCTGCCCGGGGCTGGTGCGCACGGAGTTCCACGACCGCGCGGGCATCGACTTCTCCAACGTCCCGTCCGTCGCGTGGCTCGACGCCCGGTCCGTGGTGTCCACAGCGCTCGCCGATGTCCGACGCGGCGTCGTGCTGTCGACGCCCTCGCTGCGCTACCGGGCGGCGTCCGGTCTGCTCCGCGCGCTGCCCCGCACGGCGGTGCGCGCCATCCGCGGAGGCGCGGGAGGAGTCGCCGGACGGGGCGCTAGCCTGGTCCCGTGACCACAGCCTCAGACGCCGCAGCCCTGTCCCCGACCCCGCGCGAGCAGCTCCGGGACCTCATCACCGAGCTCGCCGTCGTCCACGGACGCGTCACCCTCTCCTCCGGGGCGGAGGCCGACTACTACGTGGACCTGCGCCGCGTGACCCTCCACCACCGCGCGGCACCCCTGGTCGGGCACGTCATGCTCGACGCCCTCGAGGAGGCCGGGCTCGGCACCGCCGACGTCGACGCGGTCGGTGGCCTGACGCTCGGCGCGGACCCCATCGCCACCGCCCTCCTCCACGCGGCCGCGTCGCGCGGGCAGGACCTCGACGCGTTCGTCGTGCGCAAGGCCGCCAAGGTCCACGGCATGCAGCGCCAGATCGAGGGGCCCGACGTCGCGGGCCGCAAGGTCGTGGTCGTCGAGGACACCACCACGACGGGTGGGTCGCCCATCGCCGCGATCGAGGCCGCACGGGCCGCAGGTGCGGACGTCGTCGGGGTCGCGACCATCGTCGACCGCGCCACCGGGGCACGCGAGAAGATCGAGGCGCTCGGCGTCCCCTACCTCTCGCTCTTCGGGCTCGCGGACCTCGGTCTGGCCTGACGAGGGTCCGCCGGACGGGGACGTCCGTCCCCGTCCGGAGCGGGTGGGGAGTTCTCCCCATCGTGGAGATTTTCACCCGCACCTAGGGTGCAGACCATGACAGCGCAGGCGAGCAGGAATCACCGGACGCGCACCGTCCCGGCGTCCTCGCCCTCAGGTCTGGCCCCCGTCTCCCGCTTCCTCGGTCCCGAGGGTGGCGCACCGGACTCCAGCCAGGCCGAGCAGTACTTCACGTCGGCACGCACCGTCCTCGCCGCGCAGCGTGCCCAGATCGCTGCCGCCTCCTCCACCGAGACCCGCAAGCGCATCCCGCGGATCTCGCCCGCGCGGGTGCACATGTCCTCCGCAGCGGTCGCCGGGCTCCTCACCGTGGTGGTCGCGGTCGTCACGTTGACCCCCTGAGGTCAGGCCCGGGTGCCAGGCGCGCCCGTGGGCTCTGACCAGGGTCGACGAACTTCCTGACGCCTCTCGCGCAGATGGTCCGGGATGCCCTATTCTCCGGCTCATGACCTCCGGTGTCGACTCCCAGCAGCCACGTCCTGCTGGCCCCGACCTCCCCACCCAGAACCCCACCCAGAACCCCACCCCGAACCCCACCCCGAACCCCACCGACCTCTCGGCACTCGCGCCCCCGAGCGGCCCACCCGTCGCCGACGGCCTCGCGTCGCTCGCGCCGCCGACCGGTGCTCCGGTCGCCCTCGACACCTCGCCGCAGGAGGGGGTGCCCGCCGCCCCGACCCTCGTGCGGGGCCCGGACGGGCTGGTCGCTCGCCCCTCGTACCGTCAGCTCGTTCCCCTCTTCCGACGGATCGGCATCGCGGTCGTGGGGTTCGGGGTGATCATGGTGATCCGCGAGGGGCTCGACGGGATTCTCATCGCGCTCGTCGGTGGCCTCATCGGGCTCGTGGCGCTTCACCTCGTGTGGTTGCCGGTCCTGTGGCGGACGCGCGTCGTCATCGGGACGGACACGGTCTCGTCGAGGTCGGTGTTCCGCACGCGACGTTTCGCAAGGTCCGACGTCGGACGCGTGGGGATGGCCCCCTTCGGGGCGCGTGGGGACAGGAGCAGCTTCCTGGTCCTCGTCGTCCAGGACCGTTCCGACCGCAACGTCCTGCGTATCGGTGGCTTCTTCTGGCCGCTGGCCGTGCTGGAGGCCGTCGGCATGCAGCTCGCGACCGGCATCGAGGTGTCCCCCGAGCCGGTACGGGCCAAGGCCCTCGAGCGCGCCTTCCCCGGGTCCACGAGGTGGTTCGAGCGGCACCCGTTCCTGTCCGTGCTCGCAGGGGTCGGCGTGATCGTCCTCGTCGGGGTGGTCATCGGGTCGCTCGCCTGACCTCCGTGCCACGAGCTCTTCGGCCCCTCGGGACCTGCATGGCGCAGGTCCCGAGGGGCCGTCGTCGTGTCAGATGCGCTCGACGAGGTCCGCGATGGAGTCGACGACCGTGCTGGGCCGGAACGGGTAGCTGTCGACGTCCTTGATCTTCGTTGAGCCGGTGAGCACGAGGAACGTGTGGAGCCCGGCCTCGATCCCTGCGACGACGTCGGTGTCCATGCGGTCGCCGATCATCGCGGTCGACTCGGAGTGCGCGTCGATGCGATTGAGCGCGGACCGGAACATCATGGGGTTGGGCTTGCCGATGAAGTACGGCTCGCGCTTGGTGGCGCGCGTGATCATCGCGGCCACCGACCCCGTGGCGGGCAGCGGGCCCTCGGTGCTCGGTCCTGTCGGGTCGGGGTTGGTGCAGATGAACTTGGCGCCGCCGAGGATGAGGCGGACGGCCTTGGTGATGGCCTCGAACGAGTAGGTCCGGGTCTCGCCGAGGACCACGTAGTCGGGGTCGGACTCGGTGAGCGTGTACCCGGACTCGTAGAGCGCGGTGGTGAGGCCGGCCTCGCCGATCGCGTAGGCGCTGCCGCCGGGGTTCTGGTCGGAGAGGAACTGGGCGGTGGCGAGGGCCGACGTCCAGATGGACTCCTCCGGGACCTCGATCCCGGACGCGGCGAGGCGTGCTCGCAGGTCGCGGGCGGTGAAGATCGAGTTGTTGGTGAGGATGAGGAAGGGTCGTCCCCTGTCGCGGAGCGTCGTGACGAACTCCGCGGCGCCGGGGATGGCCTTGCCCTCGTGGACGAGGACCCCGTCCATGTCGGTGAGCCAGGACTCGATGGTGCGTGTCATCGTGGCAGCTCCTAGGGCTGGTCGGCGGTGGTGGGTGCTGCGGCGCGCCCGTGCGTGCGGGCGTCGGCCGTGGTCACCGCTCCAGACTACGGCCTGGCCCCACCGGTGGCGCGGACCGGGACCTCGGGGGACGAGGCGCGAGGGTGGGCGCGGGATGCTGGTCTTGGGGGACGAACTGTGCCATCTTAGGAGGAATGCGCTTACCGAGACAAAGGAGTCTTGACGACATGAGCACCCCACGTACGCACCGCCGGATCGCGACCCTCACCGCAGCCGCGCTGGTCGCCCTCCTCGCACCGGCCGCTTCCGCGACCGCCGCCCCGACCGCGACGGCGGGCGACCTCGCCGCCCTTCGCCCGGCGACCGTGAGCACGGACAGCGCGACCTGGCTGACGTCCGGCAAGGACGGTCGGGACCGGTGGGACCGCGGCGGCAGGCACGGCAAGGGCGGGTGGCCCGGGCGGGGCCGTGGCCGTGACCTCGGCACGGAGGTCCTCGCCCCCGGCGACGGATGGGCGTCCGCCGGGGCCGGGACCACCGGTGGCCGCGGGGCCGCGCCCGAGAACGTCGTCCACGTCGAGACGTGGCCGGAGCTGCGTGCAGCCCTCGGCGGCGACGCGGCCCGCGGCGACACCACGCCGCGCATCGTCTACGTGCACGGCACCATCCACGCGGGCGACACCACCGACGGTGCCCGCCTCACCTGCGAGGACTACGAGGCGACGTCCGGGTTCAGCATGGACGAGTACATCGCCACCTACGACCCGGCCGTCTGGGGGTGGGACACCGACCCGTCGGGCCCCCTCGAGGACGCGCGCGTCGCGGCGGCCGCCGTCCAGGCCGCCCAGACCCAGCAGCACATCGGGTCCAACGTCACTCTCGTCGGGGTCGACGACGCACGGGTCGTCGGCGCGAACCTCCGCATCCGCGACTCGCAGAACGTCATCCTGCGCAACCTCACCGTGTCCGACGCGTACGACTGCTTCCCCGAGTGGGACCCGAGCGACACGAACGCCGGGAACTGGAACTCCGCCTACGACAACGTCTCCGTGTGGTCCTCCACCAACGTCTGGGTGGACCACATGACCTTCGACGACGGGGACAACCCGCACGAGTCCCTGCCCGTCGTGTACGGCCGCCCCTACGAGGTGCACGACGGGCTCCTCGACATCACGCACGGCTCCGACCTCGTCACGGTGAGCTACAACCGCTTCGAGTCGCACGACAAGACCATGCTCATCGGATCCTCCGACTCGCGGACCGACGACCGCGGCAAGCTCCGCGTCACCCTCCACCACAACCTCTGGACGGACATCGGGCAGCGCGCCCCGCGCGTGCGGTACGGGCAGGTGCACATCTACAACAACCACTACGAGCAGACCCGTGAGGGCCTCTTCCAGTACTACTGGGGCGTGGGCGTCGAGTCGGCGATCTACGCGGAGGCCAACTCGTTCGACCTCGCGCGCGGCGTCACCGCGGACCGGATCATCGCCGGGTGGAAGGGCACGCAGATCACCGCGAAGGACAGCCTGGTGAACGGGCGCCGGGCCGACGTCCTCGCGGCGTACAACGCGGCCAACGAGGTGGATCTCTCCGGCGACGCCGGATGGACGCCCGAGCACGCGACGCGCGTGGACCCCGTGCGCACCGTCGAGCGCACCGTCCAGCGGGAGGCCGGCGCAGGGCGCATCGACTGCCGCTGAGGATGCGGCGAGCGCCACGCACGGCGCTCGCTGCGCGACGGGGCCGGGGGAGAATGCGCTCATGACGAGCGAACCCCCGGTCCCCGAGGTGGGCGTCGGCCCGTGGCCGGGCGGCCCGGACGCGTGGCCGCGCACGGCTGACGGCGAGCCCGACGCCCGGTACGACGTCGAGCTGCTCCGTGAGGGAGACCGCCGCAACGTCGTCGACGCGTACCGGTACTGGACGATGGAGGCGATCGTCGCGGACCTCGACACCCGGCGGCACCCGTTCCACGTGGCGATCGAGAACTGGGGCCACGACCTGAACATCGGGTCCGTGGTGCGCACCGCGAACGCCTTCGCGGCGCAGGAGATCCACATCGTGGGGCGGCGCCGCTGGAACCGCCGCGGTGCGATGGTCACCGACCGTTACCAGCACGTGCGCAACCACCCGGACGTCGCCGCCTTCCTCGCCTGGGCGGGGGAGGCCGGCGTCCCGGTCATCGGCATCGACAACGTCCCCGGCTCGGTCCCGATCGAGGGCTATGCGTTCCCGCGGGAGTGCGCCCTGCTCTTCGGTCAGGAGAGCACCGGTCTCACCGACGAGGCGCGGACCGCGAGCCGGGACGTCCTCCACATCACCCAGTTCGGGTCGACGCGCTCCATCAACGCCGGTGCGGCTGCGGCCATCGCCATGCACGCGTGGGTGCAGCAGCACGCCGTGGTCCCGGGCCGGGTCGACCACGGGCCGAACGACCTACCGTGACCGCTGCGGGTTCATGACAAACTGGGGGTGACAGTCCCCGACATCCCCCTTTCACAGGAGTCTTTCGATGGCCATCGCCACCCCTGAGGTCTACAACGAGATGATCGACCGCGCGCGGGCGGGCAAGTTCGCCTACCCCGCCGTGAACATCACGTCGTCCTCGACCGTCACCGCTGCCCTCCAGGGCTTCGCCGAGGCCGAGAGCGACGGCATCATCCAGGTGTCGGTCGGTGGCGCCGAGTACGCGTCCGGCTCGACCGTCAAGGACCGCGTCGCCGGTTCGCTCGCCCTCGCCGCGTACGCGCACGAGGTCGCCAAGGGCTACGGCATCACCGTCGCGATCCACACGGACCACTGCGCCAAGCAGAACCTCGACTCCTGGGTCCGTCCCCTCCTCGCCCTCGAGGCCGAGCAGGTCCGCGCCGGCAAGCTCCCCACGTTCCAGTCGCACATGTGGGACGGCTCGACCGTTCCGCTGGACGAGAACCTCGTCATCGCCGAGGAGCTCCTCGAGCTCTCCGTCGCGGCCCGCACCATCCTCGAGATCGAGGTGGGCGTCGTCGGTGGTGAGGAGGACGGTCACGAGGCCGAGATCAACGAGAAGCTGTACACCACGGTCGAGGACGGCCTCGCGACCGTCCGTGCCCTCGGCTCCGGCGAGAAGGGCCGCTACCTCACGGCCCTGACCTTCGGCAACGTGCACGGCGTCTACAAGCCCGGTGCCGTCAAGCTCCGCCCGGCCCTGCTCAAGCAGATCCAGGACGGCGTGGGCGCCGAGATCGGCAAGGAGAACCCGTTCGACCTCGTGTTCCACGGTGGCTCCGGCTCGACCGCCGAGGAGATCGCCGAGGCGGTCGACAACGGTGTCATCAAGATGAACATCGACACCGACACCCAGTACGCGTACACGCGTCCGGTCGCCGGCCACATGTTCGGCAACTACGACGGCGTCCTCAAGATCGACGGCGAGGTCGGCAACAAGAAGGCGTACGACCCCCGCGCCTGGGGCAAGCTCGCCGAGGCCGGCATGGCCCAGCGCATCGTCGAGGCGGCACAGCAGCTCCGCTCGGCAGGCCAGAAGATCGGCTGATCTCGGTCTGCAGCAGACAGAAGGCCCCGGTGGACTCGTCCACCGGGGCCTTCTGCTCGTCCGTGCGGCCCGTCCCTGCGCGACGCGCGGAGGGCGGACCGGTTCAGCTGATCTCGGGCGTGGACGGGACCACCGGGACGGCCCCGGTCTCGAGACCGCTGCGATCGTCCGCCTCGTCGTCCACGATGTCGAGCATGTCACCGATGCTCGTCACCTCGAGGAGGAACTTCACCGTCGGCGGGGTCCGCAGGATCCGGACGCGCTCCGGGCTGACCGCCGTGAGGCGCGCGAGGAACGCGACGCCCGTCGAGTCCATGAACGTCACGTGGTGCGCGTCGATCTCGACCGGCAGCCCGGCCTCCTCGACGTCGCTCGTCGCCTGGTGGAGGTCCGCCACCAGGTCCGCGTCGATCTCACCCGACAGCACGATGCGGGCGCGCGTCGTGCCGACGATGACGTGGACCGAGCCCGGTTCGCTCGAGTCCAGGTCGGCGGTGATGGTGTCGGAACGGGTGCTGTCACTCGATGACTCGAGAGGCCCCCCGGCTCCTGGAGTGTTAACGTCGCCCACGAATGCTCCCTTCGGCAAGAAGACCATTGTGTCGTGGTCGAGGGGCGTTGACCAGTAGCCCGTTGACCTCGTTGAACACTGTCGTCTCATGGTCTGTCACCTGAGAGACTAGTGCTTGGGTCGGACAAGGCACGAACTGGAGGACTGGGTGGACGTCTCGTCGCACGGCACGGGGGACCGCGCGACCACCGCGGAGGTGGCACAGGAGGACGGTCTGGGAGCGCTGCGCGACCGCGCGCTGCAGGCCGCCGGTACGGCCACCGTCGTGCTCGACGCGAGCCAGGACGTACCCACCGTCGTCTGGGTCAACGACGCCTTCGTCCACCTGTTCGGCCACCCGTCCGACGCGCTCGTCGGCGGCACCCTGGCGCGGCTCGCGCCCGCCGGCGGGGGTGTCCTCGACGGCGGTCGGCTCGCCGCGTCCCTCGCCGACCGCACCCCCGTCGTCTGGACGGCGCGGTCCGTTCGAGCGGACGGCAGCGTCCTGTGGTGCGAGTACTCGGCGGCCGTCGTCCCGGGCGGCGAGACCCCGGGAGCGCACTGGGTGATCCTCGTGTCCGACGTCACGCGCCACGTCGAGCAGCGCGAGGAGCAGGAACGGTCCATCGCCGTCGAGCGCGCCGCCCGCACCACGCTCGACCTCATCTCCCTCGTGTCGGACCTCCTCACCGACCTCGACTACCCGTACGTGCTGCGCGAGATCGCCACGCACCTCCAGCGCGGCCTGGTCGGCTGGGCCGGGTTCTTCCTCGACGACGCCGGTCTGCGCCACGCCGAGGGGATCGCCGTGAACCCCGGGACGGAGCGCACCTCCTACCGGCTCGCTCGTGAGGCGGGCGTCCACGTCGACGCGCTCGGTGACGCCCGCGCACCGGGCGAGAGCACCGGCGTCACCATGACCACCGCGTTCATCGACCCGCTGCGCGACCTGCTCGACGGCCATGTGTCGGGACCCCTGAGCTTCGCGCTGCGACCCGACTACCCGGCGGGCTCCGCGGCCCGCTGGCTGTCCGTCGAGATGCGCACCCGCCTCGGCCTGCCCGACGCCACCGAGACCGACGGCAGCGCCGCGGGGACGGCCCACGACCCGGCGGTGCCCTCCGTCGTCGTGTCCGCGGTGCCGGGGCGGCGCCGCGTCCTCGGGATCCTCGTGACCCTCCCCACCGGACCCGTCGCCGGCGCCCGCGGCGTCGCGGGCACCGACCCCACGACGATGACGCTCCTGCACGTCGTCGCCCGTCGGGTCGGGATGGCCATCGACAACGTGCGGCTCTACGCGCGGGAGCACCAGCTCGCCGAGACCCTGCAGCGCTCGATGCTCCCCGAGCAGGCGGACATCCCCGGGCTCGACGTGTGGACCTACTACGCACCCACGTCCGAGCACGCCCAGGTGGGCGGTGACTGGTACGACGTGCTGCACATCGACGAGCAGGTCGCCGGGCTCGTCATCGGTGACGTCGTCGGGCACGACGTCGAGGCGGCCGCCACCATGGGGCAGCTGCGGTCCGTGGTCCGGTCCTACGCCTTCGAGCTCGCCACGCCCGGACCCGTCCTCACCCGGGTGGACCAGCTCGTCGTCGGGATGCGCGTGCCCCGCTCCGCGAGCCTCGTGTACGCGACGCTGCGCCGGCCCGCCCCGGACGCGACCACCCCGGCGTGGCGGCTCGAGTACTCGCGCGCGGGCCACCTGCCGCCCCTGCTCGTCCGCGACGGTGACGTGTCCCAGCTCTCGGGGGCCGGGGGAGCGCTCGTCGGGTACGGGACGGGCGACCGGCAGACCGCGTCCGTCGAGCTCCTCCCCGGCGACGCCCTCGTCCTCTACACGGACGGCCTCATCGAACGCCGGGACCGGTCGTTGCGCGCCGGGCTCGCGGCGCTCGTCACCGCAGCGGAGCGCGTCACCGCGACCGACGCCGCAGGCATCGGTGAGGAGCTCCTCGCCCGGCTGGCCGACGCCCCCGAGGACGACGTCGCCGTCGTCGTCGTGCGTGTCCCCGACCCCGGGACCGACGGCACCACGGCCGTCATGAGCCCTCGGTCGCGTCGCTGGCTGCTGCCGAGCGAACCGGCGTCCATCGGCCGGGCACGCCACGCCGTGGTCCGCACCTGCCGCACGTGGGAGCTCCCGGACGTGGCCAACGCGGAGCTCGTCGTGTCCGAGCTCGTCGCCAACGGTGTCCTCCACGGGTGGGGGCACATCGCGCTGCGCCTCTTCGACACCGGCGACGGCCTGCGCATCGAGGTCGAGGACTCCAACCCGTCACCGCCCGTGACGACCGACGGGCACGCGAACCGCCTCGGCGGGTACGGCATGCAGATCGTCGAGCGGCTCGCCGACTGGGGCTGGCGCCCCAGCGGCACGGGAAAGCTCGTGTGGGCCAAGATCCGGACGTCGGGGACGCTCCGCAGGTCCTAGCCAGCGGGAGGGGAAGCCTGTCAGGCCTCGGGTGTGCCCTCGCCGACGAGCGGCACACCGCCGGCCGGTGTCGCCGGGTCGCACGCGTGGTCCGCGTCGATGCGGAACAGCTCGAGCGCCCCGCAGACCTCGAGGACGAACAGGTCGCGGTCGTCGCACCCGCGCAGCACCGTGGCGCCCCCGCGCTTGCGACCGGAGTCGGCGAGGGAGATGAGGAACGCCGCGCCGGTGGAGTCCATGAACGTCACCCGGCACATGTCGATGACGAGGAGCTGTCGGCGGAGTCCGACCACCCGGGCCGCGATCTCGGGGAACTGGTCACGCTCCGCGAGGTCGAGATCTCCGGCGATCACGAGCGTGGTGGTCGCAGGTGATGTCGCGATCTCGATCATGCTGTCGACTCTAACCACGGCACATGGGCCCTGCACGCCGGTCCCCGGCGTGCTCGCCTTTCGTTGTACGACCGTGACGGCACGGGTGGACAATGGCCGCATGAGCCACGTCCCGCACCCCGCGCCCCGCCCGTCCGCGAACCTCCTGCCCGGCCCGGCACCCGCGATGCTCGCCGAGGACCACCCCGACATGACGGCCCGCAGCGAGGTCGCCGGCGGCCGCGCCGTCGCGGACGTCGCCCGCGACCACCCCGCGTCGTCGTACGCGTGGGCCGTGCTCGCCGAGGACGCGCTCGACCGCGGCGACGACGTCACCGCCTACGCGTTCGCCCGCACCGGGTACCACCGCGGGCTCGACTTCCTGCGTCGGGCCGGCTGGCGCGGCCAGGGCCCCGTTCCCGCCGAGCACGTCCCCAACCAGGGGTTCCTGCGGGCCCTGCTCGCGCTCGCCGAGGCGGCGGAGCTCATCGGGGAGGTCGAGGAGGCCGAGCGGTGCGTCGCGTTCCTCGTGGACTCCGGCACGTCGGCCGACGAGGTCCGGGCGCTGCGCTGAACGCAAAGTAACGGTAAACTCCCCGGGGAGATCGGGTGGCTGCCGCCCGGAGGCCCGGAACGCCGAAGCGACCATGAGCGCGGCGCCGCCCACACACAGGCAGCTCGAAAGCGGGGAATTCCATGCCAGCCGTGGTAGTCGTCGGTGCCCAGTGGGGCGACGAAGGCAAGGGCAAGGCGACCGACCAGCTCGGCTCGCGCGTCGACTACGTCGTGAAGTTCAACGGCGGGAACAACGCGGGCCACACCGTGGTCGTCGGCGGTGAGAAGTACGCGCTGCACCTGTTGCCCTCCGGCATCCTGTCGCCCGGGGTCACCCCGGTCATCGGCAACGGCGTGGTCGTCGACATCGAGGTCCTGTACGAGGAGCTCGACGCGCTCGTCGCGCGCGGCGTCGACGTCTCGCGGCTCCTCGTCTCGGGCTCCGCTCACGTCATCGCGCCGTACAACCGGACGATGGACAAGATCACCGAGCGCTTCCTCGGCAAGCGGAAGATCGGCACCACCGGTCGCGGCATCGGCCCCACGTACGCGGACAAGATCAACCGCACGGGCATCCGCGTGTGGGACCTCTTCGACGAGAAGATCCTCCGCGCCAAGGTCGAGGGCGCCCTCGACCAGAAGAACCACCTCCTCGTGAAGGTCTTCAACCGTCGGGCCATCACGGTCGACGAGACCGTCGAGGAGCTGCTGCAGTACACGGAGCGCCTGCGCCCGATGGTCGCGGACACCGCGCTCGTCCTCAACCAGGCGCTCGACGCCGGGCAGACCGTCCTCTTCGAGGGCGGCCAGGCGACCATGCTCGACGTCGACCACGGCACGTACCCGTTCGTCACGTCGTCGAACGCCACCGCGGGCGGGGTGTGCACCGGGTCCGGGATCGGTCCTACGCGCATCGACCGCGTGGTGGGTGTCATCAAGGCGTACACGACGCGCGTCGGCGAAGGCCCGTTCCCCACGGAGCTCTTCGACGAGTCCGGCGAGTTCCTGCGCGCCACGGGCCACGAGTTCGGTGTCACCACGGGCCGGCCCCGTCGCTGCGGCTGGTATGACGCGGTCATCGCGCGGTACTCGAGCCGCGTCAACGGTCTCACCGACTTCGTCCTCACCAAGCTCGACGTCCTCACGGGCATCGAGAAGATCCCGGTGTGCGTCGCGTACGACGTCGACGGGGTGCGCCACGACGAGATGCCCACGGACCAGAGCGCCTTCCACCACGCGAAGCCCATCTACGAGGAGCTCGACGGGTGGACCGAGGACATCACGGGTGCCCGCACGTTCGAGGACCTGCCGGTGAACGCGCAGCGGTACGTGCTCGCCCTCGAGGAGATGTCGGGCACGCGGATGTCGTCCATCGGGGTGGGTCCCGACCGCGAGGCGACCATCCAGCGGTTCGACCTCATCGACTGAGCGACTGCGTCGTTAGACTCACGCCCGTGAAGATCCTCGTCGTCGGTTCCGGTGCCCGCGAGCACGCCATCGTCCACTCCCTGGCGCACGAAGCGCCGGGGAACGGTCCGCACGAGCTCCACGCGGCGCCCGGCAACCCGGGCATCGGGGAGCTCGCGCGGCTGCACCCCGTCGATGCGCTCGACGGCGCGGCCGTCGCGGCGCTCGCCCTCGAGGTCGGCGCGGAGCTCGTGGTCGTGGGACCGGAGGCGCCGCTCGTCGCGGGCGTCGCGAACGCGGTGCGGGCGCACGGCATCCCCGTGTTCGGACCGAGCGCCGACGCCGCCCGTCTCGAGGGCTCCAAGGCGTTCGCCAAGGACGTCATGGCCACGGCGGGCGTGCCGACGGCCATGGCGCACGTGTGCTCGACCACCGACCAGGTGGGCGACGCCCTCGACGCGTTCGGCCCGCCGTACGTCGTCAAGGACGACGGGCTCGCCGCCGGGAAGGGCGTGGTCGTCACGGACGTGCGCCTGGACGCGATGCGCCACGCCCAGGAGTGCTTCGCGAACCCCGACCGCGGCGGGGACCCACGGGTGGTGATCGAGGAGTACCTCGACGGCCCCGAGGTGTCGTTGTTCTGCATCAGCGACGGGGAGACGGTGGTGCCGCTCGCCCCCGCGCAGGACTTCAAGCGGGCGTTCGACGGGGACGCAGGCCCCAACACGGGGGGCATGGGTGCGTACAGCCCTCTGCCGTGGGCGCCCGAGGGCCTGGTCGACGAGGTCGTGGAGCGGGTGGCGCAGCCGACGATCGACGAGATGCGTGCCCGCGGCATCCCCTTCGTGGGGGTCCTGTACGTGGGCCTCGCGCTGACGAGCCGCGGCACGCGCGTCGTCGAGTTCAACGCGCGGTTCGGCGACCCGGAGACCCAGGTGGTGCTGTCGCGTCTCGCGTCGCCGCTCTCCGTGCTCCTCCTCGCGGCCGCCACCGGGCGCCTCGCCGACCTCCCGCCCCTGCGGTGGCGCGACGAGGCCGCGGTGACCGTCGTCGTCGCGTCCGGCGGCTACCCGGCGTCCCCGCAGACCGGCGGCCCGGTCACCGGCGTCCGCGACGCCGAGGACCTGCCGGGCGTGCACGTCCTCCACGCAGGGACGGCGTCCGACGGCGAGGGCGGCCTCGTGAGCGCGGGCGGCCGCGTCCTGTCCGTGGTGGGCGTGGGCGCGGACCTGCGCGAGGCGCGGCGGGTCGCGTACTCCGGGGTGGACCGCGTCGTCCTGCCCGGCGGGCACCACCGCACCGACATCGCGGAGAAGGCCGCCGCCGGCGGCACCGTCGGTGGTGCGCTGTGACGAGCACCGGGGTGGGCGCCGGGGGGCAGGGCCTGGACGCCGACGTCCTCGACCTGCCCGGCTGGACGCACGTGTACTCCGGGAAGGTCCGAGACCTCTACGAGCCCGACCTCGCGCAGCACGGCGGCGCGCACCCCCTGGGTGACGTGGTCCTCGTCGTGGCGTCCGACCGGGTGAGCGCCTACGACCACGTGCTCAGCCCCGGCATCCCCGACAAGGGGACGGTCCTCACCCAGCTGAGCCTGTGGTGGTTCGAGCAGCTCGCCGACCTCGTCGACAACCACGTGGTCAGCACCGCCGTGTCCGCCGCGCCGGCCGACGGGCTCGTGCCCGCCGCCGTCGCCGGGCGCGCCATGGTGTGCCGTCGCCTGGAGATGTTCCCCGTGGAGTGCGTGGCCCGCGGCTACCTCACGGGGTCCGGGCTCGTCGAGTACCGGGAGTCGCGGTCGGTGTGCGGCGTGCCGCTGCCCGACGGGCTCGTCGACGGTTCCCGTCTCCCGGAACCGATCTTCACGCCGGCCACCAAGGCGGAGGTGGGGGAGCACGACGAGAACGTGAGCCTCGACGTGGTCGCCGAGCGGATCGGCCGCGCCGACGCGGAGCGTCTGCGCGACCTCACCCTCGCGGTGTACGCCCGCGCCGAGGCCGTCGCCCGGGAGCGTGGCGTGATCCTCGCGGACACCAAGCTCGAGTTCGGCACCGACCCGGTGACCGGTGCGCTCGTTCTCGGCGACGAGGTCCTCACCCCGGACTCGTCCCGGTTCTGGCCGGTCGACGACTGGGAGCCGGGTCGCGCGCAGCCGAGCTTCGACAAGCAGCCCATCCGGGACTGGCTCGTGTCGGACGCCGCGGGGTGGGACCGCACCGGGGACACGCCGCCGCCCGAGCTCACCCCGGAGGTCGTGGAAGCCACGCGACTGCGGTACCTCGACGCCTACCGGCGGATCACCGGGTCCGACCTGGCCTGAGCTCCGGGCCGGTCCGCCCGGCCCGCCGCTCAGCGCGGGGTGAGGAACGCGAGCTGTGCGGTCTTCTGCGGCATCTCGATCACGGGTCCGAGCTCGAACCCGGAGCGCACCATCCGTGCCACGGCACGGTCGTTGCGCACGTCGGGCTCGACGACGATCCGTCGCGCGCCCGGCTGCCCGAGGACGAACTCACCCATGGCGCCGACGAGCATCCCGCTGTACCCGGGGAGCCGTGCGTCGCCGCGCCCGACGAGGAGGTGGACGCCCACGTCGCCGGCCTGCACCGGGTAGCGCTCGCCGACGGGGTCGTGCGCCGGGTCGTACGTCTGGAGCAGCGCGACGGGTGTGTCCTCGACGCGGACGAGGAACGCGTGGTGGGTGTCGAGGGAGTCGACGAACGCGTAGAGCTCGCGCAGGTCCTCGCGGCCGAGATCTCCGAGGCCCCAGAACTCGGTGCCGGGCGCGGTGACCCACGCGTGGACGGTGTCGAGGTCGGCGTCGGGGTCGAGCACCGTCACGGTGACCCGCCCGAGGCGGGGGTGCTGCCCGGTGTGGACGGTGGTGCCGCGGGGGCCGTGCGCGAGGCGCACCCCGTCGGTTCCGGTTCCGGTGCCGGCGGTGGGCGTGGGGGCGGTCATGGGAGGTCCTCTCGGGCGAGTTGGTCCCAGTCGTCGACGACGGGGAGGGTGCCGGCGCGCGCCCACAGCGGGTGCTGGTCGGCGAAATGGGGGTGGTCGGGGTCGCCGTGCGTGCCGAAGGGGACGGCCCACCGGCTGGCGGAGCGGTCGGCGAGGTCCCACACCCAGCGGGCGACAGGTCCGCGCCAGGAGCGGTCGGTGAGGCCGGGGGTGCTCGTGGTGGCGCACACGCAGTCGGTGTCGCCGCCGAGGGGGACGGCTGGGACGGGGGGCGGTGTGCAGCCGTCGACGTCGGCGAGGACGTGGACGGGGAGCACGGTGTGGGCGTCGCCCCACGTCCCGGTCTCGCGGTGGGCGACGTCGTCGAGCGCCGCACGGAGCTCGGTGGCCACGTCGAGGAGCGGCAGGTCGCCGCTGTGCCCGCTGTCGTCGGTGCTCCCGTCGGGGGCGACGTCGCCGCGTCGCGAGGCGAGGAGCTCGGGCAGGGCGTCGCCGACGCGGGCGACGACGGAGAACCACGGCGCGAGGACGTCACCGGCGCCGTGGGGCCGGTGGAGCGGGGCGAGCGCGGGGTGCGCCGCGACGCGGGTGACGAGCGCCGTGCGGAGCGCGGCGTAGGCGCCGGCCGCGGAGCTCCCGGCGTCCATGCGCCCGTCCCAGCCGAGGAGGAGCTCGCGGAGGTCCTTCGCGGGGACGCACAGGTCGTCGAGCGCGGCGAGGCGCCCGAGGAGCACGTTGGTCCCCGCGAGGTGCGTGTCACCGTGGACTGCTCCCATGTCCGCGGCCGTCGCGTGCTGCTGCTCCGCGAGGAGCTCGCGGACGCGTCGTGCCCGGTGCGGCGGGGCGTACGTGCACCCGAGGTCGCGGTCGGGGTCGGCGGGGCGCTCGTTGGCGTCGACCACGAGGTCCACGACCTCCCACGCGGGCGGCATGGTGCGCCACGGCGCGGGCCGCGCGTCGGGCGACCACGCGTCGAGGGGGCGTACGCGCTGCGCGGGTGCGCGCTCGGGGCACCGGCCGGCGACGACGCTCACGACGCGCCCGCGGGTGTCGGCGGCGACCACCCGGTTGACGGGGTCCACCCAGCCGTCGAGCGCGGCGACCACGTCGTCGGTGGTGCGGGCCCGCAGGAGGGGCAGGAGGGCCCCGATCCCCGCGTCGGCGTCGACCCGGACGGGCGTGCGGAGGCTGAACGCCGAGCTGCCGAGGGTTCCCCGCGCGTCAGCCGACCGGGTCGACCCAGCCGGGTCGGTCGCGCCGCCGACGACCACGGGACCGCGGACGGTCTCGAGGACCTCTATGGTCACGGGCTCACCGCCGCGCACGAGGGCGGTCTCCTCGGACCGGTGGACGGGTTCCCAGCCGTCGGGCCCCCTGGCTTCGACGTGCTCGCCGTCGCGGCGCAGGTCCTCGCGGTGGACGTCGGCTTGGTGGGCGAGGGCGTTGGTCACGCCCCACGCGACACCCCCGGTGTGCCCGAAGTGCGCGATGCCGGGGACACCGGGGAACGCGAGACCGACGACGTCGAAGTCCGGGCAGGCGAGGTGCACCTGCTGGTACACGCCGGGCAGCTCGAGGACGCGGTGCGGGTCGCCGGCCAGGAGGGGCAGGCCGCTCGCGGTGCGCGACCCGTGCAGGCCCCACGCGTTGCTGCCCGAGGCGGGGACCCTCTCGCCTCCCATGAACAGCCCGACGGCGCCGGGCCCGAGGGTCCGGGCGACGTGCTCGGCCCACAGCAGGTGCGGGAAGGTGGAGAACAGGGCGTGCGCGACGAGGAGCACGCCGACGGGCGCCCACGCGGGCCACGGCTCGTGCGGGGTGGTGTCCCCGAACCGGGCGTCGAGCGCCCGGACCTCGGCGGGGCGCGGCGACCCGGCCAGCCCGGCGTTCACTCCACGCACGTACGCGTCGACCCACGCGCGGTCGCCGGCAGCCAGACCCTCGTAGACCGCGCGGGCGGTGTCGGGCAGCCGGGAGCGTCGGGCGAACCGGTCCCACGCGAGGCCGCCCGCACCGATCCGCTCCGCGAGCCGCCCCTCGGCGCGCCACCGGTCCACCTCGATCTGCCACCCGCGGTCCAGGGCGGTGACGCGCCCCTGGGCCTCGGCGAGCTCGAGGTGGTCGGACGCCCGCAGGTGCGGGACGCCCCACGCGTCGCGGAAGAGCTCGGCGCTCACGGGTGGGCGCCGCGGCCGGCGGGGTTGGCGAGGGTCCCGGCGTAGATGAGCGACGAGGACTGGTCGGTGAGGTCCACCATCTGCAGGGTGTTGCGCAGCTGGAGACGGTTGAGGCACGAGTGCGCGAACCGCTCGGCGCGCAGGTCCACGCCGGACGTGATGCCCGGGTGGTCGGCGCGGTGCCGGTCGATGCACCGGGCGACGAGCCCCCAGAACTCGACCTCGGGGAGCACCCCGTCGACGTGGAGGATCGCGGCGAGGTGCCGGAAGAACCCGTCGAACACGTCGGTGAGGACGGCCAGGGCCTTCTCGTCGTCGGCGACCTCGTGGCAGATGCGTTGCACGCCCTCGGGAAGGTCGCGCGCGGCGAGCACGGCGACCTCCTCGCCGATGTCCTTCATGAACACCCCGACGGGCACCTGCCGGTCGAGGACGAGGATGAGGTTCTCGCCGTGCGGCATGAACGCGAGGTCGTGCACCAGGAGGCAGTGCACGACGGGACGGAGGTAGGCGTCGAGGTAGCGCTCCACCCAGACGGCGGCGGGGACGCCGGACTCGCGGACGAGGGCCGTGACGAACGCGTCGCCCGCGGCGTCCCGGTGCAGGAGGGACGCCATGGTTGCGAGCCGCTGCGACGGTTCCACGAGCGTCTCCGGGCTCTCCCGCCACAGGGCGGCGAGCATCTTGCGGTACGCGCTCGGCTGCTCCGTGCGGTGGTAGACGTCGCCCGTGTACCCGATTGCCACCCGCTCGCGCAGCACGCGGAACCCGCACGCGCGCAGCGTCGGGTCGTCGGCGACGACGCCCGCCACCCAGTCGTTGATCGCGGGTGTGCGCTCCATGTACGCGGGGGACAGGCCCCGCAGGAACCCCATGTTCTGCACGGCCAGCGCCACCTTGACGTAGTGGCGGTCGGGGCGCGAGCGGTTGAGGAAGGTCCGCACGGACTGCTGGGCCTGGTACTCGTCGTCGCCCTCGCCGAGGAGCACGAGGTCGCCGCGGCCCACGTCGGCGGCGAACGTCACCGCCACGCGGTGCTCCCACTGCCAGGGGTGGACGGGCAGGTACCGGTAGTCCGCCGGGTCCAGCCCGCGGGCGCGCAGGGTCGTGGCGAACCGGTCGAGAGTGGCCCGGCCCAGCTCGTCGAGGTAGAACGTGTCCTCGTCGACGCCCGCACCGAGCGCCAGGTGGCTCGTCGCCCGGCGCACGGCCAGCCACACGAGGCGGACGGGCGCGGCGGCCTCGGGGGAGTACGCGGCGTGCTCGGTGGCGCCGAACCCGATGCGCCCGTTGTTGGCGACGAACCCCGGGTGGCCCTCGGTCATGGACCGTTCCACCGTGGCGAGGTCCTCGTGGACGAGCTCCGCGACGGCCGGCCCCCCGTGGTGGATGCGGTACGCGGCGCTCGCGAGCGTCGACGACACCTCCTCGAGGTACACGGGCAGGAGGTCGGCGGGCACCTGGAGCTGTTCCTGGAGGTCGAGCACGAGGTCGAGGGCGTCGAGCGGCGCGTGCCTCCCGTCGACCTCCCGGGTGAGGCTCGGTTCGTCGATCACCCAGTGCTCCAGGGCCGTGCGGCGGGCCCGGAACCGGTACACCGCGCGGCCACCGTCGAGCTCCACTCGGTAGGCAGCGGGCGCCGTCGGGTCGTGGTCCAGGTCCTCTCCGTGGTCTCCCTCACGGTCGGGCACGGGCGCCAGGAGGCGCTCGTGCGTGAACTCCGCGAGGGCCTTCGCCGCGAGGTGGCGGTGGGCCGCGGCCATGGTGTCGGGGCGCAGGTGCGGGGCGGTCCACGCGTCCGCGGGCGGGGCGGCCACCGTTGTCCTGGAGGTCGAGGTGGAGGTGGCGTCGGTCGTGAGGGTCATGAGGTCCGTCCGAGAGGGCTGAGGAGGAAGGCGTCGAGGGTGCACACCGACAGGAGCGCCTCCTTGCCGGGCAGAGCCACGCGCCGAAGCACGCGGAACCCCGCGGCCGCGTTCTTCGCGGCGATGCGCTCGTTGCGCACGTCGGGCTCGACCACGACGCGGCCCGCGCCACGGTCGACGAGGAGGAACCGCACCACGGCGGCCATGACGGCCGACGTGAGGCCGTGCACCGGCTCGGCCGGTGGCGGTGCGACGAGCAGGTGCATGCCGACGTCGCCCGGCAGGGCCTGGTGGACGTCGGTGAGGAGCACCCGCGCCGGGTCGTACGTCTCCACGTAGAACGTGGGCACGCCGTCGACGCGGCCGAGCCACGCGTCCTGGTGCGCGTCGTCCACCACGGACCGCGCGTACGCGCGGACCTCGTCGGCGTCGAGGTGCGTCATCTGCCAGAACGCCGACGCCGGGTCGCGCAGCCACGCGTGCAGCGTGGCGGCGTCCCGGTCGACGTCGAACGGCTCGAGCGTCACGTCGCGCACCACGCACTCGGCCGCGCGCACCGGTGCGCCGCTCACGGCTCAACCACGGCCTGGGGACGCAGCGCGTCGGCCGGCACCCCGAACTCCTGGAACGCGATGCGCCGCTCCATCGGGTACACCTCACGGCCCGTCACCGACGCGAGGATCGACGAGTTGCGCCACGGCCCGAACCCCAGGTCCGGGGCCGTGATGCCGTGCGTGTGGTCCTCCGCGTTCTGCACGAACACCCGACCCCGCCCCCCGTCCACGGAGTAGTCGCGGGCCACGTCGAACCGGCCCGTCGGGTCCCAGGCGAGGCGCTCGCGGACGCCGAGGACGAAGTCGGGGACGCGTGCGGCGTACCCGGTGGCGAGGACGATCGCGCTGGTGCGGCGCTCGTGCTCGACGTCCAGCTGGTCGTGACGCAGGCGCAGGGTGTGCTCGGCGGCGCCGGCGTCCCAGCGGACACCGAGGACCTCGGTGTCGGTGAGGAGCGTCGTGGGGACGGGGCCGGTGACGGACTTGCGGTAGAGGGTGTCGTAGATGTCGTCGACGAGGTCGCCGCTGATGCCCTTGTAGAGGGCGCGCTGGTCGCGGCCGAGGCGCTGGCGGGTCTCGTGGGGCAGGGAGTGGAAGTGGTCGGTGTACTCGGGGGACGTCATCTCGAGCGTGAGCTTCGTGTACTCCATGGGGAAGAACCGCGGGGAGCGGGTCACCCAGTCCAGCCGGTAGCCGTGGGTGTCGACGTCCTCGAGGAGGTCGCGGTAGATCTCGGCGGCGGACTGCCCGGAGCCGACGACGGTCACCGACGGCAGGGTGCGCAGGTGGTCGCGGTGGGTGAGGTAGTCGGCGGAGTGCAGGACGGGCCCGGTGGCGCCGCGCAGGGCGGCGGGGACGACGGGGCTGGTGCCGGTGCCGAGGACGACGTGCCGCGCCCGGTAGACCTCCTCGTCCCCGGTGTCGGTGCGCACGGCTCGCACGAGGTAGAGGTCGTCGTCGTGCGGGTCGGTCTCGAGGGCGACGACGGTGCGGCCCCAGCGCAGGGTGTCGAGCTGCTGGGCGGCCCACCGGCAGTACGCGTCGTACTCGGCGCGCAGCGGGTAGAAGCTCTCCCGGATGTAGAAGGGGTAGAGGCGGCCGGTGGCCTTGAGGTAGCTGAGGAAGGAGTACGGCGACGTGGGGTCGGCCATGGTGACGAGGTCCGCGAGGAAGGGGACCTGGATGGTGGCGCCCTCGATCAT
Source organism: Sanguibacter suaedae (assembly GCF_016342785.1). Taxonomy (GTDB): domain Bacteria; phylum Actinomycetota; class Actinomycetes; order Actinomycetales; family Cellulomonadaceae; genus Sanguibacter; species Sanguibacter suaedae. The sequence continues at coordinate 67,108 of NZ_JAEINH010000011.1, forward strand.
CATGCCGGGGTGCCACGCGAAGCCGTCGGCGGAGTCGAGGAACACGGCGTCGACGTCGTCGAGGGGGGCGCTGAGGCACGCGAGGCCCAGGTTGAAGGGGCCGATGCCGATGCCGACGACGTCGTGGGTGCGGGTGCTCACAGGACCACCTCCGCCTCGAGGGCGGGGACGGGGGCGAGCATCCTCGCCTCCTCGACGAGGGCGGACGCGGCGCCGCGGACGACGTCGAGGACGCGGCGGACGTCCGTGTCGGTGGACTCCGGGTTGAGCAGGGTGAGCTTGAGGCAGGGGCGGCCGTCGACGACGGTCTTGGCGACGAGGGTCCGGCCGGACTGGAACAGGACGCGGCGCACGAGGGGGACGAGGGCGTCGGCGTCGGCGTCGGTGAGCCCGGCGGGCTGGTAGCGGAAGAGGACGGTGCTCAGCTGGGAGCGGCCGACGAGCCGCAGGTCGGGGTCGTCCTCGACCATGGTGTGGGCGCGGGCGGCGAGGTCCACGACCTCGTCGAACATCTCGCCGAGGCGGTCGGCGCCGAGGGCGCGCAGGGTGACCCAGAGCTTGAGGGCGTCGAAGCGCCGCGTGGTCTGGATGGACTTGTCCACCTGGTTGGGTTCCTCGCTACCGGCGGGGTTGAGGTAGTCGGCGTACCAGGTGACGGGGGCGAGGTCGGCAGGGTCGCGCACGAGGACGGCGCTGGACGACACGGGCTGGAAGAAGCTCTTGTGGAAGTCGACGGTGACGGAGCGGGCACGCTCGATGCCGTCGAGGAGGTGGCGTCGCGTGGGGGAGACGAGGAGGCCGCACCCGTAGGCGGCGTCGACGTGCAGCCACGTGCCGGTGGCGTCGCAGGCGTCGGCGATGGGGGCGAGCGGGTCGATGCACCCGCGGTCCGTCGTACCGGCGGTGGCGACCACGCACATGGGGACGCTGCCCGACGCGCGGCACAGGTCGAGGGCGTCGCGGAGGGCGGCGGGGTCCATGCGCCCGGACGAGTCGGTGGCGACGGCGACGACGGCGTCGTCCCCGAGGCCGAGGATCCGTGCGGACTTCTGGACGCTGAAGTGGCTCGACGCCGTGGCGAGGATGACGAGGCGGCGCAGGGCGTCGGGCGCCCCGGGGAGGGGTTCGGCGGTCGCGAGGGCGTGGTCGCGGGCGACGAGGAGCGCCTGGAGGTTGGACTGGGTACCGCCGGACGTGAAGATCCCGTCGCCGGCGGGGAACCCGATGCGCGCGGTCACCCAGTCGACGAGGTGGCGTTCCATGAGGGTCCCGACGGTCGACTGGTCGTACGTGTCGAGGGACGCGTTGACGGCGGCGACGACGGCCTCGGCGGCGACGGCGGGGAGGGCGACGGGGCAGTTGAGGTGCGCGGCGTAGTCGGGGTGGTGGAACCACACGGCGTGCTCCGCGAAGAGGGTGTCGGCCTCGAGGACGGCGGCAGCGGTGCCGCGGCCGGGGCCGTCGAGGTCGACGGCGTCGACGAGGGACTGGAGCTCGGCGCGGCTCGCCCCGGAGAACGGCCGGGTGGTCTCGCGGAACCGGCGGGCGATGCGGTCCACCGCGTCGTGCATGGTGGCGGTGTAGGTGTCGGCGGTGGCCGAGGACAGCAGCTCGTGCACTGGGTCGCTCCTGGCGGTGGGGAGAAGGTCTGCAGGCGTACCGTAAGGGTCGCCTTACCTAACGTCGACCAAGGTAGCGCACGATGTGCGACATTCCTCCGGAATCTCAGGACATCCCGTGTGAAGCACTTCACACCGACTGAGGTTAGGCGATCCATACCCAGGCGAAGGTTAGGCATGCCATACTCGAAGCATGTCGACCACTGCAGCGACCGAGGTACGGGCCCAGCCGTCCTACCGAGCGTTCGGCGTCACCGTGAGCCGGGTGCGGCGCCTGAGCCCCTCCTTCGTCCGCCTGACCTTCGCCGGGCCGGACCTCGCCGACTTCGGTCGCACGGGCCTCGACCAACGCATCAAGGTGGTCCTCCCCACCCCCGCAGGACGCCCGGCGGACATCGCCGACTTCAGCTCCGACTCCTGGTACCAGGACTGGCGCGCCCTGCCCGACGACCAGCGCAACCCCTTCCGCACCTACACCGTCCGCGCCGTGCGCACCACGGCCACCGGCGACGTCGAGGTCGACGTCGACTTCGTCCTCCACACCGACGCCGACGGCCACTCCGGCCCCGCGTCCCGCTGGGTCGCGCAGGTCGCCCCCGGCGACACCGCCGTCATCAGCGGCCCCAACGCCCTCTACGACGGCCCGCCCGTCGGCCTCGAGTGGACCCCGCCCGCCACCGCCCGCACCCTGCTCCTCGCCGGCGACGAGACCGCGGCACCCGCCATCACCTCCATCGTCGAGAGCCTCCCCGCCGGGACCGCCGCCCACGCGTTCCTCGAGGTCCCCGAGGAGGGCGACGCCCTCGACGTCCGCGTCCCCGACGGCGTCCACCTCACCTGGCTCCCGCGCCGCGAGGCCGACGGCACCGAGCACGAGCGCGGCGTCCTCCTCGACGCCGCCGTCCGCGCCTGCATGGAGGCCCGCCGCCAGGAGCAGGTCGCCACCGACCGCGCCGCCGCCGAGATCCTCGCGGGCCTCGAGCCCGAGGACGTCGACATCGACTCCACGATCCTCTGGGACGTGCCCTCCGGCCACGACGCCCCCACCACGGGCAGCGCCGTCCCCGGCTGCTACGCGTGGATCGCCGGCGAGGCCGCCGTCGTCCGCGAGCTCCGCCGCCACCTCGTCCGCGACCTCGGCATCGACCGCCGGTCCGTCGCGTTCATGGGGTACTGGCGCCGCGGCCGCGCCGAGTGCTGACCACCGCGCACCGCCCACCCCACCAGACCTGACGGAACCGTCCGTCGTCCCCGCCGTCCGCGCCCCCGCCCGGACGCGCCGAAGCACAGCAGAGAAGGAACACCAGTGAGCATCCTCCGCCCCACCTCCCGCGCGGCCCGCGCCGCCGCGACCGTCGCCGGGGGCGCCCTCGCCCTCGCCGGTCTCGCCGCGTGCAGCACGGACTCCACCTCGTCCGGCGACTCGTCCGCCCCCGCCGCGGGCGCCGACACCGACGCGTTCCCCGTGACCATCGAGCACGCCCTCGGCGAGACCGTCGTCGACTCCGCGCCCTCGTCCGTCGTGACCATCAGCTGGGCCAACCAGGACGCCGTCATCGCGCTCGGCGTCGTGCCCACCGCCATGCCGTTCTCCACCTACGGCGGCGACGAGGACGGGTACCTCCCGTGGACCCTCGAGGCCCTCGAGGCGCTCGGCGACGAGCGGCCCACCCTCTTCTCCGAGGCCGACGGCACCCCCCTCGAGGACATCCAGACCGCCGCCCCCGACCTCATCCTCGGCACCTACTCCGGCCTCACGCAGGACGAGTACGACCAGCTGGAGAAGATCGCGCCCACCGTCGCGTACCCCGAGGTCGCGTGGGGCACCGACTGGAAGGACCAGCTCGACGTCACCGGCCGCGCCCTCGGGCTCGAGGACCAGGCGGACGACCTCGAGTCGCAGATCGAGGAGGACATCGCCGCAGCCGTCGAGGCCGCCCCCGAGATCCAGGGCAAGACCTTCGCGTACCTGTCCTTCAGCTCGGCCGACCCGTCGACCGTCACCTACTACACGACCGAGGACTCCCGCGTGGAGTTCGTCGAGTCCCTCGGCCTCGAGAGCGCCCCGAGCATCGAGACCCTCTCCGAGGGCAACGACGAGTTCTTCGGGACCATCAGCGCCGAGCTCGCCGACACCATCGACGCGGACATCGTCTTCGCGTACGTCGACAGCCCCGAGCACCTCGAGGCCGTCAAGGCCGACCCGCTCCTCGGCACCATCCCCGCCATCAAGTCCGGCGCCGTCGTCACCCTCGACGACCCGACGTTCATCCTCTCCACGTCCGCCCCGTCGCCGCTGTCCATCCCGTGGGCCGTCGACCAGTACGTCCCGCTCATCCAGGCCGCCGCAGCCGAGACCGAGTGACGGGCAGCACCACCCGCCGATGACCGCACCCGCCGTCCCGCACCAGCCGGTCGCACCCCGCACAGGGGCGCGGCCGGCTGGTCGGCGTCGGTCGGTCCTCGTCGTCGGCCTCGTCGCCGGGGCCGCCGCCCTCGTCCTCTGCGCCCTCGTGAGCGTCGCCGTCGGCGCCCGCGAGGTGCCCCTCGCCCACGCGTGGGACGCGCTCACCGCCTACACCCCCGGTGACATCGAGCACGAGGCCGTGCGCTCCCGCATCCCGCGCACCGTCCTCGGCCTCCTCGTCGGCGCGGCCCTCGGCCTCGCCGGCGCCCTCATGCAGGGCGTCACCCGCAACCCCCTCGCCGACCCGGGCATCCTCGGCGTCAACGCCGGCGCCTCCGTGCTCGTCGTCCTGGGGATCGTCGTCCTCGGCATCACCTCGCCCACCCAGTACGTGTGGTTCGCGTTCGCCGGGGCGGCCATGGCGTCCGTCGCCGTGTACGCCGTCGCGTCCCTGGGCCGTGGGGGCGCGACCCCCGTGAAGCTCGCGCTCGCCGGGGCGTGCATCACCGCCGCCCTCACGTCCCTCATCACCGCGATGCTCATCACGAGCACCGACTCCCTCGACACCTTCCGGTTCTGGCAGGTGGGCGCCGTGTCCGGGCGGTCCATGGAGACCGTCGCCACGGTCGCCCCGTACCTCGCGGTCGGCGCCGTGGTGGCGCTGGCCAGCGGCCGCGTGCTCAACGCCCTGTCCCTCGGGGACGACGTGGCCCGCGGTCTCGGCCAGCACGTGGGGCGCTCCCGGGCCCTCGCGGCCGTGGGCATCGTCCTCCTCGCCGGCGGGTCCACGGCCGCGGCGGGGCCCGTCGCCTTCGTCGGCCTGACCGTGCCGCACGTCGCCCGCGCCGTCACCGGGCCCGACTACCGGTGGATCCTCCCGTACAGCGCCGTCCTCGGGGCGGGGCTCGTCGTGGTCTCGGACATCCTCGGGCGGGTCGTGGCGCGCCCCGGCCAGCTGCAGGTGGGCATCGTCACCGCGGTCCTCGGCGCGCCGGTGTTCATCGCGCTGGTGCGCCGCCGGAAGCTGGCCGAGCTGTGACGGCCGACGTGCGCCCGGTCGTGACACCGCCGAGCGCTCCAGCTGCGCCGCCCGTTGCGCCCGGCCACGGTGCGGGGCCCGGGGGTGCGGAGCGGGTGCGTGCCGCCCGGCGCTCCCGGGGGCGTCGCGCGCGCGTCGTGAGCTGGTCGCTCGGTGCGCTCGTCCTCGTCCTGTTCGTGGTGACGCTGTGCGTGGGGACGTTCCAGGTGTCGGTGGTCGACGCGTTCCGGATCATCGGTGGCGCGCAGATCCAGGGTGCGACGTTCGTCGTGTGGGACCTGCGCCTGCCGCGTGCCCTCACGGCCGTGGGTGTGGGTGCGGCGTTCGGGCTGTCGGGTGCGATCTTCCAGACGTTGGTGCGCAACCCGTTGGCGAGCCCCGACATCATCGGGATCACGTCGGGGGCGAGCGCTGCGGCGGTCGTGGCGATCACGATGTTCGGGCTGAACCCGGCGCTGGCGGCGCCGGTGGCGTTCGCGGGTGCCCTGGTCACGGCGACCCTGATCTACACGTTGGCGTGGCGGGGCGCGGTGTCCGGGTACCGCCTGGTCCTCGTGGGCATCGGGATGGCCGCGGTCCTCAACGCGGTGGTGAGCTATGCGATGACGCGCGCCGAGGTGACGGACGCCGCGGAGGCGCTCGTGTGGCTCACGGGGTCGCTCAACGCGAGCACGTGGTCGCGGCTGCCGGGCCTGTTCCTGCCGCTGGCGGTGCTGCTGCCTGCCGCCCTGGTGCTGGCGCGCCCGTTGCGGGGGTTGCAGCTGGGTGACGACCTGGCGGCGGGTCTGGGTGTGCGGACGGAGCGGTCGAAGGTGGTGCTCATCGTGGTGGCCGTGGGTCTGGCGGCGATCGCGACGGCGGCGGCGGGGCCGGTGGCGTTCGTGGCGTTCGTGTCGGGGCCGATCGCGCGCCGGTTGGCGCGCGGGTCGGGGCTGGCGTTGGTGCCGGCGGCGCTGGTGGGGGCGTCGGTGGTCCTGGCGGCCGATTTTGTGGGTGCGCAGCTGTTGGGTGGGGTGCGCATGCCGGTGGGCATCATCACGGGCGTCGTGGGCGCACCGTTCCTCTTGTGGCTGTTGGCGCAGTCGAACCGCACCGGAAGGGGTGGGTGACGTGGAGCATCATGGTCTTGCCGCGGAGTCGTTGACGTTGGGGTACGACTCGCGGGTGGTGGTCCCGGATCTGAGCGTGGTGGTCCCTCCGGGGAAGATCACGGTGATCGTGGGCGCGAACGCGTGCGGGAAGTCGACGTTGTTGCGCGGTTTGGCGCGGTTGTTGGCGCCGTCGGGTGGTCGGGTGCTGCTGGACGGGAAGGACATCCGGTCGCGGTCGACGCGGGACGTGGCGCGGGTGCTGGGGTTGTTGCCGCAGACGCCGATCGCGCCGGAGGGCATCACGGTCGCGGACCTGGTGGGGCGGGGCCGGCACCCGCACCAGGGGTGGTTGCGGCAGTGGGGTCCTGAGGACGACGTGGCCGTGGCCGACGCGTTGGAGGCGACGGGGACGGCTGACCTGGCGGAGCGGTCGGTGGATGAGCTGTCGGGTGGGCAGCGTCAGCGGGTGTGGATCGCGATGGCGTTGGCGCAGCAGACGGACCTGTTGTTGTTGGACGAGCCGACGACGTTCTTGGACGTGGCGCACCAGATCGAGGTGCTGGATCTGTTGTGCGGTCTGAACCGGTCGTCGGGGCGGACGATCGTCATGGTGCTGCACGACCTGAACCTGTCGGCCCGGTACGCGGATCATCTGATCGCGATGAAGCAGGGGCAGATCCACAGTCAGGGGTCACCGCAGGAGGTGGTGACGGCTGCGGGCGTGGAGGACGTGTTCGGGTTGCGGTGCCGGGTGATCGACGACCCGGAGACGGGGACACCGCTGATGGTGCCGATCGCGGCACCGCACCTCATCGGCCCTGGGCGGTTCGGGGTGCGGTCGGGCGTGGCCTGAGGGTCACCACTCGTCGTCGTCCGGTTCAGGTGCGGCCGGGCGTGGTGCGGCGGCGAGCGCGGCGCGGGACCCGGCGCGCATGGCGGCGACCGGGTCGGGTCGGGTGGGGTCGTCGTCGATGCGTGGCGCGATGTAGCCGCCGTCGGTCCGGCGTCGGTCCTTGGACGAGCTGCCGGCGCCGGCACCGCCGCCGCCCATGACCCCGTGGGTGCCGGACGCGCCCGACGCGCCGCCGGTACCCGTGGTCCCCGGTGCGCTCCCGGGCATGCCTGCGCCGCGTGCGCCGACGGTTCCGCCTGTGCCTGCGCCGCCCGGGCCTGCGATACCGGTGGCGCCTGCACGGGAGCCGGCACCGGTGCCTCCGCCTCCGAAGAGGCCTGATCCTGCCGCCCCGAGGGCACCGGACCGGGCGCCACCGAGAAGACCTGCCGCCCCGGCGCCGACCACACCGGCGCCGAGTCCTGCAGGTCCGTGGCCGCTGCTGCCCATAGCGCTGCTCCCGCCGGCCGCACCGGTCCCGAACCCGCTGCCGAGGGCCGACGCGCTCGCCCGGTCACCGGCACCGAGACCGCCTGTGCGGTCGACGTACCCGCCGGTGGTGCCGTCGACGGACGTGTGGTTGCCGGGTCCGCCCGCGGGTCCCCCGGTGCCGCCTGCGCCTGAGCCCGCGTCGGTGGCGTGGTCACCCGCGCCCACCGCACCGGCGCCGTGGTCGCCCGCGCCGGTCCCGCCGGTGCCTGCCCCGTACCCGGTGCTGCCCGTCCCACCGGGGTTCCCGGCCCAACCGGAGGTGACCTGTGCGCTCCCGGTCCCGCCGTTCCCGGGTGTACCAGGACCGTAGGGTGTGCTGCCGTGCCCGCCCGTGGTGCTGGGCCCGTAGCCGCCCGGGGATGTCGCGCCGGACCAGCCGTCCCTCCCGGTGTCGCTCGGCAGGGTGGGGCCGGGCATGAGGGACTGGGGGTCGACGGCGTTCTCCTCCGCGAAGATCTTGATGCTGTCGACGGTGGACCGCATGGCGGCTGCCTGCGCGTCGATGCGTTGCAGGGCGAGGGCCGCCTGGGTCTCCACCTGGTCGTCGCTGAGGGGCGCGCTCTGCATGAGGTCGCTGACCTGGTACGACGGCCCGCCGAGGCCGTCGGCGAGCGTGCGGTTGGTGGCGACCAGCTCCTCGGCCTGCTCCGCGACGGTCTTCAACGAGGTGACGTTCGCGGAGTGCTCGTACAGCTTGCGGCCGAGCTCGACGAACGACTCCGCCGAGTCCTCCGCCGAGCGCCCTGTCCAGCCGACGTCGGCGGCGATCCTGCTCAGGGACGCCGCGACCTCGTCGAGCGCCGCGCTCGCATTGCCGAGCTTCATGGAATCGTAGGATCCGGAGTCGATGACCGAGGACTGGTGGATCCGGTCCAGGGCCCTCTTGTTGGTTCCTTCTGTCGACATAAGTCCTCCTGGGGTGGGTCCGGCTGGACTGCGTGTCTACGTCGTCAGACAGCCGTGTAGTGGACGAGGACGTAGTCGGGTCGGCCGTCGGGTCCGATCCAGTCGATGAAGATCTGCCACTGGCCTCCTGCCACCTGGGAGGGGGGGATCTCGACGCACGGGACCCCTTCGGCCGACGGGTCCTCGTTCACGTAGCCCGGCCAGTAGGTCTCGACGGCCATCCCGTACCTGCCGCACGTGTTGATGGCGGTCGTCGTGCCGTCGGCGGCGAGGTGGCTCACGGTGATGGAGTTGAGCCGGTCCTGGTCGTCGGTGTCCCCGTTGTAGACGATGCTGGACGGTGCGGAGACGTAGACCATGCCGGGTTCTGGTGGATACCAGTCCATCGTGCTGGGGCTGGTCTGCTGGAGCTGGGGTTCGAGCTCGGGCCAGCTGTCGGTGTCGGTCTCGCCGATGGTCATGGTCCAGTCGTCGAGGATGACGAAGGTGTCGCCGGGCCCGTACGGGTTCTCGGGGGTGCCCACGGTCACCCCCGGGACCTCGGCCTCCTCGGCCTCCTCGGACGACGCCGCGGGGCCGGGAGTCGTTCCGGCGGCCGGTGTCGTCGCAGGATCCGATCCGTCGGAACCGTCACCGAGGGCTCCCGAGATCACCAGGGCTCCGGCGGCCGCGCCCACGACGAGTGCTCCGGCCAGCGCGACGAGTGCCGGGCGTCGTGCCGAACGTGGTGCGCCTGCTCGTACCGGTTCCCGGGGGTCCGGGGTCTCCGACTGTGACACGGGTGGTGCCTTCCTGCTGGTGTGACGTTCCTAGAACGGCTGCTGGTGCTGGTGGGTCTTGATGATGTGCCCGTTCTGCTGGACGTCCGGGGTGGGGATCGGGGGCGGGGCGAGCGCGTCGTCGATCCGTCGTTCGAGCGAGCTCAGGGCGTCGAGCGCTGCCTGGTCCTGCCACTGCATGTCGGTGGCGAAGGTACGGATCGCCTCGGCCATGCCCACGAGCTTGAGCTCGGCCTGGTCGAGGACCGCGATGATCGCGGACGAGGCGTCCCTGTACGTCTGGGCGAAGGTGACCAGCGACGGCACCGTCGACCACGACTGCCGGGCGGGGCGCGTCGCGATCGACTCGAGCTCGTCGCGAGCCGTCGCGAGCCGGCTGAGGGCTCCTTCGACTGCCGTGGCCTTCGCGAGCAGCTCCTCGATCGAGTTGATCGTGACGGTTCCCGTCGGCACGACCGTCGGTAGATCGCTTGCCACGATGTCCCCCCATGTCGATTCGTCGCACGCCCGAGGCGGTACGTGTCCTCCAGCAGATTAGGTCACGGCGAAGGCTGCGTGGGGTTCCGCGCATGGGGCGAGGTCCCCATGGTGGGCGCCCCGCGGGTGGGCTGGACGCTCGCGATAAACTGGCCCCCGCTGCAGCCACCCGCCGCTCCAGCGCACCAGATCCGATCCTGAGGAGCCCCTGTGGGACGCGTAGTCGTCGACGTCATGCCGAAGCCCGAGATCCTCGACCCGCAGGGGAAGGCCGTCGCCGGTGCCCTGCCGCGTCTCGGCCTCGACCAGTTCGTGAGCGTCCGTCAGGGCAAGCGGTTCGAGCTCGAGGTCGAGGGCGACGTCACCCCCGAGGTCCTCGCCGCCGCCCGAGAGGCCGCGGAGCGTGTGCTGTCCAACCCGATCATCGAGGACGTCGTGAACGTCGTCGACGCCGCCGCCGAGGTCTCGCAGGCATGACCACCCTCACCGACGCCCGCGTCGGCGTCATCACGTTCCCCGGCACCCTCGACGACCGCGACGCCGCGCGCGCCGTGCGCCTCGCAGGCGGGACCGCGGTGCCCCTGTGGCACGCGGACGCCGACCTCCACGACGTCGACGCCGTAGTCCTCCCCGGCGGGTTCTCCTACGGGGACTACCTGCGTGCCGGCGCCATCTCCCGGTTCGCACCCGTCATGGAGTCGCTCGTCGACGCCGCCCAGGGTGGGCTGCCCGTCCTCGGCATCTGCAACGGCTTCCAGATCCTCACCGAGGCCCACCTGCTGCCCGGCTCCATGATCAAGAACGACCACCTGGCGTTCGTCTGCCGCGAGCAGACCCTCACCGTCGAGAACACCGGCACCGCGTGGACGCGCGACTTCGAGGACGGTGAGGAGATCACCATCCCCCTGAAGAACCAGGACGGCCAGTTCGTCGCCGACGAGCGCACCCTCGACGAGCTCGAGGGGGAGGGGCGCGTCGTGTTCCGCTACTCCGGGTGGAACCCCAACGGGTCACGCCGCGGCATCGCCGGCATCAGCAACGAGGCCGGGAACGTCGTCGGACTCATGCCCCACCCGGAGCACGCCGTCGAGAAGGGCTTCGGCACCGCCGGGGACGCCGGACCCCGGGCAGGCACCGACGGCCTGAAGTTCTTCACGTCGGTCCTCAGCACCCTCGTCCACGCCTGACCCATGGTCGCGGAGACGACCCAGCACACCACCGCGGCCCGGCCCGACTCCGGTGACGTGACCCTCGAGGCCGTCGCGTGGGACCACCCGGCAGGCGTCGCGCTGCGCGACGCGCAGCAGGCCGAGCTGCGAGCCAGGTACGGCACGGACGACGAGCCCGGCCCACCACCCACCGGTGACGGGCTCGTCGTCCTCCTGCTGCTCACCGTCGACGGGCACCCCGTCGGGTGCGGTGCCGTCCAGGACATCACCGGGCTCTACCCCGAGCACGGCCACGGGCCCGTGGGTGAGGTGAAACGCCTCTACGTCGAACCCGGATCGCGTGGGCGCGGCCTGTCCCGGCGCATCATGCGCGAGCTCCACGCCCGCGCCACGGTGCACGGACTCCACCGGCTCGTCCTCGAGACCGGCGACGCCCAGCCCGAGGCCGTCGGGCTCTACGAGTCCCTCGGGTACAGGCGCATCCCGAACTACGGGGCGTACGCCGCCGACCCCCGATCCCTGTGCTTCACCCTCGACCTCACCGACAGGACCACACCCGCATGACGGTCGTCATCTCCCTCGCGATCATCGCCGTCGTGGTCGTCGCCATCCGCTCCTCCTCCCGCGGGACCCACCGTCGCGGCGGGGGCGGTCACGGCGGCGACAGCAGCGACGGCGGCTCCTGGTGGTCCGACGGCGGCAGCGACTCCGGCGGGTCCGACGGCGGTGGTGGAGGCGGCGGCGACTGACCCGGGCCTCCGGGGGCGGGCCCGACGTCGCCGACCTACCGTGGGAGGACCACGCCGGTGACACCGAGACCGGCCGACAGGAGGGACGCACCATGACCGAGGACGCCGCTGTCGAGAAGGTCGCAGGGCTCATCGCCGACGCGAAGATCGCGATGCTCACCACCGTCGCCCCCGACGGGCGGCTCGTCAGCCGCCCCATGGGGCTCCAGGACGTCGACTTCGACGGCGACCTGTGGTTCTTCGCCGACGCGGACAGCCACAAGGTCGACGAGATCCAGCACGACAGCCACGCCAACGTCACGGTGAGCACCAGCACGTCGTGGGTGTCGCTGTCCGGCCGCGCGCAGGTCGTCAAGGACACTGCACGCGCCAAGGAGCTGTGGGGTGCGAGCGCCGAGGCCTGGTACCCGGACGGCCCCGAGACGCCGGGGCTGGTGCTCGTCGTCGTGCGCGGCGAGACCGCCGAGTACTGGGACACGCCCGGCGGACGCGTCGCGTCCGCACTGAGCTTCGCGAAGGCGAAGCTCACCGGCGAGCGCTACGACGGCGGCGAGAACGAGACCGTCCGCCTCTGACGGGCGGCGGCGCTGACGGCCGTCAGCCCGCGGCGAGGGCCCGCTCGACGTCCTCGATGATGTCCAGCGGGTCCTCGAGGCCGACGCTCAGGCGCACCGTCGTCTCGGCGATGCCCACCGCAGCGCGCCCCTCCGGGCCGAGCTTGCGGTGCGTCGTCGTCGCGGGGTGCGTGACGAGGGACTTCGCGTCGCCCAGGTTGTTGGAGATGTCCACGACCTCCAGGGCGTCGAGGAACGCGAACGCCCGCGCCTTCGCCGCGTCCGGGCCGGTGCCGTCGGGCACGGCGAGGTCGAACGTCACGACCGTCCCGCCGCCGGACTGCTGCGAGCGGGCGAGGTCGTGCTGGGGGTGCGACGGCAGGAACGGGTAGCGCACCCGCCCGATGCCCGGCAGGGTCTCGAGGTGCTCGGCGACGCGCAGCGCCGCCGCGGTCTGCGCGTGCACGCGCAGCGGGAGCGTCTCCAGGCCCTTGAGGAGCACCCACGCGTTGAAGGGGCTGAGCGACGGCCCGGTGTTGCGGATGAACTTCTGCACCGGCCCGTCGATGTACTCTTTCGAGCCGAGGATCGCGCCGCCGAGGACGCGGCCCTGCCCGTCGATGTGCTTGGTCGCGGAGTACACCACGACGTCCGCGCCGAGCGTGAAGGGCTGCTGCAGCACCGGCGTCGCGAACACGTTGTCGAGGACGACGACGGCACCGGCGGCGCGGGCGAGCTCGCACACTCGGCGCACGTCGACGACGTCCTGCATGGGGTTGGAGGGCGTCTCGAAGAACACGACGTCCGCGGGGGTGGCCAGGGCTGCCTCCCACTGGTCGGTCTCGTGGCCGTCGACGTAGTCGACCTGCACGCCCCAGTCCTTGAAGATCTCCTCGAAGATCACCACGGTGGACCCGAAGAGGGCACGCGCGGAGACGATGCGTGACCCGCTCCTGACGAGCGCCGCGAGGGACGTGAACACGGCGGACATCCCGGTGGCGGTCGCGTAGCAGGCCTCGGCCCCGTCGAGGAGGCGAAGGCGTTCCTCGAACATGTGGACGGTGGGGTTGCCGTAGCGGGAGTAGATGAAGCGGTCGACGTCGCCCGCGAAGGCGGCCTCGGCCTCGGCGCCGCTGGCGTACACGAACCCCTGGGTGAGGAACACCGGTTCGGACGTCTCCGCGAAGTCGGAGCGGACCTGGCCGCCGCGCACGGCGAGCGTCGCGGGCCGCAGGGCCCGCGGGGCGGGCCCGTCCACGGCGGTCACTCCTGGCCCTGGTAGCCGGTGGACGGCAGGCCGCGCAGGCGCCACCCGTTCACGGTGCGCCCGCCGTGGGCGTCGGTGTCGCCCTCGAAGCCTTCGAGGACGTTGTACGACGGCCCGAACCCGGCGGCGGTCGCGTCGATCGCGGCGCCGACGGAACGGTTGCCGGCGCGGCACAGGAAGACGAGCGGGCGCTCGTCGCCGGGCTGCACACCGGCCTTCTCCGCGACCTCGGCGACGAACCTCTCGTTCGGTCCGTGCGCGGTGGTCCACTCGACGAGGACGAGCTCCTGCCCGTCGAGCCCGCTCACGTCGGGGATGCCGACGTGGCGCCACTCGCCCTCGGTGCGCACGTCCACGAGGACGGCGCGGGGGTCGTCGCGGAGCAGGTCCCAGGCCTGCTGGGGGGTGAGGTCGCCTGCGTAGGTCATGTGATGCCTCCGTCGTCCGTTCCATCGGTCCTGGCGGTAGCACCCTCACCTCGTCGCGAGGGGGTTGCTGCGGCGTCGTCGTGCCAGGTCACTCGGCCGCTCTGGATGGGTCGTCCGACCAGGATCGCTCCCACCTCCTGAAAATGAGACCCCGTGATCACATGCTGAGATGCACCCGGTCGGTGCGTTGACACCCCCGCCACCGTCGCTGATCGTTGAGTCAGGTCACGAGTGCCAGCAGAATGCCCCGGCTTGCTGGCCGGCAACCCTCCTCCGCGGTGGGGTGCCCCGGGTGAAGACCTGGCCGGACGTCGCCCGACGCCCCGGCAAGCGCGGGGTCCGCCGTCACCGGCGGTCGGTCCCCCGGAACCACGGAGGACCCCCATGTCTCGACCCGCCGCACCCTGTCTGCCCGTCGTCGGCTCCGACACCCGCGTCCCCCTCGTCGACGGCCGCACCGTCACCTACGCCAACCTCGACTGCGCAGCCAGCGCCCCCGCGCTGCGCGCCGTCGCCGACCGCGTCGCCGAGGTCCTGCCCCTCTACGCGAGCGTCCACCGTGGCGCCGGGTACCTCTCCCAGGTGTCCACCGCCCTCTACGAGGCCTCCCGCCGCACCATCGGCGGGTTCGTCGGTGCTCGCGAGGAGGACGTCACCATCATCACGCGCAACACCACCGACTCCCTCAACCTCCTCGCCGGGTGCGTCCCCACCGGACCCGACGGCGAACCAGGGCGCGTCCTCGTCCTCGACGTCGAGCACCACGCCAACCTCCTGCCCTGGCAGCGCAGCGACGGGGGAGCGACCGTCGTCGTCGGCCGCGAGTCCGTGGCAGCCACCCTCGACGCCCTGCGCACCGAGCTCGCCGCGGCCCCCCACGCCCTCGTCGCCATCACCGGGGCCTCCAACGTCACGGGGGAGTCGCTGCCCCTCGCCGACGTCGTGCGCATCGCCCACGACGCCGGGGCGCGCGTCGCCGTCGACGGCGCCCAGCTGGTCCCGCACCGCCCGTTCTCCCTCGCCGCCACCGGCGTCGACTACGTGTCCTTCTCCGGCCACAAGACCTACGCACCCTTCGGGGCCGGAGCCCTCGTGGGACGCCGCGACTGGCTCGACGTCGGCCGGCCGTACCTCGCCGGCGGCGGAGCCGTCCGACAGGTCGGCATCGACGACGTCGCCTGGGCCCCTGCCCCCGCCCGGCACGAGGCCGGGTCGCCCAACGTCGTCGGCGCCGTCGCGCTCGCCGCAGCGTGCGACGCCCTCGCCGCACTTCCCGACGGTGCCCTCGAGCGCCACGAGGCCGTGCTGCGCGAGCGCCTCGTGACCGGCCTCGAGGGCGTGCCCGGCGTCGAGATCGTCCGCGCCTGGGCGGACTCCGTCGACCCCGTCGCCGTCGTGACGTTCTCCGTGGTGGGCCACGACCCGGGCCTCGTCGCCGCGTACCTGTCCGCCGAGCACGGCATCGGGGTGCGCGACGGACGCTTCTGCGCGCACCCGCTCCTCGCCCGCCTCGGGTACGACGCCGGGGCCGTCCGGGCGAGCGTCGGCGTCGGCACCACCCTCGACGAGGTCGACCGCCTCGTCGGCGCCCTCGCCGCGTACGTCGCCCACGGACCCACCGCGCGGTACGAGGTGGTCGACGGGTGCTGGTCCGTCGTCGACGACCCCCGTCCCCTGCCCGACGTCACCGGCCTCACCGGGCTCGTCGGCACCGCCGCCGCGGCCCTCGGCGCCGCCGGGTCCGCGTGCGGGCCCGCGCCCGCCGCGACCGGGCCTGCACAGCACGCCGACGCGGTGGAGCTCGCCCGCGTCTGAGGGGCCGACCGTGGTGTCTGTGAAGTCACTCACGTGAAAAATTACCGGCCTGTTCGGGCTCTTAGTGTGGATCTGTCACCATCCCCGCAGATCCCCGAGGAGCACCATGCTGTCCGAGAAGTCCCGCCCGGTCATCGAGGCGACCATCGGTCTCGTCGCCTCCCGCATCGGCGAGATCACCCCCAAGTTCTACGCCCGCATGTTCGCCGCCAGGCCCGACCTCCTCGACGGACTCTTCAGCCGCGCCAACCAGCGCTCCGGTGAGCAGCAGAAGGCGCTCGCCGGGTCCATCGCGACCTTCGCGTCGTGGCTGCTGGAGCACCCGGACACGCTGCCCGAGCCCGTCCTCGCCCGGATCGCCCACAAGCACGTGTCCCTCGGCATCGTCGAGGAGCAGTACCCCATCGTGTACGAGCACCTCTTCGCGGCCATCGTCGACGACCTCGGCGACGCCGTCACCCCCGAGGTCGCCGAGGCGTGGACCGAGGTGTACTGGCTCATGGCCCACGCCCTCGTCGCCCTCGAGAAGGGCCTGTACTCCGAGCTCGCGACCACCGCCCCCTGGGCGCCGTGGCGCATCGTCGAGAAGCGCCGTGCCGGAGCGGGCGCCATGACGTTCGTCCTCGAGCCCGCCGACGACACCCCCGTCACCCCGGCCCGTCCCGGCCAGTACGTGAGCGTCCGCGTCGAGCTCGCCGACGGGTTGCGTCAGGTCCGCCAGTACTCCCTGTCCGCGGACGTCGCCACCGACCGCCGCGTCTTCACCACCAAGCTCGACGACGGCGGCGAGGTGTCGCCCGTCCTCCACCGGTCCGTCGACGTCGGTGACGTCGTCGAGCTGTCCCACCCGTGCGGTGACGTCACGCTCGACGACGGCGACCACCCGATCGTCCTCGCGACCGCGGGCATCGGCTGCACCCCGGCCGCCTCGATCCTGCGGTCCCTCGTGGAGTCCGGGTCCACCCGCCGCGTCGTCGTCCTCCACGCCGACCGCGCCCTCGACCAGTGGGCGCTGCGCGAGCAGATGCTCGACGACGTGGACCGCCTCCACGACGCCGGCCTCACGCTGTGGCTCGAGGAACCCGCCGCCGGGGCCCGCACCGGGTTCATGTCCCTCGAGGACGTCTCCCTGCCCACCGACGCCACCGTCTACCTGTGCGGGCCGCTGCCCTTCATGAAGTCGATCCGCGAGCAGGTCCTCGCAGCAGGGGTCCCCGCGCAGCGCGTCCGCTACGAGGTGTTCGGCCCCGACGTCTGGCTCGCCGCCTGAGTCACCCCTCGGGGACGCCGAGGTCCGGGATCTCCGGGAACTCCTGGAACTCGAACGTCGGGATCGAGACGGTCGGGGCGGGGCGCGGGGTGAAGCGGTCGGGGTCGAAGGTCGTCGTGGACGGGACCACGAGGGGCGTGCGGGACCGTTCCTGCGCGCCCCACTCCCGCACGGCGTCCGCGACGCCACCCGTCGAGGTGACCAGGAGGGCCCCGGCCAGGAGCACGGGCACCACCACGAGGAGCACGCCCCGCGCCGACGGACCGTCCGCGACGGACGCGGTGAGGACCACCGCCTCGGCGACCGCCACGAGCGCCACGACGGCCGCGATCACGCCGATCGCCGACCGAGCCGCCTCGTCCTCGGGCGAGGCCCCCGGGAACAGTGCGACGAACACCAGCGGCAGGAGCAGCACCGGCACCACGAAGGCATGCCGGAACCGCTCCCGGACGAGCCTGGACGTCAACGGGCCGGCGCGAGAACCCCGGTCCGCGCCGGACTCCGCCGCGATCGCGTCGTCCGCACGACGCGCCTGCGCCCGCTCGTACCCGAGGCCCGCCGCGCGCGTCGCCGCCCACGCCAGCACCGCGACGACCAGACCCCACGCACCGAACACCCCGCCCATCGAGAGCACCACCCCACCACCCGCACCGGCGACGACGGCGAGCGTCGCACCGTACCGGGTGACCAGCCGCCACGGGGCGCGGGACGCGAGCTCCTCACGCACCGGGTCCGGCAGTCGTTCGAGAGTCGCGGACCGCACCCCGAACACGAGGAACCCGGCCACGAGGACCAGCGCCACCCACGCCGCACGGAAACCACCGCCCGGGACGACGCACCCCAGGGCGAGGAGCACAGGCATGAACCACAGCATCGTGAGGAGCCGGCGTCGCCGCCGCGACACGACGCTGTCGAACATGGCCTGCAGCCGCGGGTCCGTAGGGGAGCCGGCGAGCATCCCCGACACGATGTCCAGGGACTCCTCCGTGGGGGTCCCGTCGAACCCGGCCTTCGTCATGAGGAGGCCGGTGTCCGTGGGGAACCTCTCGAGGCCCTCGTCGACGAGGCGGCGCGCCTCGGCCGTATTGCCCAGGTGCACCTCGATCTCCGCGGCCGTCCGCACGAACCACGCCGCCCCGCCGCTGTACTCCAGGGCCAACAGGTAGCTCTCACGGACGCGCACCCGGCCGGCCGGCGACGTGTCGCGCAACCCGCTCAGCGCACGGCACATGTGCGCCACGGGGTTCTCCGGCTCCCGAGCCAGGACCACGGACACGTGCTGGTCCATGACGTCCCACCGCTGCAGGCGGTACGCCGCCCACGCCCGGAGGATGTGAGCCGGGACCAGGTCCGGGTCGGCGACGAGGGCTGCCTCCGTCGTCGTCAGGACGTCCGACCACCGTTCCTGGTCGTCGAGGACGCGTGCGAGGGCCAGGAGGAGGCGCGCGTCGCGCGGAGCCTGCGCGAGTGCCTCCCGCACCAGCGTCTCGGCGCGGTCGGACCTGCCCAGCGCCAGGAACGACTCGGCGCGGTAGACGACGCCGTCGATCTCGTCGGCCACCGGTCAGCGTCGCTTGCGGGACGCGATGTGCTCGGCGAGGTCGTCGTACCGGCCGTCCGTGTTCGCGAACGACACGACGTTCTTGGCCCCGGCGAACCATGCCCCCGTCGACGGCTTGATCTCCTTGAGGACGTGCCGCAGCTCCGCCATGGTGATGGGCTGCACCTCGCCGGCCGCGATGGACCGCAGCATCGCCTGCTCCGCTGCCGACGACACGAGGTGCTCGAGGTCCGCACCGGAGAACCCGTCGGTGCTGCGCACCAGCTCGTCGAGGTCGATGCCCGCGATGGGACGCCGGTCGAGGTGCATGCGCAGGATCGCGGCCCGCGCCGGCTCGTCGGGCGGGAGCACCAGCAGCATGCGGTCGAACCGGCCCGGGCGCATGAGCGCCGGGTCCACCTCCCACGGGCTGTTCGTCGCCGCGAGCACGAAGAGGCCGTCGTTGTCGGCCGCCATGGAGTCCAGCTCCATGAGCAGCTGGTCCACCATGGCGCGCATCCCCGACCACCCGGTGCCGATGCTCGACCGCTTGGCGCCGATCGCGTCGATCTCGTCGAGGAACAGCACGGCCGGCGTGAGGGAGCGTGCGTGCTCGAAGAGGTTGTGGATGTTCTTCTCCGTCTCCCCGAAGTGCGTCCCGAGGATCTCCGAGAGGTTCGTCGTGAGGAACCGCGCCCCCAGCTCGCCCGCGATGGCGCGCGCCATGAACGTCTTGCCGCACCCGGGCGGCCCGTAGAGGACCAGCCCGCCGCGCAACGACTTGCCGAACGCCTTTGCCAGCTCCGGGTGACGCATCGGCTCGAGGAACGACTCGTGCAGGCGCCGCTTCACCAGCTCCAGACCGCCGACGTCCGCGAGCGTCACCCGCGGGCCACCCTCGTCGACCACCGGGGCCGCGACGTCGTCGCCCGGTGTGACGGGCAGCGGCTCGCCCTCCGGCGCGGGGTTCGTCACGAACGGCGGAGGGACCGGCGGGTCACCGAGCTCCGACTCCGCCTTCGACCAGTCGAAACCGGGCCGGTCCGGCCCGGGCGCCTCGGTTGACGGGTCGTCCGCTGCGGGTCCGGAGGGCGCGGCAGCCGACGGGGCCTCGGCCGATGCTCCGTCGTGGGTGGTGGTGAGGTCGGGTGCGGCGCGCATCGAGGTGGACGC
>NZ_JAEINH010000012.1 GCF_016342785.1 Sanguibacter suaedae
GTGCATCTGCGCGCACGCCCCGTCCTCGAGAGCACGCCCCGTCCTGGCGCTTCAGCGCACCTCCCTGTGGTCCCCGGGTGGCCGGGCACCTCGGGACGACGGGTGGTGGGTGGTCAGCGGCCGCCCGTGAGGTTGCGGTGGCGCTGCTGGACCCCCGCCGTGCCGTAGGGGTAGTCGTCGACCCGCGGGGCGCTGGCGTCGGTGAGGCGCTGCATCTCCTCCCCGGTGAGCTCGAGGTCGGCCGCCTGCATCGTGTCCGTGAGCTGCTCGACCGTGCGGGCTCCGAGGATCACCGACGTCACCCCGGGCCTCGCAGCGAGCCACGCCAGCGACACCTGGGACGCCGAGACGTCGTGGGCGCGGGCCACGTCGTGCACCGCGTCGAGGACCCGCCACGTGCGCTCGTCGTCGTTGCGGGCCTGCCAGGCCTCCATGCCGCGGTTCGGGTTCTCACCCAGGCGCGTGGCACCGCTCGGCGGGACGTCCCGCTCGTACTTGCCGCTGAGCCAGCCGCCAGCCAGCGGTGACCAGGGCAGGAGCCCGATTCCGGCGTCGAGGGATGCGGGGACCACCTCATGCTCGATGTCGCGGACGAGGAGGTTGTACTGGGGCTGCAGGGTGACGGGCGCGGCCCAGCCGTGAGCCTTCGCGACGTGGACCGCCTTGGTGAGCTGCCAGCCGAGGTAGTTCGAGAGCCCGTAGTAGGAGATCTTCCCGGCGGTGACGGCGTCGTCGAGGAAGCGGAGCGTCTCCTCGACCGGGGTCGTCGCGTCCCACGCGTGCACCTGGTAGAGGTCGATGTGCTCGACACCGAGACGGCGCAGCGAGTCGTCGAGCGCCGTACGCAGGTGGCGCCGCGAGAGGCCGAGGTCGTTGGGGCCGTCCCCCATGGGGAACCGACCCTTCGTGGCGACGACCACCTGAGCGGCCTCCGTCGGGTGCGCGGCGAACCAGCGTCCGACGATCTCCTCGGAGCCCCCGGCGCTGTAGACGTCGGCGGTGTCGAAGAACGTCCCGCCGTTCTCGACGAAGGCCGTCATGATCTCGCCCGAGGTGGCCTCGTCGGCCTCGGCGCCGAACGTCATGGTGCCGAGCGCCTGAGTGGACACGACAGCGCCGCTGGCGCCCAGGGTGCGGTACCTCATGGGTTCTCCTCGTGGTGGTCGGACGCGGTCGTCGTCGACCACCCCTTCACACTGCCAGGACAGGGCTCCGCCGGCGATCGCTCGTTCCGACCCGCACCCGGGAGCCCTGCCGGGCGCAGCGCCTCGGTGGCTCAGTACACGTTGCGGTTCTCGCGGTAGGTGCGCCACACGTTCTCGAAGAAGTCGTCGTCCTCCGGGATGGGGCGCACCGGGCGCCAGGTGATGGTGCACTCCCCCGCGCCGGGCGGGACGCCGGGCGCACCGGCCGCAGCCTCGGGGAGGGCGGCCGCACCGGCGGCCCAGGCGGCCTCCTGGACGACGCCGTCGAGCGCCCCGCCGTCGAGGCGGAAGCGGAAGAGCTCCGGCAGGTCGAGCTCGGCGTCGGCGTCGTCCCCGAACCCGACGTGGGGCAGGTGGCCCTCGGGGTCGGTGTAGAGGACGGAGCCGCGGCTGGTGCCGCCGTGCTCCACGTAGTCGGCCATGGCGGAGAGGTACACGTACTGGGTGGTGAGGATGTCGCGCACCAGGAAGGTGCGGTTCACGGACCGGCGGCTCGACGCGTCGGCGGCGACGAGGTCGTCGTAGGTGGCGAGCCACTCCGTGACCTGCGCGAGCGCCTCGTCGATGGACCGCGACGACCGGACGGGACCGGCCTTCTCGCTCATGAGGGCGCTCGTCGCGCGGAGCAGCTCGCCCGTGTTGTCCTCGACGCCGGCCGCGACGCGTGCGGACGCGCGGGCGACGAGGTCGGCGGCGGCCTCCACGAGGGGCGCGGCGACGTCCGAGAAGGCGTCGAGGGCGACGGGCTCCTCGGTGCGCTGGACGGCGATGTACTGGGCGGCGCGCGTCGCCCCGACCTGCCCGGAGTTCAGCGCCGACCCGCCGGGGCGGTAGATGCCGTGCGCTCCCCCGGCCTCGCCGACGGGGAAGAACCCGGTGACGTTGGACTGCCACCAGGCGTCGACGACGAGGCCACCGTTGTTGTGCTGGGCGCACACGTCGACCTCGAGCCAGTCCTTCTCGAGGTCCACGTACGGGTTCTTGCCGAGGTAGAGCTCGTAGGACGGCATGTTCATGTGCTTGAGGCGCTCGATCGGCGTCCCGAACAGGGCGCCGCCCTTCTCGAGGTACGCGTACGCCTCGGGCGAGATGCGCGACGGGTCGAGCTCGTCCTGCACGGGATTCCGCGTGAAGTCGAGGTACACCTTGCGGCCGCGCAGCACGGTCTCCTGGTAGACGAGGAGGTCGATGAGGGACGACCCGTCGAGGGCCTTGCGGATGTCGAAGGGCCACTGGTAGCCCTTGAGGAAGATCATGGAGAGCTGGCGCCCGTAGTCGGGGATGGTGTCGCTGAGGAACTCGCGCTCGTCGCTGCCGTCCGCGGCGGTCGACACGAAGCGCGGCATGACCTGCATGTACGTACCGGACACGTTCCAGCGCGGCTTGGTCGACGCGAGCCCGAACTGCCACTCGGTGAGGTTCTTGCCGTGGACACCGGCCCGGTATGCGGCGCCGGAGGCACCCCACTGGCCGTTGGGGAACACGGAGGTCGCGTACATCCCGGCGGGGCCGCCGGTGGCGTACACGAGGTTGCGGGCCCGGAAGAGGACGTAGGGGCTCTGCGTGCCGTCGTGCACGACGTCGGTGCGCAGGCACAGCAGCCCGACGACCTCGCGGGCGCCGTCGTCGCCCGGGCGGGTGACGACCTCGACGACGCGGCACTGGTCGTAGATGCGGGTGCCGTTGCGGTGCACCTTCTTCTCGAGCTGCTCCACCATGCTGCGCGACGTGTAGGGGCCCACGGACGTCGCGCGGCGGCGCGGGTCGTGGTCCGTCTTGTAGCCGATGAACTCCCCGAAGCGGTTCTGCGGGAACGGCACCCCGAGCTCGCACAGGCGGAGGAACCCGCGGGCGGACAGCGCAGCCTCGCAGAGGGCGTTGTCGCCGTCCATGGCACCGCCGGAGAAGAGGGTCTCGGCCATCTCCCGCACGGAGTCCCCGTCACCGCCGGACAGGGTCATCTTGTAGTAGGTCTGCTTGTCCGAGCCCGCGTTGCGGGACGACCCGGCGTTCACCTTGTCCGCCACCATGACGACGTCCTGCTGGCCGAACTCCCACAACCGGTCGGCGGCGCAGAAGCCCGCGGACCCGGTGCCCACGACCACGGTGTTCGCGGACACGACGGGGACGTCGTACCCGGCGATCCGCAGGGTCGCCACGTCGTAGGTGGCGTTCACCGAGTGGTCACCGGCGACGGGCGTGGTCGCGGGTGCCGACGGGTCCGTCGGTGCGCCCGGAGCCTCGGTGGCCGCGGGGGTGTCGGTGGGGGGCGTGTCAGGCATGAGGTCTCCTGGCGGGCAGGTCGAGGGTGCGACGGGGCGGGTGCGTGCTGGGCTGGAGCGTGCGCGGTCAGAGGCGCGGGATGTGCATGCCGCCGTCGACGTGGAAGACCTCGCCCGTGGAGTAGGGCGTGTTCCCCGAGGCGAGGACGGCGACGGCGCCGGCGACGTCGGAGGGACGGCCCCAGCGGGGGTTGGGTGCGAGGCCGTCGGCGAGGAGCCGGTCGTACTTCTCGGTGACGCCCGCGGTCATGTCGGTCGCGATGACGCCGGGGCGCACCTCGTAGACGACGATGCCCTCGGGGGCGAGGCGCGCCGCGAAGAGCTTGGTGGCCATGGACACCCCGGCCTTGGAGACGCAGTACTCGCCCCGGTTGGTCGACACCGTGGTCGCGGAGATGGAGGAGACGTTGACGATGGTCCCGACGGGCCGGTCGTCGGGCACGTCGTCGCCGCGCGTGGCGATCATGGCGTTCGCGACGCGCTGGGTGAGGAAGTACGGGCCGCGGAGGTTGATGCCGAGGACGCGGTCGAAGCTCTCGTCCCCGGCCTCGAGGAGGTCGGCCCGGACCGACGGGGCGACGCCCGCGTTGTTCACGAGGAGGTCGATGCGCCCCCACCGGTCGAGCGCGGTGTCGACGTAGCGCTCATGGTCGGCGAGCTCGGCGACGGACCCCTGGACGTAGACGACGTCGGCCGGGCCGTCGGGCCCGGCGGCACGGAGCTCGTCGAGGAGCTCGGTGGGTTCGGGGCGGGTCGCGAGGATCGCGACGGCGTAGCCGTCGGCAAGGAGACGACGGGTGATCCCGAGGCCGATGCCACGGTTCCCCCCGGTGACGAGTGCGACCTGTGCGTCGTGCGGCATCGGTGCCGTCCTTCCGTGCTCGAGCGCGGCGGCACCGCGCTGTCGGCCCCCATCGTCGCAGAGTGGGCGCCCCTCGGGCAAACGCTTTCCAAAGGGACCTGGCGGCCGCGCCCGTCCCGTCCGGGCGGGCGCGCCCGGGTGGTCTCCGACCCTCGGGATCATGGAGAGACGTCAGAACCCTCACTTTTGGCTCGGACGAGCCGATGCGCAGTCGCTGCTACCCCCACTCCCACCTGGACGCCCCATGCTCCCGATCACCGACGATCGCAGTCCTCGGACCGCCACCCGCACCACCCCACCCACCGCCCGCCGGATCGCGGTCGCTCTCGTCCTGGCCCTCCTGGGCCTCCAGCTCACGGCCGTGGGCCTCGCCGCCCCGGCGGACGCGGCGGTGATACGGCAGTTCGACCCCGTGTTCTCGGCGAACACCAACGGCGACGTCATGCTCGTGGGGAACACGCTCATGACGTGCGTGGACAGCGCCGACTGCACGACGTCGCGCAACGTCGTCAACGGTCCGGCAGGCTCCAACAGCAACAACAACTTCACGTCCAGGTACGTCGACGTCGACGGGGTCGCCGGCACCTTCAACTCGTCCTCCGCCGACCTGGACCTCCCGTCCGGCAGCGCGGTCCTCTTCGCCGCGATCGTCTGGGGCGGCCGGCTCGGCGCGACGAGCACGACCAACGCCGACGCCGCTCTCCGTGGGCAGGCACGCATGACCGTCGAGAACGGCACGGGCTCCCAGGTCCACGACCTCGTGGCGAGCCGCGTCGACTCGACGGGGAACAACTACGCGTCGTACCTCGACATCACCGACATCGTCGCGGACGCGGGCGACGCCACGTACACCGTGGCGAACGTGCAGGCGGCCGTCGGTGGGAACGACCAGTACGCCGGGTGGTCGCTGGTGCTCGCCGTCGCCGACCCGAGCGCCCCCGCACGGAACCTCACGATCTTCAACGGCTACGGCTCGGTCGCCGGGGGCGACACCGTCCCGACCACGTTCGCGGTCGACGGCTTCCTCACCCCGCCCAGCGGACCCGTCCGCACCACCCTCGGCGTCATGACCTTCGAGGGGGACATGGGCCTGCAGGGCGATGCCCTCCTCCTCAACGGAACCACCATCTCCGACACGCGGAACCCCGCCAACAACCCGTTCAACTCGACCGTCACGGACCGGGGCGTGCCCGTCACGACGCGCAACCCCGCCTACGCGAACCAGCTCGGCATCGACGTCGACCTCTTCTCCGCCGACGCCGTCCTGGGGAACAACGCGACCAGCGCCGCGATCGAGCTGCGCACCTCGGGCGACGCCTACCTGCCGTCGCTCGTCACCTTCGCCACGGACCTGTACGACCCCAAGCTCCTCGGCACCAAGACCGTCACCGACCTCGACGGCGGGTCCGTGCTGCCCGGTGACGTCCTCGAGTACCGGGTCCCGGTGGAGAACATCGGCCTGGACACGTCCTCCCTGAGCCGCTTCTTCGACGCGATCCCCACCGGCACCACGTACGTCCCCGGGTCGATCGAGCTCGACGCGACACCGCAGACCGACGCGCACGACGGTGACACCACCCGGTTCGTGGCCGACGGCAACGGTCACATCGAGGTCTTCCTGGGCGACGGCGCCACCCCGGAGCGGGGCGGCGAGATCCCCATGTCGACCGGCGCGGCCCAGCACGTGGTGACCTTCCGCGTGACCGTCGACGCCGACGCGACGAACGCCCAGGAGCTCATCAACGCCGCCGTGCTCACCTACCGGGGCCAGACCACGTTCGCTTCCGCCGCCTCGGCGACGAACGCCGTGCTCAGCCCCGTCGTCACGGACCCGATCGCGGGCAACGCCCCTCCCGAGGCCACCCCGCACCTCGTGTCGTTCGCACCGGCACCCGGCGCTCGGACCCTCGTCCTCGACGTGCTGGCCGACGACACCGACCCCGACGGCGACCTCCTCACCGTGGTCGGTGTCACCGACGCTGCCGGCGGGACCGTGTCCGTCGGCCCTGACGGCACCGTGACGTACGCGCCGCGCGAGAACTTCGCCGGGCGCGACGTCTTCACCTACACGATCCAGGACACGGCGGGCAACCGCGCCACGGCGGCCGTCCAGGTCGAGGTCGTCAACACCGCGCCGGACGCGGTGGACGACTCGACGTCCGTGCCCGGCGCCACGCCCGCGGTGCTCGACCTCGTCGCGAACGACTCCGACCCCAACGGTGACGCGCTCACCGTGCGGAGCGCAGACCTCATGAGCGCCGAGGGCGGGACCGTCACCGTCACCGACGGCGTCGCCACCTACACCCCGGCGCCCGGCTTCCGCGGCACGGACACGTTCACCTACACGGTGGAGGACAGCCGCGGCGCGTCCGACGTCGCGACGGTCACCGTCACCGTGACCAACAACGCACCCGTCGCCGTCGACGACACGGTGAGCGGGAACATCGGCGTCGCCATCCCCGTGGACGTCCGCGCCAACGACTCGGACCTCGACGAGGACGCTCTCGCCGTGTCCGTCCTGACCGGCCCGTCGCACGGGACGCTGACGCTCGCGGCCGACGGCACGGGGACGTACAGGCCGAACCCCGGCTACAGCGGTCCCGACTCCTTCACCTATCGGGTGTCGGACGGCTTCGGAGGCACGGACGACGCGACCGTGACGATCTCCGTGAACGGGTCCCCCGTGGCCGTCGACGACGCGAGGAGCACGCCTGGCGACACCCCGGTGTCGGTCGCGGTCCTGGACAACGACTCCGACCCCGAGGGCGACCCGCTCACGGTGACGGCCACGAGCGTCCCGAGCCACGGCGCCGCCGCGGCACAGCTCGACGGCACCGTCGTCTACACGCCCGACCCGGGCTGGGCGGGCGACGACACGTTCACGTACACCGTCTCCGACGCCGGTGGCCTGCAGGCGACCGCGACGGTCACCGTGACGACCGCGAACGCCCAGCCGGTCGCACGTCCCGACGCCGTCTCGACAGCGGCCGGCACCCCGGCCACCGACGTGGACGTCCTGTCGAACGACAGCGACGCGAACGTCACGGCGGGCGTCCCCGGTCAGGCCCTCGCGGTCTCGGGAGCGACGGCCGACCACGGAGCCGCGGTGACCGTCGGCGACGCCGGCACCCTCACCGTCACCCCTGCACCCGGGTACCGGGGGATCGTCACCGTGACCTACACCCTCACGGACGGCGCAGGAGGCACCGCTACCGGCACCCTCACCGTAACGGTGGACAACGGCGCACCGTCCGCGCTCTCCGACGGCCCCGTGACCACCCAGACCAGCACACCCGTCGTCGTCGACGTCCTCGCGAACGACACGGACCCGAACCCGGCCGACACCCTCGTCGTCGTCCCTGGCTCCCTGACCGCACCGGTGGACCGCGACGGCGCTCCCCGCGGGACCGTCGAGCTCGTCGACGGCCGGATCCGCTACACACCGCCGACGGGCTGGGCGGGGACGGCCACCTTCGCCTACGACGTCTCCGACGGCAACGGCGGGACAGCCACCGGCACGGTGACGGTCGTCGTCGTCAACGCCGCCCCCTCCGCGGTCGACGACGCGGTCACCACCCCCTCGGGTACCGCGACCACCGTCGACGTCCTGGCGAACGACAGCGACGCGAACATCCCCGGATCAGGTCAGAGCCTCCGGGTGACCGCCACCTCGGCCGACGAGGGCGCCAGGGTCGTCGTGCGGCCGGACGGACGGCTCACCGTCACCCCGGCGGCGGGCTTCGAGGGTGTCGTCACCGTCCTCTACACCGTCGGGGACGGTGCCGGAGGGTCCGCCACCGCGACGTTGCTCGTCACGGTGCGCAACGCCGTGCCCGTCGCGGCACCGGACACGGCGTCGACCGCCTACCTGCAGCCGGTCGACGTGGATCTCCTCGCCAACGACACCGACCCGAACCCCGGCGACCGTCTCTCCGTGAAGCGGGGCAGCGCGACCCGTCCGACGGACGCCGCCGGGACGCCGCGCGGGTCCGTGACCCTCAGCGGGGGTGTGGCGACGTACTCACCTCCGGCCGGGTTCTCGGGCGAGGTGACCTTCCGGTACACGGTGACCGACGGCACGGACGAGCACACGGCGACGGTGACCGTCACCGTCGGCAACGCCGCCCCGGTGCTCGCCCCGGGCGCGCGGACGACCCGGGCGACGACCACGAACGGGTCGACGGTCGTCATCGACGTCCTGGCGGGGATCTCCGACCCTGATGGGGGGACGCTCCGGCTGGTGCAGGTGGCGCAGCCCGCCTCGGGCACCGTCCGGATCGTCGACGACGTGCTCGTCTACTCCCCCGCGCCCGGGTACACCGGGACCGTGAGCTTCACGTACACGGTGGACGACGGCCAGGGCGGGACGCTGACCGGCACCGTGACCGTGGAAGTCGTCTCCGCGCCCGCGTCGCCGGACGTCCGCTCCGGCGAGCCGCTCGCGCGCACCGGCGCCCAGGTGGTGGGTCTGGCCGCGACCGCAGTGCTCCTTCTCGGGGCTGGTGCCGCGCTGGTCCGGGTCACGGGGCGGAGCCGAGCGTCCTGACGGGTCGACGGCACGGCATGCGCACGCGTGCCGTGCCGTTGACTCGGCAGGCGCACCGTCCTAGGCTGCGCGGAAAGCGCCTTCCGCACCGGGGTGGTGGCGCATCGTCGCCCCGGGCCCGCTCCCGGACGGAGAACCCCATGCCGCACGACCTGTCCCGCCTCTCGCTCAACACGGCGACCACCAAGCTCCTCACGCTCCCGGACGCGGTCGACGCAGCCGCACGCGCGGGGTACGGCGCGGTCGGCCTGTGGCGGGACCGCGTCCAGGAGACCGGCGCCGAGAAGGCCGCGAAGGTCGTCGCCGACGCCGGGCTGCGCGTGTCGTCGCTGTGTCGCGGCGGGTTCCTCACCGCGTCCGACGAGGCGGGAATCGCGTCCGCGCTCGACGACAACAAGGCGGCCATCGTCGAGGCGGCGACGGTCGGGACGAGCGAGCTCGTGTTCGTCGTCGGCGGGCTCCCCGCCGCGACCGTCCCCGGCGGACCGGCCCGGACTCCCGAGACCTCCGCCGAGCGCGATGCGGAGCGTGACGTCGTCGCGACGCGGCAGCGGGTCGCCGACCGCATAGGGGACCTCGCGCCCTTCGCGGCGGAGCACGGCGTGCGCATCGTGCTCGAGCCGCTGCACCCGATCTTCGCCGCCGACCGCGCGGTGATCTCCACCCTGGGCCAGGGCCTCGACCTGGCGGCCCCGCACCCGGCCCACGTCGTGGGCGTGGTCGTCGACACGTACCACGTGTGGTGGGACCCGGACCTCCAGGCGCAGGTCGCCCGGGCCGGGGCGGAGGGCCGGATCGCGTCGTACCAGGTGTGCGACTGGATCCTGCCCCTCGCCGCCGACCCTCTCCTGTCCCGCGGCTACATGGGTGACGGCTACGTCGACTTCCGCACCATCACGCGGTGGGTGACAGCCGCCGGGTACACCGGGGACGTGGAGGTCGAGATCTTCAACCAGGAGATCTGGGACACCGACGGTGACTCCGTCGTCGCGACCGTCGCCGATCGCTACGCGGAGCTCGTCCTGCCCCACCTGTGACGGGCTAGAAGCTCGTCACCCCGTACACGGAGCGCTCCGGGGTGAGAAGCGTCCGCAGCCGCTGCACGGCGCCCGGCGCGTGCTCGTGGAGCAGACCGGCGGCGGCGAGGGTCACGACGTCGGAGCCGCCGAGGTAGCACGACGCGAGGACGGACACGTCGAGCTCGACGTCCGCACCCTGCGCAGGGTCGCCGTCCGGGCCGACCAGGCGCTCCACCGTGCCGTCGCCCCCCGACGCGGTGAGCCGGAAGGTGCCGTCCGCGAGGCCCAGCCGGTCGTGGACGCGCAGGGTGACCGTGGCGTCAGCCGCGTAGGGGCGCGCCTCGAGCGCGGCGACGGGATCGAGGATCCGCAACCACACGTGGTCCTGCTCGCGGGCGACGGTGAGGTGCCGGTTGTCGGCGAGCGCGTGGACGAGGACGTCGTCGATGGGCGCGGCCTTCCAGGTGATCTCGGTGACGAGGTCGATGGACGCGAGGAGCTCCCAGAGGCCCAGGTAGGCGTCGTCGGACGCGGTGACGAGGTCCACGACGGTGAGGACCACGTCGTCGCCGCGCTCGGCGCTGCGGTACGTGACGTACCCGTCGGGTGTGCCCTCCGGTGAGAAGTGGAGGGCGGCGCGGAGGTTGGGGTCGGGCTTGGTGCCGTAGTCGACGCCGGCGAGCATGCGTGACCAGTGGCCTGCGTGGCGGTCGACGGACCCTGTGGTCCTCGCGTGGAACGCGTCGAACACGGCCTCGGCGACAGGACCGAGCGTGGTGGGGTCGGCGAGCTCCACGGTCCCGCGGGAGGAGGTGAGGAGCTTGAGGGGTTCGCGCTTGCTCATGCTGATGGTGCGCTGGCGGGTGGCGGGACCGAACCCGAAGCGGCGGTAGATGGTGGCCTCCGTCGCGGTGAGGGCGGCGACGGCCGCACCGCGCTCGGCCGCACGGTGGAGGTCGCCCGTCATCATACGGCGCAGGATGCCGCGGCGGCGGTGCGTGGGGCGCACGGTGACGTCCGAGATGAGGTGCGCGTCGACCAGGCGGCCACCGCCGACGTTGAGGGTCTTGGTGAACGACACGAAGGTCCCGACGGGCTGGTCGGCACCGAGCGTCCCGGGGCGGGTCTCGCGGGCGTACACGCCGGTGAGCTCACGGTCGTCGGTGATCATGCGGCGTGCCTCGGCGGCGACGGTCTCGGGGTCGTCGTGGTGCGTCTCGTGGAAGGCGAGGCGTTCGGCGGCGACCCAGCCGGCGGTCGCGGGCGTCGCGGCACCGTCGACGATCTCGGGGGCGAAACGGCGGAGCTCGTAGTCATGGTCGAAGGAGGGCATCCGTCAACCCTAGGGGAAGGGCCGCAGGTGGGGGTGGCGCGCCGGTGCCGGTGAGGTGCAGGACGGCTACCACGGGGCGTGGACGGCCGACGTCACCGTGCGATGACGAACGGAAGCGGCTCGACCGCAGGGGACGGGTCCGTCGCGAGCCGGGCATGGGTCTCGACGTCGAACCGGGTGTCGTCGTATCGCAGCTTCTGGCGCTCGACACCCTCGGCCGGGAACCCTGCCCGGGTGGCGACCGCGCAGGAGGCGGGGTTGTTGGTCCGGTGCCCGAGCTCGAGCCGGAAGAGACCGTCCTCGAAGGCCCACGGTGCGACTGCGGCGAGCGCCCGCGCGGCGAGCCCGCGTCCGCGCGCGGGCTCTGCGAGCCAGTAGGAGACCCACGCGGTGCCGTGGCGCCGCTCGATCGCGGAGAGACTCACGTTCCCCACGGCCTGGTCGTCCACGACGACGGCCCACGACCGCAGGCCGGAGTCGGAGCGCAGGTAGTGCTCGATGTACGTGGCAGCGAGCGCGTCGGTCGAGAGGTCGGCACCGCCGACCTGGGCGGCGAGGTCCGGCGCGGAAGCGACGGCGAAGCGGAGGGCACACGCGTCCTGCGGGCGCCAGGGGCGGAGGACCGCGGTCACCAGGCAGCCGTCCGGCACCGGGTCATGCGGCGCTCTCGCCGTCGTGGAGGATGCCGAGGACGGCGAGCCGCAGGGTGTCCTCCTCGTGGGCGAGCCGCGTGCTGTCGGCGGGCAGGGCGCGTTCGACCGCCAGGCCGTTGACGACCGTGACGAGGAATCGGGCGCGGCGCTCGTCGTCCCCGGCGGGGACGGCGCCCTCGTCCCGGAGGACCGTCAGCCATCGTTCGATGCGTCGCACCGCGAGGCGTTCGAGGGCGAGGTACGTGGTCGTCGCGTCTGCGGTCGGTGGGGTCGCCACGTAGGCCTGGAAGGTCGACCGCCACGTCTCTCGCGCCTTGTCGCCCGTCCCGATCGCGGCGAGGAGCTGCCGGAGGCACCTGATGAGCCGTTCCGCCGGTGGCGTGTCGAGGTCGTGGATGGGGTCGCCCGGGATCTCGATGTCGTAGAGACCGGCGACCACGGTGTCGACGAGCTCTCGCTGGGTGGGGAAGAAGTGCCGCAGCGACCCCGTGCTCACCCCGGCCCGGGCCGCGACGGCGCGCACCGACAGCCGTGCCGTGGGGTCCTCTCCCAGCATGGTGGCTGCCGCGATGAGGATCTTGTCCCGGGTGCTGTGCTCGTGCGTCGTCATCCGTACCTCCTCACCCCATCCTACTGATACACCGTGCTAGCGTTCTTCATGGTACTAGCACGCTGTACTAGACGAGTGTAGAGGGGAAGACCGATGGAGACACGCTGGAGCCGGTGGCGTCAGGCGAGGCGCCTCAGGTCCGGGGACGGGCGCCCGATGCCTCGGTTCCGGTGGTGGCAGATCTTCTCGAGGTCGGTGTTCGCGATCGACCTCCGAGGACCGGACGGCCGCGCCCGGAACCACTGCGTCGACGTCCGCCCGTGGGGCGACCGCGACGACGGCGAGGTCCGAGCCCGTCTCTACGTCGACGGCGCGCTGGAGCTCGTCTCGCGCGTCCCCGCCCGCTTCCCCGTCCCGGGCGGGGAGATCGAGGTCGCCGTCGGGTCCTTCGGCATGAAGCGGTGCCACCACGTCGGTGACGACAGGACGTCCACCCCGCTGACACCGCACCCCCGGTCGGCAGAAGGCCGACGGGCGCACCTCGACCGCGCACACCCGACCCTCAGCCGCACGGTCGGGGCCGTCTCCCTGGCCCTCGTGCTCGTCGGGCTCTGCCTCGCGCTCCCCCCGATCATCGAGCCCATCTCGCAGATCCCCCCGATCGCCGAATCCGTCGGCACCTTCGAGTCGCCCGTGGACCTCCCGCTGTGGCTCGAGATCACGCTCGGGATCCTGGCCGTCCTCGGCAGCGTGGAGCGCGCCCTGCGCCTGCGCTCCACGTGGATCGACGACCTCGCCAGCTGACGACACCCAAAGGGTTGTGCACAACTTGATCGCGTCCTACTGTCGAGTCATGGAGTCCGCAGCACCCTCACCGTCCGTCCTGCAGCTCGACCAGCAGGTCTGCTTCCAGCTCTACCGCGGCGAGCGCGCCGTCCTCGGCGCGTACCGGGACCTCCTGACCGACCTGGGCCTCACGTACCCCCAGTACCTCGTCCTCCTCGTGCTGTGGGAGGACGACGGGGTGCGCGTCTCGCACATCGGGGCGCGCCTCTCCCTGGAGTCGGGGACGCTCTCGCCGCTCCTGCGCCGCATGGAGCAGGCGGGGTGGGTGGCCCGCACGCGGGACACCGACGACGAGCGTGTCGTGCGCGTCGCGCTCACACCGGAGGGCGCGACCCTCCGGGAGCGCGCCCTCGGGATCCCCGAGGGCCTCGCCCGACGGGGTGGGCTCGACCTCGAGGAGACGGCGACCCTCGCCCACCTCCTCGGCAAGCTCTGCAACAACCTCTCAGGCGTCGCCGACGCCCCGACAGAAGGAGAACACCATGGACGCCCTGTACACCGCTGAGGCCCTCGCCACCGGCGGCGGCCGCAACGGCCACGTCGTGACCCCGGACTCCCGCATCGACCTGGACCTCGCGGTCCCGCAGGCGATGGGCGGCTCGGGTGCGGGCGCCAACCCGGAGCAGCTGTTCGCGGCCGGCTACGCCGCGTGCTTCCACTCGGCGCTCCAGAGCGCCGCGCGCACCGCGAAGGTGAAGATCGACGGGTCGAGCGTCGGGGCGCAGGTGAGCATCGGCTCCATGGGCGACGGCGCGTTCGGCCTGGCCGTGACGCTGGAGATCGTCATCCCCGACGTCCCGGCCGAGCAGGCCCGTGAGCTCGCCGAGGCGGCGCACCAGATCTGCCCGTACTCGAACGCGACGCGCGGCAACATCGAGGTCACCCTCGAGGTCGTCGAGGACTGACCCCTGAGCGAGGCCCCGCGAGCGCGGGGCGGGCGGGCGTGTCGGTGGCCGCGGGTACGGTGCGGGTGAAAATGCCGTCACCACCTGGGAGAACGCGTCGATGCGCCTGCGCCTGCCGTCCGTCTGGCCGGTCGCGCTCGTCGCGATCCTCGTGACCGGCATCGCCGGCGGGGCCTTCGAGGGCTGGTCGTGGGTCCCGCCCCTGGGCCTCATCCTGGTGGGTCTCGCCGCGGCGTTCGTCCCGGAACCCCGGCGTCGCAGGCGCACGCGCTCCGGACGCCGCGCCCGGGCACGGACCCGGCGGGCGGCACGAGCCGCCCGCCGGTGACCGTCCTCGTCCGCTAGACGAGGTCGCGGACCGCCGCGTACTGCTCCCGGACGACGGGCGTGGGGTCGCCGTCGAGGACGGCGTTCGCCGGTGCGGCCGCCGACCACACGGGCGGCTCCTGCGCCCCGGACAGCACCCACGCCGCCTGCCTCGCGGCACCGTCGGCGACGTACTCGCCCGGCTGGGGCACCTCGACGGGCATGCCCAGCACGAGCGGCGCGATGCGCCGGACCGCCTCCGAGCGCGCTCCTCCGCCGATGAGCAGCAACCGGTCCACCTGTACGCCCTGGGCGCGCAGCGCGTCCAGACCGTCGGCGAGACCGCAGAGCATGCCCTCGACGGCCGCGCGCGCGAGGTGCGCGGGGGTCATCGTCTCGAGCCGCACCCCGTGGAGCGTCCCGGTGGCGTCGGGACGGTTGGGTGTCCGCTCGCCCTCGAGGTAAGGCACGAGCACCAGCCCGTCCGCCCCTGCCGGCGCGGACAGCGCCAGCGCGGACAGCCCCGCGTGGTCGACTCCCAGCATGGCCGCAGCCCCGTCGAGCACCCGGCTCGCGTTGAGCGTGCACGCGAGCGGCAGGAACGCCCCCGTCGCGTCGGAGAACCCGGCGACCAGGCCGGACCCGTCGGCGGACGGGCGGTCCGTGATCGCCGAGACGACGCCGGACGTGCCGATGGAGATGGCGACGTCCCCGGGGACCATGCCGAGGCCCAGGGCCGCGGCGGCGTTGTCCCCGGCACCCGGGCCGAGCGTCAGCCCGTGGAAGGTCCCCACGGCCTCCCCCGGAGCGAGGACGCGCGGCAGCGTGACTCGCTCCGACGCGCCCTCGCCGAGGGCGAGGTCGAGGAGCTCCGGGAGGTACTCGCCGGTGGCGCCGGAGAAGTACCCCGTGCCCGACGCGTCGGACCGGTCGGTGACGAGCGCCGAGAGGTCCTTCGCGGCGCCCACCGTGCCACCGGCACCGGAGATCTGCCACGTGAGCCAGTCGTGCGGCAGCGCGACCGCCGCCACACGGGCCGCGTTCTCCGGCTCGTGGGTGGCGAGCCACCGCAGCTTGGTGACCGTGAGCGACGCGACCGGCACGGAGCCGATCGCGTCGGCCCACGCCTGCGCGCCGTCCGTGCCGCGCGCCTCACCGAGCTCGGCGACGAGGTCGAGCGCGGCCCCGGCGGACCGGGTGTCGTTCCACAGCAGCGCGGGGCGGATCACCTCGCCGTCGGCGTCGAGCACGACCATGCCGTGCTGCTGGCCGCCGACGGACAGCGCGGACACGTCGTCGAGCCCTCCCGCGGCCGTGACCGCCGCACCGAAGGCCTCCCACCATGCGGCAGGGTCCACCTCGGTGCCGGCGGGGTGCGCCGCGGACCCGAAGCGCACGAGCGCCCCGGTCTCCGCGTCGCGGATCACGACCTTGCAGGACTGCGTCGAGGAGTCGACGCCTGCGACGAGACGGCGTGCCACGTCAGCTCCCGACGAGGTGACGCAGCGCGAGCTGGTTGAGGCGCACGAACCCGAAGTCGCGCTCCGCGGCGGCGTCGGCGTCGAAGTCCTCGAAGGACGCCGTGTCCAGGAGGAGCTCGGTGACGGACTCGCCCTCGGCGAGGGTCGGGGTGGCGAGCTCGAAGATCCCGGCGGTACGGAACGCCTCCTGGACCTCGGGGTCGGCACGGTACGCCGCGGCCTTCGCCGCGAGCATGTCGTACATCTCCATGTTCGCCTTGGCGGAGTCCCACACGCCCGCGTCGGTCTCGGTGCGCGACGGCTTGTAGTCGAAGTGGCGCGGGCCCGTGTAGCGGGGGGCGTCGGGGCTGCCCGGGAAGCCGTTCTCGACGAGGTCCACGGTGAAGAACGCCGAGAGCAGGTCGCCGTGACCGAACACGAGGTCCTGGTCGAACTTGATGGACCGCTGACCGTTGAGGTCGATGTGGAAGAGCTTGCCCGACCACAGGGCCTGAGCGAGGCCGTGCGTGTAGTTGAGGCCGGCCATCTGCTCGTGGCCCGTCTCGGGGTTGAGACCCACGATGTCGCCGTGCTCGAGCTCGGCGATGAAGCCGAGGGCGTGCCCGACGGTGGGCAGGAAGATGTCACCGCGCGGCTCGTTGGGCTTGGGCTCCAGGGCGATCTTCACGTCGTAGCCCTTGGCCTTGATGTAGCTCGCGACGAGGTCCACGCCCTCCTTGTAGCGCTCGAGCGCGGCGTGGAGGTCCTTGGCGCCGTCGTACTCGGAGCCCTCGCGCCCGCCCCACATGACGAAGGTCTTGGCGCCGAGCTCGGCCGTGAGGTCGACGTTGCGCAGCACCTTGCGGAGCGCGAAGCGGCGCACGGAACGGTCGTTCGACGTGAGGCCGCCGTCCTTGAAGACGGGGTGGGAGAAGAGGTTGGTGGTGACCATCTCGATGGTCAGGCCGGTCTCCTCCGCGGCGGTGCGCACCTCGCCGAGGAGGCGGTCGCGGGTCGCGGCGTCGGACCCGAAGGGCACCACGTCGTCGTCGTGGAAGGTGAAGCCCCAGGCGCCCAGCTCGGCGAGCTTGCGGACGGCACGGGCGGGGTCGAGCACGGGGCGCGTGGCGGCGCCGAACTGGTCCTGGGCGGCCCAGCCGACGGTCCAGAGGCCGAAGGAGTAGTTGATGCCGGAGGTGGTGGTCACAAGGGTCTCCTCGTCGAGATGCGGTGGTCGCTCGCGCCCGTCGGACGCTCCGGGGTACCGGCGTCGGTGCCGTACCCTCGATTTGTTGTATGGCTGAACTTATCCCTCCGGGCCGGTAGGGTCAACCCATGGCCGCCACCCCTGCCGTCGGGCAGCACTCGCTGCGCGAGCAGAACCTCGCGGTGGTCGCCCGCGCCGTCTTCGAGGCCACCGCACCACCCTCCCGCGCCGACGTCGCCGCCGCGACCGGGCTCGCCCGCGCCACCGTCTCCGCGCTCGTCGACGGCCTCGTCGCCGGTGGGATCGTCGCCGAGCTCCCCCCTGTCGCCGCCCGCCGCGCAGGCCGCCCGGCCGTCCCGCTCACCCCCGCGGAGCACACCGTCGTGGGGGTCGGGCTGGAGGTCGCCGTCGACCGTCTCGAGGCCGTCGCCGTGGACCTCACCGGCACCGTCGTCGCCCAGGTGGCCGCCCCGGGCGACCACCACGACAGCGACCCGGGCACGGTCCTCGCGCTCCTCGCCGACCTCGCCGGCGACCTCGTCGCCGCGTGCCCCGCACCCGACGGCCGCCCGCTGCGCATCGCCGGGGCGCGGCTCGCCCTCCCCGGCCTCGTCGAGCCGCGCACCTCCACCCTGCGCGTCGCCCCCAACCTCGGCTGGGCGGACCTCTCCCCCGTCGACACTCGCCTCGTCTCCGAACGCCTCCGGGGGGCGCCCGTCGCCATCGGCAACGAGGCGAACCTCGCGGCTCTCGCACAGCTGGAGCACCGGCGTCCCCGGCCCGACGCGCCCCGCTCGTTCCTCTACGTCTCCGCCGACGTGGGCATCGGGTCGGCCATCGTCCTCGACGGCGACGTGTTCCTCGGCGGGCGTGGATGGAGCGGCGAGCTCGGGCACGTCGTCGTCGACCCCCGCGGGCCCGCCTGCCAGTGCGGGTCCACCGGGTGCCTGGAGCAGTACGCCGGCAAGGACGCGCTCCTCGACGCCGCGGGCCTGCCCCGCGGCGTCGACGTCGCCGCCGCCCTGGCCGGGGCGCCGACGCCTGCCGCCGCGGACGCCCTGGAGCGCGCGGGCCACGCCCTCGGCAGCGCCCTGGCCGACTTCGTCAACCTCATCGACATCCACACCGTGCTCCTCGGGGGCATGTACGCGCACCTGGCACCCGAGCTCGCACCCGTCATCCTCGCCCAGCTCGACGAGCACGTGCTCTCCGCGCCCTGGACCACGTTCGACGTGCGCCCGGCGCCCGTGGCGTCCGGCGCGGCGCCGCTCGGCGGGGCGCGGAGCGTCGTCCGGTCGGTCGTCGAGGACCCCGCCCCCTGGCTCGCCCCGTCGCCCTGACGAGGGCCTTCAGCGGACCGCGACGTCGGGGCCCATCGTGAAAAATCAACGACCAGAGGAATGTCGCAGGTTTCATTGACCCGGTGCGCACGCACTGCTTGTATGTGATCCGTCAGACATCTCGCTCGAGCACACCGACGACGGCGTCCACGAGCACTCCGGATCACCGACGGGCATTTCCGAGGATCCGCACCTCTGTTGCTCCCCACCATTCTTTGTCATTCCGGCCGCTCCCGCGCGCCCGGAAGTCCACAGCGAGAGGAATCGCCATGCCCATTCCCCGACGGAAGATCCCCGCACAGCTCGCGACCGCGACCCCCACGGAGCTCACCGTGGACGATCTCAAGCGGCAGCTCACCGACATCGGTCTCACCTGCCCCGACTCCGCCGAGGACAAGCTCCAGGAGTACATCACGGAGGTCGAGTCGCAGCTGCAGCGCGGGTCGACCGAGACCCTCGCGATCCTGCGCCCGGCGACGGACCCCACACGCCTGGCAGCGGGCCTCGGGGCGCTCCACGAGGACTGGGAGAAGTCCTCGGAGGGCAACTGGACACCGGACGCCACCGGCTTCGGGTACGGGCCGGACCTCGAGTACATCCAGTTCCCCACGCACTTCGACTGGCTCGCCGCGAACAACCCGAGGTTCGCCGGTGTCGCGAACTCACCCCCGACGTACACGGGGGACTTCGACAGCGTGAGCGCCGTGAAGATGCTTTTCGTCAACGTCGCTCTCGACGCATCCTCGACCTTGGTCAAAGGCCTCGACAAGGCGTCCATGCAATCGGTCCTCAGCAATGCGATCTCCCCGCTCTCGGACGCGAACGCCAAGAATTACGAGCCCGGGCCCG
Organism: Sanguibacter suaedae; assembly: GCF_016342785.1. Classification (GTDB taxonomy): domain Bacteria; phylum Actinomycetota; class Actinomycetes; order Actinomycetales; family Cellulomonadaceae; genus Sanguibacter; species Sanguibacter suaedae. Next base: position 19,364 of record NZ_JAEINH010000012.1, read on the forward strand.
ACACCCGGGTGATCTTCCTCGTCGAGAATTACGACCCGTCGACGCAGGAGGCGGACGCCATCGGCGTGCTCACCATCTGGTGGGACCTGAAGATCCACGACTACAAGAAGAAGAGCAAGGACGACCCGAAGCACCGGACGTCCCTCGAGGTACGAGCCCGCTCCGTCCTCTACTCCTCGGTGGAGGAGCTCAAGGCGGACGTCCTCGCGGTCGAGACGCACTTCAAGTCCAACGCCTTCATGATGATCCCGAAGCCCACGACCGAGGTGACGATCTTCGAGAAGCGCCCCCCGGCGACCCGGGACACCTTCGTCCACAGCCTGCCGAAGGTCGCCACGGAGGACTCTCTCCAGGCGATCGTCCTCTTCGCGCCGAACCTGCAGAACGTCGGGTGCATCGACAACACCGCGTCACCGACGACCACCACGTACAGCAAGAGCATCACGAGCGGCTTCACGTTCTCCACGACGCAGACGCTCGGCGCGGAGGCAGCGTTCGAGGCCACCGTGCTCGTCGCGAAGGTCAACTTCAAGGTGACCTTCAGCATCTCCTTCACCGAGCAGTGGTCGGAGGAGACGACCGAGACCTTCAGCTTCTCGGTCCCGCCCGGTGAGAAGGCCTTCACCTACCAGGGATACCTTCTCGCGCAGATCCTCACGTTCGACGCAGCGACCGGCACCTACTCGTACGGCAAGCCCGCACGGTTCGTGACGAACATCCTCACGACGAGCGCAGAGCCGCTCGTCGACCCCACCTGACGGTGGGAGCCGGGTGTCGGCTCTCCAGGAGCCGACACCCGCGCGACCCCGCACGACGTGCCACGTCACCTTCGGTCGGTATCGTCACCCCCATGCACGATGACGACCACGCAGGCGCTGCGCGATGACGCCACCCCCGGACGCACCGGGAACCCTCCTCTCCCCCGGCGAGCCCGTCGACCTCGACAACTGTGCGCGCGAGCCCATCCACGTGCCGGGCCGCATCCAGCCGCGGGGCTGCCTCCTCGCCGTGCGGCTGGACGACTGGGTGGTCGTGCAGTGCTCCGAGAACGTCGAGCAGCACCTCGGCCTCCCCCCGGCCTCGGTCCTCGGCAACCCGCTCTCCGCAGCCCTGGGGGCCGACAACGCCGACGCCCTCGCCCGTCACGTGCGGATCGCGTCGACGCTCCACGACCGCAACCCCCTGGTGCTGACGGTGGGCCCCGAAGACCGCAGGTCCGTCGTCGACGCGATCCTCCACCGCGCCCCCGGGCCCGACTCGATCCTCGTCGTCGAGCTCGAGGCCGTCGACGGCCCGCGACCCCTGACCTTCGCCAACACGTACCAGGCCGTCCGTGACGCGGTCGCCGAGCTGAACACCGCGTCGTCCCTCCAGGCCGTCGTGGACGTCGCCGCCCGACGCGTCCGAGAGCTCACCGGGTTCGACCGCGTGATGATCTACCGCTTCGACGCCGACTACAACGGCGAGGTGATCGCCGAGGCCAAGCAGGCGGACCTCAACTCGTTCCACGGCCTGCACTACCCGGCGTCGGACATCCCCGCGCAGGCGCGGTCGCTGTACGAGAAGAACTGGATCCGGCTCATCGCGGACGTCGGGTACGTCCCGTCGCTCGTGGTGCCCACGGACAACCCCGTGTCCGGCAGCCCCCTGGACCTCACCTTCTCGACGCTGCGCAGCGTCTCCCCCATCCACGTGGAATACCTGCAGAACATGGGCGTCCGGGCGTCCATGTCCATCTCGCTGCTGCGCGAGGGCAAGCTGTGGGGGCTCATCGCGTGCCACCACTACTCCGGCCCCCACGAGCCGCCGTACACCGTGCGCGCGGCGGCCGAGTTCCTCGGGTCGACGCTCTCGCTGCGCCTCGTGGCACAGGTGGAGGAGGACCGGATCGCGGAGTCGCGGCGCGCTGCTCGGCTCCTCGCGGACCTCGTCGCCCGCAGCCGCGACGAGGACCGTCCGCTCACGGAGAGCCTCACGGCGACGCGGAGCCTCCTGGACCTCGTCCGCGCCGACGGGGTCCTCGTCTCCGCCGAGGGCGCGGTCGCGACGGCCGGTGCGGTCCCGGACGAGGAGACGTGCCGTGCGACGGCCCGCTGGGCCGCCGCGCAGGGCGACGAGGTGGTCGTCACCGACGCCCTGCGGCTCGCCGCACCCGACCTCGACGTGTCACCGGAGGCCGCGGGCGTCCTCGCCGCCGTGCTCCCCGGCGACGAGGTCGTCGTCTGGTTCCGTCACGAGGCGTCGCGCGACGTCGACTGGGGCGGCGACCCGCACAACAAGGCGATCGCCCACCGGGAGGGCGACACGGTCCGGCTGAGCCCTCGACGGTCGTTCGACCGCTGGCGCGAGGTGGTCCGTGACCACAGCGCCCCGTGGGACGACGAGGTCGTGGAGGCCGCGACCACGCTCCGCAGCCACCTCGTCGAGGCCCTGTACCTCCGCGGACGACGCGACCTCCGCGCCGCTGAGGCCATGCAGCGCAGCATGCTCCCAGCGTCGCTGCCCACGCTCGACGGCTGGTCGCTGTCCGCCCGCTACCTGCCCGCCGACGGTGGCCGCGTGGGCGGGGACTGGTACGACGCCCTCCTGCTGCCCGACGGTCGTCTCGCGGTCATCGTCGGGGACGTCGCGGGCCACGGTCTCGAGGCGGCGGCCTCCATGGGTCAGCTGCGGAACGCGCTGCGGGCGCTCATCGTCCAGGAGGGGTCTCCGTCCGGTGCGCTCACGGCGCTCGACGCGATCGTCCGGTGGACGCTGCCCGACCAGCACGCCACCGTGCTCGTCGCCGTCGTGGACCTGTCCACCGGTGACGTCGAGTACGCGTCGGCGGGACACCTGTCGCCGCTGCTCCTCGGCCCGGGCGGCACGTCCGCCTGGCCGGACCCTCTCGGATCCCCTCCTCTCGGGGTCGTGAGCGTCCCGACGGCCTCGCGGCACGCCACCATCTCGGCCGGTGGTGGCATCGCGCTCTTCAGCGACGGGCTGGTGGAGCGACGCACGGAGTCGATCGACGTCGGTGTGCAGCGCCTGCAACGTTCGCTCGCCGGGAGAGGCGGTCTCGACGCGGCCATGGGCGCCGCTCAGGAGGTGGACGCGTTCGACGACGCGACGCTGCTCCTCCTGTGCCGGGACGAGTGATCCGTCCCGGAACGTCGAGGGTCACTCGCCGCTGTCGGGCCCGTCCTGGAAGTCGAAGAGCGATGTGAGTCCTGTCACATCGATGATCCAACGGGCCCGCTCGGGCACCGCCACGAGCTGAGGCTTCTCGCCGTCCGGGGAGGCCTTGATGGCGTCGTAGAGGATCCGCAGACCGCTGGAGTCGAGGAAGGTCACGTCGGTCATGTCGATCCGCACGGCCTCCTCGGCGGTGCGCCCAGGGGCCCAGACCTCGCGGAACCGTGCGTGCACGTCGATGTCGATCTCACCGGTGAGGACCCACCTGTGCTCGTGCGCCTCGTCCAGAGCGAACGACCCGCTCGCGGTTCCTACCTCAGTCATGGCCCACCCTCACGCGTCTCGCACCGTCGACTCGTCATCTTCCCAGATGACCGGCCTCCCAGCGACAGCACGACCGTGGCGCGCAGGGACCTCGCGGCGGTGGCATAGTACGAGTTCCTGCCAGACGATCACGAGGAGCGCACCTGTGAGTGAGCTGAAGGCAACCCGTCCTCCGGAGCGCTTCGGCCAGCGGAGCACGTGGGTGCTCGACTCGACCGACGGCCTCGCGCGACTCCGCGGGTCGCTCTACGAGGAGCTCACCGGCACCTCCTGGAGCAAGGGCTCGTCGCTCGACGAGGTCCCCGAGAAGATGGTGCTCGTCGTGAGCGAGCTCGCGACCAACGCCCTGCGCCACGGAAAGCCCCCGACCATCGTCACGCTCATGTCGGACGGCACCGAGTACCTCCTCGACGTGGCCGACCACGACACGGAGTCCATCCCCGCCCTCGCGGCGGCGCGCCTGCCCGGGGAGGGCGGGTTCGGCCTGCTCCTCGCCCAGCGGCTCGCGATCGACGTCGGCTGGTACGTGACCGACCGCACCAAGCACATCTGGGCGCGGTTCCCGGCGAACGAGGCGGTCAACGCCCTCGACAGGAACCCGCTCCACCAGCGCGCCGAGGGCTGAGCCCGCGCCCGACGGTGGGCACGTACCGGGTGAGCCGCTCGCGGCTCACCCGGCCAGCAGCCATCCGACCTCGGACGCGAGGAGCGCCCGGCGCGACGGCGAGTCGTACGACCGCACGTCGTGGCCCAGCGCGTCGTAGACGAGACGCGCTGCCCCACCATCACGTACCCACACGACGGGGTGGTCCACCCCGTCGTGCCGCTGCGTGACGAGGACGCGGACGTCCTGCGACACGCGGAGGAACGAGTAGCGCTCGTCGAAGGCGACGATCCGCGCCCGGTCACCGTCCTGCGCGCCGGCGACCGCCGGGTGCGCTGCGTCGACGACCTCGAAGGTCGCCTCGTCGATGGGCGGGTGCATGGACGCGCCGTCCACCCACCGCCCCCCGAGGACACGCTCCCAGTGCGGGCTGTCCGCGAACGTGTTCGCGGCCTGGTGCAGGGCGAGCACGGGCTGCCCGGCGTCGGCCCAGCGACGAAGGGCCTCGTGGAACGGCACCCACGTCGCGTCGTCGCCGTCGAAACCGGGATCGGACCTGCCCGACGCGCAGTTCACCACGAGGAGGTCGAACGCGTCGACGTCGTCGAGGGCGTCCGGGAACGACCCGCGGACGACCACCTCGCCGACCGCGTCCACCGTGCCCCGGAGGACGTCGGCGACGCGGTGGGAGGTGGCCGCCATGTCGTGCCACGGGTCCTCGTACCGGCCGCGGCCGGACAGGACGAGGACCCGTGCGCTGCGCGTCACCGCTGCCTCAGAACGTGGTGCCGTGGACGGCGAGCGGCTCGATCGCGGCGACCTCGTCGGCCGTGAGCGGGGCCGCGTGCGCGGCGGCGACGTTGTCCTCGAGCTGCGCCACGCTGCTCGCCCCGATGAGCGCCGACGTGACGCGGTCGTCGCGCAGCACCCAGGTGAGGGCGAGCTGGGCGAGGGACTGCCCGCGGCCCTTCGCGATCTCGTCGAGGGCGCGGGCACGGGACAGGTAGTCCTCGTTGATGCGCTCGGGCTTGAGGAAGTGCCCGACGGCGGCGCGCGAGTCCTTGGGGATCTCCCCGGACAGGTAGCGGCCGGTGAGCAGGCCCTGGTGCAGCGGCGAGAAGACGATCATGCCGATGCCCAGGTCGCCGACGGTGTCCAGGAGGGACTCGCCGGTGGCGTCCGGTGCGTCCTCGACGCCGGCGTCGGGGAGCTCGACGTGGCGGTTGAACATCGAGTAGCTCGGCTGGTGGATGAGGAGCGGGGTGCCGAGGTCGGCGAGCACCTGCTGGGCGACGCGCGTCTGGGCGGGCGTGTAGTTGGAGATGCCCGCGTAGAGGGCGCGCCCGCTCGTCACCGCGGTGTGCAGCGCCCCCATGGTCTCCTCGATGGGGACGGACGGGTCCGGCCGGTGCGAGTAGAAGATGTCGACGTACTCGAGGCCCGTGCGCTCGAGCGACTGGTCGAGCGACGCGAGGAGGTACTTGCGGGAGCCGCCGTCGCCGTAGGGCCCGGGCCACATGTCGTAGCCGGCCTTGCTGGAGATCACGAGCTCGTCGCGGTACGGGCGGAGGTCGGCGGCCATGTGGCGGCCGAAGTTCTCCTCGGCCGAACCGTAGGGCGGCCCGTAGTTGTTGGCGAGGTCGAAGTGCGTGATGCCGAGGTCGAACGCACGGCGCAGCACCGCGCGCTGCGTCTCGAAGGGGGTGGTGTCCCCGAAGTTGTGCCAGAGGCCGAGGGACAGGGCGGGGAGGTCGAGGCCGCTGCGGCCGGCCCGCCGGTAGGGCATCCGGGAGTAGCGGTCGTCGTCTGCGCTGTAGTGGGTCACGTCCCGATCATGGCACGACGAGCGCGCCCCGGACAGACCGGTCTCGAATCGATTCGAGACCGGTCTGTCGCACAGTCAGGGCAGGCGGGCGCCCTCGGGGACGTCGATGTCGGCGTAGACGAGGACCCTGGGCTCGCCCGCCTGGCTCGCGTGGTGCAGGACCTCGGCGTTCTCCTCGACGGCCACCGCGACCTTGAAGGCGAGCTTGAGCGACGTGCCGACGGCGAGGAGGCCGTGGTTGGCCCAGACGACGGCGTTCACGTCGTCGCCCAAGAGCTCGGCGCTGCGGCGCCCGAAGTCCGCGTTGGTGGAGAACTCGAAGGGCATGACGGGGACGGGGCCCTTGGCGTAGAGGACCATGTTGAGGAGCACGGGGTCGATGCGCCGGCCCAGCGCGCCGAGGACGTTGACGAAGGTCGACTCGGTGTGGACGATCGCCCGGGCGTCGGGACGGCGACGGTAGTGGGCGAGGTGCACCGGCAGCTCGGTCGAGGGCAGGAGGTCGCCCTCGAGGACCGTGCCGTCCATGGCGACGACCACCATGTCGGCGGGCACCATCTGGTCGTAGCGGACGTCGCTCGGGGTGATGACGATCGCGTCGGGCTCGCCCTCGACCGATGGCAGGCGCACCGAGATGTTGCCCTGGGTGTTGAAGTTCAGCCCCGCGCGCACGGACTCCCGGCAGTAGCCGAGGATCTCCTCGCGGAGGGCGGTCGACGCCCTCGAGCGGACCACGGGCGAGGGGTAGGGCGTCGTGAGAGTCATCGTCATGCTCCTCCTGGCCGTCGGCCACTGTCTTGAATCGTTTCATCAATCGTCGCAACATGCCTCGCGCAGCGCGCGGGACGTTGGTCCCGTGCGTCGGCGCACCCCGCCAGGACGCCGCGCCTCCCTCACGCGTGCACCGGTGCGTAAGGTGGACCCGTCCCCGATGTCCGCAACAGCGCCGATCCGCGAGACAATGGACCCGGACGGAGCGCGCGCTCCGACGTCAGACCCCCGACGAGCAGCCGACGACCGCAGGATGTGCAGTGCCCCAGGCAACCCAGGCAGACCAGGCCGACGACACCGTCGCCAGCGCCCCCACGACCGGTGGCGCCGCGAGCGCGACCGCACCGGACGTCACCGTCGACACCGTGCTCACCGAGGCCTCCCGCCGTCGGTCCTTCGCCGTCATCAGCCACCCGGACGCAGGGAAGTCGACCCTCACCGAGGCCCTCGCCCTCCACGCCAAGGCGATCCGCGAGGCGGGGCGCGCCGACGGCAAGACCGGGAAGCGCACCGTGTCCGACTGGATGGACATGGAGCAGGCGCGAGGGATCTCCATCACCTCCGCGGCCCTCCAGTTCACCTACCGCGACGCCGTCATCAACCTCGTCGACACCCCGGGCCACGCCGACTTCTCCGAGGACACCTACCGCGTGCTCTCGGCCGTCGACGCCGCCGTGATGCTCGTCGACGCCGCCAAGGGCCTCGAGGCCCAGACCATGAAGCTCTTCGCGGTCTGCAAGCACCGCGGCATCCCCCTCATCACCGTCATCAACAAGTGGGACCGCCCCGGCAAGGACGCCCTCGAGCTCATGGACGAGATCCAGGAGCGCACCGGCCTCGTCCCCACGCCCCTCACCTGGCCCGTCGGCATCGGCGGCGACTTCCGTGGGGTCGTCGACCGTCGCGACGGCCGGTACATCCGCTTCACGCGCACCGACGGCGGCAAGACCATCGCTCCCGAGGAGGTCATGACCCCCGAGGAGGCCCTCGAGCGCGAGGGCGACGCGTGGACCACCGCCACCGAGGAGTCCGAGCTCCTCGAGGCGTCCGGCGCCGACCACGACCAGGAGACGTTCCTCGCCGGCCAGACCACCCCGGTGCTCTTCGGGTCCGCCGTCCAGAACTTCGGGGTGCACGCTCTCCTCGACGTCCTCGTCGACGTCGCCCCCTCCCCCGCGCCCCGGCCCACCGTGTCCGGGACCACCCGCCCCGTCGAGGCACCGTTCAGCGCCTTCGTGTTCAAGATGCAGGCCGGGATGGACACCGCGCACCGCGACCGCCTCGCCTTCGCCCGCATCTGCTCGGGTGTCTTCGAGCGCGGCATGGTCGTCACCTCCGCACGGACCGGGCGCCCCTTCGCCACCAAGTACGCCCAGCAGGTCTTCGGTCGCGAGCGCACCATCGTCGACCACGCGTACCCCGGGGACGTCGTCGGCCTGGTGAACGCCGCCAACCTCCGGGTGGGCGACACCCTGTACCTCGACAAGTCCGTCGAGTACCCGCCGCTGCCCACCTTCGCCCCCGAGCACTTCGCCGTCATGCGGGCCAAGGACGTGTCCCGGTACAAGCAGTTCCAGCGGGGTGTGATGCAATTGGGTGCCGAGGGCGTCGTCCAGGTGCTGCGCTCCGACCTGCGCGGCGACCAGGCGCCCGTCCTCGCGGCGGTCGGCCCCATGCAGTTCGAGGTGGCCGAGCACCGCATGGCGACGGAGTTCAACTCGCCGGTCACGCTCGACCGGCTGCAGTACGAGATCGCCCTGCGGACCACACCCGAGTGGATCGACCAGCTCAACGCCCAGCTCGGCGTCGAGGTGCTCCAGCGGGAGGACGGCGAGCACCTCGCCCTGTTCCCCGACCGCTGGCGCGTCACGTCCGTGCGCAACCGGCTCCCCGACGCGGTCCTCGAACCGCTCGTCGCCACCTGACGACGACCCCGGCGCGCAACGCGCCCCACGACTTGTGCAGTACCCGTAAGCCCCGCACGACCCATTGTTCACCGGCCCTCACGGGCCACCAGACGACTGAAGGTCACATGCTCAACTCCACGAAGATGAACCTCAACGCGCCCCCCGCCCTGCCCCGGGGCGGTCTGCGCATCACGCCCCTCGGCGGCCTCGGCGAGATCGGCCGCAACATGACCGTGTTCGAGCACGAGGGCAAGCTCCTCGTCGTCGACTGCGGTGTCCTGTTCCCCGAGGAGCACCAGCCCGGGATCGACGTCATCCTCCCGGACTTCACCTCGATCCGGCACCGCCTCAAGGACATCGTCGCGATCGTCCTCACCCACGGCCACGAGGACCACATCGGTGGTGTCCCGTACCTCCTCAAGGAACGCGCCGACATCCCCGTCATCGGGTCCAAGCTCACGCTCGCGTTCATCACCGCGAAGCTCAAGGAGCACCGCATCCGGCCCAAGACCATCGAGGTGGAGGCCGAGGGGCACCTCAAGCAGGGCCCGTTCGACCTCGAGTTCGTCGCGGTCAACCACTCGATCCCCGATGCCCTCGCCGTCGCGATCCGCACCCGCGCCGGCCTGGCGCTCCACACGGGTGACTTCAAGATGGACCAGTTCCCGCTGGACTCGCGGATCACGGACCTCAACCACTTCGCGCGCCTCGCGCAGGAGGGTGTGGACCTGTTCCTCACCGACTCCACCAACGCCGAGGTCCCCGGCTTCACCATGTCGGAGCAGGACCTCATCCCCGCCATCGACACCGTGTTCCGCACGGCGCCCAAGCGGGTCATCGTGTCGAGCTTCGCGAGCCACGTGCACCGCATCCAGCAGGTCCTCGACTCCGCGCACGAGTCCGGCCGCAAGGTCGCGTTCGTCGGCCGCTCCATGGTCCGCAACATGCAGATCGCGGAGGAGCTCGGCTACCTCAAGGTCCCCCGCGGCCTCGTCGTCGACCTCAAGAAGCTCGAGTCGATGCCCGCCGAGAAGATCTGCCTCGTGTGCACCGGCTCCCAGGGCGAGCCCATGGCCGCCCTGTCGCGGATGGCCAAGAACGAGCACGTCATCAAGGTCGAGGAGGGCGACACCGTCCTCCTCGCGAGCTCCCTCATCCCGGGCAACGAGAACGCCATCTACCGCGTGATCAACTCGCTCACCGACCTGGGCGCGAACATCGTCCACAAGGGCAACGCGAAGGTCCACGTCTCCGGGCACGCCAGCGCCGGCGAGCTCGTGTACTGCTACAACATCGTCAAGCCGCGCAACGTCATCCCCGTGCACGGCGAGGCCCGTCACCTGCGGGCCAACGCGGCGCTGGCCGTGAAGACCGGTGTCCCGGAGAAGAACGTCGTCATCGCGCAGGACGGCGTCGTCATCGACCTCGTCAAGGGCCGCGTGTCCATCTCCGGGAAGGTCCCCGCGGGCTACGTGTACGTCGACGGCCAGACCGTCGGCACGGCCACCGAGGACACCCTCGCGGAGCGTCGTGCGCTCGGCACCAAGGGCATCGTCACGGTCCTCGCGCTCGTCGACCTCGACCTCGGGGTCATGGCCGAGAAGCCGGAGTTCATCACCCGCGGGTTCGTCCACGACGGGCACACCTTCGACGACGCCGTCGTGGAGATCGAGAAGGCCCTGGCCCAGATCCCCAAGAAGGACGTCGGCGACATCGACCGCCTCGAGGCCACCATCTCCAAGGCCGTCGCCCGCTGGCTGCAGCGCAAGTACCGTCGCGAGCCGCTCGTCAACGCGATCGTCGTCGACGCCTGACCGGCACGCACCACCCCGGGCCACGCCCGGCAGCACGGCCCCGAGGCCCGCACGGACACCCGTGCGGGCCTCGCCCGTCCCGCAGGACCACCCGCATCATCCCTTCACTTCCTCGCCGACCGGTCGATAGGTGAGGAACAATGAGCGAACCGACGTGCCTCGACGGCCGAGCCCTCCACCTGGGTCTCGCGGCGACGGCGCTCACCCTCGTGATCGCCCACTCCGTGACCGACGGTGTCATCGCGGCCCTCGTCTTCCTCCTGTCGACCCTGGCCCCCGCCGTGGCCGTCCTGTGGGTGCTGAGGACCCGCACCCCACCCGACCCGCGCCCGTGGTGGTTCGTCGTCGGGTCGCTCGTCGTGCTCAGCGTGAACAACGTCTCCCGGGCGGTCCACGTGGCGGTCGCCGGGGAGGACGCCCCGGAGGCGGGGCTCATGCAGCTCGTCAACCACGTGACCATCCCCGTGGGGTACCTGGGACTGTTCGTCGCGAGCCTCCTCGTCGTGGTGCCCATCGCCCGGGGCGACGGCGGGAAGATCGTCGACGCCGCGATCATGTCCGTCGCCGGCGCCGGACTGCTGTGGACGTTCGTCCTGGGACCGGCGCTCGACGCCCGCGAGTCCCCTCCCTCCGTGCGCGTCTACACGCTGTTCGTCGTGCTGGTCGCGTGCGCCATGACCGGGGCCGTCGGCCGGTCCCTCGTCGCCGCCGTCCACGCCCGCACCACGCTCGCCTACCTCCTCCTCGCCGCGTGCGCGACGCTCCTGGGGAGCGTCGCGACGACCACGTCCGCGAACACCGTGACGGGCGTGGTCCCCGGGTGGGTCGACGCCGCCTGGATCGTCGCGTACCTGTCGGTCGGTGCGGCCGTCGTCCACCCGGCGAGCATGTTCCTCGCGTCGCCCGGCCGTCCGGGCTCGCGGAAGTTCACGCGTCAGCACCTGGCGTTCCTCGGGGTGGCGCTGTCCCTCAACCCGGCTCTCGCCGCCGTGCGCGAGATCGCCGGGTACCCCACGGACGCCCTCATCCTCGCCCTGAGCTCGTTGCTCCTCGTCCCGCTGGTCCTCGTCCGCGTGTCCCAGCTGGCACGCCTGCACGCGCAGGCGCAGGAGGACCTCGTCCACCAGGCGACGCACGACGCCCTCACCGGGCTGCCCAACCGGCGCATCGTCGACACGCACCTCGAGGAGGTGCTGCGGCGTGTGGACGACGGCGAGCTGCCCGGCGCTGTGGTGTGCTTCATCGACCTCAACGACTTCAAGATCGTCAACGACGAGTTCGGTCACCACGTGGGTGACAACCTCCTCGTGGCCGTGACGCGCAGGCTGCGCGACGCGGTGCGGGCGGGCGACTTCATCGCCCGGTTCGGCGGCGACGAGTTCGTCCTCGTCCTCACGGGAAACCCCGAGCACCTCGAGGCGACGACCGTGTCACGCATCCACGCCGCGCTCGAGCCGCCCATCACGGTGGGGCCGCTCACCGCGCGGGCGTCGACGAGCATCGGGGCCGTGACGGTGCGCCCCGGGGCCCACCTCACCGCCGACCAGCTGTTGTCGCTCGCCGACGCCCGCATGTACGTCGACAAGCGGCGGCGGCACAGCGCGACGGGCCAGCCGCTGCGCTGAGCCGCCGCTCTCAGGTGCGGGCGGGGAGCTCCGCGCGGGCGCGCCTGCGCACCGCCTGCTCGGCGGGGTCCGGCACGGGGACGGCGGCGAGGAGCGCCCGCGTGTACTCCTCCTTGGGCGTGCGCAGCACGTCCGCCGTGAGCCCGGTCTCCACGAGACGCCCCGCGCTCATGACCGCGACCCGGTCGGCGACGATGTCGACGACGGCCAGGTCGTGGCTGACGAACAGGCACGCGAAACCCATCTCCGCCTGGAGCGTGCGGAACAGGTCGAGGACCGTGGCCTGCACGGACACGTCGAGCGCGCTGGTGGGCTCGTCGGCGACGAGGAGGTCCGGCCCGAGGACGAGGGCCCTGGCGAGGCTCACGCGCTGGCGCTGACCGCCGGAGAGCTCGTGCGGGTAGCGCGCTGCGAACGACGTGGGCAGCTCGACCGCGTCGAGGAGCTCGAGGACCTTGGCCCGTCGGGACGCCTCGGTGCCCTCGTCGTGGACGATCATGGGTTCCGCGATGCACGCCCCGACGCTCGCCCGGGGGTTGAGCGAGGCGGCCGGGTCCTGGAAGACGAACCCGAAGCGACGCCGCACGTCGCGCAGCTCCTTCGCGGACGTCCGGGCGAGGTCGTCGCCGAACACCTCGACGGTGCCCTTGGTCGCAGGGACGAGGCCGACGGCCACGCGGCCGATGGTCGTCTTGCCGGACCCGGACTCGCCGACGAGGCCGAGCACGGCGCCCGGGGCGATCTCGAGGGAGACGCCGTCGACGGCTCGCACGGCGGGGCTTCCGAGGCGCCCGGGGAACTCGACCACGAGATCGCGGATCGCGAGGGCGGGGACCTGGGCGGGGGTGACGTCGGGAGAGCGTGCCTCCCCCGTGGCGGCCGGGACCTGAACCCCGCGCGTCGTGGCGCTGCCGGCCCCGTGCCCGAGGTGGGGCACGGCGGCGAGGAGGCGACGGGTGTACGGGTGCTGGGGGCTGGCGAAGAGGTCCGCGACGGGAGCCTGCTCGACGACCTCCCCGCGGTACATGACGACCACCCGGTCGGCGAGGTCGGCGACGACGCCCATGTTGTGGGTGATGAGGACGATCGCCGTGCCGAGCCGGTCCCTCAGGTCGCGGAGCAGGTCGAGGATCTGCGCCTGGACGGTGACGTCGAGGGCTGTGGTGGGCTCGTCGGCGATGATCACCTCCGGTTCGCACGCGATGGCGATGGCGATCATGACGCGCTGCTTCTGCCCGCCGGACATCTGGTGGGGGTAGGAGCCGACGCGCTTGGCGGGGTCGGGGATGCCCACGAGGTCGAGGAGCTCGACGGCCCGCGCCCTGGCGGCGCGGCGGCTCATGCGCCGGTGCGCGCGCAGGGCCTCGACGATCTGCCAGCCGACGGTGCGCACGGGGTCGAGCGACGTCGAGGGTTCCTGGAAGATCATGGCGATGCGGCGCCCGCGCAGGGACCGCACGGCCTCGCCGCGCAGCCCGGTGAGCTCCTCGCCGTCGAGCGTCGCGGAGCCGGTGACGGTCGCATACCCGGGCAGCAGCCCGAGGAGCGCCCGGGAGCTCACGGACTTCCCGGACCCGGACTCGCCGACGACGGCGACGATCTCCGCGGCGCCGACGTCGAAGCTGGCCTCGCGGACCGCCTGGACGGCTCCGGCGTCAGCGCGGAAGGAGACGCTCAGGCGGTCGATGCGGAGGACGGGTTCGGTGCTCATGAGCGCTCCTCGTCGGTGGCGTCGCCCGCGGCGACCTCGGCCTCGTCGGCGGTGGTGGTCCCACCGCCGCGGGTGCGCAGCAGGGGGTTGAGGACGTCGTTGAGGCTCTCACCCACGAGGGTGACGCCGGTGACGACGAGCACGATGGCGAGTCCGGGGAACATGCCGGTCCACCAGATGCCGTTGGTGGCGTCGGACAGCGCCTTGTTGAGGTCGTACCCCCACTCGGCGGCGGCCGACGGCTCGATACCGAAGCCGAGGAACCCGAGGCCGGCGAGCGTGAGGATCGCCTCGGACGCGTTGAGGGTGGCGAGGACGGGGATGGTCTGGGACACGTTGGGCAGCACGTGCTTGAACATGATGCGCCGCGGCTTGGCGCCGGTGATGCGGGCGGCGTCCACGTAGGGCTCGTGCTTGACGGACACCGTGGCGTTGCGCACCACCCGGAAGTACTGGGGCACGAAGACCACGGTGATGGAGATGGCCGCCGCGGCGATGCCCCCGGCGGGTGTGGAGCGGCCGCCGGTGATCATGATGGCGACGACGATGGCGAGCAGGAGCGACGGGAACGCGTAGAGGGCATCGGTGACGAGCACGAGGACGCGGTCGAGGCGGCCGCCGACGTACCCGGACACGAGACCGAGCGGGACGCCCACGACGAGCGACAGGGCGACGGCGAGGAGGATCACCATGAGCGCGGTGCGCGCCCCGTAGAGCACGCGGGACAGGACGTCCTGCCCGCCGACGGTGGTCCCGAACCAGTGGGCGGCGGACGGTGCCTGCTGGGTGCCGAAGATCTCGCCGTCGGCGGTGCGGTCGGCGTTGAAGCCGTAGGGCGCGAGCAGGGGCGCGAAGATCGCGACGAGCACGAACAGCGTGATGATCACGAGCCCGGTGATGAGCATGCCGCGCTGGAGCCCGTGGGTGGAGCGCAGGAGCGCCACGCCGGGCACCCCGCGGCGCTTGGGCGAGCGGCCTTCGAGACCTGCGGTCTCTGCGGCGACGATGGCGGTCATCAGTACCTCACCCTCGGGTCGACGAGTGCGTTGATCAGATCGATGAGGAAGCTCGTCACGGCCACGACGACGGCGATGGCGGTGACGATCCCCTGGACGGCGACGAAGTCCCGGGCGAGCAGGTACTGGGACAGGATGTACCCGAGGCCCTGCCACTCGAAGGTGGTCTCCGTGAGGATCGCACCGCCGAGGAGCATGGCGATCTGCATGCCCATGACGGTGACGATCGGGACGAGGGCGTTGCGGAACGCGTGCTTGCGGACCACGGCCCCCTCGGCGACGCCGCGGGCGCGGGCTGCGGTGACGTAGTCGGTGCGCATCGTCTCGAGGAGGTTGATGCGGATGAGGCGGATGAACACGCCGGCGGTGAGGAGCCCGAGGGCGAGGGCGGGGAGCACGGCGTGCTGGAGGACGTCGACGATGTACTCGGGCTCCCCGTAGAGGATCGCGTCGACGATCATGATGTTCGTCTTGGGGCTCACGTTGTTCAGCGCGATGGACACGGCGGGGGCGGCGCGCCCGGAGGCCGGCAGCCACCCGAGGGTCGCGGAGAACAGGAGCTTGAGGAGCAGCCCGATGAAGAACACGGGTGCGGCGTAGACGAGGATCGCGAAGAGGCGGATCGACACGTCGGGCAGCTTGTCGCGGTAGCGGGCGGCGAGGCGCCCGAGGGGCACGCCGACGCCGAAGGCGACGAGGAGCGCCCAGAAGCTCAGCTCGAGGGTCGCGGCACCGTTGGTGACGAGGACCTCGCTGATCTCGCGGCGGTCGGTGAGCGCGGTGCCGAAGTCGCCGCGGAACAGGCCGCCGAGGTACTCGAGGTACTGGGTGAGGATGGGGCGGTCGAACCCGGCCTCGGCGCGCCGGACGTCCAGCTGCTCCGGGGTGAGGCGTCCGCCCTGCGCGGCGGTGATGGGGTCACCGATGACCCGCATGAAGAAGAACACGACCGTCACGAGGATGAGCACGGTCGGGATGATGAGCGCGAGCCGCACGAGGAGGTACCTCACGAGCGGGCTGCGGGGGAGGATCCGGGCTGCCATGGTTTCCGTTCGTCGACGTCGGGCGCGCGCGACGGGGTGGGGCACCCGCAGGTGCCCCACCCCGTCGGTGCGGTCAGTCCTTGCTGAGGACCGAGTAGCGGAACTGGAAGGACGCGTTGAGCGTGTCCTCCAGCCCCGTCACCCCGTCGCGGGCGGCCGCGACCTGCGCGCCCTGCAGCAGCGGAACGGTGGAGAGGTGCTCCTCGGCGAGGAGCGTCTGGATCTCCTCGAGGATCTCCGCACGTGCGTCCGCGTCGGCCTCGGTGCGCTCGGCGTCCAGGAGCCGGCTCACCTCGGCGTCCTCGAAGTGGTTGCCGAGGAAGTTGTCGGTGTCGAAGAACGGCGTGAGGTAGTTGTCGGCGTCGGGGAAGTCCGGGAACCAACCCAGCTGGTACGCGGGGTACGCGTCGGCGGTGCGCTCCTCGGCGTACGTGACCCACTCGGTGGACTGGAGGTCCACGGTGAACAGGCCGGTCGCCTCGAGCTGACGCTTGATGGCGTTGTACTCCTGGTCGGAGCTGGGCCCGTAGTGGTCGGGGTTGTACTGGAGGTTGAGCGCGACGGGCGTGGTCACGCCGGCGTCGGCGAGGAACGCGGTGGCGGCGTCGACGTCGGGGTCGGCCCCGTAGATCTCCTCGAAGGGGGTGGCCGCACCGGGCAGGCCCTCGGGGACGTTGGAGTACAGGGGCGTGTAGGTGCCCTTGTAGACCTGCTCGGAGAGCTCGGCGCGGTCGATCGACGAGGCGAAGGCCTTGCGGATCGCGAGCTTCTGCTCGGGCGTCTCGCCGGGCATGGTGTTGAGGTTGAAGACCACGTAGCGGATCTCACCGCCGGGCCCGGTGACGACGTTCACGCCATCGGTCTCCTCGAGGGCCTCGATGTCCGTGGGGGTGAGGCTGCGGGTCGCGACGTCGATGGCGCCGCTCGCGATGTCGAGGCGGAGGTTGTTGGAGTCCGTGTAGTACTTGAGGGTGGCGCCCTCGTTCTTCACGTCGCCCTGGACGCCCGTGTAGTCGGCGTAGGGCTCGAACTCGACGAGCTCGTTCTTGCCGTAGCTCGTGATCGTGTACGGGCCGGAGGTGGCCATCTCGTCGACGATGGCGTCGTCGTCGAGGAGCTCGTCGGCGGGGAACGTCGCCTGGTCGACGATGGGGCCCACCGGGGAGGCGAGCACCTGGGCGAAGGTCTGGTCGTTCGGGGACTTCAGCGTGAACTCGACCGTCGTCTCGTCAGGTGCCGCGACGGACTCGAGGTTGGCCAGGAGCGACGACGGCCCGTTGGGGTCGGCGATCTCCAGCTGACGGTCGAAGGTGAACTTCACGCTCTCCGCGGTGAGCGGGTTGCCGTTGGCGAACGTGAGCCCTTCCTTGAGGGTGCACGTGTAGACCACGTCCGACGTGAAGTCGCACTCCTCGGCGGCGTCGGGGCCGAGCTCCGCTCCCCCGGGCTCGAAGCTCATGAGGAACGAGAAGATCTGCGTCTGGACGTGGTAGGACCCGTTGTCGTACGACCCGGCGGGATCGAGCGTCGTGAGCTTGTCGGTGGTGCCGATGATGATCCCGGCCGAGCCCGACGATCCGTCGGTGCCGTCGGAGCCGCCGTCGGTGCGGCCGGAGCCGCACGCGGTCAGTGCCAGCAGCGTGACGGCCGCGACGGCGGCAGTCCCTGCTGAACGAGTGGTACGTGCAATCACTGGAGGTCCTCCTGGATGACAGGTGGTGACGGGCGTCGGGGCGCCGAGGTGGGCGGGTCCCGTCCGGAACGATCGCATCAGCGTATTACCACCGTGTAACACCCGATGCGTCGGAAGGGTAACGATCGTCCTGTCCGCCAGAGCGTGCACGGGTGTGCCACATCGTGGACACGCCCCGCCGAAACGGCGTCTTTGCAGGTCAGCGCGCGGCAGCGCGGGCGTAGGCGCGCCGTCCGGGCGTGCCGGTGAGCCCGAACGCCACGACGCTCGCGGCGACCGCGAGGGTGCCCGCGGCGAAGAGCCGCGGGTCGTCGGCGCCCTCGTGGGCGGAGTGCGCGAGGTAGAAGACGGCGCTCACGCCCATGGGGCCGAACCACCCGACGAAGGTCGCGTCGCGCAGCCGCAGCCCGAGCGGCCGGGCCAGGGCGAGGACCACGGGCAGGCGCCGGACACCGAGGACGAGGACCACGAAGAGCACCGCGGCGGGGCCGAGCGCCCCCCAGTCGGACCACGGGAGGACCGCACCGAGCACCAGGAGGAGCGGCAGCACCGCGTACCGGTTGATCGCCTCGTCGATGTCGTCCTGGGCGACGCGCTCCCCGTCGCCGACGACCGCGTTGTAGGCGAGGCCTGCGACGAGGACGGCGAGGACCTCGGCGGTCCCCGCGAGGCGCCCGACGCCGAGCGTCGCGACGGCGAGGAGGAGGGTGAGGACGAGCTCGGGACCCTTCTCGAGGTCGCGGTCGCGCGTAGCGCGCTGCAGGGCCCACCCGGCGAGGACCCCGAGGGCCGCCCCGACGAGGACGGCACCGAGGACCTCCCACACAAGGCGCCCTGCGACGTCGCCCGGCCCTGTGGTGGGGAGCACCACGGCGAGCGCGACACCGACGACGGGGAGGGCGAGACCGTCGTTGGCACCGGACTCGGCGGTGAGCATCTGCCGCAACCGGGTGGGCAGGTCGCGTTCTGCGGGTTCGCCGGTGACGACGGACGCCGCGAGGACGGGGTCCGTGGGGCACAGGCACGCACCGAGGAGGAGGGCGAGGCCGAGGGGCAGGCCGAGCAGGAGGCCGGCAGCGGCCCCGAGGGCCACGGACAGGGGCATGACCACGCACAGCAGGACGAGGACGGGGCGCACGATGCGCCGCAGGTCGTGGACCGGGAAGCGGAGGGCGGCGGCCATGACGGACCCGGCGAGGAGGAGCCGGGATCCCTCGAGGAGCACGAGGTCCCGGTTGTGGTCGTCGAGGTCGAGGAGCCCGAGCGCCGCCGGGCCGAGGACGACGCCGACGGCGAGCGCGACGAGGGGTTCGCTCACGGGGAGCTCGCGGATGGAGCGGCTCACGAGCGCGAGGGCGACGGCGACGACGCCGACGCACGCGTAGAGCAGGTGCAGGTCATTCACGCCTGGTCCTCCGGAGGTGTCGGGTGCGTCGTTCCCGATGCTCTCCCACTTCCCGGTGCTCCGCACACTGCACGACGGGGCGGGAACGCCCGTGGACGTCTTCCCACCGGCAAGGAGCGATCCCATGCCGCACGGGCGCGCGTCAGCAGGTGCGGGCAGTCTCGCAGTGCGGTCTCGTGACCCGCGTCAGGACCTCGTCGTACACGTGCCGCGGCAGCGCGCCGGACACGACAGCATCCTCGACGTCGTCGAACGACCCGCGCACGGTCACGAGGAGATCGTCCATCGGTCCTTCAAGCCCGTCGGACGGCAGATAGGGCCACCGTGAGAGCTCATCGACGACCTGCTCACGCGAGAGGTCTCCAGCAGCGAATCGCATGATGATCTCCTGCGGGTCTGAACCGTGGAAACCCTCGCGGACAGGTGCCAGCTTCGCCTCCTCCTGGAGGTTCTGGCTCACCGCCGACTGGGAGATCCCCAGCTCACGAGCGATCGCGCTCTGCGTCGCAAGACCGCTGTGCGTGACAGCACGCAGTCCCCGCAGGAAGTCCAGGCGCGCTACCGACTGCCGGGCCCTGGCTGCGCGGAGCGACCCGATCGCAGACTGCAGGTCGTCGACGCCGGTCGCCCCGCGATCATGAGGAGCGGGCACGGACGGCCGCACCCACTCTCCGACGTCGATCCCCTCCACACCCTGTGCAGTGCACTTCCGTCTCGAATCCATGGACAGACCCCTCCTGTTGATCGGCGACCTTCATAAGAGACCTTATAGCCGCCGCGCGGAGACCTCCTCTCCCGTGTCACTTCGCTGCATACCTACTGAGGTACTCCTCGACGTCGAGGCCTGCGGCTTCGAGCATCGCCCGCCCGGCAGCGCGCGCCTCGTCTCCGGTGAGTGCGGGGCTGGCCTCCACGTCGTGGAAGTCGCCGGCCTCCGCCCAGGCCACAAGATCCGCAGTCTGCTCGGGCGTGGGCCCTTCGTCGTGCTGGGTGTTCATGTTCCCTCTCCTCCATCCCGGACCGCTCGCGCGGTCGGGTCGTAGCAAGAACTGCCGTCCAGGAGACCCACCAGTTGTTGATGTCCCCGATCGGCGTTCATTCTGGCGGGTCGCGCGCCCTGAGCGGGGTGGTGTCAGGCGAGGACTGTGTTCACGAGGAGGACGTAGAGGGCGGTGCCGACGACGATGCTCAGCAGCGCGTTGCGCCGCCACAGGTGGACGGCCACGGTGACGAGGAGCGCAACGGCCTCCGGGAAGCCGCGCCACCCGGAGGTGAGGGACACGTCCTTGAGGGTGTAGACGACGAGGACGACCATGACGCCGACGGGCATGTACCGGGCGAGGAACGTCATGAACGTCGACGCGCGCAAGGGTTCGAGGACCGCGAAGGGCAGGGCGCGCAGGGCGAAGGTGACGACGAGGATGGTGGTCAGCGCCGCGAGGAGGTAGCCGGTGCTAGGCATGCTCCGCCTCCTCGTCGGTGGTGCCGGGGTCTGGCTCACCCGGGGGGTCCAGGTGGCTACGGTGTCGTCGGCGGACCGCGATCCGGTACCGCACGGTGAGTGCGCCGAGGTAGAGGAGCATGGCCACCACGAGCATTTGGCCGGGTGCGACGAGGAGCGCTACGAGCGCGCACGCGAGGGCCATGAGGGGCGAGGGGACGTCCTTGGTGACGCGGTGGGCGTCGATGGCGAGGACCACGAAGAGGGCGGTGAGCGCGAAGCCCATCCCGGACGGGATGGACGGGAGCACCTCGCCGAGGGCGGCCCCGAGGATGCCACCGAGGACCCAGTACGACTGGCAGAAGACCTGCATCCAGAGGATGCGCGCGGTGGTGCGTTCCTCGGGCGGGATGTGGTGGGCGAGTGCGTACGCCTCGTCGGTGAGCGCGTACATGCTGTACGTGCGGGCGGCCCGGCCGCGCACGGCATGCAGGGGGAAGGACAGGGCGTAGAAGACGTGCCGGAAGTTCACGAGGACGGTCGCGAGCGCGATCTGCGCGAGCGGCGTCAGGGCGACGACGAGCCCGATGGCGAGGAACTCCAGGGACCCCGCGTAGATGAACACGGAGAACAGGGGCGCCCACCACCAGGCGAGCCCGGCGTCGACCACGAGGAGCCCGAAGGCCACCCCAAGCGGCACCAGCGCCACCCCGACACCGACGGTGTCGCGCGCGGCGGCACGGAACGGACGACGGGAGGGCACCGGCACACGTTACCCGCCCGTCAGGCGGATGGCCGCTCATCCTGCCTGGGGTTGCGGCGGGGCTCCGTCGGACGAGCCGTCCGACGTGAAGAAGGACAGCTGCCCGTTCGTCTCGAGCACCGCGAGGCGGATGTCGGCCACGCGTTCGATGCCTTGCTGACGCGCTGCCCCGAGCAGGTCGTCGAGCGCGAGCCGCTCCGCTCGCATGATGTCCAGCGCGGGCTCGCCGTCGTGCACCACCACGACGGGCGTACCGTGCGTCAGACGTCGGGCACGAGGGAAGCGCGCGTTGACCCAGGACAGGATGACCGTGAGGAGGGCGAAGGTCCCCACCGCGAGCATGGCGCCCGTTACCGAGTAGTCCTGCTGCGTGACTCCTTGCTGGACGAGGTCCCCCATGGTGATGAACACGATGAGCTCGAAGGAGCTCAGCTCCCCCAACGTCGACCGCCCCACCACCCGTGTGACCATCCGCAGGAAGAAGAAGATGACGGCGGCGCGGATCACGATCT
Organism: Sanguibacter suaedae; assembly: GCF_016342785.1. Classification (GTDB taxonomy): domain Bacteria; phylum Actinomycetota; class Actinomycetes; order Actinomycetales; family Cellulomonadaceae; genus Sanguibacter; species Sanguibacter suaedae. The sequence continues at coordinate 40,992 of NZ_JAEINH010000012.1, forward strand.
CCATGCGATGTCCTTCCGGCGGGGAGCGGCGGCGAGGAACGCACGGGGCGGGCGGCCGACGGTCACCGTCATGGCAGCAGCCGGGTGGCGAAGTCCACGCTCACCACCTGCTCGCCATCGACCAGGACGGCGACCGTCCCGCTCCTTCCTGTCTGGGCGGCCGGCTGCACGTAGGCGTCGAAGTCGACGGTGAACGTGGTGCCGGGCGGAGGGGAGAAGGTCCAGTACCGCCACGTGCCGTCCGCGGTCTCCTCCGCGGGCGCCGGGTCCAAGCCCTGGGTCTCGTACATCTCGAAGTACTCGCTCGTCACTGCCAGCGTGATGTCCTCGTCGAAGCCGTCAGGCCTGTCCACCCGCACCGACCACGGGACGTCGAGCCCGGTCCGGGCCAGCGACGCGTGCTCCACCGACAGCTCGTAGCCCCCTCCGGAGGCGCTGGCCGTGGTGCTCCGCACCCCGAGCACACCGAACAGACCCAAGCCCACGAGGACGACTAGGGCGGCGGCGCCGACGCGCCTGCCGGTGCGCGCCCGTGGACCCGCACCATGAGGTCGGACCTTGCTCAGGGTCGACTCCGGGATCAGTCAATCGGTCTCCATGGCCCGTGTCTAGCACCGATGCCTCACCCCGGCGATCCGGGCGGTGTGCCAGCCTGACCCGTTCCCCCGCTCGGGGCAGAATGGCGTGGTGCTCACCACCCGGCGCGTCCGACACGACCTCCTGTCGGTGTCGCTCGCAGTCCTCGACGACGAGGAGCTCGCGGAGCTCCTCGATGACGCGCCCACCGGCGCCGTGGGCGCGGGCGGTGGTTCCTTGGTGCTCGATGTCAACGGCATCACGGTGTTCGCCAAACGCATCCCGATCACCGACCGGGAGCTGGAACACCCGCTCAGCACCGCCAACCTGTTCGATCTGCCTATGTCCTGCCAGTACGGCATGCATCCCCTGCCTGGACCTGGTTTCGGGGCGTGGCGCGAGCTGGCCGCGAACATTGCCGTCACGGAAGGTGTTCTCGCGGGCGAGGCCGAGTCCTTCGCACTGCTTCATCATTGGCGGGTGCTCCCGGGGCGCCCACCTATCGCGCCCGAGCACCAGGACGTCGACGCGGTCGTCGCGCAGTTCGGCGGTGACCGTGCGGTGCGTCACCGCTTCCACGAGCTGGCCGAGGCAGGCTCCAGCCTCGTGCTCTTCCTCGAGCACATCCCTCATCCGTTGCTCGAGGAGCTCAGCAAGGATCCGATCGGCAGCGCCCAGACGTTCGAGCGACAGCTGTTCGACGCCGTCACGTTCCTCCGCGACCGCGAGATCCTGCACATGGACGGACACCTCGGGAACCTGCGCTCCGACGGCGAACAGATGTACCTGGTCGACTTCGGGCTCACCACGTCCCCACGGTTCGACCTCTCGACGGTCGAACGCACCTTCGTCGCCGAGAACGTGGAGCACGACGCCCACTACGCGGCCATGCGCCTGGTGAACTGGCTCGTCACCGCAGTCGGCGGTGTCGTCGCAACGAACCCCGCAGGCCTCGCTGAACGGAATGCCTACGTCCGCCGCTGCGCCCAGGGCGACATCCCGCAGGGCCTCCCGGCGGTCGTGGCGGACATCCTCGCTCGGCATGCTCCCGCCGTGGCTCGGATGAACGACTTCTGCTGGCGGCTCGTCGACGGCGACATAGATGCCCGGTACTCCTCGTCGCCGTCGCGCTGACCAATCGCAGCAGGGATACTCAGGGCGTATGACCGGACTGGGAGCGGTGCATCACCTGGAGCTGTGAGTCCCTGATCTCGCCGAGGCTCGCAGCTCCTGGGGTTGGCTGCTCACCGCCCTGGGGTATCGCGAGAACGACACCTGGGACGGTGGTTGCAGCTGGAGGCGCGGCGAGACGTACATCGTCCTCGAGGCCGGACCGGACGTCCGGGGTGAGGAGCACGACCGGCGTCGTCCCGGCCTGAACCACCTCGCCTTCCACGGTGGGACAGCCAACCAGGTGGAGGCCCTCGCCCGCGAGGCTCAGGGCCACGGGTGGTCGGTGCTCTTCGCAGACCGGCACCCGCACGCGGGTGGCCCCCTGCACTACGCCGCCTACCTGGAGAACGGGGACGGCTTCGAGGTCGAGCTCGTGGCATCCGCCTGACGGACCACCTGGGTCGGGCACCGGTCGCCCGGCTCTTCCCATTGATCGATGATCGCCTCGTAGACCTCCAAATCCAGCACCCGATCGCTGTATGCGCGCGGAGGTATTGATCCGGTGGCAGAGCGCGCGGCATACTCTGAGCGCCGGGGCTGCAGAGGTTCCCCGATAACCATCAGGGGGATCTGTGAAGGCCTACCTGCTTGTTGTCTACGCGCGACTCGGACTCGGCTTTGACGAGCCACGAATATCTTGCGTGAGAGACGAGAAGGAACTGCAGGGCGTGGTCACGCACGTCAATACGGTGCATCCCGAGTTCGAGGTCCGATGGGAGTCTGTCCCCTGGGACCACGTCGACGGAGATCACACACCTGGAAGAAGCGACCTCGTCCACCTCGTCAGCGTCGGCGCTCATCGAAACCTCATCGGCGTACGAGCATTCGACGTCAGGGATAACGCGGACATGTTCGCCGCCGACGACCCCGAGTACGTTGTCGAGTCGTGTCGTCTCGGTGAGATCGACTGGGAGCCTCTTCGCGGTTGAGTAGTTGCGAGACCGCTGCGACGACGCCGGACGCGGACGATCGCGTTAGGGTGCGTTGGTGCTTTCTCGACGCGCGCTCCTGCCACGGTCTGCACCGGCAGCCTCCGGGGTCTCGTCCCGCGCGGTGCTTGCGCTCCTCGACCAGCTCGAGGCTCACACCGTCGAGTGCCACTCACTCATGGTCGTGCACAAAGGTCACGTCATCGTCGAGGGCTGGTGGGCGCCGTTCTCGGCAGGACGCCCGCACCTGCTGTACTCGCTGACCAAGTCGTTCGTGTCCGTCGCGGTGGGGATCGCGGTGGGCGACGGGTTGCTCTCGGTCGAGGACCGCGTGGTCGACGTGTTGCCTGAGCACGTCCCGGACGACGTCTCGGCGCAGGGACGCCGCATCACCGTCCACCACCTGCTGACCATGACGTCCGGGCACGGGACGAACAGCCTCGAGGAGGCCTGGCGGCTGGAGCCTGACGACCTGACCCGGGGCTTCCTGCGCATGCCGTTCACCGAGCCCGAGGGCACCCGCCACGTCTATGACGACGCGACCACGTACGTCCTGGCGCGGATGGTCGAGCGGGTGACGGGCCGTGGCGTCCCGGAGCTGCTCGACGAGCGCCTCTTCGCTCCGATGGGCATCGGTCACGCCGAGTGGGACCGGGTGGGCAGCGGGGCGTCCTTCGGGTTCCACGGTCTGCACCTGACGACCGAGGCCGTCGCCGCGTTCGGCGAGCTGCTGCTCCGCGGAGGCCGTTGGGGAGACAGGCAGCTGGTCCCGCGCGAGTGGGTCGAGCTCGCGACACGGGTGCACGTCGCCACACAGCACGTCGAGGGATCGGTGGAGGGCCCTGACGCGTGGTGCGGCTACGGCTACCAGTTCTGGATGTCACGTCACGGCTACCGCGGGCACGGAGCATTCGGCCAGCGGTGCGTGGTCGTCCCGTCCCACGACCTCGTGGTCGCTGTGACCGGTGCTACGGAGCCTCAAGCAGTGCTCGACCTGTTGTGGGACCACCTGCTGCCAGGCATCGACGACGTGCACAGCGCAGAGGACGACGCCCTCCTCGCCGAGCGGCTGCAGCAACTGTCACTCGAGCCGGTCCGGGGCGCGGCCGCCCCTGAGCGGTCCGTCACCGCGAGACTCGACGCCTCGACCGAGGACCCGCCCTTGCCGGACGGGACCACGGTGACCATCGACCCCGCGGACGGTGGGTGGCTCGTGGGGCTCGGCTCGTACAACGTCGAGGTCGGCCACGAGGAATGGCGAGAGAGCTCACCGCTCGGCCGTCCGGTCGTCGCGACCGGCGCCTGGCAGGGCCAGACGTTCGTCGCCGACCTCTACGTCGTCACCACCCCGCACCGGGTCCGGCTGGTGGTCGACGCCGGCACGCGCTCGGCGGACGCGACGTGGAGCACCGTACCCCTGACCAGTCCATGCCTCGAGATGCATCTGCGGTCGCCACTGATGACACGGCCCGACGTCGCGTAGCTGGTCTCGAACTGGCTAGCACGACGTCGATCGCCGCAGACGGCTGCCCAGCGGCGTGCGGGCATACCGCTGGGCAGCCGTCATGATCGAGACGGTCAGAATTCACTGCACCACTTGGCCCAGAGCTCACCGAGCGTCAGAGAGGCGACATCCTCCTCGAGTGATCTCAGTCGCCGCTCCCCGGCCGTGCCGAACCAGGATCGTTGACGGAACGTCGGCCACTCCTGTCCATCGCGCCATTGCAGACGGATACGGCGCCTACCGAGCAGATCCCTGTCAGTGGTGGCGGTCACGACGTCTCGGGCGCGCATGAGGCCCAGATCTGGAGGGACGAGAACGCACATCTCGGCCGTCGCGCGCTCGCCGTGGTCTTCCTCCGCGATGCACAACGCGCATGCCCTGACCATGACGACGGCGACGGGGTGCATCCGCCAAGGGTGGGCGCACGAGGGACAGGCCCCGGTGACAGTCTCCATCTCCCCAGGTTCCCAGGGTGACTATCGATCCCGCACCGGCATTCGTACGCGGTCATCCGACCTTTGCCCGGGCACCCCGGTCGCCCTCCATCCAGTCTGGCTCCACCATCGCCGACCGGCCTTGTGGAAGAGCTCCGAGCCGGGGCAGCCACTTTGCCGGCAACGGCCTAGTAAACCGGCTCGTCGGAGTTGAGGGTGCAGCCAGGGTCTGAAGCCTCCGGACTCGAATAGGGATCTCGCGATGCGGTCGATGAGTTTGCGGAAGCCGAGTGCCGCGCCTCGAAGGGGCCATTGCTGGTGCCGGGTCGGTCGAAAGAGGCGAGCACATCCGCGGCCCGAGCTGGGCTGCGCGGCGCGGCGTGGCGCGGATGAATAGTTGGTCGCCTCTTGCCGTGGTCATAGACCGTCCTTACGCTCAAGAGTGTTACGCCGAGCTTGACCTCACCTCACACTTGGAGTCGACGTGAAACGTACCTCTCGCGTAGCTCTCACGTTCGCTACCGCTTCTCTGCTCACGTTGGGGATCGCGCCCGCGGCGCCTGCCGCCGCGCCTGCCGCAGCATCGGTCAAGGTCGTCCCCACCGCTTTCGGTGGCGAGTGCTCCACGTTCCAGTGGATCATCGCCCCGCACCCGTGCTTCGTCTTCACCGTCCTGATGTGATGTAGCGCCGCTCGATTCGATCTGATCGAGGTCAGCACCGGTCGCGCGGTTTCGGTGCACTCTCGATTCCGTCAGCATGTCGTCTCTGCACTCGGTCGATGCTTTATCGGGTTCTTCGCAGGTGAGGGTGTAGGCGGGGGTGGCTGGATAGGCATCAAGGTCCCCCGAGGATGGAGTCTTCTACACGCGCCATCCGGTAGATCTCGACGTGCTCAACGCTACCTTCACCGCATCCTTCCTCACCACGTTCTGCCGCCTCGATGAGCCCGGCCTCGAGGCCGTCGGGCAGCATCTCGACGCGGATCGGGCGGTGATCGAGTGCCGGATCGTCCACGACGATCCGTGGTGCCGCACGTGCGGAGCAGAGGGCGTGCCGCGGCACACCGTGGTCCGTCGGCTCGCGCATGGGCCCTTCGGGCACCGGCCCACATTCCTGCAGGTGAGGTTGCGCCGCTACCGATGCGCCCACTGCGGGAAGACGTGGCGGCAGAACACGTCGAAGGCCGCGGCGCCTCGCGCGAAGATCTCGCGGCGGGCTGGGCTGAGACAGTCCGACGGTCAACGTCTCGACCCATCACCCACCTGTTCCGGACTGAACTTGTGATCAGATCAGTTCCATCACCGGACCTTCGTGCACAGCCTTGTAGATGGTGTTGCGGATCGTGTTGGCTTGTTCCGACGTGAGTGTGCGGTCGATGGGGCGCAGGGTGATCCTTACGAGGAGGTTCACCTGGTCCGGTTCGATGCCGAGGCGCGAGCGAGCCGCTGCCGGCAGATCGTCGTAGGTGGTGCGGCTGAGCAGCTCGACCGATTCGATGACGTCTGCGTCGTCTCCAAGTGCGGTTCGGATCCGGTCGCCCAATGTCTCTTCGTCCTCCTCCTGGCCCGTCACGACTGAGATGTCACGCCTGGAGGAAGGGAGCATGGAGACGTGCTGCCATGATTCCAACGTGAGCATCTGTGCGGCGATCCGGGGGTCTTGCGCTCTGAGGTATCGGATGTCCGGTACAGCCTTGCGCAGCATCAGTGCGCGTTCCAGGCCCATACCCAGCGCGAGGCCCGACCATCGGTCGGGGTTGAGGCCCGAGCCGCGCAGGACGTCGGGGTGGATGCGGCCACACTCGGCCAGTTCGAGCCACTCGCCGTCGTGGAGCACGTCGATCTGACGTCCACTGGTCGTATACGGGTGCACCACGTCGGTCACCTTCCACTCCGCGTCAGGCAGTATCGCCTCGACGACGCGCCCGATCATCGTGACGATCTCTGCGTCGTCGGTCGACGGAGTGCTGCGGATGCGCCACAGGTCCGCCTGGTGTGGCTCGCCCACATGGGTGCGGTCGACCGCGTCACGGCGGTAGACCAGGCCTGGTGCCACGATCAGCTCATCGACGTCCTGCTGGTCTGCATAGACCTCTAGCGCCGCTGGGAGCTCTGCGCTCGTGTGGCTCCGGAGCATGACCGTGGGGCTGACGTACCGGGTGTAGCGGCGAACACGAGTGACGTCGTCACGGGCATAACCGAGACGGTCATAGTTGTCGCGAACAGGCACGACAGGGACGTTGCGCACGTAGCGAAGGGTGGTGCCGCTCCACTCGGTCAGCAAGGCCGTCACGACGGCCTCGAGGAGCGCTTGGATGGCGTGCTCGCCCTGGGCCGGGTCGGTCAGGTCGCGCAGGGACAGAGAGCGCGAGAGCTGGTCAGGGGTCAGGTAATCGAGCTGTGACATGGGGGTCTCCGAGAAGGTTGCTGGCTGGCGAGGATCGAGTTCCCCCAGCCGTGCCTGCGGAGACCGTGCGCCCTAGGGGCGCACGAAGAAGACCCCGCGGCCATGTCCCGGCCGGGGGTGCGAAAATCGCCGATCCCAAGTCACCCCAGCAGGGTACACGCGGATTTCGCGCAGCATCAGGTGGGCCCGATTCCTAGTGCGCCCTCGCCCTCTCAAATGAAGGATTGATCACCCCCGGTGTCGGCGGAGATGGCGCCTCTCAACCACCTGCTGCCCGCCCCCTCGCGTTGCGCTTGATCCTCCGGATTGAACAGAGTGCATCGCCCCAGCGACAGGCAGCCACAGCCGATGCACCCATCAAGGTCCTTCCGCAATGCTTGGAGGACCTCGATGCGGCCCTCGAGCATCTGCGCCCAGCGCTCGCTCATCGCACGCCATTCCCGCTGGGTGGGCGCACGGTCGTCCGGGAGCCCGGACAGAGCCTCGGCGACCTGGTCCAGAGTCATCCCGATGCGTTGACCGGCTGCGACGACAGCAAGCCGCCGCAAGACGTGTCGCGGGAAGAACCGATGACCGTTCGGGCCACGAACTGCTCGGATCAATCCGAGCTCCTCGTAGAAGCGCAAGGCGGACACGCTGACCCCGGCTCGCTGGGCGGTCACGCCGATGGAGAGGAGCTTGTCGGGGTCAACAGGAGGCATGAGGACCACTCTCAGCCACCGGGTGCTTGACCTCAAGTGAACTTGAGGGTGTTCGCTCGGTCGAGTTACCGCCACCGAGAGGACGACATGACCATCTGGACCTGTGCGACATGCGCGATCGAGCACCCCGACACCCCATCGCCGCCGGAGACGTGCGCCATCTGCTCCGACGAACGCCAGTATGTGCCAGTGGGAGGGCAGCGTTGGATCACGAGGGACGAGCTCGAAGCGCAAGGGATGCGGATCGACGTCACCCAGCTGGAGACGGACCTCCATGGAGTGACGACACGGCCTCGGCTCGGCATCGGCCAACGGGCGCTCCTCCTGCGGACCACCGGAGGCAACCTGCTGTTCGAACCACCGGGATTCATCGATGCTCAGGGGGTGGAGACGGTGCGAGTCCTCGGTGGTGTGTCGGCAATTGCGTCGAGCCATCCCCATCTCACGGGGTCGTCGATCCAGTGGAGTCATGCCTTTGGCCGCGTACCTGTGTACGTCTCACGTCAAGACCGGGCCTGGACCCGACGTCCCGATGACGTCATCACCTACTGGTCCGACCGTATCGAGATCCTCCCCGGAGTGACGATGGTGGAGGTCGGCGGTCACTTCGCGGGGAGCAGTCTCGTGCACTGGCAGGCGGGCGCCGAGGGTCAAGGAGCACTGCTCACCGGGGACACCATCGCCATAGGCGCGGATCGGAAGTCCGTCAACGTGATGCGCAGCTACGTCAACAACATCCCGCTCCCTGCGCGCGCAGTCCGCAGGATCATGGACCATGCCGCGTCATTGCCCTTCGAACGGCTCTATGGAGCGTTCGGTGAGCTGCACCAGGACGCCCACACCATCGTCCAGCGTTCCCTGGCCCGGTACATCGCCTGGCTCAGCGACGACGTGGGCGATCGGGCGGTGCTTGCAGCGCTGGACCAATCGCAGTCTTCCAGCAGGGGGTAATGGGGCTTCGCGGGGGTCACGAGGGGTAGATCCTTCGAGCAGGCGGGTGTAGGAGTACCTCCATCCAGCAAGACCGGGACCTACCCCTCGCCTACGCCCACGCTCCCCGACGTCGTCTCACCAACGTCATGACCCACTACATCTAGGCCGACAATCGACCCACTCGGAGCTCTAGCATCACGCACCGTCCACGCACTTGAACTTCACGCACACCGCGGTATCGCGCGAACCGCAGGCTCTGGGTCACCGCTCCCCCGAAACGGCGAAGCTGCGCCTGACGTCCGTCTCGTCGATCGCCGCCGCGAACTCCTTCTCGGTGACCGAGTTCAGCAGGTCGAGGGGAGATCGGTCCGAGCCGTCCGAGTTCTGCGGCAGTTCCGGGTGCGGCGTCTGCCACCAGTCCAGGAGCGCTCGGGCGACTTCGGTCGTCTCCGACCCTCCGCAGGACGAGGCGAGCTCCTTGTTGATCTCGGCGAGCGCGTCGACGATCCTCCCGTCGCGGAACTGGAAGGCCGGGTAGAACTTGGTCTCTCCGAGCTCGACCTCGATCACGACTCGGTGCTTGAGGTAGGTCCGCAGCAGGCTGCGCTGAGCGGCCTTCTTCGCTCGCGCTGCCTGAGCCGGGGTTCGAGTCCGTTCTGATTCGATCACTTCCGCTTCCGTCAACGAAGCACGGGTCTCGGCGGCGGTCATGCACTCGGCTCGGTCGAGCAGGCTCGCGGCCACCATCGGTGAGCGGCCGAGCGCGAAGGCCCGGTCCCAGATCGGGCTGCTCCGCCAGTCGTCCGGGAATCCGAGCTGCGCCATGCCGAAGCCGACGGCGCGGGACTGCTCCTCGATGAAGTCGGTCAGGTCCACGACGTCGCCCTTCTCCGGCGCGATGCTCAGCAGGAGGTGGCGCATGACGAGCAACACGCCGTAGAGCCTGTTGCTAGTGCCGCGGTCCGCGAGCGGCGCGAGCAGGTCGTCGGCATCTTTTCGAGCCTGTCCCGGCGCGTCGATGATCACATCGAACGCGCGGTTCCACAGGCGGCCGTAGTGCGCGCAGATGTTCCGCACGTTCCTGAGGTTGTTCAGCCAGTTCCCGAGGGCACCGCGGTCCCCGTGGCCGTCGGCGGTGCGGACTTGGAACCGGGCTGCGAGGATCTCCTGGTCGGACTGCAGCATCAGGTCATAGAGACTGCCCAGCACGCCGAAGGACATCACCTCCGTGGCCACCCAGATGGGCAGGTGGGGACCGTACTGCTGGCGGAAGTGCACGACGAAGTCGCCGCGGGCGCGCTTCTCGTGCCGGTCGTACTCCTCGAGCCACTCACGGTATGCGGTGGTCGGCTCGAGCGGCATGTTGGGATTTTTCTGCGTCGTCGCGCCGAGCGCCCAGGGGTGCCTGTGCGCGAACGTGTCTACCCTGCCGAGCCGGTGGCCGATGAAGAACCTGAAGGCTGTCTCGATGGTGCTGAGGATGTCGCTGAGGCGCATGCGGAGCTCATGGTCGAACTCGTACAGCGAGACCACGTGCGCGAGGCGGGTACCGGGTACGAACGTGTCCAGGCGGATCTCTCGGCCTTCTTCGTCGAACCGGTGCGCGGCAGGCGCAGGCCGGTCGCGGTAGAGGTGCCAGTAGCCCGACAGCCGGTAGTAGCCGTAGCGCTCCAGGACGTCGGCCGCGTAGGCGTCGTCACCGCAGTCCATGCCCCGCCCGCGCAGCCGACGGATCTGTTCGGGGACCGTGAGGAACGGCTTCGCGTAGGTGCTGTTCGGGGTCGTCACGTGTGCATCGTCCTGGCGTCCCCGACACCGGGGGTAGAAAGAGAACAGGCCCGCGTCTCATCTAGAGAAGCGAGCCTGTCGTGTTACGTCGAGGATATGGGTTCCACCAGTGCCGGTCAAACACGGCGCGACCGTCACCGGCGCGAGCTGGGGGCCCTCCTCCACCGCTCCGAGAACCAGTGCCGCCCGATCCGCACCACACCCACGAGCGCGCAGACGTACCCCACGAGGAGAATCAGCCCGAGGCCGATATCCCCCTCTTCCACGACGCCGATCAGGAGAAGGACTCCGTACACGGCGATCAGCACCGCGCCGACGATCAGGGTGGCGGTGCCGGGCATCCGTGGGCTCATGCGCTCCACGATAAGCAGGCGGCACCGCCCCCCGTGTGACCAGGCCGTCAGAGGCCGATCTCGTGGATCTCCGTGTAGACCGGCTGCAGCATGGCGATCTCCCACGTCACGACGTCGTCGTAGTTGCTCAGCGGGACCTGGTTGCGGACGTTCATCGACGAGTCGCCACCACCCGCAAGGGTCTCGACCGTCGCCGTCTCACCGTCCTCGACGGGTTCGATCACGGTGGTTCCCTTGGCGATGACGTCGCCCTCGGCGTCCAGTCCTACGATGGTCACCGTGTCGTCATCCGCGCTGGCGATGCGGTCGGGCATCTGGGCGTTGCGCCCGATCATCGTGATGTGCGAGACGAGCTTGGCGGTCGCTCCCGTCCCGACGACTCCCTCGACGTCGAGCTCGGTCTCGTAGTAGTCCAGGAGCGGCGCGCGGGACAACGAGTACACCGACGGGGTGATGTCCGAGGTCGGCGTCGCGTCCTCGGAGTCGCCCGAGAATTCCGTGAGGACCTCCAGGTCGAACGCCTGGGCGTGGTAGGACTGCCCTGGGTCGAGCGGGATCGTGAGGTCCTCGTTGCCGGTGTCCCCACCCTCGACGGCAGCATCGAGCTTGACGATGAACACGCAGGGCTTGTCGGACACGTTCGTGATAGTCACCGGGAAGTAGTGCCGCCACTCACGGTCGAGGTCCTCGGCCCACTCGTCGGACGCCGCGGCCATCTCGCCGAACGTCACCTCGAGCTCGTCCGTGACGTCACCCTGCTCGCACCACGGGTTGTCGCCCTCGGTGGCCTCCGTGCCCTCAGCGGCCGTCGCGGTCTCCGTGGCGGACGCGGCACCGGCCGCAGGCTTGGGGTCCGAACCACCCGAGCACCCCACGAGTACCGACGCGGCCAGCCCGCACACAAGTGCCTTGTGCCAGTTCTTCATGAGGTCATGCTCCGTTCGATGTCGATCAATCTCGTCGCGCACGCCCTCCGGCGCACGGTACTGCCCGGCGGCGAGCGGACGCAGGGAGCGTGATAGCGCCCTAGGAGGGTACCGAAGTCCATGACCGCACCAGGCAGGGCTTCCGTCCCCTCCGTGAGCAAGGTCAGCGCAGCCGCGCCTCCGCGGCCGCCCAGTGGTGCTCGTCGACCCCTGACTGCCCGGGCTCGTACCGGACGAGCCCGGCACCGCGCGCCCCGACGGCACGCAGGTCCGCGAGCGACCCGTGGAGAACACCCACGGCCCGCGCCTGGACCAGAACGTTCCCGAGCGCCGCACCCTCGACGGGCCCGGCGACCACGGGCAGTCCGGTCGCGTCGGCGGTGAGCCGGCACAGGAGGGTGTTACGCACTCCCCCGCCGACCACGTGGACCACGTCGACCTCACGGCCCGCGAGCGCGCACGCCTCGCTCACGGCGCGTCGGTAGGCGAGGGCGAGGGAGTCGAGGATGCAGCGGACGGTCTCGGCCTGGGACTGGGGTGGTGTCTGGCCGGTGCGCGTGGCGGCTGCGGCGATGCGGTCGGGCATGTCGCCGGGGGCGAGGAACTCGGGCGAGTCGGCGTCGATGACCACGGTGAGCGGGGGGACCTGGGCGGCGGCTGCCAGGAGGTCGGGGAGGTCGGCGGGGAGGCCGGCAGCGGCCCAGGTGCGCAGGCACTCCTGGAGGAGCCAGAGGCCCATGACGTTGCGCAGGTACCGGACGGTGCCGTCGACGCCGAGCTCGTTGGTGAAGTTGGCGTCCTGGCTCTCGGGGGTGAGGACGGGGGCGTCGAGCTCGAGGCCGACGAGGGACCACGTGCCGCAGGAGACGTACGCGAAGCGTTCGGTCTGGGCGGGGACGGCGACGACGGCGGACGCCGTGTCGTGCGACCCGACGGCGACGAGCGGGATCCCGGCGGGAAGTCCCAGGCCGTGCGCGACGTCGTCGAGGACAGGCCCCAGCACCTGGCCGGGTTCCACGAGGGGTGGCAGGAGGTGCGCGAAGTCCCCGACGTGCACGGCGAGGCGCGCCAGCAGGCCCGTGGCCCACTCGCGTCGTCGCACGTCGAGCAGGCCCGTGGTCGACGCGTTGGTCACCTCGGCGACGCGCCGGCCGGTGAGCCAGTAGCCGAGGAGGTCGGGCACGAGGAGCATGTCTCGTGCTGCGGCGAGCTGCGCGGTCCGCGCGGCGGCCGCGAGCTGGAACTCGGTGTTGAACGGCTGGGTCTGCAGGCCATTCACCGCGTAGTGGTCCCGGGCCGGGACGCGCTCGTAGACGCGTTCCGGCACCCCGTCGGTCCGGGTGTCGCGGTAGTGGACGGGGTTCCCGAGGAGGACCCCGTCGGCGTCGAGGAGGCCGTGGTCCACGGCCCAGGAGTCGATGCCGACGCCCGCCAGCCGGTCACCGCGCGTGTGTGCCTCGCGGCCGGCGGCCCGCAGGCCGTCGAGGACCCCCTGGTGGAGGCGCAGCACGTCCCAGTGCAGCGTGCCCCGCACGTCGACCGGGCCGTTGGGGAACCGGTTGACCTCGTGGAGCTCGACGCGCGGCTCGGCACCGCCGAGCACCCGCCCCACGATGACGCGCCCGCTCGACGCCCCGAGGTCGACCGCGACGAAAGCGTCGGCCCCCTGCCGTGCGGGCGTCACCGGAGGAACGCGGCGGCGACCCCCGAGTCCACGGGCACGTGCAGGCCGGTGGTCTGGGAGAGGTCCGGCCCGGTGAGGGCGAACACGGCGGCGGCGACGTGCTCCGGGAGCACCTCGCGCTTGAGGAGCGTGCGCTGGGCGTAGTACGCGCCCAGCTCCTCCTCGGGCACCCCGTACACGGCGGCACGCTTGGCGCCCCACCCGCCGGCGAAGATGCCGGAGCCGCGAACCACGCCGTCGGGGTTGACGCCGTTGACGCGGATGCCGTGCTCGCCGAGCTCCGCGGCGAGGAGGCGCACCTGGTGGGCCTGGTCCGCCTTGGTGGCGGAGTAGGCGATGTTGTTGGGCCCCGCGAAGAGGGCGTTCTTGGAGGCGATGTACACAATGTCGCCGCCCATGCGCTGGGCGATCATGGCGCGCGCCGCCTCGCGGGCGACGAGGAACGACCCCTTGGCCATGACGTCGTGCTGGAGGTCCCAGTCCTTGCCGGTGGTCTCCAGCAGCGGCTTCGAGATGGACAGGCCCGCGTTGTTCACCACGAGGTCCACGCCACCGAAGGCCAGCGCCGCCTCGTCGACGAGGGCCGCGACGTCGTCCTCGCTCGTGACGTCCGCACGGACCGCGACGGCCACGTCGGGCCCGCCGAGCTGCTCGGCGACGCGCTTCGCGCCCTCGAGGTCGATGTCCGCGACGACGACGCACGCGCCCTCCGCCGCGAGACGCTCCGCGATGGCCTTCCCGATGCCCGACCCGGCACCCGTGACGAGCGCCACCCGTGTGGCGAGGGCCTTGGGCGCGGGCATGCGCTGGAGCTTGGCCTCCTCGAGGGCCCAGTACTCGATGCGGAACTTCTCCGCCTCGTCGATGGGCGCGTACGTGGAGATCGCCTCGGCGCCCCGCATGACGTTGATGGCGTTGACGTAGAACTCCCCCGCCACGCGGGCGGTCTGCTTGTTCTTCCCGAAGGAGAACATCCCGACGCCCGGGACGAGGACGATCGCCGGGTCCGCGCCGCGCATGGCGGGCGACGCGTCGTCGGCGTTGCGCTCGTAGTAGCCCGCGTAGTCGGCGCGGTACGCCTCGTGGAGCTCGGTCAGGCGGGCCGTGATCTCCTCGACCGTCGCGGTCGCGGGGAGGTCCACGACGAGCGGCTTGACCTTGGTGCGCAGGAAGTGGTCCGGGCAGCTGGTGCCCAGCTCGGCGAGCGGCCCGAGCTTCTCGCGGGCGAGCAGGTCGAGGACCTCGCCGGAGTCGGTGAAGTGCCCCACCTGCGGGGCGTCGTGGCTCGCGATGCCGCGGACCACGGGCGCCAGGCGCGCGGCCTTCGCGCGCCGCTCGTCGGCCGGGAGCGCGCCGTACCCGTCGCGCTCCGCACCGAAGGGGTGCTCGCCCGCCTCCGCGAGGCGGGCCGTGCGGGCCGCCACGAACTCCTCGGCGGTGCGGATGATCTCGAGGCTGCGGGCCTCGACCTCCTCGCTCGTGGCGCCCCAGGCGGTGATGCCGTGCCCGCCGAGGATGCACCCGATGGCCTGGGGGTTCGCCTCGCGGACCGCCGCGATGTCGAGGCCCAGCTGGAAGCCGGGGCGCCGCCACGGCACCCAGGCGACACGGTCGCCGAAGCACTCGGCCGTGAGGGCCTCGCCGTCCGCCGCGGTGGCCAGGGCGATCCCGGAGTCGGGGTGCAGGTGGTCCACGTGCTCCGCGCCGACGAGGCCGTGCATCGCCGTGTCGATGGACGGCGCGGCACCACCCTTCCCGTGGAGGCAGTAGTCGAACGCCGCGACCATCTCGTCCTCGCGCTCCACGCCCGGGTACACGCCCACGAGGGCGCGCAGCCGGTCCAGGCGCAGGACCGCGAGGTTCTTCTCGGTGAGCGTCCCGAGGTCCCCGCCGGAACCCTTGACCCACAGGAGCTCCACCGGCTCCCCCGTCACCGGGTCCGTCCGGGTCCCCTTGGCGGACGTGTTCCCACCGGCGTAGTTCGTGTTCCGCGGGTCGGCACCCAGGCGGTTGGAGCGGGCGACGAGATCGGCCGCCGCGTCCTGCGTCGAGGGGGTCGTGGAGGTCGTGGTGTCGGTCATCGGTTCAGGCTCCCCATCCGGCCTGCGCGCCACCGACGCGCTCGGCCACGATCTTCTCGGTGTACCCCGAGGCCGCGAAGGCGGTCAGCGGGTCGGGTGCGAGACCCTGGGACTCGCGGAGCTCGGCCAGGAGCCCGCGGACGTCGGTGTTGTACGCGTCCATGAGCGCGCCGTTGGCGCCGAGCACGTCGCCCGACCGCTGCGCCGCCTCGAGGACCTCGGTGTCCACGAGGAGCGCCTTGGCGGTGGCCTCCTGGACGTTCATCACGGACCGGATCTGCGCCGGGATCTTGGGCTCGATGTTGTGGCACTGGTCGAGCATGAAGTTCACGCCCGAGTCCGGGGCGAGGGCCCCGGCGGACACGATCTCATGCATGATCCGGAACAGCTGGAAGGGGTCGGCCGACCCGACCATGAGGTCGTCGTCCGCGTAGAACCGCGAGTTGAAGTCGAACGCCCCGAGGCGCCCCTGGCGCAGCAGCTGGGCGACGATGAACTCGATGTTGGTCCCCGGCGCGTGGTGCCCGGTGTCGAGGACCACGACGGCGCGGTCCCCGAGCGCGAGGCAGTGCAGCAGCGCGGTGCCCCAGTCGGGGATGTCCATCGAGTAGAACGCCGGCTCGAAGAACTTGTACTCGACGACGAGGCGGTGCTCCGGGTCGAGGGCCGCGTAGATCTCCTGCAGCCCCTCGGCGAGGCGGTCCTGGCGGGCGCGGAGGTTGTCCTGGCCGGGGTAGTTCAGGCCGTCGGGCAACCAGAGCTTGAGGTCCGTGGACCCGGTGGCCCGCATGACGTCGATGCACCGCATGTGGTGCTCGACGGCCTTCTTCCGCACGGCCGGGTCCGGGTGCGTGAGGGACCCGAGCATGTACTCGTCGTCCTGGAAGAGGTTCGAGTTGATGGCGCCGATGGTCACGCCGAGGTCCGCCGCGTGGGCGGCGAGCGCCTCGTAGTCGTCGACGAGGTCCCACGGGATGTGCAGCGAGACGCGCGGGGCGGCACCGGTGTACCGGTGCACCTGGGCGGCGTCGGCGATCTTCTCGAACGGGTCCCGGGGGACGCCCTGCTGGGCGAACACCTTGAAGCGGGTCCCGGAGTTGCCGAACGCCCAGGAGGGCAGCTCGATCGTCTGTGCCAGGAGGGATTCGCGCGCCTCGTCGGTCAGCCGCAGGCGCGGGTCGTGTGCCACCATCGTGCTCTCCACCTCGTTGTGAATCGTTTCAAGCGAACTCTACGGACCCTGCGCGCACCCGGTCAAGCGCAGTTCGCGACTCAGTCACCGTCCGTGAGCACCGGGAGACCCGCGTCCTCGAGCTGGCGCTCGAGGTGGAACACCTCGTCGAGGAGCACCATCCCCTCGTCCGGCCGACCCGCGTCGGACACGAAGAACTCCGCCATCTCCGCCTGCCACCGGGCGTTCACCCCGGTCGCGGCCATGGCGGCCTGGGCCGCCGCGTAGTCGTCGACGTCCACGAAGCCCACGAGACGCCCGTCCTCCGACAGGTAGAGGTGATAGTCGCGCCACCCCGCGTCGCGGAGGGCCTCGAGCATCTCCGGCCACACGGCCGCATGCCTCTCGCGGTACTCGTCCAGGCGGTCCGGCCTGACCTGGGAGACGAAGCAGACTCGAGCCACGGGGGCCTCCTCGGTGTCGCCGCCGGGGCCACCCTGCCCTCGGCGGTGCGCTACATTCGGTGTGTGAATCGGTTCATCGACGCGATCGTGACGGTACGGCGTCCCCGCGTCGAGGGTCAAGCGCCGCTAGTATCGGGCTGCCCGGGGCGCAACGGCGCGTCCCGGTGCACACCCCACCGAGAGGCCGCACGTTGACCACCACCACGCCCCGCAGACGCGCGTCCATCAGCGACGTCGCCCGGCTCGCAGCCGTCTCCGTCGGCACCGTGTCCAACGTGCTCAACCGCCCCGACCGCGTCTCCCCCACCACCCGCGAACGCGTGCTCGACGCCATCACCCAGCTCCAGTTCATCCCCAACGGGTCCGCCCGCCAGCTCCGGGCAGGGACCATCACCACCGTCGGCGCCGTCGTCCTCGACATCGGCAACCCGTTCTTCACCGAGGTCGCCCGCGGCGTCGAGGACCGCCTCGCCGAGGACGACTTCACCCTCATGCTCGCCAGCTCCGACGAGGACCCCGCCCGCGAGTCCCGCTACCTCAAGCTCTTCGAGGAGCACGGCGTCCAGGGCGTCCTCGTCGTCCCCTCGAGCGACGACCTCGACCCCCTCCTCGAGATGCGCGCCCGCGGCGTCAACGTCGTCCTCCTCGACGCCACCTCCCCCGTCCCCGACCTCTCGTCCGCCGCCGTGAACGACGTCGCGGGCGGCCAGCTCGCGGCAGCGCACCTCATCGCCACCGGGCACACCCGCATCGCGTTCGTCAACGGCCCCCACAGCATCCGCCAGTGTCGCGACCGCTACGCCGGCGCCCTCCGCGCCTTCGACGCCGCAGGCCTCGACGCCCGCGACGGCCTCGTGGAGATCACCGCCCCCTCGCTCAACGCCGACGGCGGCGAGGCCGCGATGCTCTCCCTCCTCGCCGACCCCGCCCCCCGCCCCACCGCGGTGTTCTGCGTCAACGACCTCGTCGCCCTCGGCGTCCAGCGCACCCTGCGCCGCGAGGGCATCGCCATGCCCACCGAGATGGCCGTCGTCGGGTACGACGACGTGAACTTCGCCGGCGAGCTCGCCACCCCCCTGACCTCCGTGCGCCAGCCCAAGCACCAGCTCGGGTACCGCGCCGCGGACCTCCTCCTCGCCCAGCACGAGCAGGGCGACCGGTTCCACCACGAGCAGGTGCAGTTCCAGCCCGAGCTCGTGGTCAGGGCGTCCTCCAGTCCAGGCTGACGCCACCCGCCCCCGACCCCACGGAGCACACGACGATGTCTGCCTCTGCCACACCCGCCGCCACAGCCCCCTGGGCCCCCATCGGGTCCGAGCGCCCCCTGCGGGCCGCGATCGTCGGGACCGGCGCCGTCGCCCACCTCCACGCCCAGGCCGTCGAGCTCGACCCGCTCGCCGAGCTCGTCGCCTGCTCCAACCGCAACCCCGAGCGCCGCACCCAGTTCGCGGACCGGTACGGCATCCCCGGCCGGTACGAGACGCTCACCGAGCTCCTCGCCCAGGAGGACGTCGACGTCGTCCACCTGTGCACCCCTCCCGACCTGCACCGCGAGCAGACCCTCGAAGCGGTCGCCGCGGGCGTCCACGTGATCTGCGAGAAGCCCCCGGCCCTCTCGCTCGTCGAGCTCGACGCCATGCAGGACGCGTGCGACGGCGCCGGCCTCGCCTTCGGCATCATCTTCCAGCAGCGCACCGGCACGGCCGCCGAGCACGTCCGCGGCCTCCTGCGCTCCGGCGCCCTCGGCCGCCCCCTCCTCGCCCAGTGCGAGACCCTCTGGTACCGGGGCGACGACTACTACGCCGTCGACTGGCGCGGACGCTGGGACACCGAGGGCGGCGGCACCACCCTCGGGCACGGCATCCACCAGATGGACCTCCTCGCGCACCTCCTCGGCGACTGGCACGAGGTGAGCGCCCAGACGTGGCGTCTCGCCCGCGACACCCAGACCGAGGACGCGTCGACCGCGACCATCGTCTTCGCCGACGGCGTCGTGGCCACCGCCACGTCCTCCACCCTCTGCCCCCGCCAGACCAGCCATGTCCGCATCGACTGCGAGCGCGCCACCATCGAGGTGGACCACCTGTACGGGCACTCGCGGGACAGCTGGACCATCACGCCGGCGCCGGTGGTCGACGAGGCGGAGGCGGCGTCGTGGGCGTTGCCGGAGGACGACGAGCCGAGCGGGCACATCCCGCTGGTCCGGGAGACGTACCGGGCGTTGCGGGAGGGGACGGTGCTGCCCGACGTGGCGGCGTTCGCGCGGCGCCCGCTGGAGATCGTCACCGCGATCTACGCGTCGGCCGACGCGGGCGGGCGCCGGGTGACGGCTGCGGAGCTGCGGGAGACAGGGCTGCTGTCGACGGGGCTGGAGAGCGTGGTGCGCGACCCGCGGGCGGAGCTCGCGGCGGTGGCGGAGCCTGCCGGGGCGAGCGTGCGCGCGTGACGTCGGGTCCGCTGTTCAGGGACCCGGTGCACGACGGTGCGGCGGACCCGGTGGTGGTGCGCAACCGTGAGCTCGGCGAGTGGTGGATGTTCTGCACGGCGCGGCGGGCGACCGCCGAGGGGCCGGGCGTCGCGTGGGTGCACGGGACCGACGTCGCGGTCGCGACGTCCGACGACGACGGAGCCACATGGCTGTACCGGGGCACCGTGGAGGGCCTGGACGTCGGGTGGGGACGGAACACGTTCTGGGCGCCGGAGGTGGTGTGGGGCGAGGGCGAGTACCACATGTACGTGTCGTACATCACGGGCGTGCCGACGCGGTGGCCGGGGCACGACCGGGACATCCTCCACCTGACCAGCCCGGACCTGCTCACCTGGACGCACCGGTCCCGCCTGGACCTGGGGTCGCGTCGGGTGATCGACGCGTGCGTCCATCCGTACGCGTCGGCCGTCGGCGCGGTCCGGCCGGACGGGTCGCCGCGGGCCAGGTACCGCATGTGGTTCAAGGACGAGGCGGCGGGGTCCCACACGTACGCCGCGGACTCGGACGACCTGTACACGTGGACGCCCGTCGGTCCGGTGATCACGGGCCGCCCGCACGAGGGCCCCAACGTCTTCCGCCTCGGCGGATCGTTCTGGATGCTCGTCGACGAGTGGCAGGGACAGCGGGTGCACCGCTCGGGCGACCTCGACACGTGGGAGGCGCAGGGGCTGATCCTCGACGCCCCGGGATCGCGGGTCGACGACGCGACGATCGGGCTGCACGCCGACGTCGTGGTGCCCGGGAGCGTCTCGGTGGACGTCCCCGACGGCGCCGACGCGCCGGGGGCCGTGGCGTACGTCTTCTACTTCACGCACCCCGGTCGCAGCGGCGACCTCGCCGGGCACGAGGGGTACGCGGAGCGCCGCTCCTCGGTGCAGGTGGCGGAGCTCCGCGTCGTCGGGGGGACCCTGGTGTGCGACCGTGACGCACCGGTGGTGCCCCGGTTGAGCGCCCCCTGAGGGTGGTTCAGCGGCAGATCTCGAAGTACCAGTCGGTCACCTGCGAGAACGTGTCCGTCATCTCCTCGCTCGTCCCGTACACCTCCGGGTCGTTGATCACGCCGCCCGCCGGGAGGGCGTCCACCGTCCCGGAGATGTCCTCGTAGTACGTCCTGCTCGCGTCCCACGCCTCCACGATCTCAGCAGGGGGCTCGAGGTCGCCCATGGCGCCGAGCTTGCCGTCGATCTCGGCCCCGAGGTCCTCCTTCGGCAGCCACAGCTGCAGGGGTCCCACCGTGGCTCCGGAGCCGCCGGCCGCCTCGAAGTCGGTGCAGAAGTCGCCACCGGCCGGGGCGTCCTCGGTGGCCTGCTCGGTGGTCGGCTCGGCCGCCGACGCGGGAGCGGTGGTCGCGTCGTCACCGGAGTCTCCGTCGGAGGAGCATCCGACGAGGGTCGCGGCGAGGACGACCGCGAGCGCCGGGCCCGCCAGGGTGCGGCGGGAGACGGGACGACGGGCGGGGACGGTGGTGCGCTGCGTGGTCATGTGCTCGATCCTCCCAGCCCGGGCATGCTCGCGCCGGGCGCTGGGATGGGGAGAACACCCCATGCTCAACGGCGGCGTACCGCTCCGAGCATGCGGACGACCCTGGGCTCGCGGTCCGCGTCGCTGTCCCGTCGGGCTCGGAGGGAGGCGAGGGACAGGGTGCCGCGGAGGCGGGCCCACCGGGGCAGGTCGCCGCGGATCGCACGGACGGAGCGGTCGACGGTGAGCCAGTACTCGTCGACCTGCGCCTGCTCGGGTGGTGCGGCGGCGAAGACTGCGGCGTCGGCCCGCTCGGCGAGCTCCGGTCCGGGGACGCCGGGATGCGCGAGGGTGAGGGTGCGGGCCGTCTCGCGGCGCGTGGCGGCGGGGACGGGTGGCGTCCCGTGATCGCGTGCGGTGTCGACGACCTCGTCCCACCCGCCGCTGATGCGTGCGGCGGGGTCGGTGGCGCGCTGGCGGCGGCGCCGACGGCGGCGCTTGGCGAGGACGACGAGCAGCGGTGGCAGGACGAGGAGCAGGAGGGGGATGCCGACGGCCGCGGTGATGGTGGCGATGCGGCGCAGGTCGATCCCGGTGTCCTCGTCGTCCTGGTTGGAGTCGACGTTCGGTTCCTCGTCGTCCGCATCGGGCGGGATGGTGGGGTCGGGCGGCGGCGGGGGCGGCTGGACCACCTGGGGCTGCGGCTCCTGCTCGACGGGGGCCTCGTTCTCCTGCGGCGTCTGCGACGTGGGCGGGGTCGGGAAGTACGGGACCCACCCGACGCCCTGGTAGTTCACCTCGACCCACGCCTGGACGTTCTCGCCGGTGAACGTCACCTCCGGGTCACCGGCCTGCTCCTCGTCGGGCACGAAGCCCATGACGACGCGGGCGGGCAGGCCCTGCTGGTTGACGAGGAGCGCCATGGCGGACGCGTACTGCTCGGCGTCACCCACCATGATGTCGCCGCCGAGGAGCTCGGTGATGCGCGACGCACCGTGCCCGGAGAGCGACGGGTAGTCGCCGGCGGCTTCGATGCCGTGGCTGAAGAACCCGGTGTCGTGGAGGTACGACTCGATGGCGCGGGCGGCGAGGGCGGCGGTGGTGGCGCGGGCCGCGACCTCCGTCGAGCGGCTGGTGACGACGTCGGGGACGCCGACGAGCTGCGGGACGACGACCTGCCCGGGATCGGCGTCGCCGATCTCCTCGTCGGTGGGTACCGGGGGCAGGACCGCCTCGAGCGTGTACGACTGCTCTGGGCCCACGCCGTCGGTGAGCACGCCGGTGCCGGTCGCGTCGTTGTAGCGGAAGCCGTTGCGTGCCCGCTCGGCGCCGGGGCCCGTGAAGTCCACGGCGGTGGTGTGGCCGACGGTGGGCAGCCACACGCCGTCGAGGGCGTGGACGTCCACCTCGACCTCGACGGTCTCCCCCTGGACGCTGGTGGGGATGGCGTCACCGACGCGCCGGAACGCCCCGGACCCGTCGGGCTGGCCGTCGCCGAGGACGTTCCACACGACGCCGTCGAACGCATCCATCGTGGCGAGCCGCACGACGGCCCCCTCGGGGAGGCCGCGGACGGTGAGGAGGTCCGTCTCCTTCGCGTCCTTCATGTACGTGCGGTACCCGGAGAGGGGGCTGGGGTGCTCGCGGGGGTCGAACGGCGGCACGATGGTGCTGCGCAGCACGAACCGCGGCTCGTCGCCCCCGACCACCGGGGCGAGCAGCACGCCGCCGACGAGCGACACGACGGCGAGCAGCGCGAGGGACGTGTGCCGGCGAGGGCGCAGGTGACCGGTGCGCCACGACCCCCACGTGAGGAGGACGGCGGCGAGCGCGGTGCCGACGACGGTGACGAGGAGCCGCTCCACGGTGCCGAGGAGGATGGACAGGACGAGCACGACGACGGGGATCGCGGCGGCCGTGAGGAGCCGCACGGGGTGGCGGCGCCCGGCGGCGACGACCCCTGCGGTGGCGGCGCCGCCGAGCCCGAGGACGAACGGCACGACGAGGACGTTGCCCGCCCGGCCGAGGGGTGGTTCGAGGGTGAGGATCTGCTTCCACGACGTGACGACGCCGTCGGCGAGCCCGGTGAGCGTGTCGAGGGTGGGCACCACCCCGGCGACCGTGGTGGTGGGGACGGCGAGCGCCCCCCCGAGGAGGACGTAGAGCACGAGGAGCGTCGCGACCGTGGTCATGACGGGCCACACGCGGACCGCTGCGACGACGGCGACGAGGGCACCGGCGACGGTGCCCCCGACGACGGCGGGCAGCGCGGACGCCGTGCCGTAGACGGGCAGGAGCGGGACGAGCGCGAGGAGCACGGTGAGGGCGAGGACGACGCAGTCGACGACCTGGTGCGCGACGGGACGGGCGCGGTCGGTCGACGGCTCGACCTGCCGCACGGTGCGTGCGCGGCGGCTCACTGGGCAACCAGCCGGCGCAGGAGCCGCGGGAGCTCGGTGATGTCCCCGAGCGTCGCGACGGACAGGGTGCCCTGGGTGCGCAGCGCGATCTCGGCACCCGGCTCGCAGGCGACGAAGACGGCTCGCGTCCCGGCGGGGATGTGCACGGCGCTGGCACGCAGCTCGCTGTGCGAGGGGACGGAGCCGGTGACCATGAGCGCCAGGGTCGCGGTGGGCGCGAGGCGCGCGACGGAGTGCGCGAGGGCGCGGGCGTCGGGGGCCTTCGGGGCGAGGGCCACGCCGGCGCAGTCGTCGAGGAGGACGCGGGGCGTGCGGGACCGCACGGTGCTCGCCCCGGTGATGGCGGTGATCTCGAGGGCGTCGCGGATGACCTGCACCCCGATGGACGCGAAGGTGCTCACCGCGAGCTCGAACTCGTCGTCGTCGGCGTAGTCGGGGCGCTCGGTGGCGAGGGCGAGGGCGGTGTGGGTGCGACGCGTGTCCTCGAACTGCCGCACCATGAGGGTGCCGGTGCGGGCGCTGGTGCGCCAGTGGATGTTGCGGCGGTCGTCACCGGGGACGTACTCGCGCAGGGCGTGGAACGACATGTCGTTGTCGGACACGGTGCGCGTGGCCTGGCCCTCGAGGTCGCGGAGCACGCCCGCCCGTGTGCCCGCGAGGGACACGGTCGACGGGTGCACGTAGAGCTCGACGGGGTCGGTCCAGCGCATCTCCCGGCGGGCGATGCCCAGGGGGTCCCCGCGGACAGACCGGACGGGCCCCACCTCGACGACGGCGCGGCGGGCGGTGGGGATCGCGAAGATCTCCTCGTGGACGGCGCCGGGGCCCATGCTCGGCAGCGCGAAGCTCGCTGAACCGGCACCGACGGGGAGCTCGATCTGGGCGGGCAGGAGGCGCCGGCGCCCGTCGTTGCGCACCACGAGGGTCCCGACGGCACGCTGGCCCACGGTGACCCGTTCGTCGGCGAGGTCGAGGTCCACCGCGTAGCTGGAGCGGCCGACGGTCATGAGGACGGCGACGACGAACGCGACGGTGAGGACGCAACCCGCGACGACGAGCTCCTCCCACCCGTACCGGCGGCCCACGACCAGCGCGGCGAGGGTGCTGCCGAGGACGACCCACCCGTACCCGGACAGGGCACCGGTGCGCGCGGACACGGCCGTGCGCACCGCGCGCACGCGGTGGCGTGCGGCGGTGCGGCGGTCGGGCCGTGCGTCGTCGGTGACGGTCATGTCAGGCGGCGCGCTCCGACGGCGGGGGCGTCGTGGACAGGATGCGCTCGATGATCCCCTCGGGCGTGACGCCCGCGAACTCGGCCTCGACGTCGAGGACGAGACGGTGGGACAGGACGGCCACGGCGAGGTCCTTGACGTCGTCGGGCACCACGTAGGGGCGGCCCTGGGCGGCGGCCCACACCTTGGCGCAGCGCACGAGCGCGAGGCACCCGCGGACGCTCACGCCGAGCCGGGTCTCGGAGTCGGTGCGGGTGGCCTCCGCGAGGCGGGAGATGTAGTCGTTGATGGACCCGTCGACGTACACGGTGGCGGCGAGCTCGGACATCTCCGTGACGGCAGCCGACCGGATGAGGGGCGCGAGACGCGACGTGCGGTCGCGGGCGGCGGACCCGGCGAGGATCTGCACGGTCGACGCGTGGTCGGGGTACCCGAGGGACGTCTTCATGAGGAACCGGTCGAGCTGTGCCTCGGGCAGCCGGTACGTGCCGGCCTGCTCGATGGGGTTCTGGGTGGCGATGACCATGAAGGGCCGCCCGGCCGAGTGGGTGACGCCGTCGACCGTGACGCGCGACTCCTCCATGACCTCGAGCAGCGCCGACTGGGTCTTGGGCGACGCACGGTTGATCTCGTCGGCGAGGACCACGGACGCGAAGATGGGGCCCTTGTGGAACTCGAAGCGCCCCGACTTCTGGTCGTAGATGGTCACGCCCGTGACGTCGGACGGCAGGAGGTCCGGTGTGAACTGGATGCGGTTGTGCGTGCCGTCGATGGTCGCGGCGATGGCCCGCGCGAGCATCGTCTTGCCGGTTCCGGGCGCGTCCTCGAGGAGGATGTGCCCCTCGGCGAGCATCGCGGTGAACGCGAGCCGCACCACGTGGGTCTTGCCGAGGACGGCCTGACCCACGTTGTCCACGAGCGCGCTGAAGGTCTGCGCGAACCAGGCCGACTGCTCGGCGGTCATCGGTGAGGTCATCGGTGGGGCTGCTTCCTGTGGTCGGCCGCTGGACGGCTCGCGGTGTGCTGGTCGGTGCTCAGTGGTGCATCGGACGTCGGGCCGGGTGTCATGAGCCCCCGACGGCCACCGGGGTGCTCGTGCCCACGGCACTGTCGCCCTTGTTGCTCAGCGCCCTGACCTCGGCGACGTAGGAGCCCGGCCCGGGAACCTTCCATGTGACCGGCGAGGTGCTCGACCACTGGGAGTAGGCAACCTGCCCTTCGTCGGCACCGGTCGTCGGATTCACGCGATATATGTCGTACATGTAGCCGGTGATGGTGGACCCGTTCGCGGCAGGCGGTGTCCACGTGATGGTCAGCTCCAGCGGCGCGACGCTGGTGCCGACGGGAGCGGGCGCGGACGGCGCCGCTGTCCGGTCGGGGCTTCCCGCACCGGTCCCGGCACGCCCGGCCCCGGCACCGGTGACCGCCCGGACCTCGACGCTCACGGAGTCGACCCCGCCGGGGACGTCGATCTCCGTGAGCGAGGTCGACGTGGTGTCCCTCCACCCTCCGCCGGTCGAGAGCCGGTACTCGTAGCGCACGAGCGCGGACCCGCCGTTCGCGGTCCCCGCCGAGAGATCGCTCCACGACGCGTTCACCCGGTCGAACTGCCCGGGCGTCGGCACGACGCTCACCGTCGGCGCAGCCGGCAACGTCACCGGCGTG
The DNA here is from genome assembly GCF_016342785.1 of Sanguibacter suaedae. Taxonomy (GTDB): domain Bacteria; phylum Actinomycetota; class Actinomycetes; order Actinomycetales; family Cellulomonadaceae; genus Sanguibacter; species Sanguibacter suaedae. The sequence continues at coordinate 67,383 of NZ_JAEINH010000012.1, forward strand.
ACGCTCCCGATGGTCGTCGTCGGACCGCAGGCACCGCGCGTGTTGCACGCTCGCACCGAGTAGGTGGCGGTCTGCACCCCGCCTGGCCTCCCGGTGTGCGTGAAGGACGTTCCGGCGGTCCGGGCGATCTCGGTACCACCCGCGAGGATCACGTACTCCTGGACGAGGACGCCGCGTCCGCCCGTGGACTCCGGGGCGGACCAGGAGAGCGTCACCTGGCCGTTGCTGTGGTCGTGCCCGACGCCGGCCTGGATGCTCGGGGTGCGTGGTGCCGTGGGCTCGGCGAAGGTCGACGTCGTCGTGGTCCCGGCGGGGCCGGTGCCCCGCTTGTTGGTGGCCGCGACGGAGATCGTGTACTCGACGCCGTTGACGGCGTTGGCGAAGTTCCATCCGGTGACGTCCCCGCCCACGGTGAACGGCGCGGGCGCCCCGTCCCCGGTGATGCTCACCGAGTACGACCTGATGGGGTCGCCGTTGGTCGAGGGCGCCGTCCACGTGATGTTGATCTGCCCGCCGAGCTGGGTCGCCACGCGGCTGGCACTGACCGCGGGGGCACCGGGGAGACCGGCCGGCACCTTGGCCTCGGACCACGCGCTCCAGGTCCCGCCCTCGGGCGGGGTCGCCCGGTTGTGGGCACGGACGCGTGCCTCGTAGGCGGTGCCGTTGGTCAGACCCGTGAACGTCACGGACGTCCCGCCGGTGGAGCGTGTCGACCCGTCGGACAGCTCGATCGTGTACTGGGTGACAGGCGTCCCGCTGTTCGCCGGGGCGGACCACGTCACGGTGACCTCCCCGTCGCCGTCCGCGAGGACGGGCGGTCCCGGCACGTCGGGGACGGCGTCGGGCACGGCGCGCGAGCTCGTCGAGGACTCCGCGGACCAGCCCACCGCGTTCTGCGCGGCCACCGTGAACGTGTACTCCGTGCCGTTGGTCAGCCCGGTGACGGTGCACGTCGTCGACGCGCACGTCGTCGTCTGCCCGCCCGGCGACCGGGTGAGCCGGTAGCCGGTGATGGGTGCGCCGTTGTTGTCGGGCGCGTCCCAGGACAGGACGATGGTCTGGCTCGTGACGTCGCCGACCCGGGGCGCGGCGGGCGCGTCCGGGCGGTCGCGGACCTTCACCTGGATGCGGCCCTCGACCTCGCGCAGCGGGTCGTTCGTCACGTCGCGCACCCGGTAGCGGACCACCATGTCCCCGACGAACCCGTCGGCGGGGCGGACCACGACGGTGCCGCCGGACACGGAGGCCGTGCCGGAACCCGGGGTCTCCACTGTCGCGCCCTGCAGGGTCAGCGGCTCGCCGGGGAACGGGTTGAGCTGGACGTCGCCGATAACGTTCACCCGGGTCTCCTGCCCGGCCGCACCGTCGAGGGTGTAGCTGCTTACCCGGGTGAGGTTGCGGGAGCTCGCGACGACCTGGAAGGTCACCCGGACGGGCAGGGTGCCGGAGCGCCCGTACCCGAGGGTGAGGTCGGCGGAACCCTGAGTTCCACGTGGAACGTCCGCAGCGGCGGAGACGCTGAGCGTGGTGCCGTCGAGGTTCACCACGAAGCCCGGTGTGGGCGTGCCTGCCGAGAGGAACGTGTACGACTGGCTGCCGTCAGCCCCCTCGGGGCCCTCGGTGAACGCGAGGAGGTCGATCGTCTTCGCCGCGTCGCCCTGGGGGACCTCGATGGTGCCCGGTGAGAACGTCGGTGGGTAGTCGTCCTCCGTGTACACCGTGATGGGCAGCGTGAGGGTCGCGCGACGCCCCGCGGGATCCGTCCGGCTCGTGCCGTCCGTCACCTCGAACGTCACCGAGGCGGGCCCGGCGTAGCCGGCGGCGGACACGAAGCGCAGCGTCGTCTCGTCCACCACGAGCTCCGTGCCGTCGGACCGGGTGGCGCTCACGCGCGCGCTGTCGGTGATGCGGGCCGTCTTGCCGGTGCCGACCTGGACGAACTCCGCGATCGGGATCTCCAGCTCGGCGCCCGACGCCACGCGCAGGGCCCGCGCCTTGGGTCGCAGCACGGGCGGGAAGTCGCCCACGGCCGGCACGGTGATGAACGCGTACGAGCTCACCCCGTCGGCTGCCGGGAGCGTGTTGCTCAGGAGGTACGGGACGGTGCGGGCCTCGGAGCCGAGCGTCACGAGGACACGCCCGGCGGCCGTGACCTGCGCGACGCCGGTGTGCGACGACGGGATGGACACCTCGAGGTCGCTCAGCGGGCCCGAGGGGTTCTCGGCGACCTGGAAGACGTCGACCTCGACGCTCGTCTTGCCCACCACCTCGAGGGGCGCGACCGTGATGTCGCTCGCGACCGGCGGGAGGATCACCGCGTCCTCGACGACGTACACCGTGAGGACCGCGCTCGCCCTCCCCCCGCGCTCGTTGGACACCGCGTACGGGATGACGATGGGATCGGTGGGCTCGTCGGGTGCTTGGACGACGATGCGGCGACCCTCGACGCGTGCGTCGATGCCCGGCGGGACCTCGATGGTGGGCTCGAGGAACAGCTCGCCCCCGGACGGGTCCACGTCGTTGCGCAGCACCCGCACCTCGACGAGCTGCCCCGGCTGCACGGTCACCTCGTCGTGGCGGGCGACGATGGGCAGGGGGTCCGTCGGGCGCGGCGCGATCCCCACGCGCACGGTGGCGACGGCGCGCTGCCCGACCCAGTCCTCCACGGCGTAGGTGAACGTGTCGGTGCCCGACTCCCCCGGGAACGCCTCGTACTCGATCCAGCTGGCGCCCACGGCGACGATGCGGCCCTTGGTCGGGGCCGTGTCACCCTGCCCGAGGAGGATGACGCCGTCGCCGTCACGGTCGATCCCGGTGAGCGGCACCGTGACACGCACGACCTCACCCGCGAAGGTGCGTGCCGTGAGGTCCTTGGGGCGCGGGGGCGCCTTCGTGTCGGGCGACGACTCGTGGACCGTGACGACGAGCCGCGCCGAGCCCTCGTTCTTGGCGGTGTCGCGCACGCTGAACGTCGCCGTGGCCGTGGTGGGCGACGACGGTGCCTGGTACCGGAGCTCGTTGCCGGACACGAAGAGCAGGCCCTGGCCCGACGCGAGCGGCTCGGCGAGCTCCGGGACGAGCTCGAGGTCGTCCCCGTCGGCGTCGTACGCGTAGTCGAGGGCGGGGATCGTCACGACACCACCGGTGCGGACCGTGACCTCGATGTCCTGGACCACGGGCGCGTGCTGCTCCGCGGACGGCGGCACCGGCTGCACGAGGATCTCCCCGCGCGCCTCCGCCACCCCGTTGGAGATGACGTACGTGATGGTCTCCGGCGCGTCGAGCGTCCGCAGGGCGCTGATGCGCACGAACCGGTGCTCGACGATGGCGATCTGCAGCGCGGACTCCGGGGCGGCCGTCGCGGACGTCAGGACGAGCACTCCCCCGTTCGGGTCGACGTCGTTGCGCAGGGGCGCGACCGTGACCTCACCACCGGCCGGGAGCAGCGCGACGTCGCGGACGGCGACGGGCGGCAGCGGCTGCGCCGGCCACTCCTTGACGTCGATGCGTGCGACGCCCGACGCCTGCTGCGGTGAGGCGACCACGGTGAACGTCACGTAGTACGTGCCGGGGGTCGGCGCGGTGAACGTGAAGCTCCCGTCGTCGAGGCTCGGGACGATCGTCGTCCCGGCGAGCTCCTCGACGGACGCCAGACGCGCCGGCTCGCGCGACGCGGTGCGCACCGACGCGAGGACGTCGACGTCGACCTCCGTGCCCACGTACGTCTCGGCGTGGACGGGGTCGATGACGGGCGGCAGGGACCCGACGGACCGCACGTCGACGTAGAGCTCGCCGACGATCGTCGCCGTCCCGTCGCTCACCGACAGCTGGACCACCTGGCGACCCAGCTCGTCGCCGTCGGCGACGAAGGTGAGGATGCCGTCGCGGCGGGCCCGCACCGTCCCGGTGCCGTCCGTCGTGGCGCCCACGAGGATGAGGTCGTCCCCGTCGGGGTCGACGAAGTTCGCGAGCACCTCCTGCTCGATCGTGGCGCCCTGCTCCACCTCGACCGCCGCCGTGCGCACCTGGACGGGGTCTGAGTTGGCGTCCGCGGGGATCGCGGAGAGCTGCACCGTCGCCGTCGACGGCGGGTTCTGGCCGCGGCCGTCCGTGATCGTGTAGGTGAACTCCACGGTGCCCTGGGCGTCGGGGAGCACGACCACCTGGAGGGCGCGCCCCCCGTAGATCCGCTCGAGGTACCCGAACGTCTCGGGGATCGGGTCGTGCTCGCTGATGGCGATGATGCCGCAGTCGCCGGCGGTGTCGTTGTTGAGCACCTGGATGACCGACGTCCGGCCCGGGCGGACCCCGAGGACGTCGTCGACGGCGCCCGGCACCACCGACTGGTCCGTGCACTGGGTGAGGAGCTGCTGGGCCGTCTGGACGTCGTCGGACTGCTCCTCGCGGTCGTCGGGCTCCTGCTCCTCCTCGACGTCCTGCCAGTTGGGCTCCTGCGCCTTGGGCAGGTCCTCCGGGAGCCACAGGCGTCCCTGGGCCGTGTCGTTGAGGATCACGACGGTCCGGTTGACCCGGAACACGAGCGTCTGTGCGGCGGTCATGCTCTCGAGGTCCTCGACCTCGGGCTCGCCGTCACCGCACCGCGTGACGTAGTTGGCGGTCGGGGCCGCCCACGCACCGTAGGCGCAGTCCCCCACCCGGACAGGCTTGGCGGGCACGCCCGTGTCGCCCGGCTCGGTGACCTCGACGGCCCCGTCGTCGAGGTCCACCTCGAGGAACGCCGTGGGGGTCGCCGCGAGGACGACGTCCGCGCCACGCGACGAGTGCTGGAGCACGACGTCCGCCCCGTGCTCGGACAGGTCCGTGGACCAGCCAGGACCGTGGAGGGTGGTGCCCGAGCGCACGACGAGGACCTCGCCCACCGCGGCCACCTCGTCGGCCCGCTCGCCGACGGCGGTGTCGTACGTGGCGACGACCTCCGGGGCGGCGCCCTCGCCGTCGACGCCCGTCACGGAGCCGTCGGCGGGGTCGAACGCGAGGACCGTGCCGTCCGTGGTCACCGCCGACGCGGCCCCGTCTGCCAGGTCCAGGTCACCCGGGGTCTCGGCATCGATGGTCGTGAGGGCCGACGTCCCCCGCACCCACACGCTGCCGTCCTGACCGGTGATCGCCAGGACCCCGGCGGCCATGGCCACCTGCGACCCGCCCGGCACCTCCGCCTGGGCGGCGAGCGTCACCGACGCCGGGTCGACGACGGACACCTTGCCGGGCTCGGTGAGCACCACGTCCTGGGCGTCCTGCAGGACGTCGAACGCCGGGTCGCCCGCCACGAGGCCGGCGTTGAGCTCCTTGACCTCCGCGTTGTAGCGGCCCAGCTTGAGGCCCTGCGAGTTGGTCACCCAGACCGCGCCGTCGTTGAGCTCCACCTCGGCGATCTTCACGCCGGGGTTGATGATCGCGAGCACCGCGAGCACGGCAGGGATGGTGATCCCGGCGACGATCGCGGTCGGGGACCTGCGCGCCTCGTCGTCCGGGCGCGGGGCACGACGGAACGGTGACCTCACGCGCTGCACCCCTGCGTCGGGGTGGTCGACGCCCGGCCGTCGGTGCGCACCACCGACACCTCGATGCACACGCGGCTCTCCCCCTCGGGCACCTCGACGGTCACCGACCGGTCCTCGATGCGCTCGGCCCGCGACGTCTGGCCCACGCCGGCGAGCTGCCAGAGGTACGCGTCGCCCTCCTGCTCGTCCGGGTTGCTCCAGCTGAACGTCACGCTGTCGCCCTCGGTGACGCTCCGCAGGTTCGCGGGCGCGGGAACCGTCGCCCCGCCCACGAGAGTCGGCGTCTCGCTGGGTTCCACGGTGGCCTGCGGGTTGGTCTGGGCCTCGCGCCCCCACGTCTGGAACGCGACGAACCCGAGGGCTGCGACGACGAGGACCGCGCTGGCCGCGGCGACAGCACGACGCACAGGGGAGGGGGCGCGACGTCCTTCCGCTGGCCGCGGCTGGGACGAGTCGTAGTGGCGCGCGCGGAGCTCGCTGGGTGTCGGCGAGAACGACGTGGTCACCGGGGAGGGCTGCATCCCCGGGACCCCGTACCCGGGCGCCGGGGGCGTGCCCTCGAGGACCGCGGGGGTGAGGCTGAGGCGGGAGTCGAGCGTCGGCGCGGCCCCGACGACGGGCCCAGGTGCGGCGCTCTCGACGGGGGCGCGGTCCTCCTGCGCGCTGATCGTGGTGATCGGACGCAGGCGGGTGGCCTGGTCGTCGACGCCGAGCGCGTCGTCGGTGCGGGCGGCGGGTGGGCCGTCGACGAGGGTCGCCGCCGGGGGCAGCGGTGCGGCGACGGTGCCCGGTCCGGGGCCGCCGTGCGGGTCGATCGAGACGATGGGCCGCAGCCGGGTGGCCTGGTCCGACCCGGGGGCCGCCGTCCCGTCGTCGACCACGTCCTGCGCGCCCGGGGCTCCCCAACGGGCGCCGGGGTCGCCGCCCGGCTCGCGGACGGGCTCCGGGAGGTGGTCCTCGGACAGGTCGATGCTCGTCACGGGCAGCTGCATGGAGCGTTCGACCTGCTGGAGGGCGTGGGCGAGCGCGAGCGCGCTGACGAACCGCCGGTCGGGGTCCTTGGTCATGGCGCGCGCGACGACCGCGTTCAGCCCGGCGGGGACGTCCTCCCGGTCGATGGGCGGCAGAGGGCTGCGCTCGATGCGGGACAGCAGCTCGGCGGGGCTGTTGCCGCGGCCGGGGATCTCGAACGGGGACCGTCCCGCGAGGAGCGTGTACAGGGTGGCACCGAGGGAGTAGACGTCGCCACGGACGTCGCCCTCGGGGTTCTCCGCGAGGAGCTCCGGTGCGGACCACGGGATGGACATGCCGGTCGCCACGGCACCCGAGCCGAGGGTCGACGCGATCCCGAAGTCGGTGAGCGCCGGCCACCCGAAGTCCGTCGCGAGGATGTTCGCGGGCTTGATGTCGCGGTGGAGGATCCCCAGGCGGTGGGCGGCCTCCACGGCCGAGCCCACCCGGATGCCGGTGCGCAGCACCTCGGCGACCGTGAAGCGCTCCGTGCGGTAGCGGGCGCCGAGGCTCGGGCGGGAGCAGTACTCCATGACGAGGAAGGGGCGCCCGTCGGCGGCGATGTCCGCGTGGTAGATCGTGACGATCGAGGGATGGTGGGAGAGCTGGGCCATGACGTTCGCCTCGGCGAAGAACGCCTCTCGGGCGTCCTGGTCGAGGGAGCCGCTGAGCAGCACCTTGACGGCCACGGAGCGGCGGGGCAGCTCCTGGCGGTACTCGAAGACGTCGGCGAACCCACCCATGCCGAGCAGGCGGACGTACTGGTACCCGGGGATCTTGGGCGGGAGGGACGGCTGGCGACGGGAGCTCACGCGTCACGCTCCAGCGTGAACGTCACACCGTCGCCGAGGTCCACGAGGGCGCCGTCGGCGATCGGCGTGGGCTCTCCCGCGCGCAGGCGCCGCGGCGTCTGCCCGGGCTCGGTGAGGAGCATGCCGTTGGTGGAGTTGAGGTCGGTGACGAGGACCTCGTCGCCCTCGGTGCGGACCTGGGCGTGGGTGCGGGAGATGTCCTGGTTGGGGCTGGCGACGGTGACGAGCCGCGGCAGGTCCCGCGCGGACACGCGGGACACGACGGGCGCACGGCCGATGAGCGCCGCCCGGTCGAGGGGCACCACGAGGCCCGAGGACATGCGGATGCGGTGCACCGGCGGGGGTGGGGGCACGGAGAACGCCTCGGGGACGAAGTCCTCCTGCCACGTGGGCATCTGCTTGCGGATCTCCACGAGGCTCGTCGACAGGACCGTGTTGGCGTACATGTCGTCGTCGACGGGCGGTGCGGGAGGTGGTGGCGGGGCGGTCCGGGACGCGCCCGACGTCACGGGGCCGGCGTGCGTCGCGGAGACCGCGGAGGGGAACACCGGCCCGTTCCCGGGTCGCACCGGCACCGGCCCGGTGACGCGCGCCGGTGCGGCGACCGGGACGGGTGCCGAGGGCACCTCGGGGGCGGGTGACGGGTCGACGACGGGCACGGGCTCGGAGTCCGGCACGACCGTCATCTCGGACGTCGGCGGCGAGTCGAACGACCGCAGGGCCCTGCGCGCGACCGGCTCGTCCTTCGCGGGGGCGTGCTCGGGTGCGTGCGGGGCGGGCGTCGCGGCCGTGCCGGTCTCGCGGGTGCGGGTCGCGGGGGTGCCGCTCGCGGGCGTGCCCAGCGCGTCGAAGGTCGTGGTGTCGGCACCGTCGGGGTCGCGGTGCTCGACCTCCACGGGCTGCCCGCCGTGCGCACCGTCGCGCAGGGTCACGTCGACGCCGGACGCCTGGACGACGGCCGCGAGGGCCGCGAGGTGGACGGTGCGTCCGCGGGGCGCCTGGTCGGTGGGGACGGCGACGGTGAGCGCGGTGGCGTCGGGCACGTTGATCTCGGCCCACGTGGCGACGTGGGTGGCGCTGTGCTCGTGGGTGCCGTCGGCGTCGGTGACGACGAGTCGCACGCTGCCGCGGAGGAATCCGCGGACGTGTCCCTCGACGACGGAGACGAGGGCGAAGGGTGGCAGCCCGACGAGGCCGCCGCGGGCGAGGACGGTGAGGCAGTGCGTGAGGTCGGGGCTCTCGCGGAGGGCGTCCCACACCTCGCCGAGCCTGGCCTCGTCGACGGTGGGTGGGAGCAGCGCGACGGCGCCGTCGGTGATGACGGCGTACCAGTCTCCGGGGGTGTAGGTGGGGACGATCACGAGGTGACCGTCCGGGGGCGTGGCTGGGTGACGCCGTGCATGTGCTCGTCCCACTCGACGACGGCGGGGGTGCTGTCGTCGGCGTCGAGGTCGTGGGTCTCGAGGTTGTGGGTCTCGTCGGCGGTGGTGAGGCCGTGCCAGATGGTCGCGACGTCGACGACGACCACGGTGACGTTGTCGCGCCCGCCGGCCTCGACGGCGGCGTCGACGAGGGCCTCAGCGGCTTCCTGGGCGTCGGTGATCATGCTGAGGGCGACGAGGATCTTGTCGTCGTCGATCTCGTCGGTGAGGCCGTCGGAGCAGATGAGGAGCCGGTCCTGGGGGGCGGCGGGGATCATCCAGTAGTCGGGCTCCGTCACGGAGTCGGTGGCGAGGGCCCGGGTCACGACGTGTCGCTCGGCGTGGGTGGCGACGTCCTTGGCGTCGAGGCGGCCTGCGTCGACGAGCTCCTGGACGACGGAGTGGTCGACGGTGACCCGGTCGAGGGCGCCGTCGACCAGGCGGTACACCCGGGAGTCGCCGATGTTGAAGACGAGCCAGTAGGCGGCGTCGTCGTGCATGGCGATGGCGGCGCCGGCGACGGTGGTGCCGCCGCTGCGCCCGCCGAGGCGGTCGCGCAGGCGGGAGGCGGCGCGGCTGAAGCACTCGTGGACGTCCTCGAGGGACACGAACCCGCGGCCCACGAGGAGGGAGAACTCCTCGACGACGAGCCGGCTGGCGACGTCGCCGGCGTCGTGGCCGCCCATGCCGTCGGCGACAAGGAAGATCGGCGGGTACGCGAGGAGGGCGTCCTCGTTGAAGGTGCGGATGCGGCCGGTGTCCGTGGCGGAGCCCCAGGTGGTGTGCATCGCGGGTCAGCCCTGTCCGTCGTGCTCGGGGACGAGCGTGAAGTCGCCGAAGGTCACGACCGCGCCGGGCGGGACGCGCACGGTCTGGCCCGGCCCGCAGAGGATCTGCTGACCGTCGGGGAGGGTCACCATGGTGCCGTTGGTGGAGTGGCGGTCCACGACGAACGGTCCGGCGGCGTCCATGCCCACGAGCAGGTGGGTCTTGGAGACGGACAGCCGCGGGTCGGTGAGGGTCACGAGGTCGGTGACGACCTCGTCGTCGTCGGGCCGCGGGTTGCGACCGAGGAGCGTCATGCCGCGCAGCGGGACCTCGCGGCCGTCCGAGAGGCGCAGGACGACGCGGTGCCCGGCCGAGGCGCGCGGGCGGGGCTCACCGTCGGGCTGGCTCACGGTTCCCCCTTCGTCGCTCGGACGCGCCCCACTGACAGGCACAGTTACGCGGAAGAATACCTTGCCCGGAGCGCCCAGAATCGCGCCTGCGCGGTGCGTCGCGATGGTGCGCCACGGGGGCCCTCGCTTCGCCCTTTTCGTCCCTCCGGGACGCGGGTCCGCAGACCTCTCATACCTCGCACGGACGCGCCGATGTTCCGTCGTCGGAGTCGGTCCGGCCATCGTGCCGGACTCTCCGCCCGCGAGCGCTCCCCGACAGGATCCGGCACTTCCGTCCCGCACATCAGGAGCTCGCATGACCACGACCACCACCCGGACCGGCCCCGGCGGCCGCCGGATCCTCACCGCGGCGCTCACCGCCGCCCTCACGCTGTCGGGCGTCGGGATCCTCGGGGTCGGAGGCGCGGCCGCCGCCACCGCGGTGCCCTCGTCGGACGGGACCACCCTCACGTGGACGTGCGACGACCCCCTGGAGATGAACCACGCCTGGGTCCTCGGCTCGAGCTCCTACTGGATCTCGGCGACCCCGTCGACCGCGGGTCGCGGCGGGAGCCTGCCGCTCGCCGCGCCCTTCGCGCTCGCCGTGGGCGACCTGCCGACCGGGACGTACGAGATGTCGTACGACTGCCACTACGTTCCGGGGTGGGACCCCGAGGGCGGTTCGCACACCACGCACCACCGCGCGACCTTCGAGCACGTCTCCACCGCGGTGGACCCGGAGCCCGCCCCGGCCCCGGTGCTCACCGTCATGGTCCCGCTCCACGTCCCGGCCGACACGCCGTTCCCGGTGAGCGCGTCCATCACGGGTGAGCGCGACGTCCCCGAGGGCGACGTGCAGTTCATCGCCCACCGCCCCGACGGGCTGTTCGCGTCCCTCAACACGACCCTCGTCGGCGGTCAGGTATCCGCGACCTTCCCCGGGCTCCCCGCCGGACAGTGGTTCTTCCTCGCCCACTACTCCGGGTCCTCGGAGCAAGGGATCTACCCGCAGGCGGACTCCCCGGAGGTCCCCATCCAGGCGGTGGCCCCCGTCGTCCCCGTGCCGCCGACCACCCCTCCGGTCCCGACGGAACCCACCCCTGTGCCGGCCCCGGTCCCCGTGCAGCCGGAGGTGCCGGCGTCGGTCACCACCCCGGTCGCGTCCCCCGGGACCCTCGTGGTCGGCCTTCCCGACGGCCCCCGGCCGTCGACCCTGCGCGTGCTGCGGGGCGACACCGTCCTCGCCACCGTCGCCGTCCCCCCGTCCGGACCGGTCACCGTGCCGCTGCCCGTGCTCGAGCCCGGCACCCACGAGCTCGTCCTCGTCACGGACGCCACCCCCGAGCTCCTCGAGTCCCGGAGCCCTGTCACCGTCACCGTGGCGGGCGTCCCGTCACGTACGGAGGCGAGCCCGTCAGGCGTCCTCGCCGCCCCCACCACCGTCGCCCCCGGTGACGCCGTCCCGCTCACCGCGGACGGCTTCGAGGCCGGCGAGACCATCGCCTTCCACCTGTACCCCGGTGAGAAGTTCCTCGGGACGGCCGTCGCCGACGCCGACGGGCACGCCGTGCTCACCATGACGGCCCCCGAGCCGAGCGGGACGTCCTCGGCCTCCGCGACGCTGGGCGCCGACGCCGTGAGCGCCTTCGCGGAGGAGCTCACCGTCATCGCGACCGGAGGCTCGTCGGGACGGTGGGCCCGGAGCGTCGTCACCCTCGCCGCGCCGGCAGCCCCTGCCCCGCCGACCGCACCGACGACTCCCCCGGCACCGACGGTCCCGGCGCCCGCCGACCCGCCGACGGCCCCCGCGCCGTCGACCCCGCCCACGGCCCCGGTGCCGTCGACCCCGGTAGCGGCTCCCGTGCCGGTCCCCGCCCCTGCACCCGGCGCAGCACCCGTCGCCACGACGGACCGTTCGGAGCTCGCCCGCACCGGCAGCGAGGTCGCGCCGTTCGTGCTGCTGCAGGGAGCGCTGCTGCTCGTCGCAGCCGGCGCGCTCCTCGCCCGCAGGCGCCGCACCGCGGCCTGACCGCTCCACGGCCCCACCCCACGGAAGACCCGGCTCGCACGAGCGGCCGGGTCTTCCGTGCGTCCGCCGGAGAGGCGCAGGACGACGCGGTGCCCCGCTGACAGGCACGGCTCCTTCGCCACCCCGCCCCCCGCACGGCACTATTCCGTTGACCCGGACGAGCGGGCGCGAGGACACTCCACGCATGCCGTGGAGCCTGCACCCAATGCCCGTCCCGACCTCGCTCGATGCCCCCGACGCGTGGGCCATGCACGGCAGTGCTCGCATCGAGGCCGCGGAGGAGACAGCCCTGCGAGGGCATCCCGACCTCGCCTTCACCGCACGGTTCCTCCTCGCCCAGGCCCACGCCCAGACGTACGTGCGCACGGTCTCGCTCGTCGCGACACCCGACCCCCTGCCTGCTGTCCCCCGCCCGGACGACGCGCTCGGGGTCGTCCGGGTGCGCCTCGCCGAGGAAGGCGCGCCCGCGGAGATCACCGTGCACGTCGACCCGGCCCACCGGGGGCGGGGGATCGCCGAGGCTCTCCTGTCCGCCGGGGAGCGCGTCGCGGCCGACGACGGCAGGACCGTCGTCATCACGGAGAGCTCGCACACCGCGGAGCCCGACGCCGCATCGCCCCACGCGCTGGCGCCCTCCACCGGGAGCGGACTCGTCGACCGACGCGACGAGGGCGCGAGGATCGCGCTGGCTGCCGGGTACTCCTTCGAGCAGGGCGTGCGGTACAGCGTCCTCGACCTGCCGCTCGAGGACCCGGCACGGCTGGACGCCCTCCACGCGGACGCGGTCGCCCGCGCCGGCGGGTACGAGGTGGTCACGTGGGCGGGGCCGTGCCCCGAGGAGTGGGTCCACCAGCGTGCGGTCCTCGCCACGCGCATGTCGACGGCCATCCCGACGGGCGGGCTCGAGCTCGCCGAGGAGTCGTGGGACGCCGACCGGGTGCGCGACAGCGACCGCGTCCGCGCGGCCAGCGGGCGTTCCGCCCTCACCTCCGCCGCGCTCCACGTGGCGTCGGGCGAGCTCGTCGCCTACACCGAGCTGAGCCTTCCCGACGACGGCGAGGCCGCGTTCCAGAACGACACGCTCGTGCTCGACGAGCACCGCGGCCACCGGCTCGGCATGCTCCTCAAGACCGTGAACCTGCGCGAGCTCGCCCGCACCCGCCCCTCGACTCGACGTGTCCACACGTGGAACGCCGAGGAGAACGCGCACATGCTCGCGATCAACGTCGCCCTCGGGTTCCGCCCCGCCGGGGTCCTGGCCCTCTGGCAGAAGCGCCTCGGGCGGCACTGAGCACGACCCGTCGGGCGTCGCGTCCGTGGGCGCTCAGCCGTCGAGGACGCGCGTCGCGAAGCGCAGGTGCTCGGCGTCCTGGAAGGGGCCGCCGTTCTCGTGCCCGTTGTACGGGTAGACGACCATGTCCTTGGGACCCGCGTAGTGGTTGTACGCCGCGTACACCGTCGACGGCGGGCAGACGGTGTCCATGAGACCCACGGAGAAGAGGCCGGGGACGGTGACGCGCGCCGCGAGGTTCACGGCGTCGAAGTACGACAGCGTCTCGAACGTCTGCTCGACGAGGTCACGGTGCGTGTGGAAGTACTGCACGAGCTCGGCATAGGGGTGCGCGTCGGTGATCTCGCTCGCCCGGCGCACGTTCGACAGGAACGGGACGTCGACGATCGCGCCGCGCAACGCCGGTTCCCCGGAGAGCTCGGTGAGCGCCGCCGCGGCGAGGCTCGTCGCGCCGCCCTGGGAGCCGCCGCTCACCATGACACGGTCGGCGTCCACCGCGTCGTGCCGGCGGGCGACCCGCACGGCCCGCTGCGCGTCCGTGAACAGGCGCCGGTAGAAGTACGTGTCCGGGTGACCGACGCCCTGCGTGAGGAACCCGGCAGCGCTCGCACCCGTCGACCCGGAGTCACCCGTGTCACCGATCTGGTGGCCGCTGCCCTGCCCACGGTTGTCCATGACGAGGTGCGCACGCCCCGCGACCGCGTGGAGGACGTGCTCGTGGCGCAGCCCGCGCCCCCCGCCGTACCCGATGAACGACACGACCGTCGGCAGCGGGCCCTCGCGGTGCGCCGGGCGGTGCAACCACCCCTTGACGGGTTGACCACCGAACCCGGTGAACGTGACGTCCTCCGTGATCACCTCCGTGAGGCCCGTCTCCACCCGGTCGACACGGACCTCGAGCGGGTGCTCGGCGTCCTGCTCGGCGAGGGTGCGCATCCAGAAGGCGTCGAGGTCGGGCGGCTCCTGCCGGTCCGGCAGGTAGCCGACGAGCTCGGTGAGCGGGAGGTCGAACTGGGCCATGATGCTGTCCTTCCGGTGTGCGGGTCGCGGGTCAGAGGGCCGTCGCGGGTCAGAGGGCCCAGGTGTCCAGGCGACCGCACATGCCGAAGCGCGCCGGGGCCGGGCGGACGTCGGCCGACGCGGTGCGCGCCACGGACAGGTGCGGTGCGAGGCCGTGCGCCAACGACGCGAGTGCACGGTCCGTGGCACGGGTCTGCGCGGCGACCGTCGCCTCCCAGGTGGACCGCCACCCCGGGACGCGGTCCCGGACGAGGTGCGCGGCGGCCGCGTACAGCTCCTCCATCGCGTCGCCGGGGCCCACGTCGTCGACGCGCACCCGGAGCGCCGCGAAACCCTCGAGGGCGAGGTCACGGCGGGCACGTGCGGCCCGGGCGACGGGGCCGTCGGCACCCGCGTCGGACAGCACCTCGACGGGCGGGAGCGCGGCCGCCCGCCCGTACCGCTCCGGGTCGCGCAGCACGTCGAGGGGGAACGTCATGACGGCGTCGCCCGCCTCGGGCAGACCCGCGTTGGACATGACGACGAGGATCTCGAGACCGCCGTCGTTGAGGAGGCGGTGCACCACGCCGGGCTCGAACCACAGGAGGGCACCCGCCTCCAGGCGGTGCTCGACGAACCCGTCCGGGCCCAGCGTCTGCACGGCGCCCGAGCCCGCGAGCACCACGTACCCCTCGGCCGACGCCGTGTGCAGGTGCGGGGTGCCACCCCCCACGAGACCGGCCCCGTCGGGCGTCGGCCAGTCGTACACGCGCAGGCGCGAGACCGACGTGCCCCCGGGGAACGGGACCGTCATGCCGGCGTCGACCCGCCCCGGGCGGCGACCTCGCCGAGCCGCGCACGGCCCGCGCCCGCGAGCGCCTCGCCGCGCACCGGGTCGGCGCCGCCGTCGGACACCACGACCGCGTAGCGGAAGGTCAGGGTCTCGCCGGGCGCGAAGGGGATCTCCTCGCTGAAGAACGGCGCCGCGCACACGCACGCGAACCACTCGTTGCGGGCGAACCACTCCGGGTCCTGCCCCGGCGACGACGGGCCGCGAGGGTTCTCGGGGTCGTCGACCATGACGATCGTCGAGTCGCGGGCCGTCTCGTCGTGCGTGCCCGTGAAGCCCATCCACGGGGCGCGCTGCCCGCGGATCTCCTCGCCGCCCGCGAAGTCGGGGGCGAGGATGGTGCCGCCCGTGAAGGAGCGGGGGCCGCGCCAGAAGAGCCCGCCGTAGCCCGCGTTCTCGCGGCCGTTGGTCGTCGGGCTGCCGATGGGCAGGTCCGCGCCGGACACGTTCGTGAGGGTCGACGTGAACGTCAGGACCCAGGAGCCCGGCTCGTCCGCGAGGCCCACCGTGAACGAGCGGGACTCGTCGACGACGCGCTCGCCCGCCTGCGTCACCCACGCGAGCGCCTCCGTGACGTCCACGCGGTCACCTGCCCCGTTCTCCGCCGAGCCTTCCTCCCCCGGTCCCACCAGAGCGGTGAAGTCCTCGTGGACCATCGACCCGTCGTTGTCGAGCTGCACGTACCCCTCGCCCGCCACGAACGTGGGCCCACCCCAGAAGTTGTGCGGCCCCACGTTGGGCAGCGACCACGCGATGCCCTTGTGCCACACGTGGTCGTGCGGTCGGAAGAGGCTCACGAGGTCGCCCGTGACCGTCCGTACCGGGTGGAAGTACGGGCGCGGCGACTCGAGCTGGACGTCCGTGGGGCGGTACACGTACCGGACGAGCTCGACGTCCGGGTCCGTGCCGGTGCCGGTGAGCACCACCCCGAGGGCCGTGCCGTCGTCGGTGAGCGTCAGGCGGGTCATGAGATCTCCTCGGTGGTGGACGGGGTGGTGGGGGCGATGTGGGCTGGCGGCGCGCCGTGCGGGGAACCAGCCCACGGCGCGCCGGTGCCGTCCATGGACGCCGCGAAGGGGTGCCCCGGGCCGATCTCGCCGCGTCGCACGGGGGCACGGGTGAACGCCGACGCGTAGGTCGCGGCGACGAGCTCCATCGTGGCGCGTGCGTCCCGGGCGGTCACCGGGGGCGCCTCGCCCGCGTCGAGCGCGTCGAGGACGGCGCGGACCTGCGACGAGTGGCTCGACGGCGCGGCGTCCGGGTCCGGCACCCAGCGCGCAGCGACGTCCTCGTGGCCCGGCGCCGGGGTGACGGTCCAGTGCTCGTCCGTGTACCCGTAGAGGTGCTCGAGCTCGACGGTCGCGTGCTGCATGTCGAAGCGCAACGCCGACGTCTGCCGCGGCGACACCACCGAGCTCACGACCGTGGCGAGCACCCCGTCCGCGAACCGCACGAGCGCCATCGACACGTCCTCCGTGTCCGTGTCCCGGTCCTGGCGGCCGGCCATCGCGGTGACCTCCTCCCACGGGCCGAGCACGGACAGCAGCAGGTCGAGCTGGTGGATGCCGTGACCCATCGTCGGCCCACCGCCCTCGGTGTCCCACCGGCCGCGCCAGGGCGCCGCGAAGTACTCGGCGTCGCGGAACCAGAGCGTGCTGCACTGCGCGACGAGCGGCCGGCCCAGTGGCGCGTCGGGTGCCGCGAGGAGGTCGCGCAGACGCTGCGCGCCCGCACCGAAGCGGTGCTGGAAGACGACGCTCACGTGCGCCCCGGTCTCGTCCTCGAGGGCGATGAGGTCGTCCAGCTCGTCGAGGGACAGGGTGGGTGGCTTCTCCAGGAGGACGTCGACGCCCGCGCGGAGCACCTGCGCGGCGAGAGCCGCGTGCGACGTGGGCGGGGTGCACACGTGGACGAGGTGCAGGCCCGCAGGGTCCGCGAGGACGGCGGCGAGGTCCGTGGAGGGCTCGACGGTCGCACCGTCGGTCGACCACGTACGCGCGAAGTCCTCGGCGCGCCCGGCGTCGACGTCGACCGCCCATGCGAGACGCACACGGTCACCCGAGTCGGCGAGGGCCTGCGCGTGGGCGTGCGCGATGCCGCCGGTGCCGACGATCGCGGCGCGGTACGTGGGGGCGCCGGGTGGCGTCCGGCCCACGTGGTCCGCGCGGTCTGCCGGTGTGGGGGTGGTCGCTGGTGTCACGGGCTGCCTCCGGGGTGCGTCGGCGGTGGTCGCTGGACGCCGCGTCCCGGGCGGGCATCGGGGTCGATGCGCGAGCCGAGGGTCAACGGCGGTGTTGAATCGATCCAACACTAGCGGGAAACGCTTCCCGCGCAAGCCTCCGGCGCACCTCCGGGCGAGTTTCGACGAATGTTCCTCAAATCGTTTCGACACCCGGGGGTCGTCGTCTACGCTGCTGTCATCCCCATCGTCCGCAGCAGTCTCGCAACGGAGTGAGTACAACGATGAAGAACGAGTCGACCGGCACCGCCGCCGGCGCCACCGCCCTCGAGGCGACCGTCACCCTGCACCCCGACTTCCAGGTCGGCCCCATCGACCGCCGCCTCTTCGGGTCCTTCGTGGAGCACCTCGGGCGCGCCGTCTACACGGGCATCTACGAGCCCGGCCACCCGACGTCCGACGAGCACGGCTTCCGCCGCGACGTCGCGGACCTCACCCACGAGCTCGGCGTGAGCATGATCCGCTACCCCGGCGGCAACTTCGTCTCCAACTACGTGTGGGAGGACGGCGTCGGCCCCAAGGAGGACCGCAAGCCGTTCATCGACCTCGCCTGGCGCACCATCGAGCCCAACGAGGTCGGCACGGACGAGTTCCTCCAGTGGGCCGAGCGCGAGGGCATCGAGCCCATGATGGCCGTGAACCTCGGCACCCGCGGCGTCGCCGCAGCAGCCGCCCTCGTCGAGTACTGCAACGGCGAGGCCGGCTCGCAGTGGGCCGACATGCGCATCGCGAACGGCCGCGAGAAGCCCTACGGCGTCAAGCTCTGGTGCCTGGGCAACGAGATGGACGGCCCGTGGCAGATCGGCCACAAGGACGCCCACGAGTACGGCAAGCTCGCCGCCGAGGCCGGCAAGGCCATGAAGCTCGTCGACCCGAGCATCGAGCTCGTCGCCTGCGGGTCGTCGTCCATGTACATGGACACCTTCGGCGAGTGGGAGCGCACCGTCCTGTCGTACACGTACGACATCGTCGACCACATCTCCATGCACGCGTACTACGAGGAGAAGAACGGCGACCGCGCGAGCTTCCTCGGTTCCGCGACCGCCATGGACCGCTTCATCGAGCGTGTCGTCGCGTCGGCCGACGCGATCGGCGCCCAGAAGCGCTCCGACAAGAAGATCACCATCTCCTTCGACGAGTGGAACGTCTGGTACCTCGAGACGCGGTTCGTCGGAGAGAAGAACCTCCCCCTCCAGCGGGACGCCCCGCGCATCATCGAGGACGTCTACTCGGCGCTCGACGCCGTCGTCGTCGGCGACCTCCTCGTGACGCTCCTCAACCACGCCGACCGGGTGCCCGTCGCGGCGCTCGCGCAGCTCGTCAACGTCATCGCCCCGATCATGACGGAGCCGGGCGGCGAGGCCTGGCGCCAGACGACGTTCCACCCGTTCGCGCACACCGCCCGCCTCGCCCAGGGGTCCGTGCTCGACCTGCGCGTCGACGTCCCCACCATGACCACGACCGCGCACGGCGACGTCCCCGTCGTCACCGCCGCGGCCACGTGGGGCGGGGCGTCGGCCGAGGGCACGGGTGACGTTGCGCTGTTCCTCGTGAACCGGTCCGCGGAGCCCGCCACCGTGACGATCAAGCACCCAGGCGTGCGCCTCGACCTCGCCGGCGGGATCGAGCTCCTCGCCGACCACGTCGGCATGCGCGAGGGCAAGGCCGCCGCGGAGGAGGTCGGGGTCGTCGAGCGCGACGCTCCCGGGTCCGCGGAGGGCACCGTGACCATCACGCTCGCCCCCGAGTCGTGGAGCGCCTGGCACGGCACCGCCACCCGCGCCTGAGCCACCCGACCCAGCCCCACCCAGCCCGGCTCAGCCCAACCCAGCCCGGCTCAGCCCAACCCAGCCC
>NZ_JAEINH010000013.1 GCF_016342785.1 Sanguibacter suaedae
GGCGCTCTTGTTCGTCAGTTCCGGTCGAGTTCGTCACCTAGCGGTGACGAGCTCGACTCGGAGTGACGAACTCGAGCGCCAGCGGAGCGACGGCCGGGTCAGGACCGCCGGGTCAGGCGCCCGTCGTGCGGGCGTCCAGGTGGCCGAAGCGGTGGCGGGTGCGGGACACGGCCTGCTCGCGGACGACGGCGAGGAGCTCCCGACGTCCCGACGCCAGGACCGGCCTCGTGTCCACCTCGACCTGGCCGGCGAGCGGCGCGGCGGCGTCGGCGAGCCCGGGGGCGTCCCCGACGAGGCGGACCCGGCCCGTGACCTCGCCGTCGGCGACGCGTCGCGCGAAGGCCTCGTGGCTCTCCTCGGTGGCGGTGCTCACGGTGACGGGAACACCGGCCCGGTGGGCAGCGGCGAGCACCCGGTCGACGTGGTGCTGCGCGGCGCCGTCGCCGGCGCGCACCGTGAGGTGCGGCAGGGGGCGGTAGCGCAGCACGTTCGACTCGACGGTGAGGCCCGACGGGTCGTGCTCGACGGAGAAGTGGTCACGCCACCAGCGGCCGTCGTCGGCGCGCGCCCAGTCCAGCCACTCCTGAGGTGCGGTGTCCGCGGACGGCACCGCGGGCGAGTCCTCCCACACACCGAGCTGTGCGACGTAGTCGGGTCCGCCGGCCTTGGCGCCGGGGCCCACCACGGAGGCCTTCCACCCGCCGAACGGCTGGCGGCGGACGATGGCCCCCGTGATGTGGCGGTTGACGTACGCGTTGCCGACCTCGACCCGCTCGAGCCAGTGGTCGATCTCGTCCTCGTCGAGGGAGTGGATCCCGCCGGTGAGGCCGAACTCCACGGCGTTCTGCAGGGCGATGGCCTCGTCGAGGGTGTCGACGCGCATCACGCCGAGGACGGGTCCGAACACCTCGGTCATGTGGAAGAAGGACCCGGGGGCCACCCAGTACCGCACGCCGGGGGTCCACAGGTGGCCGTCGTCGGAGAGGCGTCGCGGCTCGACGAGCCACCGCTCCCCGGGCTCCAGCGTCGTGAGGGCGCGCAGCAGCTTCCCGGACGCAGCCTCCGTGAGGGGTCCCATGGTCGTCGAGAGGCTCGTGCCGTACCCGACCCGGAGGGTGGAGACCGCGTCGGCGAGCTGGCGGCGCAGGCGGTCGGACCGCCCGGCGGACCCGACGAGGATGAGCAACGACGCCGCGGAGCACTTCTGCCCGGCGTGACCGAACGCGGACCGCACGACGTCGGCGACCGCGAGGTCCACGTCCGCGGACGGCGTGACGACGAGCGCGTTCTTCCCGGACGTCTCGGCGAGGACCTCGAGGTCGGACCGCCACGACGTGAAGCGCCGGGCCGTCTCGATGGCGCCGGTGAGGATGACGCGGGTCACGTCGGGGTGGGTGACGAGGCGCTGCCCGACGTCGCCCTCGTCGGAGAGCACCACCTGCGCGACGTCGCGGTCGATGCCGTGGTCGTCGAGGGCGCGGTGCACGGCGGCCATGCCGACGCGCGCGCAGCGGGGCGTGACGTGCGACGGCTTGATGATCACCGGTGACCCTGCGGCGAGCGCCCCGAGGACGGACCCGAGGGGGATCGCCACGGGGAAGTTCCACGGTGGGGTGACGACGGTGACGCCGTGGGGGTGGAACACGGCGCCGGGGTCGGCGTCGGGGTGCTCAGGGTCCAGGCGCAGGGACTGCTCCGCGTACCAGCGGGCGAAGTCGACGGCCTCGGACACCTCGGGGTCGGACTCGCCGACGGTCTTGCCGGCCTCGTGGACCATGGTGGCGACGAGGTCGCCGCGGGCGGCCTCGAGGTGGTCGGCGACCGAGCGCAGGACGGCGGCGCGGGTGGCGACGGGGGTCTCGGCCCATGTGCTCGTCTGCGCGACGGCCCGGGCGACGGCCGCGTCGGCGTCGTCGGCGGTGCTCAGCGTCGTCACCGGGGGGAGCTCGGCGAGGAGGCGCTCGTCGGTCACGGGGTCGATGAGCCCGAGCGCCCAGCGGCGGGACTCGGCGACGGCCGCGTCGGTGTCCGGCGCGTTGTCGAACGGCGCGACGTCCCCGCCCGCCCCGCCCGCGGCGGCGGTGGCGTCGTCTGCTTGCGTGGCGCGCCTGCGCGGCTCGGTGGACACCGTCGCGGCGGCGCGCACGGACTCCCGGTACGCGGCCTCCTGCCGGTCGATGGCGCTGTCGCCCCCGGCGAAGGCCGCGTGGAGGAAGTTCTGCTCGGCGGCGTTCTCCTCGAGGCGGCGCACCAGGTAGGACACGGCGACGTCGAAGTCCTCCTGGGCGACGGCCGGGGTGTAGAGCAGGACACGACCCACGGTGTCGCGGACGGCACGCGCCTGGGCGGGGGCCATGCCCTGGAGCATCTCGATGTCGAGGGCCTCCTCGACGCCGCGCGACGCGGCGAGGAGGTGGGCGTGGGCGACGTGGAAGAGGTTGTGGCTGGCGACCCCGACGCGCACGGCGCGCGTCCGCTCTGGGGCGAGCGCCCGGTCGACGAGGCGCACGTAGTTCGCGTCGACGTCCGCCTTGGTCGTGTAGGGGGCCTGGGCCCAGCCGTGGAGCTCGGCCTCGACCCGCTCCATGGCGAGGTTGGCGCCCTTGACGAGGCGGACCTTCACCGGTGCGCCACCGGCATCGACGCGCCGGGTCGCCGCCGCGGTCACGGCGTCGAGCCCGGCGCCCGCGTCGGGCAGGTAGGCCTGGAGGACGATGCCCATCTCGAGGTCGGCGAGCTCGGGGTCGGCGAGGAGCTCCTCGAACACGCGGACCGTGAGGTCGAGGTCGCGGTACTCCTCCATGTCGAGGTTGATGAACGTGCCGTTGTCGCGGGCCGTGAGGTACAGGGGGCGCAGACGGTCGAGGACGCGGCGGACGCTGCCCTCGGTGTCCCACGTGGACAGCTGGCTCACCACGGCGGACGTCTTCACGGACACGTAGTCGACGTCCGGCCGGCGCACGAGGTCGAGGACGCGCTCGGTGCGGCTCACGGCCTCGCGCTCGCCGAGCACGGCCTCCCCGAGGAGGTTGACGTTGAGGCGGAACCCGTCGGCGCGGGTGCGGGCGAGGTGACGCCCGAGGCCGGGACCCGCGTCGGCGACGAGGTGCCCCACGAGCTGGCGGAGCCGCGTGCGGGCGGCGGGGACGACGACGTGCGGCATGAGCGGCGCGAGGCGTGCGCCGAGGACGAGGAGCGCCCGGTCGGCCGGGCCGAGGAAGCTGGCGGACCCGGCGACGTCGGCGAGCCGCCCGAGCTCGCGCGCCGCGACGTGGACGTCGTCCGGACGGGCGACCCGGTCGACGAACGCGACGGCGAGCTCGAGGCCGGCGGGGTCGGAGACGAGCTGCCCGAGACGGTCGGCGGCCCGGCGTTCTGCGCCGCTCCCACCTCCCGCCGTGGCCGCCATCCAGTGCTGCGCCAGCTCGACGGCGGAGTCCGTGAGCATGTCGGCGGGGGGTGTGCCGACGGGAGGTGGTGTGCGTGTCATAGGACGATCTTGAGGCCCGTGTGCCCGCTTGTCATCGTCTCAGCCGGGAGACACCTGCTCGAGCATCGTCGGGAGGGTGGTCACCGGCGCCGCGAACGCGGTGTGCTGGGTGTCGAACTGGACGAGCTCGACCCCTGCCTCGCCCAGGGCGGAGAGCCACTCGACGGCCGCCCCGACGGGCACCGCGAGGAGCCGCTCGGGGTTGTCGAGCCCGCGCGCGGTCGCGAACTCCGCGGCCCGGTCGGGTGCCGTGAACGCGAGCACGGTGGGCCCGTGGTCGGTCTTCACCGCGAGCGGCTTCACGGAGTCGCCCTCGCCGCTGGGCACGAAGTACCAGCGCTCGAGGGAGAGCACCGCGTGCCACAGCGGGCCCTGGGCGGCGGCCTCGGTGGGGCGCTCGCGGGCTGCTGCGGCGAGCGCGTCGATGGTCGGGGCGTCGTCGAGGACGAGGGTGTCCCCGGCGAGTGCCGGGATGTCGGCGGCGCCACCGCCTCCTCCACCACCGACGGCGCCCTGGCCGCCGCGGGCGGCGCGTCGGGCCCGGTCGAGGTTCTCGGCGAGGGTGCGCACCACCTGGGGCGGGGCGCCGAAGGGTGCGTCCTGCGGGTTGAACACGAGGACCTCGATGCCGGACGACGACAGCTGCTCGGCGGCCGAGAGCATCTCCCGCGGCGGTGAGGAGAAGACGCGCTCGGCGCCACCGTGCCCGTCCTCCGCGAAGGCGGTGGCGCGCGCCTCGTCGGTGAAGACGGGGATGGCGAGCTTGTCGTCGACCTTGACGGCCGCCGGTCGCAGCTGCTCGGAACCGTCACGGACGAAGTACCAGGACTCGAGGAGCAGGACGCGGCGCCACAGCGCCGACCACCTCGCTCCGGACTCGGGTTCCTCGGTGGCGGTGACGGCCTTGCGTGCGAGGGAGTCGATGACGGCGGGTTCGGTGGGTGCCACGGGCCTCAGCTCTCGTCGGTGGTGGTCGCGGGCTTGGCGAGCCCGCTCGCGATGAGTGTCATGACCGACGAGTCTGCCAGGGTCGTGGCGTCCCCGACGGCTCGGTTCTCCGCGACGTCGCGCAGGAGGCGTCGCATGATCTTCCCGGAGCGGGTCTTGGGGAGCTCGGGGACCACGAGGATGGTCCGGGGCTTGGCGATGGGCCCGATCTCCTTGGACACGTGGGTGCGGAGCGTCTCCTGGACCTCGTCCTGCACGGCGCCCTCGGCGAACTCGGAGCGCAGGATGACGAACGCGACGACGGCCTGGCCGGTGGTCTCGTCGGTGGCGCCGACGACGGCGGCCTCGGCGACCATGGGGTGGGAGACGAGCGCGGACTCGATCTCGGTGGTGGACAGGCGGTGCCCGGAGACGTTCATGACGTCGTCCACGCGGCCGAGGAGCCAGATGTCGCCGTCCTCGTCCTTCTTGGCACCGTCGCCGGCGAAGTAGACGTCGCGGAACCGGGACCAGTAGGTGTCCTTGAACCGGTCGAGGTCGCCCCAGATGCCGCGGAGCATGGCGGGCCACGGCTCGGTGACCACGAGGTAGCCGCCACCGCCGTCGGGGACGGGGCGGGCCTCGTCGTCGACGACGTCGGCGGCGATGCCGGGCAGGGGGGTCTGCGCGGAGCCGGGCTTGGCGGCGGTGACCCCGGGCAGGGGGGAGATCATGATGGCGCCGGTCTCGGTCTGCCACCAGGTGTCGACGACGGGGGCGGTGTCTCCGCCGATGACCCGGCGGTACCACATCCAGGCCTCGGGGTTGATGGGTTCGCCGACCGACCCGAGGAGGCGCAGGGACGACAGGTCGAAGCCCCCGGGGATCTCCTGGCCCCACTTCATGCACGTGCGGATGGCCGTGGGTGCGGTGTAGAGGATGGACACCTTGTACTTCTCGACGATCTCCCACCAGCGTCCCTTGTGGGGGGTGTCGGGCGTGCCCTCGTAGATGACCTGGGTGGCTCCGTTGAGCAGGGGCCCGTACGTGACGTACGTGTGCCCGGTGACCCACCCGATGTCGGCCGTGCACCAGTAGACGTCGGTCTCGGGCTTGAGGTCGAAGACGTTGAGGTGGGTGTACGCGGCCTGCGTGAGGTAGCCGCCGGTGGTGTGGAGGATGCCCTTGGGCTTTCCGGTGGTGCCGGACGTGTAGAGGATGAACAGGGGGTGCTCGGCCTCGACCCACACGGGGGTGTGCTCGACGTCGGCGACCTCGACGGCCTCGTGCCACCAGACGTCGCGGCCCTCGGCCCAGTCGACGTCCTGCCCGGTGCGCCGCACGACGAGGACGTGCTCGACGCTCGTGGCGGGCTGCCCCTCCCGCTCGGCGATCGCCTCGTCGACGGCGGGCTTGAGCGCGGACGCGGCACCCTTGCGGTACCCACCGTCGGCGGTGATCACCACCTTCGCGTCGGCGTCGGCGATGCGGCTGCGCAGCGCGTCGGCGGAGAACCCGCCGAAGACGACGGAGTGGGGGGCGCCGATGCGCGCGCACGCGAGCATGGCGACGACGGACTCGACGAGGAGCGGCATGTAGATCACGACGCGGTCGCCCGCCTCGACGCCGAGGGCGGCCAGGGCGTTGGCGGCGCGGGAGACCTCGCGCAGGAGGTCGGAGTAGGTGATGGTGCGGGTGTCCCCGGGCTCGCCCTCGAAGTGGATGGCGACGCGGTCGCCGTGCCCGGCGGCGACGTGCCGGTCGACGGCGTTGTAGGCGGCGTTGAGGGTCCCGTCGGCGAACCAGCGGGCGACGGGGGCACCGGACCAGTCGAGGGTCTCGGTGAACGGGGTCTTCCAGGTGACGAGCTCGCGGGCCTGGTCGGCCCAGAAGGCGACCCGGTCCGTGGCGGCGGTGTCGTAGAGGTCGGCGGACGCGTTGGCCTGTGCCGCGAACTCCGGGCTGGGCGGGAAGGCCCGCTTCTCGTGGAGCAGGTTCTCGAGACCCTGGGACTGCTTGTCCTCTGGCACAGCTACCTCCGGCGCATCGACTCTGGTGCGAAAGGGACGTTTGCCCCTGGTGCGAGTCTATCGGGGGCACCGGCGCGCACGCCGGACGTGACCACGGGCAGGGGAGCGCCGAGGCCGCCTCACAGGGGTGGAGACGGCCTCGGCGGGTCTGGGACGTGCCTGCCGCCCGGACCGGACTCGGGCGGCAGGCACGGGATCAGCGGGCGGAGCAGCTCACCGCGGGGGCCGACGCGGGCGCCGCGCCGGAGCCGATGAAGCCGACGGTGGCCGTGCCGCCGGGAGCGACGGAGCCGTTCCAGGCCTCGTTGGTCACGGTGACGGTCGAGCCGGACGTCGTGGCCTGTCCGCCCCAGGCGTGGGAGACGGAGGTGCCGGACGGCAGGGTCCAGGTCACGGTCCAGCCGGTGAGGGCGTCGTCACCGGCGGTGACGCGCACCTCGCTCTGGAACCCGTTGCCCCAGGAGCCGAGCGTCGCGAACGTCGCGGTGCACTCGTCCGTGGGCGGGTCGGTGGGCTCGGGGTCGGTCGGCTCGTCGGTGGGGTCGGGCGTCGGCTCCGGGTCGGTCGGCTCGTCCGTGGGGTCCGGGGTGGGGTCCGGGTCGCTGCCGCCCCCGAAGATCGCCGCGGTCTCGGAGGTCTCGGCGATGCCGTCGGGGCCGTTGAACAGGCGCTCGCCCCACGGGCTGAGGTTCTCGGGGTCGAACCCGACGGCGAGGTCGAGGTACTCGACACCACCACCGTTGCCGGACCAGGACCACCCGAGGTAGCCGATGCCGAGGCGGCGGGCCTCGGCGAGGATGGTGTCCTCGTCGACGTCGCCGTCGGAGTGGTAGTCCCCGAACTCCCCGACCATGATGGGCAGGCCCTGGGCGCGGAAGTCCTCGAGGTATGACGTCACCGTCGAGCCCTGGGCGTACACGCCGTACATGTGGACGGAGAAGACGGTGTCGCCCTGCGGGTCCGCTGCGTAGACCTCGGCGGCGTCGCGGCGCATGGTGCCGGACCAGTCCTGACCCCAGTTGGGGGCGTCGACGACGATGGTGTGCTCGAACCCGGCGTCGCGCAGACGGACGATGGCGTCGGAGGTCGCGTCGGCCCACCCGGCCACCGCGGCGGCGTCGTTGCCGATGGGCTCGTTGCCGATGTTCAGCAGCACGTAGTCCTCCTGGCCCTCGAGGGCGTCCTGGACGGAGATCCAGTAGTCGACGGCCTGGTCGAGGGTCGCGGCGCCCTCCTGGTCGCCGTAGCCCGTGGTGTCGTGGACCTCGAGGACGGAGATGAGGTCGGCGTCCTTGGCGAGCTGGATGACGTTCGCGACGTCGGCGGTGTCGTTGCGCTCCCAGCGGTCGCCGCTGGACAGGACGGTGCGCACGGAGTTGGCGCCGAGGGCGGAGATGTCCGCGAAGGACTGCGTCTGGTGGGTGTACCAGGTGTGGGCGTGGTTGACGCCACGAAGGACGAGCTCGGTCCCGTCGGCCTCGTAGAGGCGGCCGTCGTCGACGTGGATGCCGTCGTCCGCGGCCTGGGCGGTGCCGGCGAGCGGGACGAGCAGGGCCGCGGCGGCGAGGGCTGCCGCGAAGCCGGTGAAGCGGTGTCTGGCCTGCATGGTGGTGGGCTCCTCGTGGTGGGTCCTCCGGCACGTCGGTGTGCCTGCCCTGATGGTCTACCAGCGCCGTCGGGCCCCGAGCCACGGGTGAAACGTTTCGGTCCTTCCCCGCCGAGTGCGGGCGGCGCGCCGAAGAAAGTCAGCCGGCGGTGACGGGCGCGGGCGCCGCTGCGGGCGCGGGCTCCGCCGGCGCGGGTGCTGCGTCGGGTGTCGTGCCCGCGGTCGAGGTCGCGGCGCGGAGCGGTCCGGCGACCACGGCGTAGCCGAGCCCGACGACGACGGCCCCGCCGACGAGGTTCCCCAGTCCGACGACGAGCATGTTCCGGCCGAGCTCCGCCCACGACGTCTCGGGGAGGCCCCCGATGACCCCGAGCCCGAAGGTCGTCATGTTCGCGACGACGTGCTCGAAGCCGGAGGTGATGAACGCGAGGAGGCACCAGAAGATCACGACGAGGCGCGCGCCCTCGGACGTGAGGCGCACGGCGGACCACACGGCGAGGCAGACGAGGACGTTGCAGAGGATCGCCCGGAAGAACAGGGCGGTGGAGGACTCGCCACCCTTGGCCTCGAGCAGCGACGCGATCATGGCGCCGCCGGGCGTCGCGGGCGCGACCACCCCGGAGAGGTGCACGACGCCGGCGAACGCGAAGGCCCCGAGGAGGTTCCCGGCGAAGCAGAAGAGCATGGTGCCGCCGGCCTGGCCCCACCCGATGCGTCGGGCGAGCGCGCCCTGGGTGAGCGTCATCATGTTCGACGTGACGAGCTCACCACCGGCGATGACGACGAGCGTCAGCGCGATGCCGAACACGAGCCCGGAGACGAGCCTCGCGGCGGGGGAGCCGGCGGCGAGGAAAGGGCCGGCGGCGCTCACCATGAGCACCACGGCGATGCCGATGTAGGCGCCGGCGAGCATCGACTGGACCGTGTACGCCACGGGGCGTCGGGTCGAGCGCACCTTGGCGACGGCGGTCTGCTGCTGGACGGCGAGAGCCTCGGGGATCGTGAGCACGGACCCAGCATCCTCCCGGCGTCGGGCGTGGTCCTGGGACCAACGGCCGGAATGGTCCGTGGCGGCCGGGCGTTGTCCCGGGCATGACGACACCCCTGCTCCTCTCCCCGATGACGCTCCGTGGTCTGACGATCCCCAACCGCGTCTGGCTCGCACCGATGTGCCAGTACTCGGCGGTCGACGGCGTCCCGGGCGACTGGCACCTCGTGAACCTCGGGGCACGCGCCCAGGGCGGGTTCGGGCTGCTCCTCACGGAGGCGGCCGCGGTGGTCCCGGAGGGGCGCATCTCGCCGCAGGACGCGGGTCTGTGGTCGGACGAGCAGACGCGGGCGTGGGCGCGCATCGTGGACTTCGTCCACGGGCAGGGCGCCCGCATCGGCACCCAGCTGGCGCACGCGGGCCGCAAGGCGTCGACGTTCCGTCCGTGGGAGCCGTACCAGGGCACCGTCCCGGAGGTCCAGGGAGGGTGGGCCACGGTCGGCCCGTCGGACGTGGCGTTCCCCGGGTACGCGGAGCCCCGGGAGATGACCCTCGACGAGGTGCGCGCTGTGCCGCAGCAGTTCGCGGACGCGGCGGTGCGTGCGCTGGAGGCGGGTTTCGACGTGGTCGAGGTGCACGCCGCCCACGGATACCTGCTCCACCAGTTCCTCACGCCGCTCGCCAACACGCGCACGGACGAGTACGGCGGCTCCCTGGAGAACCGGTCCCGCCTGCTCGTGGAGACCGTCGACGCCGTGCGCGCGGTGTGGCCCGCCGACAGGCCCCTCTTCGTGCGCGTGTCCGCGACGGACTGGCGCGAGGACGGCCTCCGGGTGGACGACGTCGCCCAGGTGGCCAAGGTGCTCGGTGAGCACGGCGTCGACCTCGTCGACGTCTCCTCCGGTGGCGCCGCGCCCGCGGAGATCACCGTCGGGCCCGGCTACCAGGTGTCCATGGCGCGGGACGTGCGCGAGGTGTCGGGCCTCCCGGTGAGCGCGGTCGGTCTCATCACCGACCCGCAGCAGGCGGAGCAGGTCCTCGCCGACGGTGCGGCCGACGCCGTGATGCTGGGCCGTGAGGCGCTGCGCGACCCGATGTGGCCGCTGCGCGCGGCCCACGCGCTCGGGGTGGACCGCTCGGACGCCCCGTGGCCGCCCCAGTACCAGCGCGCCGCCTGGCGCTGACCGGGCGGCGTCAGCCCTGCGCCTGGTCGGCGTCCCAGACGAGGCAGAAGGGGTGGCCCGCCGGGTCCGCGTAGATGCGGAACCTGGCGTCGGCGTCGCTCGGGTCCTTGGGGAGGGCAGCGGCGCCGAGCGCGAGCACCTGCGCCTCGGCGGCGTCGATGTCGTCGACGCGCAGGTCCAGGTGCGACTGCTGCGGACGGTCGGGGTCGTGCCAGCGTGGGGGCCGGTGGTCGGGTGCGTGCTGGAAGGACAGCGTCCACCCCTGACCGGAGTCGAGGTCGATCCAGGCCCCGTCCTGCCGGACGCGCTCGAAGCCGAGGAGCTGCTCGTAGAAGCGGGCGAGGGCCTCGGTGTCCGCGGCGTCGAGGACGAGGGACTCGAGTCTGGCGATCATGGTCCGATCCTCGACGGTGCCGGGTCCGGCCGCCACCGCACGGGCGAGCTGGTCGCCGGTGCGTTCCCCGGGCCTCAGGGCGTGTCGTCGGCGGGCTTCCCCGCCTCCTCGCGTGCGGCGGCCTCGACGGCCGCGGCGACGAGGGTGGTCACCTGGGGGTTGAACACCGACGGGATGATGTACGTCGGGTTGAGCTCGTCCTCGTGGACGGCCGAGGCGAGGGCGTGCGCGGCGGCGAGGAGCAGCGTGTCCGTGACCTCGTGGGACTGGGCGTCGAGGAGCCCGCGGAACACCCCGGGGAACGCGAGGACGTTGTTGATCTGGTTGGCGAAGTCGCTGCGCCCGGTGCCGACGATCGCGGCGTGCTTCGCGGCCTCCACGGGGTCGACCTCGGGCCGGGGGTTGGCCATCGCGAAGACGATGGCGTCGTCGCCCATGCGGGCCACGTCGTCGCCGGTGATGACGTCGGGGGCGGAGACGCCGATGAAGACGTCCGCGCCGACGACGGCGTCCTTGAGGGTGCCGGTGAGCCCGCGCGGGTTGGTGTGCTCCGCGATCCACCGCAGCGACGGGTCCAGGCCCTCGCGGTCGACGCTCACGACGCCCGCGATGTCGGCGACCACGACGTCGTGGGCCCCGGCGGCGAGCAGCAGCTTGAGGACGGCCGTCCCGGCCGCGCCCGCCCCGGACAGGACGATGCGCACGGTGCCGATGTCCTTGCCGACGACCTTGAGGGCGTTCGTGAGGGCGGCGAGCGCCACGATGGCGGTGCCGTGCTGGTCGTCGTGGAACACGGGGATGTCCAGCTCGGCGCGCAGGCGGCGCTCGACCTCGAAGCAGCGGGGCGCGGAGATGTCCTCGAGGTTGATCCCGGCGAACACGGGGGCGATGGCCTTGACGGCGGCGACGATCTCGTCGACGTCCGTGGTGTCGAGGGCGATGGGGAAGGCGTCGATGTCGGCGAACCGCTTGAAGAGCGCGGCCTTGCCCTCCATGACCGGCAGGGACGCGAGGGGGCCGATGTCCCCGAGGCCGAGGACGGCGGTGCCGTCGGTGACGACGGCGATGGTGTTGCGCTTGATGGTGAGGCGGCGGGCGTCGTCGGGGTTGGCGGCGATGGCCTGGCAGACGCGCGCGACGCCCGGGGTGTAGATCATCGACAGGTCGTCGCGGTTGCGGATGGGGACCTTCGACTCGATCTGGAGCTTCCCGCCGAGGTGCAGGAGGAACGTCCGGTCGCTCACGGGGCCGACGTCGACGCCGGGCAGCGCGCGCAGGGCGTCGACGATGGTCCCGGCGTGCTCGTCGCCGCGGGTCGCGCAGGTGAGGTCCACGCGGATGCGCTCGTTGCCGGAGGCGGTGACGTCGAGGGCGGTGACGATGCCACCGGTCTGCTCGATGGCCGTGGTCAGCTCGCTCACCGCCGTGGGGCGGGCCTGCACCTCGAGGCGGACCGTGATGGACGACGACACGCTCGGTGCGGAGTTCATGGACACACCTTAACGGCGCCCCCGGGGGAGACGCCGTGAAGGTCAGCGGGGCGGGGTTATCAAGCGTGCAACGTCGTCGCTGCTACGGGACCAGCCCGGTCAGCGCGTCCTATGCGTGGATGGTTCGCGCGTGGGTTCCGCTCGCCCTGTGTGCTGTTGTGCTTCCCTTTCTACTCCTGTCCCGGCCCCGTGGGAAGGGGTGCATCGGGGTGATTCGTCAGGCTGCCCGGGAGCTGCGGCGCAGGGCGCGGACGGTGAGGACGGCGGCGACGCCCACCGCGACGGCGGCGACGCTGGTCAGGACCGACGCGCGGGGTGACAGGCCTCGTCGGAGGGTCACGGGACGCTCGAAGGTGAGGACGCCCCAGCCCTTCTCGGCGGCGGCGCGGCGCATGGTGCGGTCCGGGTTGACGGCGAACCCGTGGCCGACGACCTCGAGCATGGGGGCGTCGGTGATGGAGTCGGAGTACGCGTAGGACCCGGCGAGGTCGTAACCGCGCTCCTCGGCGAGCTCGAGGATGGCGGTGGCCTTGTGCGGGCCGTACGCGTAGAAGTCCATGTGGCCGGTGTACCGGCCGTCCTCGACCTGCATGCGGGACGCGATGGAGTGGTCCGCGCCGAGGACCGCGGCGATGGGTTCGACGAGCTCGACGCCCGACGCGGACACGATGACGACGTCGCGGCCCGCGGCGTGGTGGGACGCGATGAGGTCCACGGCCTCGGCGTACACGTACGGGTCGATGTACTCGTGGAGGGTCTCGGCGACGATGGTGGACACCTGGTCCACGGGCCACCCGGCGACCATGTTCGACAGGTGGGCGCGCATGCGTTCGGTCTGGTCCTCGTCGGCGTTGCCCACCATGTAGAGGAAGTGGGCGTAGGCGCTGCGCAGCACGCTGGCCCTGGTGAGGAGGCCGCCGGCGTAGAACGGCTTGGAGAAGGCGGCGGCGGACGAGGTCGCGATGATCGTCTTGTCGAGGTCGAAGAACGCGGCGGTGGGCCGCGACCCGTGGGCGGGGTTCTCGGTGTCGAGGGTCACGGGGTGAGCCTATCGGTCGTGGTCGTCGTGGTGGTGGGAGGTTCGTCGTCCCCCACAGGCGGGGCGTGCTGCGCGCGGTGCACAGGAGCGTGTCCTCGGGCACGCGTCACCGGGCTCCGTCGGCAGCCTGACCGGGTGGACGAGAGACGCGGACGAGGACAGTGGCGCGACGGCACCGGGCGTGGGCGGACCGCGCCCGAGGGCGCGGCGCGGAGCGGCCCGCACCTGGGCGTGGTCGGTGCGTGCGGTGGGGCGGGCGCGTCCGTGCTCGCGGCCGCTCTCGCGCGTGTCGCCGCCCGGGCCGACGATCGTGCGCTGCTCGTCGACGGCGACGCCCGGGGTGGCGGGCTCGACGTCCTCCTCGGCATCGAGGACGACCCCGGCCTGCGGTGGCCGGACCTCCACGCCGCGCGCGGCGAGGTCTCCGCCGAGGACGTCGTCCCCCTGCTCCCCGCCTGGCACGGGGTCCGCGTGCTCAGCGCCGACCGCACCCGACCCTGGGCCCTTACCCCCGACGTCCCCACGGACGTCCTGCGAGCCCTGCAGCGCACCGGCGACGTCGTCGTCCACGACCTGCGGGCACCCGACCTCGCCGCGTGGGCCGACCGCTGCACCGCCGTGGTCGTCGTCGCCCGCTGCGACCTCACCTCCGTCGCCGGGGCCGTCGCCCTGCGCGACGCCCTGGGGGCCACACCCGCGGGCCTCGTGGTCCGCGGACCCGCACCCGGCAGGCTCGGTGCCCACGACGTCGCCGACGCCACCGGCCTCCCGCTCTGGGGCGAGGTCCGGCGCGACCGGGCCCTCCCCGGTGCCGTCGAGCGCGGCGAGGGACCACCCGTGCGGGCCCGCCGCGGGGCCGGCGGCGACCTGCGTCGCACCGCCGTCGCGCTCCTCACCCACGCGCGCGCCTTCGCCGCACGCGCCCCGGTGGCCCCGTGAACGACGACCTCCTGCGCACCGTCCGCGCCCACCTCGCGCGCACCGGCGGTCGTCCCACCCCCGACGACGTCGTCACGGCTCTGCGCGCCAGCGGCGTCGTCCTCGGCACCCTCGCCCTCGAGGAGATGGTCCGCGAGGTGCGCGCCGAGCTCCTCGGCGCAGGCCCCCTCCAGCACCTCCTCGACGACCCCGACGTCACCGACGTCCTCGTGAACTCACCCCACGACGTCTGGGTGGACCGCGGGCGCGGCCTCGAACGCACCGACCTCGACCTCGGGACGCCCGGCGCGGTCCGCGAGCTCGCCGTCCGCCTCGCCGCCGCGGGCGGGCAACGCCTCGACGACGCCAGCCCCACGGTCGACGCCCGCCTCGCCGACGGCACCCGCCTCCACGCCCTCCTCGCACCCCTGTGCGCCACCGGTGCCGTGATCTCCCTGCGCACCGTCCGCGCCCGCGCCTTCACCCTCGACGACCTCGTGACCCGCTGGATGATCCCGCCCACCTGGGAACCCGTCCTGCGCGCCCTCGTCGACGAACGCGCCAGCTTCCTCGTCACCGGCGCCACCGGCACCGGGAAGACCACCCTCCTCGCCACGCTCCTGTCCCTCGTCGACCCCGCTGAGCGCATCGTCACCATCGAGGAAGCCCACGAGCTCACCCCGCACCACCCGCACGTCGTGGCCCTCGCCGCACGCCACGCCAACGTCGAGGGCAGCGGCACCGTCACCCTGAGCGACCTCGTCCGCAACGCCCTGCGCATGCGCCCCGACCGCATCGTCCTCGGCGAGTGCCGCGGGCCCGAGGTCCGCGACGTCCTCACCGCACTGAACACCGGGCACTCCGGCGGGTGCGCCACCCTCCACGCCAACACCGCCGCCGACGTCCCCGCCCGCCTCGAGGCGCTCGGCGCGCTCGCGGGCATGACCCGGGAGAGCCTCGCCGCGCAGGCCCTCTCGGCGCTCGACGCCGTGGTCCACCTGCGCCGCGAGGTCGCCGCCGACGGCACCCGGCGGCGGTTCGTCGGCGAGATCGCCGTGGTCCGTCGGGGTGCGGGCGACCGGTTCGTGGTCCGGCCGGCCCTCACCTGGAACGGGGTGGGCGCCCCGCAGGAGCACGACGAGTGGTCCGGGCTCGCCCACCGGCTGGGGTTCGCAGCGTGAGCGCGGCGCTCGGTACCGGGGCGCTCGTCGCCCTCGGGGTGGTCGCCGCGTCCCGCCCGCCCGGCAGGCCGTGGCACCACGTCGCCGGCCGCGCCACGCGCGGTGACCGGCTCCGCGCCGTCCTGCACCGGGTGCGCACCGACCTCCATCGTGACGACGCCGCCGACGGCCCGCCGCCCGCGGAGGTGATCGTCACCCACGTGGCCGCGCTGCTCCGCGGCGGGTTGCCGCCCGTCACCGCGTGGCAGGGCGTCGACGGGGTGCTCGTCGGGCCCGACGGCATCCCCGACACCGACAGCCTCGCCCGACGCATCGGCACCGCACACCCTCCCGGCCTGCGAGGTCTCCTCGCCCGCCTCACGGGCGCGGAGGCCGCACCGAGCGACGCAGCCCGGTCCCAGGCCGCGGCCGTCGTCGCCGCGTGCCGGCTCGCCGCCGACGTCGGGGCACCCCTCGCCACCGTCCTCGAGTCCGTGGTCGCGACGCTCGTGGCGGCCGCCGAGGCCTCGGCGGAGCGGGACGCTGCGCTCGCCGGTCCACGGACGACGGCACGCATCCTCCTGTGGTTGCCCGCGGTGGGCGTCGTGCTCGGCATGGCGCTCGGTGCGGATCCGCTGGGCCTGGTCCTCGCAGGCGGGCCCGGGGCGGTGGGCCCCGTCCTCGGTCTGGTGCTCCTCGCCGTGGGGCGCGCGTGGACGCGTCGACTGGTCGACGGCGCGCGGCGGGCGGGGGCGCCGGGATGACGCCGGTCGTGGCGGGGGTGGTGGTCGCGGTGCTCGTCGGTGTCGGCTGCGCGCCGTGGTCCGCCGGGCGGTCGCGGGCGTCGCGCGTCGGGGTGGGACGTGGTGCGCGGTCGCGGCGGGTGCGGGGCGGGCAGGGTGGCGCTGCGGGGGAGTCCGCGGTGGAACTCACGGTCGTCGTCGACCTCCTCGCCGCCGCGATCGGGGCCGGGGCCGCCCTGCCGAGGTCGGTCGCCTGCGCGGGGGATGCGCTCGGCGGGCCGGACGGGGCGGCGCTGCGGGGCGTGGGGTCTGCCCTGCTGCTCGGGACGGACTGGGACACGGCGTGGTCGGCCGCCCCCGCACGGTTCCGGCCCGTCGCCGACGCCCTGCGGACGGCGTGGACGCACGGCGCCGCGCCCCGGGACGCGCTGCGGCTCGCGGCGGCACAGGTCGCGCAGGACGCCCGGGCCCGCTCCCGGACGGCAGCGGCGCGGCTGGCGGTGCGGCTCGTCCTCCCCCTCGGGGCGTGCTTCCTGCCGGCCTTCGTCCTCGTGGGGCTCGTGCCCGTGCTCCTCGCCCTCGGCAGCGGGGTCCTCGGGGGATGACGGCTCTCGGTGACGGTGCGGGACGCGGTGACGGGTCCCGCGGCTGGTCGCCCACAGTCTCGGGCGCCGTCCGACGGTCCACACCGGCCCGGTGGGCGGCGTCGGCGGCGGGGGCGCACGGGCCAGTCTCGACGCACCGCACCGACCTGGTGCGGGGGACGCGCACCGGCACGCCGGGCGTGGCCCGACACCCAGTGGAAGGACCAGCCATGAAAGCCCTCACCCGCACCATCCGGACCCGCGTCGAGGAGATCCGGGAGCGCCCCGACGCGGGCCTCGCGACCGCCGAGTACGCGATCGCGACCATCGCCGCCGTGGGCTTCGCGGGGCTCCTCATCACGGTCCTCAAGAGCGAGACCGTCCGCGGGCTCCTCACGAGCCTCATCACCTCGGCGCTGAGCGTCGCGTGACCGTGCGCGACGACCGTGAGCGGGGCGCGGTCACGGCCGAGCTCGCGGTCGCGCTGCCCGCGGTCGTCCTCGTGCTCGTGGCCGTCCTGCTCACGTGCGTCGCGGGCATCACGCAGATGCGCACGTCGGACGCCGCCCGGGCTGCGGCCCGGGCGGCCGCGGCCGGGGAGGACGACGCACAGGTGGTCGCCGTCGCCACGCACGTCGGCGGTGCCGAGGCCTCGGTGTCGGTATCGAGGGCGGACCCGTGGGTCACCGTGACCGTGGCGACGCCGGTCGCGGGTGGGTGGCTGGGTGGGTTCACGGCATCGGCGGAGTCGAGCGCGTGGCTGGAGTCCGCCGTCGCGGCCGAGGGCGTCCCGTGACCGGGTGGGTGCGGGACGACCGGGGGAGCGGCACGGTGCTCATGCTCGCCGTCGTGTGCGTCCTCGTGGTCCTCGCCGGCGCGGTCGCGCTCCTCGCCGGGTCCGCGAGCGCTCGCGGGGCGGCGCAGGCGGCCGCGGACCTCGCCGCCCTCGGAGCCGCCGGAGCGGACATGCACGCGAGCGGCGACCCGTGCGGCCGGGCGACCGAGGTGGCGCAGCGCAACAGGGCGACGGTCACCGCGTGCGTCGCCGAGGGCGACGGCATCTACACGATCACGACGACCGCACCCGCCCCGGCGGGCCGGAGCGCGACGGCGACCGCGAGGGCCGGGCCCGCGTCGGCTGCGGGATGATCAGGTGGCGGGCGCGTTCACGGCGGGCGGGACGGGATGGCCTCGAGGATTGCAGCTAGCCGCAAGGCGAACTCGTACAGGTAGACCGGTGTACGGCGCGTGCATTTTGTGATGATTTCGGTGGGTGCTCTGCGGGCTAGGTGATCGACACGACTCACTCGCTCTCTACAGTCGGTCGAATCGAGCGCGTGCGCGTGGTCGAGGACCACGACGACGATCTCGGCTCGCCTACCGCATCTGATGCTCGGGAGGTGGGAGAGGACAATGTGTGCTCTTGACAGACCGCGCTCGGCTGCAACCTCACCGAGAACCTGTTCATCCGGTGTCCGAAGAATAGGTTTCAGCGCGTCTCCTCTGAGCCGGTGCGCACGTCGCTATCGACCTGCCCCTTCAGGGCGCGGAGTTCCCGGTCCTCGGCTTCATGCCCGGGTTTGCCTACGGTCTCGAAGGGGTTCTCCGGCAGCGCAAACGCGTACGCCGCGTTGCTGAGCTTCTTGCCCTTCGTCCCTTCGCGGATGGACGCGACTATCCGCTCGGCTGTTACGGGGTCGAGGTTGCGCACGACCCGCCGCATGTTCTCGACTTGTTCCTCAGTTGCGGCCGGGACGTCGCGTTCGATCCCCAACCGGCGCTCGCCCTCGATGTGCTCGCCGAGGCGCAGCTGCCATCCGATCTGATGGACATGGCCGACTACCTCGCGCACGGCGTCGACGTCAGCCACGTCCTTAGGCGTGACTGGATCGCCCTCCGGCGAGACGTCAACGTAGAATCCCCGCTGCTTTAGCTGATTGTGGTCGCGTTGCCACTCTTCGATCGCGCCGAGGACGCGAGCGTTCTCTTCGGGATCAGACGGCTCCACGCCGAACCAATACTCCTCTGCCACCAGGAAGCGATGCACCGCCTCGAGTTTCAGGCCGTGGTTGCCCCAGACCTTCTCGAGCCGCTCATCGATGAAGGGCTCGCCCTCGGTCGCGTAGGCCATGCGGACGCGGCGCTCGTGTAGTGCGATCGCCTTACCCGACTCCTCCATGCCGAGGATCGCCAGCGACCGCGCCAGCGGTGCACTGTCGCCCTCAAGCATCGCCACCGCCGCTTGGAGCAGACGGTCGGCGTTGGCGAGCAGAGCGTCCTGCAGCGCGGTGACCTGGCTGGGCGTGAGGTCGTGGGGGAGGTGCTGTCGGCGAGGCATGGGCTCAGTCTCGCCCCTCGCTCCGACAGCGGCCTAGCGGAGTTTGCGGAGCCAGTTCAAGATGTCACGTGCGTCGTTAGTCGAGGTGCTCGACCCTCCGCTCTGGCCGTCGTCGTCCGTATGCGACGAGTCCGTCCTGATGCCGAGATCGTCGGGAAACGTTTGCGTGACGGCCACCTCGCGTCTGCACTTCCCACCGGAGTTCCTGCTGGCGTAGTTGCTGGTCCGCGGCTCGGTCTGCCCGGTAGCCGTCGAAATTTCTCACGGGGTCGGTCAATTGCAACGCCTCTTCGTCCGTGAGGCGTGCGCCGGATACCTCCAGGTGCTCGCCAATGCGCTCCTGGAGCCGCTTCTTCTCGTCCCGATCTATGTCTCTCCCCGCGTCCTGACCGGCCGCGAGAGCAGGGCGGGAACGCAGCCCGACGGTCCTCAAGAGCGAGACCGTCCGCGGGCTCCTCACTGGCCCTATCACCTCGGCGCTGTGCTTCGCGTGACGGTGCGCGACGACCGTGAGCGTGGTGCGGCGGTCGCAGCCGAACGTGCGGTCGCGCTGCCCGCGTCGTTCTCCTGCTCGTGGCCGTCCTGCCTACGCGCGTCGCGGAGAACTCGCAGATGCGCACGTCCGCCGTCGCCCGAGCTACGGCCCCAGCGGCTGCGGCGGGGGATGACGACGCGGCAGGCGGGACCGCGACGGCGACCGCGAGGGCCGGGCCCGCGTCGCGTGCGGTGTCCGAGACGCCTGACCGCCGCGGCTGAAGCCGCCACGCGTCAGCACAGGCGGGCAACCATGGTGAGATTCCGAGGCCAACGAGGAGCGCGCGATGCTTCAAGGTAGCCACGGCTAAGAGGGCGCGACGACGGCCCGTCGATGCGGTTCGTTGTGTCGCGAGACGAAAGCAATCAAGTTGTAGACATATCATTGCCGGGCGAGCCTCGGGTGTGTTGAGGAGTCCGTAGTGCATCTCTTGGTGGAACGCGGATGACAACATGCAGTGCTGCGAAGCTTGGACGAGTAGGCGCCGAGACGGCCGTCTTGCACTCGGTCATGTCAATAACGTCGGTGGCTCAAGACAACATGAGGGCAGTGCGCAATGAAAGCGAGGTGTCACGATTGATGGCAACAGGATATGAGCGGTACCGCAAGCATGCAGTCTGGGACACGCTGAGGCTGAAGCGAGAGTCCCTCAACGCCGCCCGCTACGACGACGCCGCATCTGAGCAAGCCCGAGCGGACATTATCGAGTGGCTCGACGAGGCCCTCAAGACCAAGGTCACTCAACAGCCTACGCTCTACCTCAGCTCGCTCGACTACCTCAGCGAGGCATTGAACCAGTTGCCTATCGAGACGGCTCAGTTCCGGCAGTTTGTTGCGAACCGGCGGCATGTCGGTCACGCGTTCCAGGTTCTGGAGCAAGCACTGCGTGGCCTTCCTCTTCCACCGCCGCGAGACCTGAAGGCCGCATATGTCCATCAGCTCGATCAAGAAGTTGAGGCCCGAACTGCGCTACTTGGACAGCTTGAAGAGCGCGTGCGGGATACCGAAGGGTCTCTCCAGCAGCGCTTGGACGAACTGCACACGATCTCCGGGAAGGTGGCCGAGCTGCGAGGCGAGATCCAGGCTCAACGGGAGGTGATCAACGAGGTCAGTGCATCGGCCGAAACCGCTATGCGGTCGGCATGGAATGAATCGCTCGAGGACTGGAAGCAGGAGCGTAGGAAGACCGATGCTGCGCACGACGCCGAGGCACTCGAGAACATTGCGACGCTTGCAGCGGTGACGAAGGCGGGCGAGGTGCTCGCGGAGCACGCTGCGGGTGATCTGAGCGCGACTGACTGGTACGGCCGAGCCAAGCGCGAGCGCCGGGCTGCGCAATGGATTCGATTCGGCGCAGCGGCTGCGTTTGTTTTTGCCGGGGCTATCGGCTACTTTATTGTTAGGGAGGCAATCGCTAACAACTTCGAGATATCGGTTGGGGGAGGCGTTCTTCGCGCTTCCGTAGCCGTCGTGATCGGCGCATTCGGAGCGCTCCTGCTCCGCGAGTCAAGTCGACATTTCCGCGAGGCGGACACCGCGGAGGACGTCGCGCTATCGCTGAGAGCATTGGCTCCGTTCTACGCAAACTCTGACGACGAAGTACGGCTTGATGCGCGGGTGCAGGTAGGGAATGCAGTTCTGGTTAAGAACCTCCTGTCGAGATTCTCGCACCGGGACGCCGCAAAACACGCCAGCGATGTCAGCAGCGCTGAACCTCGAGATCTCGTTAACGAGGCGACAGAAGCTCTGGGTTTGTCGAGCGGCAGGCCATCGAGCCCATGAGATTCCGTGTAAACTTGCGGCGTTTTTCAGATCATTTCCTCCCTTCGAGGGATGGAATTCATCCGGAGAGGGCACGGTTGCGGCGCTGGCGCTGAAGCGGTCGTCCGCGGCGGTGGTGAAGGCCCGCTGGTGATCAGGTGTTGCGACATGCGTACGTGAAGGAGCGAGTGCGCCGACATTCGAAAAGCTCTTGTGTGCACGAGTTAGTAGTCGGCGGAGCGCAGGATTTGCCTAGCCCACCGCCGTCCCGTATCTGGTCATGCTCGTTGGAGAGTGCGACGATCGGCGCGGAACAAATTCGGAGGCTCCGGCATAATGCCGGAGCCTCCGCTTGTTCGCAGCCTCAAGGAAGGGGGTGTGCTGCCATTACACCAGCGCCGTAAGCCCACATGGATTCCATCGCGTACTGCCAGAACTTGCGTCCGGACCACTGTGACCGCCAAGCGGTCACCTTGTCATGCAACTTCTTCAGCATGTTTGCCTTCATGATGAACCTCCTGTCCTCATCGCCGTCGTCATCTTCGCTATCGGTCATTGACCAGTCACTCAGTAGGCGAACGACGCCGAGAAGCAGCAGTGCCACCACAACCTCTAGGACGCCCCAGGCCTGAACTGGGTCTTCCCCCAGCTTTCAGGCTACGAACGAAGACATCATAGCCGCCTGAATGTTCCGCAAGGGTAGGTGCTCGTTCGTGTCCCGAAATCCGGCGCACAAATTTGGACGGCTGAGACCGGTCTCGGCCTTTCGCTTCGTCGCGAACCGGCCGCTGGTCTGCGACCTGCCCCTTACGATCGGATGACGCGATCCGTGGCCCGACGCACCCAGATCAACCGCCGGTGGAATCCACATCCCTCGTCGCGCTGGCACAGGACTCCAGGACGCGACGAGGGATGCGGGGCGGCCATGCTCACCGCACCGGCTCCTCCGCGTGAGCCAGCTGGGCGGCGTCGGCGATCTCGCCGACGAGGCGTTCGACGACGTCCTCGAGCATCGCTGCTCCCACCACGTCGTCGCCGTCGGTGACGAGGGCCACGTGGTTGCCGTGGAGCTGCATGGTGGCGAGCGCAGTGTCGAGGGCGTCCTCGGCGTCGACGCACACGAGCGGCCTGATGAGGCGCTCGGGGACCTCGGCGTGCGGCGGGTCGTCGTGCGCCAGGAGGTCCTTGAGGTGCACGTACCCCGCGAACCCGCCCCCGTGGTCCTTCACCGGGAAGCGGGAGAACCCGGTGCGCACGCACGCCGCCTCCGCGTCCGCGTACGTGGCCCCGAACTGCAGCGACACGACGTCGTCCACCGGGACCATCACCGAACGCACCACCTCGTCGCTCATGGTCAGAGCACCCGTGAGCAGCGTGTGCTCGTCCTCGTCGAGGAGGCCCTCCTGGCGGGACTCCGCGATGAAGCCCGCCACCTCGTCCGCGGTGAACGTCGACGACACCTCGTCCTTGGGATCCACCTTGAGGGCCCGGAGGATGTGGTTGGCGATCCAGTTGATGGTGACGATGAGCGGCTTGAGCACCTGC
This sequence comes from Sanguibacter suaedae, assembly GCF_016342785.1. GTDB lineage: Bacteria > Actinomycetota > Actinomycetes > Actinomycetales > Cellulomonadaceae > Sanguibacter > Sanguibacter suaedae. Next base: position 22,733 of record NZ_JAEINH010000013.1, read on the forward strand.
ACGATGATGTACAGAGGCGGGCCGAGGAGGAGAGCCGAGCGTTCCGGCCCCGCGATCGCGATGTTCTTCGGCACCATCTCGCCCAACGTCATGTGCAGGAACACCACGAACGTCAGGGCGATGACCAGGGCGATCGGGTGGAGCAGCGACTCCGGCACCCCGGCCGCACCGAGGGGCACCTCGATGAGGTGCGCCACCGCAGGCTCCGCCACCGCACCGAGCCCCAGGGAGCACATGGTGATGCCCAGCTGGGCACCGGCCATCATGAGCGACACGTTGTCGATGGCGCGCAGCGCGAGCCGCGCTCCCGGGGCGCGGCTCGCGGCGCGGGGCTCGATCTGGGTGCGGCGCGCCGAGATGAGCGCGAACTCCGCACCGACGAAGAAGGCGTTGCCGAGGAGGAGAGCGACACCGACCAGCAGTCCGAGCGTGGTGCTCACGAGGAGCTCCCTTCCGTGGTGTCGAGGCGTCGCATGCGCAGCTGGGCGGTGCGGTGGCCGTCCGTGCGGGTCACGGTGAGCCGCACGAGCGCCGGGGTGGGCAGCCCGTCCTCGTCAGGGTTCGTGGTGTCCCACGCGTCGACGTCCACGGTGTCACCCCGCTCGGGGAACCGCTCGAGGCGTTCCGTGACGAGCCCGCCGAGCGTCGCGGCGTCCTCCGCCTCCGGCAGCTCGAGACCGGTCGCCTCACCGACCTCGTCCGGGCGCATCAGGCCCGGGAGCGACCACGCACCGTCGGGCAACCGGCGTGGCTTGGCGCTCGGGCGGTCCTGCTCGTCGTCGATCTCGCCGACGATCTCCTCGACGAGGTCCTCGAGCGACACGATGCCGTCGGTGCCGCCGTACTCGTCGACGACCACCGCGAGCTGCAGGCCGCTGCGCAGCTCCTGCAGCACGGCGTCCAGGGGCATCGCGGAGGGGACGGCACGCACCTCGTGCATGATCTCGTCGACGGTGCGGCCCTCGCGTTCGGCGACCGGGACGGTGAGGGCGTCCTTGAAGTGGACGACCCCGACGACGTCGTCCACGGACTCGCCCTCCACGGGGAAGCGCGCGTGCCCGGTGGATGCCGTGAGCCGCAGCACCTCCGCGACCGACGCGTCGGACGGCAGGAACCGCACCCGGGTGCGGGGCGTCATGACGTCCTCCGCGGTGCGCTCCGTGAACTCCACGGCGTGGGCGAGACGCACGGCGAGCGCCGAGTCGAGCAGGCCCTCCGTCGCGGAGCGCGTGGCGAGAGCCCCGAGCTCCTGGGCGGACCGGGCCGACGCGAGCTCCTCGCGGGGCTCGATGCCCAGGGCGCGCACGAGGACGTTCGACGAGCCGTTGAGGAAGCTGATGAGGGGCTTCGTGGCGGCGGTGAAGCCGCGCTGGGCCCCGGCGACGGCGCGTGAGACGCGCAACGGCTCGGAGATGGCCCAGTTCTTGGGGACGAGCTCCCCGAAGACCATCTGGGTCATCGTCGCGATGAGGAACGCGGCTGTGAGGGAGACTCCGACGGCGGTGGCCTCGGGGAGACCGGTGGCCTTGATCGGCCCCCCGAGGAGGGCCGCGATGGACGGCTCGGCGATCATGCCGACGACGAGGCTGGTGACGGTGATCCCGAGCTGCGCGCCGGAGAGCTGGGTCGACAGGGTGCGCAGGGCCTTCTGCACGGAGACCGCGCGCTTGTCGCCGGCCTCTGCGTCACGGGCCACACGGGGCCGGTCGACGGTGACGAGGGCGAACTCGGCTGCGACGAACAGGGCGTTCGCGCCGATGAGGAGGACCACGAGGAGCAGGAGGAGCCACTCGGTCGTCACGCGGTCACCTCCGGGAGAGGTGCTGCGGGAGCGGGCTCGGCCCCGAGGGTCTGGGGGGCGGTGAAGGAGTCGGGGACGGCACGGTGGCCGTCGGGTCTATGACAATCATCGTCCATGGTGGGTGCAACGCACGGGCGGTCGCAACAGTTCCCGTTCGAGAGCGCAGGTCAACGGTGTGTGCGCACGACGCGCTCCCGGGCGGGGCGTGAGGGGCCCGTCCTGGGCGGTGCAGGCCACCGGGTGATCTCCGCCGCGCGGCGCAGATCACACAGTTGAGGATTTACATACCCCCGGTCACTAGCCGATCTAGCAATCACACGAGGCGCATCGTGCGCCGACGGCATCCGAGGAGACCCCATGCGTCGCAGCACGACCCGAGCGAGAGCCGACCAGGTCCAGGTCGATGAGGCGCGAGCAGACGTCGAGGCGGTGACCGCCGTCGTCGCCGAGATCGCCGCCGCGAAGACCGGTCAGGACGCCCTGCGACGCACACTCGAGGTCATCCGTGAGAGCTTCGGGTGGGCGTACGGCTCCTACTGGCGCATCCCCGACGGCGACTCCGTCCTGCGGTTCGTGCAGGACTCCGGCACGGTCAACGACGAGTTCCAGAAGGTGACGCTCTCCGCCTCCTTCGCGGAGGGCGTCGGCCTCTCCGGGCGGGCGTGGCGCGCCCGCGACCTCGTCTTCGTCCCCGACCTCGGCGAGGTCCGCGACTGCGTCCGTGCCCCTGCCGCGCGACGCGCCGGGGTCCGCAGCGGCGTGTGCTTCCCCGTCATCGAGTCGGGCCGCGTCACCGGCACCATGGACTTCTTCGCTCTCGAGACCATCGACCCGTCCCCGCAGCGCCTCGACGCGCTCCGCTGCATCGGCACCCTCGTCTCCCAGGCGATGGAGCGCCTCACCGTCGCCGAGCGCCAGGCCGAGGCCGCCGAGGACATGGCCGCCGTGAACTCCGTGCTGCGCGGCGTGGTGACCGCGCACAGCCGCGAGGAGGCCCTCGCCGAGGCCCTCGTGACCATCCGCACCGGCTTCGGATGGGCCTACGGCTCGTACTGGGCCGTCGACCCGAGCGACAACGCCCTGCACTTCCGCCAGGAGTCGGGCAGCGCCGGGGAGGAGTTCCGCGAGGTCACGCGCGCCGCCACGTTCGTCGAGGGCGTCGGCCTCTCCGGCCGCGCCTGGAGCACCCGCGACCTCGTCTTCGCCCCCGACCTCGCGGAGGTCACCGACTGCGTCCGCGCCCCCGCCGCCGGCCGCGCAGGCGTCCGCTCCGGTGTGTGCCTGCCCATCGTCGTGGGCGGCCGCGTCGTGGGCACCATGGACTTCTTCGCCACCACCCGCCTCACCCTCACCGAAGGCCGACGCGACGCGCTGCGCAACACCGCGGTCCTCCTCGGCCAGGCCATGGAGCGCTTCGAGAGCGCCGACCGCCTCCGGACCGCAGGTGACGAGCTCGTCGCGTCCATCGGCGAGGTCGAGCGCAACGTCCTCGCCGCCACAGGTGTGGCCACCGACGGACAGCGCCTCGCCGACGAGGCGCAGGTGGCCGTCACCGGCCTCGGCGAGTCGAGCGCCGAGATCGGTGAGGTCGTCAAGGTCATCCAGCGCATCGCCGGCCAGACGAACCTCCTCGCCCTCAACGCCACCATCGAGGCCGCCCGCGCCGGCGAGTCCGGTCGCGGCTTCGCGGTCGTCGCCAAGGAGGTCAAGGACCTCGCCAGCGAGACCGCCCGCGCCACCACCGAGGTCGACCAGAAGGTCCGCGGGATCCAGGACCAGGTGGAGCGCGTCGTCGGTGCGCTCGCCGAGATCCGCGGCGTCGTCGAGCAGATCAACGAGACGCAGGGCGTCATCGGTGGCGTCCTCACCGAGCAGGCAGCGGTCACCCGCGCCATCCTCCAGTGACGGCCGCCGGACCGGCCGCCCCTCCCGCCGGACGGTCGGTCCCTGCCCGGCGGCGCCCGGGCCGCTAGGGTTCGAGGAGGCCCACCGGCCTGTCCGTGCACACGTCCGGCCCAGCGCCGGTGAGAGGTTGCCCCAGGATGCCGTCACAGCCCGCGATCGACGCCCTCACGCCCGACGAGCTCGCCGCCGAGCACGAACGCCTGTCCGCGACGTACGCGGAGCTCGTCGCGAAGGGCCTCTCGCTCGACCTCACGCGCGGCAAGCCCGCCCCCGAGCAGCTCGACCTCTCGAACGCCCTCCTCGCCCTGCCGGGCGACTCATACCGTGACGGCACCGGCCTCGACACCCGCAACTACGGCGGGCTCGCCGGGCTGCCGGAGCTGCGGGCCATCTTCGCGGAGCTCCTCAACGTCCCGGTGGACAACCTCCTCGCCGGCAACAACGCGAGCCTCGAGATCATGCACGACCTCGTCGTCCTCGGGCTCCTCCACGGCACCCCGGACTCCGAGCGGCCCTGGTCCCAGGAGCCCGCCGTGAAGTTCCTCGCCCCGAGCCCCGGTTACGACCGCCACTTCGCGATCAGCGAGTCGTTCGGCATCGAGACCGTCCCCGTCCCGCTCCACCACGACGGGCCCGACATGGACGTCGTCCGCGCGCTCGTCGCCGACGACCCCGCCGTCAAGGGCATGTGGACGGTCCCCACGTACTCCAACCCCACGGGCGCCGTGTACTCCGAGGACGTCACCCGCGCGCTCATGTCCATGCCCGCCGCGGCCCCGGACTTCCGCGTCGTGTGGGACAACGCCTACGCCGTGCACAGCCTCGTCGAGGACTGCGCGCCCGCGCACGACGTCCTCGGGATCGCCGCCGAGGCCGGCAACCCCAACCGGCCCCTCGTCCTCGCGTCCACGTCGAAGATCACCTTCGCCGGAGCCGGCGTGAGCTTCTTCGGCGCGTCCGCCCAGAACATCGCCTGGTACCAGGAGCACCACGGCAAGAAGAGCATCGGCCCCGACAAGGTGAACCAGCTGCGCCACCTGCGCTTCTTCGGGGACGCCGACGGCGTCCGCGCCCACATGGCCCGGCACCGCGAGATCCTCGCCCCCAAGTTCGCCCGCGTCCTGGAGATCCTCGACGACCGCCTCGGCGGCGCCGGGGTCGCGAGGTGGACCGAGCCCGAGGGCGGGTACTTCGTGAGCCTCGACGTGGTGCCCGGCACCGCCCGACGCGTCGTCCGGCTCGCCAAGGAGGCCGGGATCTCTCTCACGGCCGCCGGGTCCGCGTTCCCCTCGGGCACGGACCCGCAGGACACGAACATCCGCCTGGCACCGAGCTTCCCGTCGCTCGACGACGTCGCCACCTCCATGGACGGCGTCGCGACGTGCGTGCTCCTCGCCGCCGTGGAGGCCCGGCTCGGCCGCTGACGACGGGACGTCGGCGGAGCACGCTACGCCTCCCCAGCCCCAGCCCCAGCCCCGGGCGCGGGGAGGAGCTCGAGGTCGACCCCGGCGGTCGGCCGCCCGTTCACCTGCAGCCCGATCGTGTGCGTGCCGGGATGGTAGCGGCGCGTCGTGATGACCTTGAAGGAGTGCGTTCGGTCGAGGTGCACGGTCTGTCCGGGTGCGAGCTCCCGGGTGGTGAGCTTGAAGACCTTCGGTGACCGTGACCCGTCGGCCCGGAGGTGGTGGACCACGTAGTCGAGGACCACACGGGTGGTCGCGGGCCCGTCGTTGCGGAGCGTGACCGTGAGGCCCAGCGACTCCCCGACCTGCACCTGCGCGGCGCCGAGCGCGAGCTCGGCGCTGACGTGCGGTGCAGGGGCGAAACCGAGGAGGGCGAGCGCGTCCGGGTGGCCGCGCTTCACGAGGGTGCGCAGCGCGTGGCGCACGAGGGCCGGCGTGGTCGGCGCGGGATCGGCGAGCCACCGGCGCGCCGTGGCGACCGTGACGTCGGGGTCCGCCCGGCTCAGGTCGTTGAGGTGGTTGGCGACGGAGCGCCGCACGTACTCGCTCTCGTCGCGGTACAGGGCGTCGAGGATCGGGAGGGTGACCGTCGCGTCCGTCGCGAGGCCGGGCACCTTGGTCCCCCACGGCAGGTGGCGTCGTGTGCCTTCGCTCGCGAGGCGCCGCACGTGCTCGTCGCCGTCGTCCGCCCAGCGCCGGGCGGCGGCGAGGGACCGGGAAAGGTCGTGCGCGAGGAGCGGGCGGACCGCGAACTCCGCGGTGAGCCGTCCCGTGAGGGCGGCCTGGAGGTCGAGGGCGGTGTCGAGCGCCGAGTCCGTGCCGTCGGCGATCGCCCTCGCGGACACGGACTCCGTCACCGGCCAGACCATCCAGCCGGTGAGGCGGTCGTCCGTGAGGCAGCGGCGCAGCAGCGCGCCGAGGTCGTCGACGGTCCCCGGGACGTCGGCCAGCAGCGCGTCCTTGACGAGATGGGCGCGGTCCCGCAGGGCGAGGGACGCGAGCGGCCCGGTCGTCGCCCGGACGTGCTCGAACCGGGTGCCCGGCGACGCGGCCTCCAGGACCTCCACCAGCCCGTGGACGGCCTCGACCCCCAGCAGCTCGTCAGCGAACGGCATGGCGTCCCCCTCAGCACTCGACGATGTTCACGGCGAGCCCGCCGAGCGACGTCTCCTTGTACTTGGAGTGCATGTCCTCGCCGGTCTGACGCATGGTCTCGATGACCGCGTCGAGGCTCACCGTGTGCCGGCCGTCGCCGCGCAGCGCCATGCGGGCCGCGTTGATGGCCTTCACGGCGCCGATGGCGTTGCGCTCGATGCAGGGGATCTGCACGAGCCCGCCGATGGGGTCGCACGTGAGCCCCAGGTTGTGCTCCATCGCGATCTCCGCGGCGTTCTCCACCTGCTCCGGGGTGCCCCCGAGGACCTCGGCGAGCCCGGCGGCGGCCATGGCGCACGCGGAACCCACCTCGCCCTGGCAGCCCACCTCGGCACCAGCGATGGACGCGTTGGTCTTCACGAGGATCCCGATGGCCGCCGCGGCGAGGAGGAACCGCACCGTGCCGGCGTCGTCGGCCCCGGGCACGAAGGTCCGGTAGTAGCGCAGCACCGCCGGCACGATGCCGGCCGCCCCGTTGGTCGGCGCCGTGACGACGCGGTGCCCGGAGGCGTTCTCCTCGTTCACCGCGAGAGCGTAGAGGTTCACCCAGTCCATGGCGCGCAGGGGATCGTCGTTGGCGCCCTCGCCGAGGAGCGCCTCGTGGAGGACGTGGGCGCGGCGGGGCACGCGCAGCGAGCCGGGGAGGGTGCCCGTCGCGGCGCACCCGGCGTCGATGCACTCGTCCATGGCGGCCCAGATGCGCAGGAGCTCGGTCTCGACCTCGGTCTCGGTGCGGGTGGCGCACTCGTTGGCGAGCATGACGCCCGCGATGCTCCGGCCCGACTCGGAGCACCGGTCCAGGAGGTCGTCCGCGCACGCGAAGGCGTGCGGGCGCTGGTGCGGGTCGTCGTCGGTCTCGTCGGTGGGGGGCGCCGCGGGGGCATCGCCCTCGGGGTCGGGCACGACGAACCCGCCGCCGACGGAGAAGTACGTGCGCGACAGGACCGGCTCCGCGTCCTCCTCCGCACCGGTCTCGTCGCCCCACGCGGTGAGCCGCAGGCCGTTGGGGTGGAAGTCGAGGACGTCACGGGGACGGAACACGACGTCGCGGGCGAGGTCGAGCGCGACGCGCCGCCCGCCGAGGAGGTCGAGCGTGCCGCTCCCGGCGACCTCGTCGAGGGCTCCCTCGACCACGTCCGAGGCGACGGTCTCGGGCTCGTGCCCGGCGAGGCCGAGGAGGACGGCACGGTCCGTACCGTGGCCGCGACCGGTCGCCCCGAGCGACCCGAAGAGGTCGGCCCGCAGGCGGGCGACGTCCCTGCCCGTCGCGGCGAGCTCCTCGGCGAACGTGCGGGCGGCGCGCATCGGGCCCACGGTGTGGGAGCTCGACGGGCCGATGCCGATGCGGAACATGTCGAAGACGCTCAGGGGCGCCGACGCCACCGGGGTCCCGGCGCGGGCGGACGCTCTGGTGCTCATGCGGACTCCTCGGGGCGACCGTGGGTGGTGGCCGCGGGCTGGGTGGTGGCGCGGGTGTGCGCACGACCCTCCAGTGTCCCACGGGAGGCCCGTCAGGTCGCGGTGTGGTCCTCGACGGACGGCCCGAAACCGGGATTGGGGCGGCCGAGCAGGTACCCCTGGGCCATGTCGCACCCGGCGGCACGGAGCATGGCGAGCTGCTCGGGCTCCTCGACGCCCTCGGCGACCACCTCGATGTCGAGCTCGCGGGCGAGCGCGAGGACGCCACGGACCAGGGACAGGGACCCGTCGGAGCTCATGGCGCTGACGAACGTCCGGTCGATCTTGATCTGGTCGACCGGCAGCGACTGCAGCCACGCGAGCGTGGAGAACCCGGTGCCGAAGTCGTCGAGGGAGATGCGGACACCGAGCCTGCGGAGCTCGACGAGGCGCGCCACGACGCCGGGGACGTCGCTGAGGGACCTGCTCTCGACGAGCTCGAGGTGGAGCTGCTCGGCATCGAGGAAGTTGGAGCTCAGCGCCCTGCGGACGGCGGGCACGAGGCGGTCGTCGACGAGGGTCGCGGGTGCGAGGTTCACGGCGACACGCAACGGCGGCACGCCTCCGGCCTTCTGGGGCGGGGGCATCCACCCGGCGAGCGCGCGGCACGCGTTCTCCAGGGCCCACAGGTCCAGGTCGACGATGCGCCCGGTCTCCTCGGCGAGGGGCAGGAAGGACCCGGGTGCGAGGAGCCCCAGCCGTGGGTGCTCCCACCGCAGGAGCGCCTCGGCGCCGACGACGGTTCCGCCCTCGGGTCCGGTGAGGTCCACGACGGGCTGGAAGTGCAGGCGCAGCTGCCCGTCGCTCAGGGCGCGGGAGAGCTCGTTCTCGAAGGACGGGGGCACGAGGCACGTGTCGACGGTGCCGGCGAGGGCCACCTGGTCACGGCCGCGGAGCTTCGCCTCGTACATCGCGGAGTCGGCCGCCCCGAGGAGCTTGTCCGACCGCCCGCCGGGGCCGTGGTGCACAGCGACCCCGATGCTCGACGTGATGCGGACCTCGCGGCCGTCGATGCGCAGCGGCTGGTCGAGGCACCCGACGAGACGCCGGGCCACGGACGCGGCGTGCTGCTCGTCGGTGACGTCGGTGAGGAGCACGGCGAACTCGTCGCCGCTGAGGCGCGCGACGGTGTCACCGTCACGGAGCTGGCCGCGCAGCCGCACGGCCACCTGCCGGAGCATCTCGTCGCCGGCGGCGTGCCCGAGGCGGTCGTTGACCTGCTTGAAACGGTCGAGGTCGCAGAAGAGCACGGCGGTGCTGCGGTCCTCCTCGGCGGTGCGGAGCTCGGTGTCGAGGCGCCGGGCGAAGAGCACCCGGTTGGGCAACGACGTGAGGGAGTCGTGGAGCGACTGGTGCTCGACGGTGGCGACGAGGCGGCTGTTCTGGAGGGCCGTCGCTGTCTGGTCGGCCACACCGGTGAGCCGCACGAGGGCCTCGCGCTGGGCCTCCTCGGGGAGCGGCGCGGCCCAGCCGACGGACACGACCCCGAGGAGGGCGTCCCCGGCGAGGAGCGGAACGACGATCATCGCGCCGGTCCCGACGAGCTGGAGCAGGGCGGCGAGCTCCGGGCTGGCGCCGGCGACGTCGACGACGGCGGGCAGGCGGTGGGTGAGCATCGCCACGAGCTCGGGTGTGGCGTCGGCGCGCAGCCGGCGACCCTGGAGGGCACGCGTCTGGGCGTCGTCGTGCCCGGCGGTCGCGACCACCCGGAGCTCGCCGTCGTCCTCGTCCCACAGGAGCACCGCGGAGGTCCGTCCGCCGACGGTGCCGGGCAGCACCTGGGCGGCGACCTGGGCGACGGCGAGGTCCCCGCGGGCGCTGGTGAGGTCGTTGGCGAAGGTGAGCAGCGCGGTGGCGCGGGCGGCCTCGCGGCGGCTGGTCTCGAGGGCGGTGACGAGGTCGAGGGCGGCCGCGGCGTGCCGGGCGTAGGCCTCGAGGAGGGAGCGGTCCGCGTCCGAGAAGGGGAGGTCGGGGCGGCGGACCGCCAGGAGACGCCCGTAGGTGCGCCGGGTGGATGCGACGTCGAAGACCACCGCCCGCGTACCGGGAGGGGAGGTCAGGGTGTCCGTGGCGGCGAGCTCGAGGGCCTCGTCCACCGTGACGGACCTCGACCTGACGGGTGAGCCGGGGCCGTCGAGGACGAGGACGTACGCGGCGTGGACGAGGGACGTGGCACGGTCCACGATGCGTTCGTGAAGGTCGACGACGTGCTCGCTGCGCACCAGGTCGGACGCGGCGGACTGGAGGTCCTGCAGCTGACCGCGCAGCGCCTCGGTCTCGAGGCGCGCGACGGCGTGGGTCGTCCTGCGCAGGTGCCGGAGCTTGCGGCGCGCCCACGTGAAGCGGTACACGCAGGCGGGGTGACCGTCGGCCTGGCACTCGTCGTGCTCGACGTCGGCGAGGGGGAGGCCGAACCCGACGGGGAACGACGCGAGGAAGCCCTGGGTGAGGAGGCAGTCGAGGCGTGACGGCTCGTACGGGGGGATGGTCGTGTAGCGCACGGTCGCGGACGTGCGGGTGGTGGCGAGGCTCTCCACCTGCGCGGTCGCCGAGTAGTTCTCTATGCCGCGGCCCATGAGACGGAACACGGCCCGGGGTGACGAGAAGAAGCGGACGAGGAGGCGTCCGGCGTGGTCGGCGCCGACGGTCGCGGCGGCCGTGCCGGCGGCGAACGCGGCGCGCGGGTCGCCGAGCGTCTCGGTGAGGGCCTCGAGGAGGCGCAGGCGCGTCGCGTAGCTGGTCCAGTTCGACGTCAGCGAGAGCTCGTCCGCCGTGTAGGGGACACCGGAGCGGCGCAGGACCTCCGCGACGGCCTCCTCCCCGCCCTGCGTGCGGGCATGGTGGAGGATCAGCGCTGCCGTGGCGCCTGTCGTCTCGCGTGCTTCGGTGATCATCATGGCCTCGACCACCTATCGGCCCGCGCGGTGCGGGCATGAGGGGGCGAGCGGGTGGTCCCGCGTCCGTACCGGACGGGCCGGATGCCCGGTGTCAGGGTGCGTGGAGGAGCACGGCGTCGAGGAGGCGCACGGCGGCGCCCTTGTCGAGGGGGTTGTTGCCGTTGCCGCACTTGGGGGACTGCACGCACCCGGGGCAGCCGTCGGTACAGGGGCACCGGGCGATGGCCTCACGCGTGGCGCGCAGCCACCGGGCGGCGAGGTTGTACCCGCGCTCGGCGAACCCGGCGCCGCCGGGGAAGGCGTCGTGGACGAAGACGGTGGCCCGTCCGGTGTCGACGTGCACCGCGGTGGAGACCCCACCGAGGTCCCACCGGTCGCACGTGGCGAGCAGGGGCAGGAGGCCGATGGACGCGTGCTCCGCGGCGTGGAGGGCACCGGGAGCTGCGTCGGGGTCGACGCCGGCAGCCTCGAGGAGCTCGGCGGACACGGTCCACCAGGCGGCGGTGGTGCGGAGGGTGCGCACGGGCAGGTCGAGCGTCTCCGTGCCGAGGACCTCCTGGCCGGGGACGCGTCGTCGCTGGAAGCTCACCACCTGGGTGGACACGTCGACGGTGCCCAGCCCCCACTCGACGTGGGCGCGGCCGTCCGCGGCGGGCGGGAGAGCAGCGGCCCGCGGCCCGCCGAGTGCTCGCGGCCCGGGTGCGGCACCTGCCGCCCAGGCCGTCCCCTCCGTCTCCTCGACGACCGCGATCGACGTGACCCACCGGGACCACGTCCCGTAGGCGACGTCCTGCCGGGTGACGAGCGCGACGGAGTCCGCGAGGTCGTAGCGGTCCACGACGAACGTCTCTCCCTGGTGGACGTACACGGCGCCGTCGTGGACGGACCCGTCGGCCGCACCGGCGTCGACGGTGCCGAGGAGACGCCCGGTGTCCGTCTCGACGACGGACACCGGGGTGCCGCCCTCGCCGCGGATGTTCGTGAAGCCGGCGGCGCTCTGGTGGTGCGTCCAGTACCAGCCGGACGAGCGACGCCGCAGGGTGCCGCGCTCGGTGAGCCCCTCGAGGAGGGTGCGGGCGACGTCACCACCGAGGAGGGGCAGGTCGCTGGTGCGCAGCGGCAGCTCGGCGGCGGCCGCGCAGAGGTGCCCGGCGAGGACGTACGGGTTGGTGGGGTCGAAGACGGTGGCCTCGACCGGGGTGCGGAAGATCGCGTCCGGGTTGTGCACGAGGTAGGTGTCGAGGGGGTCCTCGCGGGCGACGAGCACCACGAGGCCGTCGGCGCCCGCCCGCCCGGCGCGGCCGGCCTGCTGCCACAGGGACACGCGGGTCCCGGGCCAGCCGATGATCATCACCGCGTCGAGCCCGGAGATGTCCACCCCGAGCTCGAGGGCGTTGGTCGTGGCGAGCGAGAGGATCTCGCCGCTGCGCACCGCGGCCTCGAGGGCGCGCCGCTCCTCGGGCAGGTACCCGCCCCGGTACGCGGCGACCCGTCCGGGCAGAGACGGGTCGACGGCGCGGACGTGGTCCTGGGTGGTGACCGCGACGGACTCCGCCCCGCGCCGGGACCGCGTGAACGCGAGGGTGCGAGCACCGTGGGCTGTGAGATCGGCGAGGAGGTCCGCGGCCTCCGCGGTGGCCGAGCGGCGAGGCCGCGGCCCGGCGACGTCGACGGCGTCGACCACGTCCGCGTCGTCTCCGTCGTCTCCGTCGCCGGGACCGGCGGCGCCCCTGCCGCCCGGGACGGCCGGCAGCTCGGGAGGTTCCCACAGGGCGAAGGTCCGCCGGCCGGCGGGGCTCGCGTCGTCCGTCACGGCGACGACGTCAGCGGCGTCCGCCCCGACGAGGCGGGCGACGCTCTGCGCGGGGTCGGCCGTCGTCGCCGACGCCACGACGAACGTCGGCCCGTCGCCCTGGCCGTAGTGGGCCGCCAGGCGCCGCAGGCGGCGCAGCACGAGGGCGACGTGCGCCCCGAACACGCCTCGGAAGGCGTGCCCCTCGTCGACCACCACGTAGCGCAGGGACCGCAGGAACCTGCCCCACCGGGCGTGCTGGGGGAGCATCGAGAAGTGCAGGTAGTCGGGGTTGGTGAGGACCACGTCGGCCCGTTCCTGGATCCACCGCCGCGCCTCGAAGGGGGTGTCGCCGTCGCAGGTGTCCACCTGGACGTCGCGGACGCCCGACGCGCGGAGCAGGCGCGTCACGGACGCGAGCTGGTCGGCGGCGAGGGCCTTCGTGGGGCTGAGGTACAGGACCGTACCGCGGTCGCGCGCGGACTCGATGCGCCCGGGGTCGAAGGTCTCCGCCGCCCGGTCACCGCGCACCGCCGTGAGCGCCGGCAGCCAGAACGCGAGGGACTTCCCGGAGCCGGTGGACGTCGCGACCGCCGTGTGGTGGCCGTCCCATGCCGCCTGCGCCGCCTCGACCTGGTGGAGCCACGGCTGTTCGACACCGAGCGACCGGTACCCGGCGACGATCGACGGGTCGGCCCAGGTGGGCCACGCGCCCCGCGTCCCGGTCCGTGCGGGCAGGTGCTCGACGTGCGTGAGCCGGCCCTCGCGCCGCCCTCCGGCGAGGAGGACCGTCAGGAGTTCGTCGACACGGGCCACGGTCGTCGATTCTCCCACCGGTGCGCGAGTCCTGGGCATGACCCGGTGCGCCGGGCACATACGCTGGGCAGGTGGATGCCCCGACCAGCACCGGTCCAGCCCGGCACGTCCGCCCCCGTCGGTCCGTAGGGCCCGTGGGCCGTGCCGTGGCGCTCGTGCTCACCGGCGCCGTGGCGTTCGCGCTGGTGGGCGTCGGTGCCACGTACCTGCGTCTCCAGGGGAACATCGAGACGGGGGACGTCGAGGCGCTCCTCGGCGAGGACCGCCCGACCCGTGACCCGGACCCGGACGACGAGTTCGACGGCAAGGACCTCAACATCCTCGTCATGGGCACCGACATCCGGGACGAGGAGAATGTCGCGATCGGCGGTGCGGCCGACGGTGTGGGATCGGACACATCCTTCCTGCTGCACATCTCCGGGGACCGCTCGCGTGTCGAGGTGGTCTCCATCCCTCGTGACACGCTCCTGCCGATCCCCGAGTGCACCCACACGGACGGCTCGGTGAGCCCCTCGTACGCGTCGTCGAGCTTCAACTCCGCCTTCGCCCTCGGTGCGGGCGCGGACGAGGACCTCACGTCCGCGGCGGCGTGCTCGCGCCGCACGTTCGAGAAGGCGACCGGGGTCGTCACCGACGAGCACGTCGTCGTGAAGATGGACGGCGTCGTGAAGATCATCGACGCGCTCGGCGGCATCCCGATGTGCCTGCCCGAGCCGATGGTGTCGTCCGACGCCGGGCTGAGCATCGGCGCGGGCGACCAGGTGCTCGACGGGACCACGGCCATCGCGTTCCTCCGTGCCCGCAAGGGCAGCGGGTTCGGCCTCGACGCCGGGTCCGACCTCGCGAGGATCGAGCGTCAGCAGTACTTCATGTCGGCGGTCCTCGAGGAGGTGCAGGGCGACGCGCTCCTCGGTGACCCCGGGAGGCTGGTGGCCGTGCTCGACGAGGTGACGAAGTCGCTCGCGGTGAGCCCGGGACTGGCGAGCCTGCCGTCGCTGGCCGGGCTCGGGTACAGCCTCAGGGGGCTGCAGCCGTCCGCCCTGGTGACCGTGACCGTGCCCAACGTCACGGCGCCCACGAACCGCAACAGGGTCGTGTGGACGAGCGAGGCCGACGTCCTGTGGGAGCGGATCTCGGCGGACGAGCCGATCGTCCAGGAGCCGGAGCCCGCACCGGAGGCCCCCGGTGCGGACGGCGAGGTGCCCGCGCCGCAGGAGCCGGCGGCACCGGAGGCTCCCGTCGAGGAGCCAGCGCCTGCCACGGAGCAGCCGGCTGCCGAGACGCCGCTCTGCGGCTAGGCGGTGAAACCCGCACGCGCCGCCCGGTAGGCGGGCCTGCGCAGTCGCGCCAGCCAGCCATAGGTGGCGAGGCCGTCGGGGCAGTTCGCCACCGGGTCGAACCTCAGGGGCACGTCGTGCGGGCGCTCGAGGGCCTCGGCGACGAGGTGACCCAGGCGGTGCCACCGCCCGCCTGGACGGGCGGTGAGGAGGACGAGGTCGAGGGAGGTGACGTCCTGGGTGCGCTGCGGGCCGCGCGCCACCTGGCTCTTCCCGCGCCGCTCCGGGACGGCGGCGAGGAGCACAGGCCCGTCCTCACCCTGGAACGGCATGAGCGTCGAGTACGGGCCGGAGAGCGGTGCCCGGCGGGGGACGAGCAGGAACCGCGAGACGCGACCGAGGCCGGACGACGAGAGCAGGACGTCCTGGTGCTGTCCCTCGTGCTCCCACCGGATCGCGATCCCGTGGACGTCGGGCCACCCGTCGGGCAGCCCCGCGGAGCGTGACAGGCGTACCACGGCCTGGAGGCGACGTGGGGACCCGAGCTCGCGCGCACCGTGGACGTCGTCGGTGGCGGTGAGCTGGATGGTGGCGGGCAGCACGATCCCGTCGGGGTGCAGGGGCTTGCTGCCGCGCACGCGGGCGACCACGAGGAACACCGCACCGAGGGTCAGGCCGGTCGCGCTCGCGGCGGCAGGCACGAGCAGCCGGACGGCTCGTGCCCTGTTCATGCGTCCCCCAGCTCGTGTCGTGTCTCGCTGGGCCCAGCGTGCCAGTCCGCGGCACCGTCCGCGCGCTGGTCAGCGGGTGACTTCTGCGGTGTCCTCCTTCCCGAGGACGAACGCCTGGATGGCGACGACGGCCGCGCCGCGGGCCCACAGGGCGAGCTCGGGGCTCTGGAGCTCGATCCGGGGAACGGCGGTGTGCGGGTCGCGCTCGCTGCGCAGGCCCGCGAGGAGCGCGTCGTGCGCGACGGTCGCGAGGCGCACGCCCTCACCGCCGAGGACGATGCGCTCGGGCATGGTGAGGTTCGCGACGGCCGCGAGCATGCGGCCCAGCGCCGCCCCGGACTCGTCGACGAGCGCGCGGGCGGGCGGGTCGCCCGCGGCGGCGAGGTCGAGGAGCTGGTCGTAGGTGACGGGCCGCCCGAGGCGCTCGGCGGCGCGGGAGACGAGCGACCCGATGGTGAGCATGGAGGTGGCGCACCCGTGGTGCCCGCAGGGGCCGGGGGGGCCGGCGGGGGCGACCGGGAAGTGGGAGAGGAGGCTGTGACCGGCCTCGGGGCTGGTCACGGCCGAGTCGTGGACGACGAGCCCGTACCCGATGCCCGCACCGATGGTCACGAGCGCGAACCGGTCGCTGCCGTGCCCCTCGCCGAACCAGTGGGTGGCCTCGGTGAGCGCCACGACGTCGTTCTCCACGACGGTCCGCAGCCCGGTGGCGCGACCCAGGCGTGCGGCGAGCGGCACGTCGTCCCATCCGAGGTGGGAGGCGTGGGTGACGGTCGTCTGGTCGGCGACGTGACCGCCGAGGCTCACCCCGAGCCCGGTGACGCCGGCGCCGGGGCGCGCGTCGGCGAGCCGTGAGACGAGGCGCCGGACGAGGTCCGTGACGACGTCGACGACGGCGTCCGGGTCGGTCGCGGTGAGGGCGGTGTCCTCGGCGACGACGACGGTGGCGCGCAGGTCGGTGACGGCGCCGTAGGCGTGGTCACCGGTGAGCTTGACGCCCACGAAGTGGTGGGAGGAGGGGACGACGGCGAGGGGCCGGGTGGGCCGGCCGAGCGTCGCCTCGACGGGGGCGAGCTCGACGAGGAGGCCGGAGTCGACGAGGGGCCGGGTGAGCCGTGTGAGGCTCCCGGGGGAGAGGCCCAGGCGTCGGCTCAGCTCGCTGCGCGCGAGCGGACCGTCGAGGAGGACCTCGAGGGCCACGCGGCGCGGAGCGCCCGAGAGCGGCGTCCAGGTGGGGTGCGCGTCCATCGGGACGGAGTTTATTCCATGTGTCAACGATCTCCTCGGCCCGGTGCCACGGCCAGCCTCGGTCCTCGGCGCGGTGGGTACCGGATGTTGACACACGACTAAGTTTCGGAATAGAAATAAAGCCGTGCCCGCCGAGACGAAGGAGTCACCGTCGTGACCACGCACGCCCCGATCGTCCACCTGCGCGCCGCAGGTGTCAGCCTCGTCCTCGACGTCGAGGGCCCCCTCCTGCCGCGTGTCCTCCACTGGGGCGCCGACCTCGGCCCGGTCGACGACGCCGAGCTCCTCGCCCTGCGTGGTGCGAGCGTCCCCCAGGTGGTCGGCGGCACGCTCGACCACCCCGTCCCGCTGTCCGTCGTCCCCGAGCAGTCCGCCGGGTGGCTCGGCACCCCCGGTGTCACCGGGCACCGCCACGGTGGCGCGTTCTCCACCGCGTTCCGCGTCACCGGCACCACCCTCGGCGACGGCGACCGCCCCGGCGCCCGGCGCCTCACCGTCCACGCCACCGACACGGCTGCCGCCCTCGACCTCGCCCTCGACGTCGACCTCCTCGCGTCCGGCGTCGTCCGCACCCGCGCAGCGCTCACCAACACCGCGGCCACCGGCGCCGAGCACCCCGACTACACGCTCTCCTCCGTCGACCTCTCCCTGCCCGTCCCCACCGAGGCCGACGAGATCCTCGACTTCACCGGCCGCTGGATCCGCGAGCGCGCCGCCCAGCGCAAGCCCTTCACCTTCGGCACCCACCTGCGCGAGGTCCGCAAGGGCCGCGGGCACGACGCGACGCTCCTCGTCGCCGCCGGGCGCACCGGCTTCGGGTACCGCTCCGGCGAGGTGTGGGCCGTGCACGTCGCCTGGTCGGGGAACTCCCGCATCGTCGCCGAGAAGATCCAGGGCGGGGCGCGCCACCTCGCCGCCGGCGAGCTCCTCCTCGCCGGAGAGGTGATCCTGGCCCCGGGCGAGACGTACACGACCCCGTGGGTCCTCGGGTCCTACGGTGACGGCCTCGACGAGATGTCCGGCCGGTTCCACTCCCTGCTCCGGGCCCGCCCGCAGCACCCGAGCACCGCGAACGGTCGCGCCGAGCGTCCCGTGCACATCAACGTGTGGGAGGCCGTGTACTTCGATCACGACCTCGACAGGCTCCGGGCGCTCGCGGACGAGGCCGCCGCGATCGGCGTGGAGCGGTACGTCCTCGACGACGGCTGGTTCCGGCACCGCCGCGACGACACGGCGGGACTGGGCGACTGGTACGTCGACGAGGACGTGTGGCCGGACGGCCTGCACCCCCTCGTGGAGCACGTGGAGGGCCTGGGGATGGAGTTCGGGCTGTGGTTCGAGCCCGAGATGGTCAACCCGGACTCCGACCTGGCGCGCGCCCACCCGGAGTGGATCATGGCGACGGGGGACCGCCTGCCGCCGGAGGCCCGCAACCAGCAGGTCCTCGACCTGGGTCACCCGGGGGCGTTCGACCACGTGCTCGAGCGCATCGACGCGATCCTCAGCGAGTACCCGGTGCGGTACGTCAAGTGGGACCACAACCGCGACCTCGTCGACGCGGGCCACTCGCCGACCGGGCAGGCGGGCGTGCACCGTCAGACGGAGGCGCTCTACCGCCTGCTCGACGAGATCCGCGCCCGCCACCCGCGTGTCGAGATCGAGTCCTGCTCCGGTGGCGGTGGTCGTGCCGACCTGGGGATCCTCGACCGTACCGACCGCATCTGGGTGTCGGACTGCATCGACGCCCTCGAGCGGCAGAGCATCGAGGCCGGCACGGGCCTCCTCGTGCCGCCGGAGATGATGGGCTCCCACATCGGGTCGCCGCACTCGCACACCACGGGTCGTCGTCACGACCTGTCGTTCCGGGCCGGGACGGCGTTCTTCAGCCACCTGGGCATCGAGTGGGACCTCACGTCGGCGGGCGCCGACGACAAGGCCGAGCTGGCGCGCTGGATCGCGCTGCACAAGCGCCACCGCCCACTCCTGCACACCGGCACCGTGGTGCGGGCCGACCACCCGGAGCCCACCACGTGGGTGCACGGCGTGGTCGACGCGGACCGCACCGAGGCGATCATGGCCGTCGTGCAGCTCGCCACCGGCCCGTCCGAGGCGCCGGGCCGCGTACGCCTGCCGGGGCTCGACCCCGACCGGCGCTACCGGGTGGCGCCCCTCGACCCGGGCGGGGACATCGGGGACCGCACCGGGCACCAGCGCTTGTCGTGGTGGGACGAGGGTGTCACGCTCACGGGCCGTACCCTCGACCGTGTCGGTGTCCAGGCGCCCGTCCAGCTGC
This sequence comes from Sanguibacter suaedae, assembly GCF_016342785.1. GTDB lineage: Bacteria > Actinomycetota > Actinomycetes > Actinomycetales > Cellulomonadaceae > Sanguibacter > Sanguibacter suaedae. Next base: position 41,569 of record NZ_JAEINH010000013.1, read on the forward strand.
CCGAGCACCTCGTCCTGCTCCACATCACCGCCGTCTGACCAGCATGGAAGGCACCATGAGTACCGACGCACCAACCCCCACCGGCCCGACCGTCCGCCGGACGGCCACCACCCTGGCCGACGGGCGTGACCTGTTCTACTTCGACGACTCCGAGCCGTACGTCTCGGGGCAGGCGACCCGTCGCCTCGACGACCCGCGCCCCCTGCCGGGCCGCTACGACCCGATCGTCACCACGGGCCCGGACGGCGCGGAGACGACGCAGCCCGTCACCGGCCCCACCATGCGGTACGACGTGCTCACGGGCGAGTGGGTGCCGCACGCCGCGCACCGCATGAACCGCACGCACCTGCCCCCGGCGGACGCGAACCCGCTCGCCCCCGCCAGGCCGGGCGCGGCGTACTCCGACGGGGAGATCCCCGCGGAGGACTACGACGTCGTCGTCTTCGAGAACCGTTTCCCGTCGCTCATGCGCGTCCCCGGCACCACGGACGAGGTGACGCACCTGGACGGTGAGGAGCTGTGGCAGGTCCGCCCGGCCGTCGGGCGCTGCGAGGTCATCTGCTTCTCCCCGGACTCCACCCAGTCCCTGTCGACGGTGGGGACGCGCCGCATGCGCACCATCATCGAGGCGTGGGCCGACCGCACGAGCGAGCTGAGCGCCGTCGAGGGCATCGAGCAGGTCTTCTGCTTCGAGAACCGCGGCCAGGAGATCGGCGTCACCCTCCACCACCCGCACGGGCAGATCTACGCCTACCCGTACCTCACGCCCAAGACGGAGGTCATGCTCCGTCAGGCGCGCGCCCACCGGGAGCGCACCGGCCGCAACCTCCTGCGCGACGTCCTCGACGCCGAGCTGCGGGCCGGGCGCCGAGTCGTCCTCGAGTCCGAGCACTGGGTCGCGTACGTGCCCGCCGCGGCACGCTGGCCCATCGAGATCCACCTCGCCCCCCGGCGCGACGTCGCCGACCTGCCGGCCCTCACCGACGAGGAGCGCGCTGACCTCGCGGACGTGTACCTCGACCTCCTGGGCCGCATGGACCGCTTCTTCCCGCCCGCGGAGGACGGCACGCCGACGCGCGCCCCGTACATCGCGGCGTGGCACCAGGCACCCGTGGGCGAGGGCCGTGATGACCTGCGCCTCCACCTGCAGCTGTTCTCCATCCTCCGCGCACCGGGGAAGCTCAAGTACCTCGCGGGCTCGGAGTCCGGCATGGGCGCGTGGATCAGCGACACGACGCCGGAGCGCATCGCGGACCGGCTCGTGCAGCTCGGCGCCGGGACGGAGGAGTCGTGAGCGAGTTCCCCGCGGAGTGGCTCGACGCGTGGAGCGTCGAGGACGGGTCGCAGGCCGCGACCACCTTGTTCGCCGACGTCTTCGGTGAGCAGCCCGACGGTGTGTGGTCCGCGCCCGGGCGCGGCAACCTCATCGGTGAGCACACCGACTACAACGGCGGCTTCGTGCTCCCGTTCGCCCTGCCGCACCGGACGTACGTCGCCCTGCGGCGCCGCGACGACGGCCGGGTGCGCCTGTCGTCCGCGCAGGAACCCACCCCCTGGGAGGGCACCCTCGCGGACGTCGTCCCGGGCGGTGTGGCGGGGTGGCCCGCGTACGTCGTGGGTGTGGCGTGGGCGCTGCGCGAGGCCGGGTACGACGTGGGCGGCTTCGACGCGGCCGTGACGTCGTGCGTCCCCTACGGCGCGGGCCTGTCGTCCTCCGCGGCCCTCGAGGCGAGCGTCGCAGTCGCCCTCGACGCCGTCCACGGCCTCGGCCTCGCCGGACCGGTGGACGCGGTGTCCGACGCGGGCCGCAAGGTCCTCGCCGCCGCGTGCATCCGGGCGGAGAACGAGATGGCGGGCGCGCCCACGGGCGGCATGGACCAGGCTGCGTCGCTGCGCGCGCAGGCCGGGCACGCGCTGCTCCTCGACTGCGTGAGCCTCGACGTGCGGCACATCCCCTTCGACCTCGCCGCCGACGACCTCGCGCTCCTCGTCATCGACACCCGGGCCGAGCACCAGTTGGTCGACGGCCAGTACGCGGCCCGCCGTGACACGTGCGAGACCGCCGCCCGGGTCCTCGGTGTGGGGACGCTGCGCGAGGTCACGGACCTCGACGCCGCACTCGCGACGCTCGCCGCACCGGGCGCCCTCGACGGCACGGGTCAGGACCCCGCCGTCGTCGCCCGCCGCGTGCGGCACGTGGTGACGGAGATCGAGCGGGTCCGCGAGGTCGTCGACCTCCTCGACTCCGGGCGCACCACCGCCGTGGGCCCCGTGCTCACCGCGGCCCACGAGTCCCTGCGCGACGACTACGAGGTGAGCTGCCACGAGCTCGACGTGGCCGTGGACTCCGCCGTCCAGGCCGGCGCGCTCGGTGGGCGCATGATCGGCGGCGGCTTCGGCGGGTCCGCCATCGCCCTCGTGCACGCCTCCGAGGTGGAGCAGGTCGCCGGCGACGTCGCGGCAGCCTTCGCGTCCGAGGGGCTCCGCGCCCCCGGCTTCCTCGTCGCGGTCGCCGCCGCACCGGCGGGCTGACCGGTGGTGGCACCCCGGGGGGACCGGGGTGCCACCGACCTGACGATCGACGACGGGGTGTGACGTGCCTCGCGGAGCCGTGCCGTCGAGGTCCTGCACGGAGCCCGGAGGCCTCCGTTCAGTCGATGATGCAGTAGACCTCCAGATCGACGACCGCTGCGACGGTCCCTTCGTAGAGGTCCGCGAACGCCGCGGCGTCGGCCGGATCGGTGAACGCGACGCCGATGCCCGCCTCGTTGATGTTCGGGAAGGACGTCTCGTCCCCGACCCCGGGCTGGCAGTACCCCGGGATCGGCGTGTCCGGGTAGCCGAGCTCGCGCAGGCTCGCCCGAGCCGCCTCGTCCTCCACGAAGGACAACCAGACGACGCTCTGACCGGTGCCCGGGTTGAGGAACGCGTGCATCGTGTCGAGGGCACGGGGCCACCCCGCTGCCTGGAGCGGGGTGGGGACGGACGCCCCCTCGGCGTCGATCCACACGTACCCCGCCTTCATCTGGATCGTGTGCGTCTCGTCCACCGGGCGCATGCCCTCGCCGCCGTACCCGGACCGGTCGGGTTCCGTCCGCGACGTCACCCGGTACGGCTGGTGGACCCATACCTCGTAACGCCCCTCGGGCAGAGGACCCGCCGCACCCCCCGGTCCGCACGCGAGGAGGCTCAGGCGACCGCTCGTCTCGGTGGTCGCGAGCGCCTCCATGTCGAAGGGCTCGACGGGCGGGTCCTCGACGGGCAGCGCACCGACCACCACACCGTCCCGCACGGCGACGAGCGTCGGCCGGGGAACGGTCCCGGAGAACCGCTGGAACAACGGGTTCCCGATGGTCAGCGGTACATCCACCCCTTCGGCAGCAGGCTGGACCGTGGCCAGATCGGCCCCCGTCGACGCACGGAACGTCTCCCTCTGGTCGGTGATCGCAGCACCGCACTGCGGCGCGGCCGCCGACGGGTCGAGCTCCGCGAGCTCGACGCCTGCATCAGGTGCGGCGACCGTCACGGGCCACGGCCCGCCCACGACGTCGTCCGTCCCCGCCCACGGCCCGTCGCCGATCGTCACCTCGAGCGCCGAGTAGGCCTCGTAGTCGCCGGCCGGGACGTCCACCGTCCCGTCGCACATCACCACGCGGTCGTCGACCAGGACGTGCCGCCCGTCCGGCTCGAGCGTGGCGTCCGGCGCGTCCACAGCTCCTCGGACGGGTTCGGCGACCACCGCTCCGTCCTGGACCAGGTACACGCCCGCGTTCTCCTCCAAGGTCAGGGTGAGCGTCTGGGACGTCGTGTTCGTCAGGTACGTGGGGATGATCGACGCCGCCTGGGGGTTGATGCTCCACGGCCCGTCCCCTTCGGCGGCGAGCTCGGTCTCCAGGTTCAGCGGGGTGCTGTACGGCTGGACGTCCCCCACCGGCTGACCGCACTCCAGGACGACGGACCCCACCGGGGCGGAGGGAGTCTCCGAGGGGCTCTCCGTCCCGTGACCCGGCGTGATCCGGTCGGGGAAGGCCGGTCGGTCGGAGTCGGACAGGAACGAGTACCCGAGCGCGGCGGCGGCGCTCGCGGTGAGCACACCGGCGGTGGTCGCGGCGGCGATGACGTAGGGGCGGTGCCTGCGGGTCCGGGCGACACGGTCGGTGACGGAGCCCACGAACGCGGGTGCGGGGGTGGCGTGGTCGGCGCCCGTGTCGGCGAGGTCGTGCAGCGACCGGCGCAGGTCGTGGTTCATGACTGGCTCCTCGGGGTCGCGTTGTCGGACCGGGCTGGTGGCTGGAAGGTCTTCATGGGGCTGGGGGTTGCCGCCGGTGCGGCAGGTCCCGGCTCGTCGGGCGTGTGAAGCGGCCCGAGGACGGTCGCGAGGCGGGCGTGCGCGTCGGACAGGTGACGTTTCACGGTCCCCTCGGCGCAGTCCAGGGTGGTCGCGATCTGGGGGACGGTGAGGTCCTCGAAGTAGCGCAGCACCACGCACGCGCGCTGCCGCGGGCTGAGCCCGTCGAGCGCGACGGCGACGTCCACCTGGGTGCTCGTCGCGAGCTCGGGCGACTCCTGGTGGTCCTTGATCCCCACGAGGTGCTTGATCCCGGACCACCTGCGGCGCCGCCGGTACCCGTCGAGGTAGATGGTGAGGATGGCCCGCCGGACGTACGCCTCGGCGTCGTCCGCAGCGGGCAGGTGCTTGCGCGCGTAGATCTTCACGAGCGCGTCCTGCACGAGGTCCTCGGCCTCGCGGACCGCGCCGCACAGCAGGTAGGCGTACCTGATGAGTGCACGGTGTCGGGTGCGCGCCAGGTGGTCCAGCGCGGATTCCCAGTCAGCCATGAAGGCCCCTTCTGGTGGTCGTCGTCGTCTCTCACCCTGCATGACGGAGAGCTCACCCCGTTCGTTGGGGGTGGTGAGGAACTTCTTTCCCGACGACCACCGGGGGAGTCAGTCCTCGGCGTCGTCCTCCCCGAGGACCGGCACGGGCTCGACGGTGATGTCCCCGACCCTCGTCACGACCGACACCAGCTCGTCCGCGGCGACGGCCTCGCCGGGAGTCCCGTCGGCGGCGACCGGCGTGCGGGTGTTGATCTGGTGGTCGTACGTCGCCCAGACCTCGTAGTCACCGGCCGGAAGGCGTGTCGGGCTGCCGGAGACGCTGGACCCGTCCTCGGCGGGGTCGCACGCCTCGAGCCATAGGTAGACCTCGGTCGTGGTTGAGGCGCTCGGGAGCATCGACACGGATTCCGTCGGATCCCAGGGGCGCAGGTCGAACCCGTCGAGAGAGTAGGTGCCCAGCGTGCTCGGTATCTGGCCGTGCTGCGTGCCGACCACGACTCCGTCGCGGACGGCGACGACGGACACAGGGGTCTGTGCGGTCCCCACGAGCTGGTCCGGGGAGGTGTTCGTCAGGCTCGCGCCGAAGGAGATCAGGTCGCCTGTCCGGGCGGTCTCCGGGAGGTCGTCGGTGGAGATCGCCAGGGAGCCGTCCCCGGTGCGCGCGGCGTCCGGGACGACGGCACCGCACCACGGCGCGGCCACATCCGGGTCGGCGGTCGCGAGCACGGGGTCCTCGATGGTGGGGACGTCGACCAACCACGGGCCGCCGACGAGGATCTCGTACGACTCCTTGTCCTTCACGCCCTGCACGGCAGCCAGGCCGTAGGCCGTGTACTCGCCCGGGGCGATGTCCGCCCGGGGATCGTCCCCGCAGGGCAGCAGGGTCCACCTGACGTCCGTGCTGCCACCTGCGGGTGTCGACTCGAGACCGAACCCGGGTGCGTTCGCCGTCGGGGGGGCCGGGGTGGCCACGACCACGCCGGCCTCGAGGAGGAAGTACCCCGGGTAGGTGCCCCGGACGATCCCGTGCGCGGTGCTCGTCCCGTTCTCGAGCAGCAGGTCCCCGAGAAAACGGCTGTGGTTCGGGTCGCTGGGGCTCGTCTCGGGGATCTCGGTGACGTGGTCGAGGGTGAGGTCCGTGGCCGTCTGCTCGGGGAGCGACGACTCCGGTGCCCCGCAGTAGGCGCGCGGGTTGAACCCGCCGCCGGGCATCCCGATGAGGTCGGGGACGTTCGCGACGACGGCATCCTCGACACGGTCCTCGACGAGGCGCTGGACGGCCCACGCCCCGCTCCCGGCGAGGACCACGGCCGCGGCGGTGGCGCCTGCGACGACGGCGGGCCGGCGTCGGCGCCGCCGTGCGGTGAGGCGGTCGAGGCTGGTGCGGATCATGGTCTCGGGCGGGGCGACCTGCCCGGCGCCGGTGTCGGCGAGGTCGGTGAGGGATCGGCGGAGCTCGTGGTTCATGACAGTCTCCTCGAGGGGGCCGTGCTCGGTTGTGCGGGGGCGAACCGGTGCGGGGTGGCGGGGTCGCGCGGCGCGACCGGTGGTGGTTCGTCGTCCTCGACGAACGGCCCGAGGAGGCCGCGGAGGGCGGCGTGCGCGTCGAAGAGGTGGCGTTTCACGGTGCCCGACGCGCACCCCAGGCGGTCGGCGACCTGCGCGACGGTGAGGTCCTCGTAGTAGCGCAGCACCACGCACGCCCTCTGGCGCGGCGTGAGGGCGTCGAGGGCGACGGCCACGTCGAGCTGATCGGCCGATGCGATGTCGGCGGCCTCCTGGCGGTCGCTCGCCCCGACGAGGTGCCGGATGCCCGACCACCGGCGTCGTCGCCGGTACCCGTCCAGGTAGATGGTGAGCATCGCGCGACGCACGTACGTCTCCGCCGCACCCGACGCCGGTGGCTTCCGGGAGTCGAACACCTTGACGAGGGCGTCCTGGACGAGGTCCTCGGCCTCCCGTGCGTTGCCGCACAGCAGGTAGGCGTGCCCGGCCAGGGCGCGGTGCCTGGTGCGCACCAGCTCGGTCAGGTCGGAGTCCCTGTCGGGCATCGGCTCCCTCTCGTCGTCCCGGGACCACCGACCCGCCAAGGCGGGTCGGTGGTCGTCTCATACGGTCAGGACGCTCGAGCGGCCCGGAACGTTGGGTCGTGACCAGGGTCAGTCGAAGTGGCAGAACACCTCGCCCTCCACGATCCCGACCACGTTCATCCCGGCGAGCTCCACCCACCGTTCCGCGTCGGCACGCGACGCGAAGAAGAGTGCGACGCCCCACGCGTCCCACTCGCCTGGCTGCGGGTCGGGGACGCCCAACACTTCGTAGGCCGACAATTGGCACATGAACGGTGTCTGGGTCACCTCGTACCCCAGCGCCGCGAGCTCGGCCTGTGCCGCCTCGAGGACCGGGTGGTCGCCACCACCCGTCGCTTCCGCCGGCGGGATGACCGCGAACCACACCGCCGTCGTCCCCGGGTTCTGCCCCTGGAACGCGACGGCCTCGTCGACCGGCTCGGGCCACACCTCGTCGACGGACTCCCCGCCGCCCGACCCGCCGGACGGTGCGTCGGGCGCACCGTCGTCCGGTGCCTCCACGACCGGGTCCGGCGCGGGGACCGTCACGGCCCACGGACCGCCGACCACGTCGTTGGTGCCGGCCCACGGCCCTCCGACGACCGTCACCTCGAGCGCCGCGTACGCCTGGTAGTCGCCCGGGCGGACGTCCACGCTCCCGTCGCACATGACCACACGGCCGTCGAGCAGGATCTGCCGCTCGTCCGGCTCGAGCGTGACGTCCGGGGCATCCACCGCGCCGCGGACGGGTTCGGCGACCACCACCCCGTCCTGCACGAGATGCACGCCAGCGTTCTCCTCCAGGGTGAGGTCGAGCGACTGGGACGTCGTGTTCCTCAGGTACGTCGGGATGATCGACGCCGCCTGGGTGTTGATGGTCCACGGGCCCTCACCTGAGGCCGTGAGCTCGCTCTCCACGCTCAACGGCGTGGTGAGCACAGGCCGGTCGTCGACCGGTGCACCGCACTCGAGGCTCAACGGCTCGGGTGTCGGCACCTCCGTCGGTTCGGCGGAGGGCTCCGGTGCGTCGGGTCGCGGTGCGCTGATGACGTCGGGGACCTCGCGGCGTTCGTCGCCTCCGACGAGCTGCACCGCGGCGAACGCGGTTCCGCCCACGAGGGCGAGGCCGCCGAGGGTGGAGCCGATGACGAGCGTCGGCCGGCGGCGGCGGACGTCGCGGATGCGCTGGGCGACGGTGCGGTGGACCTGCTCGGGCGGTGCCGCCTGGGCGACGGCGTCGTCGACGGCTCGGTCGAGCGAGGTGTGGAGGTCGTCGTTCACTGGTGGCTCCTCTGCTCGGTGGTGGTTCGTGGGTCGGCGGGGCGGTGGTCCGTGTCGCGGGCCGCTGCGGGGGCGAGGTCGGCGAGCAGGTGCCGGAGGGTGGCGTGCGCGTCGTGCAGGTGGCGGCTCACCGTGCCCTCGGCGATGCCGAGCTCGGCGGCGACCTGCGCGACCGTGAGGTCGTCGAGGTGGCGCAGCGCCACGCAGGCGCGCTGGCGTGGTGGGAGGCGCTGCATCGCGGCCGTGATGTCGAGCAGGTCGCCGGTCGCGGCGTCGGTGCTCTCCCGGCGGTCGGCCGTGCCCACGAGGTGCCTGATGCCCGCCCAGCGGCGTCGTCGGCGGTAGGCGTCGAGGTAGAGCGTGAAGATCGCCTTGCGGACATACCCCTCGCCGGCCTCGCGTTGCGGGACGGACCTGCGCGAGAACACCTTGACGAGGGCGTCCTGCACCAGGTCCTCCGCCTCCCGCACGTCGTTGCACAACAGGTAGGCGTACCCGAGGAGGGCGCGGTGCCGTGTGCGCACCAGCTCTCCCATCGCCTGTTCCCAGTCCTCCATGTGTCCTGCTCCCCTTGTCCTCGGTGACCGTCACTGTTCATGACGCGCGACGGCCCCAGAACCTTGGGGCGGGTCCTGCGCCGCACCCCCGCGCTCCTTCGGCCACCGTGCCAGATGTCCGGTTCGTGCGTAGACTGCCGGACACCTCACGACGCCGTGTGACGTACGTCACTACGACGTCGTCTCTCGCAGTCGTCAAGGAGGACGGATGCTCGAGCTCGGAACCACCAGCGTCGTCATCGTCAGCGTCATCGCCGCAGTGGGGGCGCTCTGCCTCGTCGTCGCGGTCGTCCTGCGCCGCCAGGTGCTCGCCGCCGACGAGGGCACCACCGCGATGCAGACCATCGCCCTCGCCATCCAGGAGGGTGCGTCGGCGTACCTCAGCAGACAGTTCCGCACCCTCGCGCTCTTCGCGGTCGTCGTGTTCGGGCTCCTCTTCCTGCTCCCCGGCGACACGGGCGTCCGCGTCGGACGCTCCGTCGCCTTCCTCGTCGGCGCCGGCTTCTCCGCCGCCATCGGGTACCTCGGCATGTGGCTCGCCGTCCGCGCGAACGTCCGCGTCGCCGCCTCCGCGCTGCGGCCCGGCGCGCGCGCGGAGGGAGCGCGCATCGCGTTCCGCACCGGGGGAGTGGTCGGCATGTGCGTGGTCGGCCTGGGGCTCCTCGGTGCGGCCGGCGTCGTCCTCCTCTTCCGGGCCGACGCGCCCGCCGTCCTCGAGGGCTTCGGTTTCGGCGCAGCCCTCCTCGCGATGTTCATGCGGGTCGGTGGCGGCATCTTCACCAAGGCCGCCGACGTGGGCGCCGACCTCGTGGGCAAGGTCGAGCAGGGCATCCCCGAGGACGACCCCCGGAACGCCGCGACCATCGCCGACAACGTCGGCGACAACGTGGGCGACTGCGCGGGTATGGCCGCCGACCTCTTCGAGTCGTACGCCGTGATGCTCGTCGCCGCGCTCATCCTCGGGCGCGCCACCATGGGCGAGCAGGGCCTCGTGTTCCCGCTGATCGTCACCGCCGTCGGGGCCGTGGTCGCCGTCGTGGGCGTCGCCATCACCCGGGTGCGGGGCACGGAGAGCGGCCTGCGGGCCATCTACCGCGGCTTCTACCTCTCCGCGCTCCTCGGCGCGGTGCTCGCCGCCGTCGCCGCCTACCTCTACCTGCCCGCGACGTTCGCGGAGTCCCCCGGGACGGCGGACCTGGGGGACGTCGGCAGCGACCCGCGCCTCGTCGCCAGCCTCGCCGTGGTCCTCGGTGTCGTCCTCGCCGGGGTGATCCTCTGGGTCACCGGCTACTTCACGGGGACCACGTCCAAGCCCACCCTGCACGTCGCCGCCACGTCGCGCACCGGTGCCGCGACCGTCGTCCTCTCCGGCATCGGGGTGGGGTTCGAGTCCGCCGTGTACACGTCGGGCATCATCGCCGCCACCATCTGCGGGGCGTTCCTCCTCGCGGGCGGGTCCGTGTGGCTGTCGTTGTTCCTCGTAGCCCTCGCCGGGTGCGGGCTGCTCACCACCGTCGGCGTCATCGTCGCCATGGACACCTTCGGTCCGGTGTCCGACAACGCCCAGGGGATCGCGGAGATGTCGGGCGACGTCGACGACGCCGGGGCGCAGGTCCTCACCGACCTCGACGCCGTCGGCAACACGACCAAGGCCATCACCAAGGGAATCGCCATCGCCACCGCGGTCCTCGCCGCGACGGCGCTCTTCGGGTCGTACGCCGACGCCGTGAACGAGGCCCTGCACGACGTCGGCGAGCGCGCCGCCCCCAGCGGCATCGTCGCCTCGATGCTCAGCTTCGAGATCATCTCGCCCGTCACCCTCGTGGGCGTCATCCTCGGCGCCGCCACCGTCTTCCTGTTCTCCGGCCTCGCCATCGACGCCGTGACCCGGGCGGCGGGCGCCATCGTCCTCGAGGTGCGCCGCCAGTTCCGGGAGCACCCGGGCATCATGACGTACGACGAGCGTCCCGAGTACGGGCGCGTCGTGGACATCTGCACCCGCGACTCGCTGCGCGAGCTCGCCACCCCCGGTCTCCTCGCGGCCTTCGCGCCCATCGCCGTGGGGTTCGGCCTCGGCGTGGGTCCTCTCGCGGGCTTCCTCGCCGGTGCCATCGGGGCGGGCGTGCTCATGGCCGTGTTCCTCGCCAACTCGGGCGGCTCGTGGGACAACGCGAAGAAGATCGTCGAGGACGGCCGCCACGGCGGCAAGGGGTCGCCCGCCCACGAGGCCGTCGTCATCGGCGACACCGTCGGCGACCCCTTCAAGGACACCGCAGGCCCCGCCATCAACCCGCTCATCAAGGTCATGAACCTCGTCGCCGTCCTCGTGGCCCCGGCGGTGGTCGCCATGAGCGTCCCCGACGACGCGAACCACGTCCTGCGCATCGGCATCGCCGTCGTCGCCGCCGGGATCGCCGTCGCCGCGATCGTCCTCAGCCGGTTGCGCGTGGCCCGCATCGACGCCGGGGCCGACGACGAGCCCCTCGCCGGGGCGGGCGCCGCTCCCGACGTGCGAGGCCCGGGGCCGCGCACCACGATGGACCCATGACGCACCCGAACGACGCCCCGGACGCAGAGCACCAGGTGCCCGACGGCGTGAGCGACGCCGCCGTCGAGGCCGTCGGCAAGATCACCGCCGCCCTCGAGGTCGTCGAGCACGCCCGCGGCATGCTCTACGCCTTCCACCGCCTCACCGGTCGTGCCGACAACGAGCTCGCCGACGCCCTCGACCAGCTCGAGGCCGCCGGGCACGCCGACCTCGCCGAGCGCGTCCGCGCGGACCTCGTGGGCCGCAACGTCATCGACGGCCGGTGGACGTTCCAGGTGGTCGAGGACTACGACGACTCCTACTGGTCCACGTTCCGCGGGTGGGAGCAGACCGTGCGCGACGAGGTCCTCGACGGACGGCGCCACGTCTACGAGGCGCAGATGAAGGAACGCAACCGCACGAACGGCCGCCCCGGTCACGAGGCCCGCCCCACCTCCACCACCTGACGCCTGCCGGGACGGGGGAGCCGGACGGCCTCGCCCCGGCACCTAGACTCGAGGCATGCACTGCTCGTACCACGAGGCGCAGCGCTGCGGGTCGTGCACGCTGATCGAGCAGCCCTACGCCGTCCAGCTCACCGGAAAGCAGCGGCACGCGCAGACGCAGCTCGGGGACCCTGACGACCTCGAGTGGCTGCCGCCCGTGGCGAGCCCCGAGGCCGGGTTCCGCAACAAGGCCAAGATGGTCGTCGGCGGCACCACCGCAAATCCCACCCTCGGGATCCTCGACGCCACCGGTCACGGGGTGGACCTCCGTGGCTGCGGCCTGCACACGCCCGGCATCCAGGCGGCGCTGCCCGCGCTCGCGGACTTCGTGGGCGCCGCCCGCCTCGCCCCGTACGACGTCCCCTCGCGGCGTGGTGAGCTGAAGAACCTCCTGCTCACCGAGTCGCCCGACGGAGAGCTCATGCTGCGGTTCGTCACCCGCTCCCAGGAGCCGGTGACGCGCATCCGCAAGCACCTGCCCACCCTCCACGACGCGCTGCCCACGCTGCGCGTCGTGTCCGTGAACCTCCTCCCCGAGCACCGCGCCGTCGTCGAGGGCGACCGGGAGATCGTGCTGACCGAGGCGCAGACCCTGCGGATGCGGGTCAACGACGTCGACCTCCACCTGCGTCCCCAGAGCTTCTTCCAGACGAACACCGACGTCGCCGCAGCCCTGTACCGCCAGGCGCGCGCGTGGGTGGGGGAGCGGTCCCCGTCGTCCGTGTGGGACCTGTACTGCGGGGTGGGCGGGTTCGCCCTGCACTGCGCGGAGCCCGGCCGCGAAGTCGTGGGCATCGAGACGAGCGCGGAGGCCGTGGCCAGCGCGCGCCTCTCGGCCGCGGAGGCCGGGCACGGTGCGGTGTTCGAGGCGGGCGACGCGACGGTCTTCGCGCTGGGCGCTCCCGCGGCGCCGGAGCTCGTCGTCGTCAACCCGCCCCGGCGGGGCATCGGCCCCGAGCTCAGCCGGTGGCTCGAGGAGTCGTCCGTGGAGCACGTCGTCTACTCGAGCTGTCACGCCGGGTCCCTCGCGCGCGACCTGGCCGCCATGCCCTCGCTGCGCCCGCGACGGGCCCAGGTGCTCGACATGTTCCCGCAGACCACGCACTCCGAGGTCCTCACGCTCCTCGAGCGGGCCTGACAGGCCGGACCTAGGGTGAGGCGCATGACGGCACAGGACCCCGCGACCACCCCTGCGGCCGAGCCCGAGCCCGAGCCCAGCCGCCCGTTGCGCGTGCTCAGCTACAACATCAAGGAGCTCAAGGTCGACGAGGACGCCGTCGTCGACGTCCTGCGCGCCTCGGGGGCCGACGTCGTCGCCGTCCAGGAGGCCACCCGGCACCCCACGGGTCGTCGACGCATGCGCCGGCTCGCCGCCCGTGCGGGGATGCGCTGCGTCGTCCCCGGAGGCGGGCCGTTCGGCTCCTTCACGACTGCCGTCCTCGTCTCGCCCGGGACGGAGGCGCGCGTCGTGCGCGCCGTGGGCCGCCCGCTGCCGTGGAGGTGGTGGTACCGCCGCGCGCGCCTCGTGTGGCCCACCCGCCGCGGGTACGCCCTCGTCGACCTCGGTGACGTGGTCGTCCTCAGCGTCCACCTGGGCCTCGACGCCCGTGAGCGGGCCGACCACTGCGCCCGGCTCCTCGACGTCGTCGACCGCCTCGGTGCGGAGCGGTGCGTCGTCGCGGGCGACCTCAACGAGACGCCCGACGGTCCCAGCTGGCAGACGCTCGGGACCCGCCTGCGCGACGCCGGGGCCGCCACGGACGAGGTGACGTTCTCGGTCGCGAACCCGCGCCGACGCATCGACGCCGTGCTCGTCGGGAGCGCCGTGGCCGTGGAGGCCGTCGGGGTCGTGACCAGCGACGCAGCCCGGAGGGGGAGCGACCACCTGCCACTCCTGGCCCACCTGCGCGTCATGTCCTGACCGGGACGGTGGGGAGTCCTCCCCGTGGCACCCGGTTGCAGCACCGCACCACGGGGCCGGAGGATGAGCGCATGACAACCCACACGAACCGCAAGACCTTCGCGGCCGCCTCCGGTGCCGCGGTCCTCGTCGCGACCCTCCTCACCGGGTGCGGGGGCGGCGGCGGCGACCTCGAGGCCTTCTGCGCGGACGTGGAGTCCGTCCAGTCCGCCGGGTTCCTCGAGGACCTCGACTACACGGACAGCGACGCGGTCGACGCGGCCGTCGCGGACGCCCGCGAGGAGGTCCAGAACATCGAGCCGCCGAGCGACATCGAGGACGACTGGGAGACCCTCTCCGGCGCGATGGACGAGATGTACGGAGCGATGGAGGGCCTCGACTTCACCGACCCCGAGCAGGCGGAGGAGATGACCGCCGCCATGGAGAAGATCGACACCGAGGGCGTCAACGAGGCGAGCGACAACGTCGACGCGTTCATCGAGGAGGAGTGCTCGGCCGCCGAGTGACCCGAGCCGCTCCACCGACGAGGCCGCACCCCACGGGTGCGGCCTCGTCCGCGTCCCGGCCGTCGTCGCGATCCCGGAGGCCGCTCCCGGGTGCGCGATCATGGGAACCATGTCGAACACACCGTCCGCGGACCCCGGGCTCGTCGACCGCCTGCGGGCGGACCTCCACCGCAGCGGCTACACCGTCGACGGCGTCGAGGACGTCCTCGGCCCCCTCGCCGCCGCGGCCCTGCACCGCGAGAACGCCCTGCCCGCCCTCCGTGCCACCGCCGGCGCACCCCAGGACCCGAGGGCCGTCCTCGCGCGCCTCCTCGTCCTCGGCGCCCCCGTCCCCGTGGCGTCCCTCGACGCAGCCCTGCCGACGCTCGGCACCGACGGCGCCCAGGCCCTCGGGCTCGTCGAACGCTCCGGCGCGGCGCCCGACGACACCGTCCGCGCCCTCGTCGACCTACGCCCCTACGCGGCCGTCGACGCCGCAGGCCCCGTCACCTGGTGGCTCGCCTCCGACCTCGGGGAGCTCGCCACCGGCCGCCGCCTCGCCGCCGACCACGTCCTCGGCGCCGGCGGCGCCTCGACCACCCTCGCCCAGGTGACCGTCCGCGAGCACCGCGAGCGCGTCCTCGACCTCGGCACCGGCTGCGGCATCCAGGCGCTCCACGCCGCCCGGCACGGCGACCACGTCGTCGGCACCGACATCTCGCGGCGAGCGCTGGGCTTCGCCCGCTTCAACGCCGCCCTCCACGGCACCGCGCTGGACCTGCGCCACGGGTCCATGCTCGAGCCCGTCGCCGGCGAGGAGTTCGACCTCGTCGTCTCCAACCCGCCGTTCGTCATCACCCCGCGCGCCGCCGGGGGCGAGGGGGGCGCCGACGGTCAGGGCGGTCTCCCCGCGTACGAGTACCGCGACGGCGGCCGCTCCGGCGACGACCTGGTCCGCGACCTCGTCACCGGCGTCGGCACCCACCTCGCCCCCGGCGGCGTCGCGCAGCTCCTCGGCAACTGGGAGCACCGCCGCGGCGAGGACTGGCGCGACCGCGTCGGCGCGTGGCTCGACGGCACCGGCCTCGACGCGTGGGTGATCCAGCGAGAGGTGCAGGACCCGGCCGAGTACGCCGAGACGTGGATCCGCGACGGCGGCACCACCCCGGAGCGCGAGCCCGCCGGGTGGGCGCACGCGTACGGGGCGTGGCTCGACGACTTCGCGTCCCGCGACGTCGAGGCCGTCGGCTTCGGCATCGTCACCCTCCGCCGCCCCGCCGACGGCCGCGCACCCTCCCTGCGCCGTCTCGAGGAGCACACCGGCTCCGTGCGCCAGCCCCTCGGCGCACACCTCGCCGCGAGCCTCGCCGCCCACGACTGGCTCGAGGCCCGCGACGACGCCGCGCTCGCCGCCGCCCACCTCCTGGTCGCCGCTGACGTCTCCGAGGAGCGGTACCACACGCCCGGTGCGAGCGACCCGAACGTCGTCGTCGTCCGCCAGGGCGACGGGCTCGGCCGCGGGGTGCAGGCGTCGACGGGGCTCGCCGCCCTCGTCGGGGCGTGCGACGGCGAGCTGGCCGTGGGGCGGATCGTCGGTGCCCTCGCGTCGCTCCTCGACGTGGGCTCCGCGGACCTCGCCGCCGAGCTCCTGCCCGCGGTCCGCGGCCTGGTGCGCGACGGGTTCCTCGTCCCAGCGACCTGAGCCCCCCACCCGCACCACCATCCACCCGTCCTGTCGACGACGCCTCCTTCGGATCCGCACACTCCTGGCATACCGTTGCCCCGTGACGACCGACCCCTTCCCGCGCTCCCGCACCGCCGGTGACCAGCCAGGACACTGGTTGTGGTCCGACGGCGAGCAGTCGCGACCCGCCACGCGCCCCGCGACGACGACCGCACACACGGGCCGCGGTGCCCGCCGCGTGGGCTGGTTCCTCCGGGCCTCCTGCCTCGTGGCGGCGCTCGCGGGCGCGCTCGGCGTCGTGGCCACCTGGCGGTTCTTCGTGGCGACCCTCCTCGGTCAGCAGCTCGACGACCTCGCCTTCCAGGGGGCCGAGCACGGGCGCACCGAGCTGTGGCGGCTCGCGGAGCCCGTCCTCGACGTCGTCTCGGTCGGTTTCGTGGTCGTCGGGGTGAGCGTCGCGATGGGCATCGCCCTCATCCGGCGTCGCTGGCCGCTCGCCATCCAGGTGGCCGTCCTCGTGCTCGGCGCCAACCTCACCACGCAGGTGCTCAAGAAGTTCGTCCTCGACCGTCCCCGCCTGGGCTTCAGCGACTTCGGGAACTCCCTGCCGAGCGGGCACACCACGGTGGCCGCCTCGGTGTCCGTGGCGCTCGTCCTCACCCTGCCCCGCCGGGGCCGTGCGGCCGCCGCGATCCTCGGGGCGGCCTACACGGCCGCCACGGGCATCTCCACCCTCGTCGGCCAGTGGCACCGTCCGAGCGACGTCATCGCCGGCCTGTGCGTCGTCCTGTTCTGGGGTGCGGCGGTGAGCGCCTTCGCAACGAGCTCGACGCTCGACCCGGTCCGCAACAAGCCGGTGCACCCCACCGACGGCGTCTCCGCGACACGGTGGGTCGTCACCCTCCTCGCCGTCGCCGCCGTCGCGACCGGTGCCGTGGCCGCCTGGGCCCTCGCCCGCACGGCCGACGTCATCGAGACGGGAGTGGCCACGACGCACCGCACGGAGCTCATCGCGTACCTCGGCGGGGCGTGCGGGGTGGTGGCCGTGACGGCGGTCCTCGTCGCGGTCCTCCTCGCGCTCCGGCAGGCCGTCGCGGACCCCCGGTGACGGCGTTTCCGGTGTGACGCCGCCGCGGACAGGCCGTAGGCTGCCGAGTCGGACCACTTGAACGACCGTCCACGATCCGCACCCGTCACGGAAGCAGGCCTCTGAATGTCCGCTGGTCGCAAGCTCGTCATCGTGGAGTCGCCCGCCAAGGCGCGCACGATCGCCGGTTACCTCGGCGACGACTACGAGGTCGAGGCGAGCGTCGGGCACATCCGCGACCTGCCCCAGCCGTCCGAGCTCCCGGTCGAGATGAAGAAGGGCCCGTTCGGCCGTTTCGCCGTCGACGTCGACGGCGACTTCGAGCCCTACTACGAGGTCTACGCGGACAAGAAGAAGAAGGTCGCGGAGCTCAAGAAGGCGCTGAAGAGCGCGGACGAGCTCTACCTCGCGACCGACGAGGACCGCGAGGGCGAGGCCATCGCGTGGCACCTGCTCCAGGAGCTCAAGCCCAAGGTCCCCGTGAAGCGCATGGTGTTCCACGAGATCACCCGCGAGGCCATCAACCGTGCGCTCGAGAACACCCGCGAGCTCGACGACCGCCTCGTCGACGCCCAGGAGACCCGCCGCATCCTCGACCGTCTCTACGGCTACGAGGTGTCGCCCGTGCTGTGGCGCAAGGTCCGCCAGGGCCTGTCCGCGGGGCGCGTGCAGTCCGTCGCGACGCGCCTCGTGGTGGAGCGCGAGCGCGAGCGGATGGCCTTCGTGGCGGCCGACTACTGGGACGTGTCGGGTGAATTCACGACGGTCGCCGGGGACGACGCGGGTGAGTGGTTCACGGCGCGCCTCGTCCAGGTCGACGGCGCGCGCGTCGCCTCCGGACGAGACTTCGACGACTCCGGCCGCCTCAAGGCGCCGCAGGGCGTCGTGCAGCTCGACGAGGCCGCGGCGAGGGCTCTCGTCACGGCCCTCGCCGACCGGCCCGGTGCGGTGCGCAGCCTCGACACCAAGCCGTACACGCGCAAGCCGGCCGCGCCCTTCACGACGTCCACCCTCCAGCAGGAGGCGTCGCGCAAGCTCCGCATGAGCTCCCGCCAGGCCATGCGCACCGCGCAGTCGTTGTACGAGAACGGCTACATCACGTACATGCGGACCGACTCGCCGTCGCTGTCGGCGCAGGCGACCGACGCCGCGCGCCGCCAGGCCGCGGAGCTCTACGGCCCGGAGTTCGTGCCGGGGTCCCCGCGGGTCTACACGTCGAAGAACAAGGGTGCGCAGGAGGCCCACGAGGCGATCCGCCCGGCGGGGGACTCGTTCCGCACGCCCGCGCAGGTCTCCAAGGAGATCAGCGGCGACCAGTTCAAGCTGTACGAGCTCATCTGGAAGCGCACCGTCGCGTCGCAGATGGCCGACGCCCGGGGCTCGACGGCCTCGGTGCGCCTCGGCGTGACGGGCACGCTGCCCTCGGGCGCCCCGACCATCGGCGACGTCGCCGCCGGGGGCACCACGGACGCCGTGTTCGCCGCGTCGGGCACGGTCATCACGTTCCGCGGGTTCCTCGCGGCGTACGAGGAGGGCCGGGACACCGAGCGCTACGAGGAGGGCTCGGAGGACGCCGCGAAGGCGAAGAAGCCGGGCGACGTGCGCCTCCCGCAGATGGCCGAGGGCGACGCCCTCGACGCCCGCGACCTGCACGCCGACGGCCACTCGACGTCCGCACCCCCGCGCTACACGGAGGCGAGCCTCGTGAAGGCCCTCGAGGAGCGCGGCATCGGCCGGCCGTCCACGTACGCGTCGACGATCTCCGTCATCCAGGACCGCGGGTACGTCCTCAACCGCGGTCAGGCCCTCGTGCCCAGCTGGTTGGCGTTCGCCGTGATCCGGCTGCTGGAGGAGCACTTCGGCCAGCTCATCGACTACGACTTCACCGCCGGCATGGAGGCCGACCTCGACGCGATCGCCGCGGGCTCCAAGGAGCGCGTCCAGTGGCTCACCCAGTTCTACTTCGGGGTAGACAGCGACGGCGTGGTGGGCGAGGGGCTGCGGCAGCTCGTCGAGGACCTCGGCGACATCGACGCCCGCGAGATCAACTCGGTGGCCATCGGCGAGGGCATCACGCTGCGCGTGGGCCGGTACGGGCCGTACATCGAGGACACGGCCGCGGAGGTCGAGGAGGGCCAGAACCCGCCCCGGGCGTCGGTGCCCGACGACGTCGCGCCCGACGAGCTCACGGTCGCGAAGGCCCGCGAGCTCCTCGAGACCCAGGGCGACGGTGACATCGTCCTCGGCGAGGACCCGTCCACGGGGACGACCATCGTCGCCAAGGCGGGGCGCTACGGCCCGTACGTCACGGAGCTGCTGCCGGAGCCCGAGTTCGAGGAGGGCCTCTCGGCGGCCGCCCTGAAGCGCGCCAAGGCCGCGCTGCCCAAGCCGCGCACCGCGTCGCTGCTCAAGACCATGTCGCTGCAGACGGTGACCCTCGACGACGCCCTGCAGCTCCTGTCGCTCCCGCGCGTGGTCGGCACGGACCCCGAGACGGGTACCGAGATCACGGCGCAGAACGGCCGCTACGGCCCGTACCTCAAGCGCGGCACGGACTCCCGCACCCTGCCCAGCGAGGAGGCCATGTTCACGGTCACCCTCGAGGAGGCCCTCGCCATCTACGCGCAGCCCAAGAGGGGACGCGGCGCCACGGCGGCACCGCCTCTCAAGGAGCTCGGCGAGGACCCGACGTCGGGCAAGCCCATCGTCATCAAGGACGGCCGCTTCGGGGCGTACGTCACGGACGGCACCACCAACCGGACGCTGCCCAAGGACGTCACCATCGAGGCGATCACCCACGAGCAGGCCGTGGAGCTCCTCGCGGAGAAGCGGGCCAAGGGCCCGGTGAAGAAGACCACGAGGGCGTCGACCGCGAAGAAGGCACCCGCCAAGAAGACCCCGGCCAAGAAGCCCGCCGCGAAGAAGACGACCACGAAGAAGACCACCGAGTCCTAGCAGGTCGGGTCGGCTAGCGTGGTGCCATGACACCGAGCACCGTCGCCCAGTCCAGCACGTCCACCGACCTGTCCGGCCTCGTCCCGTCTCCCCTCGAGGCCCCGGCGATCCGCTGGGGCGTGCTCGGCGCCGGGGGCATCGCCGGCACGTTCGCCCGCGCGGTGACGACCGAGACCGCGTCACGCGTGGCGGCCGTCGGGTCGCGCGACTCGGCGCGGGCCAAGGCCTTCGCCGACGCGAACCTCGGTCCCGACGCGGCGACCGTCCACGTCCACGACACCTACGAGGCGCTCGTCGCCGACCCGGACGTCGACGCCGTGTACGTCGCGACCCCGCACTCCCACCACCGCGACCACGCGCTCCTCGCGATCCGCGCGGGCAAGCACGTCCTCGTCGAGAAGGCCTTCACGCGCAACGCGGGCGAGGCCGAGGAGGTCCTCGCCGCCGCCCGCGAGGCCGGGGTCTTCGTCATGGAGGCCATGTGGACGAGGTTCCTGCCGCACGTCGCGGCACTGCGCGCCGCGCTCGCCCGCGGCGAGATCGGCGACGTCGTGTCGCTCGTCGCCGACCACGGCCAGCTGTTCCCCCTCGACCCGACGCACCGCCTCTACGACCGTGACCTCGCCGGCGGCGCGCTCCTCGACCTGGGTGTCTACCCGGTGTCGTTCGCCCACGACATCCTCGGGGTCCCCGAGAGCGTCACGGCCGTCGGGCAGCTCACCGAGACGGACGTCGACGGGCAGATCTCCATGGTCCTCGACTACGCGTCGGGCGCCCAGGCCCTCCTGCACACCACCCTGTGGTCGCGCACCCCCACCACCGCGACCATCTCGGGGACCCTCGGGCGCATCGAGGTCGAGGGCGCCTTCTACGCCCCGACGTCGTTCCGTGTCGTCGGCTTCGACGGCTCGGTCCGCACCTACGAGCGCCCGGCGGTCAAGGGCCTCGAGTTCGAGGCGGCGGAGGTTGCCCGGCGGATCACCGCGGGGGACACGCAGTCCCCGCGCATGACGTGGGACGGCACCCTCGAGGTGATGCGCACCATGGACGAGGTGCGGCGCCAGGTGGGCGTGACGTACCCGGGCGAGCAGGAGTCCCGGTGAGCGTCGTGCCCGACGCCGTCCCGGACCCCCGGGAGGCGCCCCCGCTCCGGTGGGGGGTCCTCGGTGCGGGGTACATCGGTGGGTCGTTCGTCGACGCCGTCACGCGGTACACGCAGGGCGAGGTCATCGCCGTGGGGTCGCGGGACATCCACAAGGCGTCGAAGTTCGCCGCGGACCACCACGTGCCGCGCGCGTACGGCTCCTACGAGGAGCTCGTCACGGACCCGGACGTCGACGCCGTGTACGTCGCCACACCCCACTCGCACCACTGCGACCATGCCCTGCTCGCCATCGGTGCCGGCAAGCACGTCCTCGTCGAGAAGGCCTTCACGCGCAACGCGGCGGAGGCCCGTCGCGTGGTGGAGGCGGCGCGCACCGCGGGCGTGTTCTGCATGGAGGCGATGATGACGCGCCACCTGCCGCACGTCGCCGCGCTCCGTGAGGTCCTCGCCCGGGGCGACATCGGTGAGGTGCGGGAGGTCCGTGCCGGGTTCGACGTGCAGAGCCCGTACGACGCCACCCATCGCATGTACGACCCGGCCCTCGCCGGCGGTGTCCTCCTCGACCTCGGCATCTACCCGTTGTCGTTCGTCGTGGACCTCCTCGGCACGCCCGACGAGGTCCGTGCCACGGCGCTCCTCGCCCCCACGGGCGTCGACGTCCACGACGTCCTCTCCCTGCGGTACCGGCACGACGCCCTCGCGGTGCTCACCACGTCGGTGCGGGCGGCGTCCCCGTCGGTCGCGACCATCATCGGCACCGAGGGCCGGATCGACGTGGCAGCCGAGTACTTCGTGCCGACGACGTTCACGGTGACCACCGCGGACGGGACGGTGTCGGAGCTCGACGGCAGGCCGCGCGACGAGGACGGCGTGCCGTTCACGGAGGGCAAGCAGTACGAGGCCGCGGAGGTCGCCCGCTGCATCGCCGAGGGGCTCACCGAGAGCCCCCGGATGACGCTCGACCAGACCCTGGCGCTCATGGAGATCATGGACGACGTGCGCGCCCAGGTCGGGGTGGTCTACCCGGGGGAGTGACCGTCGTCGTCCGCGCTGACGACGTAGCTGCGGCCGTCGGGACCGACGACGCGCCGCAGCCCGGTGCGGAGCGTCGCGTCGCGCTCCCGCTCTGCGTCGTTCGCGGAGCGCACGGGGCTCGCGGTGCTGCCCACCTGGGCGGGACCGAAGATCGGCAGGAGCTTCTCGGTGAGACGCATGCCCCACGTCTTGCGGGTGCTCATGCGGCCCGCCCGGTTGCATCGGTGATCCGGAGCGTGCCGTCGGCCTCGACGACCACCCGCACGTCGGCGAGCCCCGCGGCGTGCGCGTCGGCGTCGAGGTCGGCGAGGTCGTGCGTGCCGTCGACGGCGAGCGTGGCGCACCCGGCGGCCCGCGCCGACGCGAGCCCGGCGGGTGCGTCCTCGACGACGAGGCACCGTACGGGGTCCACGCCGAGGCGCCGGGCGCCGAGGACGAAGGGCTCCGGGGCGGGCTTGCCGCGGGTCACGTCGTCGGCCGTGACGACGACGGGTGGGACTGTGATCCCGGCTGCCTCGATGCGGGCGATCGCGAGGTCGTGCGTGCACGACGTGACGATGGCGTGGCGCTCCGCCGGGAGCGACGCGAGGAGGTCGGTGACGCCGGCCAGGAGCTCGACGCCCGTCGTGTCGGAGAGCTCGATCTCCATGATGCGGGCCACGGCCTCCTCGACGCGCTCGGGTGCCACGAGCTCCTCGACGAGCGACCGCGCGGGCGTGCCGTGCGAGATGCGGAACGTCTCGGGGTCGTAGCCGTACTCCCCGGCCCACCGTGCCCAGCTCCGGTCGACGGCTGCGATCGAGCTGATGAGCGTGCCGTCCATGTCGAAGAGGATCGCGTCGAAGGTGCGGCCCTCGAAGGCCGTGGCGGGGGTGAGCATGCCTCCACGGTAGGCCAGTCCCGGCCCGCGCCGCTCGTGTCGTGGCGCGCGGCTAGGGTTGCCCCCGTGACTTCCCACGGTACCGACGGCTTCTTCGTGTCCTTCGAGGGTGGCGACGGGGTGGGCAAGACCACCCAGTCCCGCCTCCTCGGCGAGTGGTTGGCCCGCGTCACCGGGCGGGACGTGGTCCGGACCCGCGAGCCCGGCGGCACCGACCTCGGCCTCGTGCTGCGCCGCGAGATCCTCCACGGCCAGGACATGGACCCGCGCACCGAGGCGCTCCTCTACGCGGCCGACCGCGCCCACCACGTCGCGTCCCTCGTGCGGCCCGCACTGGAGCGCGGCGACGTCGTCATCACCGACCGGTACCTCGACTCCTCCGTCGCCTACCAGGCCGGCGGCAGGACGCTGTCCGTCGACGAGGTCGAGAACCTCTCCCTGTGGGCGACCGACGGCCTCCTGCCCGACGCGACGGTCCTCCTCGACCTCGACCCCACGGTCGGCGCCTCACGACTCACCGCGGCACCGGACCGCCTGGAGCGGGCGGGCGACGAGTTCCACCGGCGCACCCGGCAGGCGTACCTCGACCGCGCCGCCCAGGACCCGGCACGCTGGGTGGTCCTCGACGCGTCCGGCACGGTCGACAGCATCCACGCCGCGGTCTGCGCCGCGGTCGCCGAGCGGCTCGGCCTCACGGGAGTCCCGCTCCCTGGCGAGCCCCTGTCCGACGAGGTGGGCTGACGTGTCCGTCTGGGACGAGGTCGTCGGCCAGGAGTCGGCCGTCGCGACGCTCCGCGCGGCCGTCGCCGACCCGTCGGCCATGACGCACGCGTGGCTCCTCACCGGCCCGCCCGGCTCCGGTCGGTCCAACGCCGCCCGGGCGTTCGCCGCGGCCCTCCAGTGCGTCGAGGGCGGGTGCGGGCGCTGCCAGGCGTGCACGACCACCCTCGCCGGCACCCACGCCGACCTCACGGTCGTCGCCACGGAGAAGGTCACCATCGCCATCGACGAGGTCCGGTCCCTCATCGAGGTCGCCTCCCGGGCGCCCTCGCAGGGTCGCTTCCGCGTCGTCCTCGTCGAGGACGCCGACCGCATGGCGGAACGCACCACCAACGTCCTCCTCAAGGCCATCGAGGAACCGCCGCCGCGCACCGTGTGGCTCCTGTGCGCCCCGAGCCCGCAGGACGTCATGGTGACCATCCGGTCCCGGTGCCGCGCCGTGTCGCTCCGCGTGCCGCCCGTCGACGCGGTCGCGGCCCTCCTCGTCTCGCGCGACGGCGTCGATCCCGACGTCGCCCAGGCGTGCGCGCGCGCCGCCCAGTCCCACATCGGCCTCGCGCGCCGCCTCGCCCGTGACGCCGGCGCGCGCCAGCGCCGGACGTCGGTCCTCGCGATCGCCCGCCGCATCCGCGGGGTGCCCGACGCGGTGGTCGCCGCGGGTGAGCTCGTCGAGGTCGCCCAGGCCGAGGCGAAGGCCGCCACGGAGGAGCGCGACGCCACCGAGAAGGCCGAGCTCCTCCGCTCGCTCGGCGCCGAGGCCGGGCAGACCCTGCCGCCGTCGCTGCGCTCGCAGGTCAAGCAGCTCGAGGACGACCAGAAGCGCCGCGCCACGCGCCGTCAGCGTGACGTCCTCGACCGGTCCATGCTCGACCTCCTGTCCCTGTACCGCGACGTCCTCGTGGTGCAGCTCGGGGCGGACGTGGACCTCGTGAACGTGGAGCTCGACGAGACGGTGCGATCGCTCGCCGAGGAGTCGACGGCCGAGCAGACGGTGCGACGCATGGATGCCATCGGTGTGGCCCGCACTCGGCTCGCGGGGAACGTCTCGCCGGTGCTCGCGCTCGAGGCGATGGCGGTGGCTCTTCGACCGCAGGGGTGATCGGTGGACTACTTTTGTCCCGTGAGCACTCCTTCCCCTGACCGCCTGAGCGCGTCGACCGTCGTCCCTCCGTCCACCCCCGCGCAGGACGACGGCCGGACGCCCCGCCGTGCGCTGCGGGCGACGGCCGTCGTGCTCGGTGCGGCCCTGGTGCTCGCTGGGTGCGCGTCGCCCGAGCCGAAGGTCCAGTCGGGTCTCGAGACGACGTCGGACGCACCCACGGACGAGCCGGTGGACCGCCCGGACGAGGACATCCCCGCGGACCTGGTGGAGTTCTACGAGCAGGAGGTGGACTGGACGAGCTGCGGGTCCTTCGAGTGCGCCGACATCCTCGTGCCCCTCGACTGGGACGACCCGACGCGCGGGTCCATCACGATCGGCGCCAAGCGGCACCTCGCGGAGGGGACGAGCATGGGCACCGTCCTGCTCAACCCGGGTGGTCCGGGCGGGTCGGGCATCGAGTTCGTCGAGTATGTCCCCCTGATCTGGGGCGACCCGCTGCTCGAGAGCTATGACGTGCTGGGCTTCGACCCGCGCGGCGTCGGCGAGTCGAGCGCGGTGACATGCCTCACCGACGAGGAGAAGGACGTCTACTACGCCAAGACGTACCCCCTGGACGACGCCGGCCTCGCGGAGATGGCGGCCGACGCGGCGGAGTTCGGTGCGAAGTGCCTGACGAACACCGGTGAGGTCCTCGGTGAGGTGGACACGCAGAGCGCAGCTCGCGACATGGACGTCATCCGGTACGTCGTGGGCGACGAGAAGCTCAACTACCTGGGCTACTCGTACGGCACCCAGCTGGGTGCCACGTACGCGGGCCTCTACCCGGAGAAGGTGGGCCGGATGGTCCTCGACGGGGCGATCGACCTGCGGCTCACGCCGCACGAGCAGTCGCTGCAGCAGGCCGTGGGCTTCGAGAACGCCCTGCGCGCGTACGTGGAGGACTGCCAGGGCGGCACGGGGTGCCCCCTCACGGGCAGCGTCGACGAGGGCATGGCCCAGGTGAAGACGCTCCTCGACTCGACGTTCGCCAACCCGCTGCCCACGGACGACCCGGACGGTCGCGTGCTCACCCAGACCCTCGCGTTCTACGGGATCGCCCAGCCCCTGTACTCCCAGCAGCTGTGGGGGACGCTCACGAGCGCCCTCACCTCGGCGATCGACGCGGGCGACGGGTCGGAGCTGCTCGACAGCGCGGACTCGTACAACTCGCGCGACTCGGACGGTACCTACCTCGACAACCAGGGCGAGGCGTTCCGGGCCATCAACTGCCTCGACGACCGCGGGTCCAGCGACCGCGCCACCATGGACGCGGAGTACGCGGAGATCGTCGCCGCGGCGCCCACCATGGGCGAGTTCTTCGGTTACGGCGGCCTCGGGTGCGCGGACTGGCCCTTCCCGGTCGTGGAGAAGGAGTACGACCTCGCGGCCACCGGTGCGGACCCCATCGTCGTCATCGGGACCACGAACGACCCGGCGACGCCGTACGTGTGGGCCCAGGGCCTGGCCGAGCAGCTCGAGTCCGGGGTCCTCGTGACGTACGAGGGCGAGGGGCACACCGCGTACGGCGTGTCGAACGACTGCATCCTCGACGCGGTCGACGAGTACTTCGTCGACGGGACGGTGCCCGCAGAGGGACTCACCTGCTGACGCCCGGGCGGCCTGGTGACCGGCCTCACACACCGGGCGCGGTCGCTCGCTTTGGTAAGTCGGCCATCTGGTCGGTACAGTAGGCGCGGTTCTTCCCTTGGGTCAGTGACTCGCTCCAGACCCAGGAGAAGCCGGCCGCCTTAGCTCAGTCGGTAGAGCGTCTCACTCGTAATGAGAAGGTCATCAGTTCGATTCTGATAGGCGGCTCCGCAGCACGAGAGGCCCGGCACCAGCGATCCGCTGGTGCCGGGCCTTCGTCGTTGTGGTTCCCAGCGTGCGCCACCCCACGGTCCGGTGCTCTGGGGAGCGGGTGAAAAATCACCCGCGAGCACCCCGATCTCCCGCAGGATCCTGCGAATCTGACGAGGAGTCGGGATCGACACGGGGGCTGTGCGCGACATACTCTCCTCTCAGTGCTCCCTGGCGCGGACGACGCAGCCGGGTGGTGCGAGGCGCGCCGTTCGCTGCGGAGGGGGCTTGGCAGCGGACGGCGCGCGCTGAGCTTCCGGCCCGCTCAGGGTCGATATCGGGGGATCCCCCGATGCACGCGGGCAGGCGCAGGGCCTACGGTCGGTGCATGAGCACACTCACCCGCCCCCGCCACGGCGCGATGATCGCCGGCGTCTGCGCCGGCCTGGCCCGCCGTTTCAACACGACCCCCACGACCGTCCGTGTCCTGGCCGTCGTGTCCTGCCTGCTGCCCGGACCGCAGGTCCTCGC
Source organism: Sanguibacter suaedae (assembly GCF_016342785.1). Lineage (GTDB taxonomy): Bacteria > Actinomycetota > Actinomycetes > Actinomycetales > Cellulomonadaceae > Sanguibacter > Sanguibacter suaedae. Next base: position 68,749 of record NZ_JAEINH010000013.1, read on the forward strand.
GTACCTCATCCTGTGGGTGATCATGCCCCGCGACGCCGTCTGAGGGGGAGCGACGCCGCTGCGAACCCGCTGACCGTCATCACGGTGAGCGCGCCGAGCACGACGACGAGGGGGACGGTCCAGCCGTCGGTCGCGGTGTGCACCGCACCGAGCAGCGACGGGCCCGCGGCCGCGGCGGAGTACCCGACGCCCTGGACGACGGCGGACATGCGCCGTGAGTCGACCTGGTCGCGGGAGTGGTGCACCACGAGCGTGAAGACGACGGTGAAGTTCCCGCCTTGCGCCACGCCGGCGAGCAGCGCCCACAGGGGCCAGAGCTCGGGAGCGACGAGCAGCCCGGCGGGCAGCGAGAGCCACAGGACGCTCAGTCCGGCGAACACGGCCCGCAGGGAGAGCCGCCGCGCGACGAGCAGCGGCACGCCGACGCCGCCGACCATCCCGGCGAGCTGGAACAGCGACGCGGCCCCGCCCGCGCCGGCGACGGTCATGCCGCCGAGGTCGGCGAGGATCGTGGGCAGCCACGTGGTGACCGCGTAGTAGGAGAACGCCTGCCCGGAGAACATGCCCACCAGGCACCACAGCACGGGGCGCCGCCACACGGGTCGCTCGTCGTGCCCGTCGCCGGGGCGTGCGGCACCGACGAGCCGCACCGGCTCGGACGGGCGCCCGGCGACGGCGCGCCGCCAGAGCACGAGCGCGACGACGGCCACCGACCCCCACGTGGCGAGCGCCCACCGCCACCCCACCACGGACGCGAGCGGCGCGGTGAGGAGCGTCGTGAGGACGGACCCGAGGTTGAGCGCCGCCGTGTAGAGACCGGTCGCCATCCCTGAGGTGCGGGGGAAGTCGCGCCCGATGAGCACGGGCACGGCCACGTTCCCCACGGTGATGGACACGCCGATGATCGCGGTGGCCGCCACGGCGGTCTCGAACCCGCCCACGGACCGCAGCACGGTCCCGGCGAGGACACCGACCAGCGAGATGCCCACGGCGCGTTCGATGCCGGCCTGGGCGAGCAGGAGCGAGGCGAGCGGCGCGGCGAGCGCGAAGCACAGGACGGGCACGCCGGTGAGCAGCCCGACGCTCTCCGGACCCACGCCCAGTCCGCGCGCCACGTCGTCGACGACGGGCGCGAGGGCCACCACGGGGCCGCGGAGGGTGAGCGCGTAGACGAGCACTGCGGCGAGGAGCAGGGTCCCTGCCCCGAAGGTGCGGGTCCGCACGGGTGGCCTCCAGGTGGTGGACGGACGCCGTGCGGTGGGGCCGGGCGGCGTGTCGTGGGCGTGTCACGGCACCTCGACGTCCCGTCCTGCCAGGCTAGCCGGGACGCCTGCCGGCGATGGTGCCGACCGCGGCATGCCGTCGTGCAAGATCCGTGACGGTGAGCACACAGGGGGGTAGGGGCGTCTCCGCGCCCGGCGCACGTCGTGCGTGACACCCGGCGACGTCAGGAGCAGTCGTGACACACACCGACCACCCGCCCACGGAGCGCGACGAGGCGTGGTTCGACGACCTCTTCCGCGAGCACGCCGGCGCCGTGCTCCGGTTCGTCGTCCGACGTGCCGGGTCCGTCGAGGCGGAGGACCTCACCGCCGACGTCCTCACGACGGCCTGGCGCCGCCGCGACGCGGTGCCCGACGGCCACGAGCTCGCGTGGCTGTACCGGACGGCGGGCTTCGTCGTCGCCAACCACCACCGCAAGGGGCGCCCCACACCGGTGGAGACGGTCCCGGAACCGGACGACGGCGCGGCGTCCGTCGAGCACGTGGTCCTCGACGACCTCGAGGTCCGCGAGGCGTTCGCCACCCTCTCCGCCAAGGACAGGGAGGTCCTCCTCCTCGCCGCGTGGGAAGGGTTGCGGGGCGAGGCGCTCGCCGAGGTGCTGGGCACGTCCCGCTCCGCGGCGGACACGGCGCTCTCCCGGGCCCGCCGTCGCCTCCGCGAGGCGTGGGAGGCACCCGGAGGCGCGACGCAGGGTGCAAGACCCGGCCCGTCCGCCACATAGACAGGGCAGGACAGCGCACCATCACCCGCACCTGGAGGCGACCATGAGCACACCGGAGAAGCCGACCCCCCGCACCTCTCCTGAGGACGCGGCCTTCGACCGTCTGACGGCCGCGGACCCGGCGGCGGGCGTCGAGCCCGACCTCGACGCGCTGCGCGCCAGGATGCCCGACGCCCCCACCGCCCCCCGGACCCCGACGGACCTCACCGCTGAGCGAGCCCGCCGTCGTCCCGCCCGGTGGCTGCAGGTGGCGGCGGCCTCGGCCGGAGTGGTCGCCGTCGGGCTCGGAGGCTTCGCCCTCGGCCAGCAGGACGACACCCCGCCCCCCGCGGCGCAGGCCGAGACCCCGGCCTCCACCGCGGAGTCGCTGCCCGGTCCAGGCGGACCCGTCGGTGCGAGCACCATGGAGAGCGCGACGGCGGACCGCACCATGCTCCCCTGGGGCGGCCGCACCGTCTTCGAGTCCGCGGGTCTCCCCGACGACGCGGGCACCGCGAAGGCGTGGGGCTTCGACCCGACCAGCACCTTCACGGAGGAGACCGTGGCGGCGCTCGCGGCCGCGCTGGGCGTCACGGGCGGCCCGGAGATGGTCGAGGGGACGTGGCACGTGGGCCCGCAGGACTACACGGGCTCGTTCGTCCAGCTCTCCCCGGACAGCCGGTCGAGCTTCTACTTCACGAACACGGCGCTGGACCCGTGGCGGGAGGGCGCGGACCCGGCGTCTGCTCCGGGCGCCGACAGCGCGGTCGCCACCCTCCACGCCCTGATGACGCAGCTGGGCGCCGATCCGGCCGACTTCGAGACGGAGGTCCCGGACTACGGGACGGAGGACGCGGCGACGTACGTCGTCGCGCACCGCCTGGTGGACGGCCGACGCACGGGCCTCACGTGGGACGCGACGGTCACCGCCGACGGCTTCTACTCGGTGAGCGGCCAGCTCGCCCCGGTCGTCGACCTGGGTGACTACGCCGTGGTCGGGGCCCGCACGGCGGTCGACCGGCTCATGGACCCGCGGTTCGGCGGCATGAACGGCGACGTGATCGCCTACCGCGCGGATGCGGTCCCGGAGATGCTCGACCCGGCTCTGGAGCCCGGGTTGTCCGAGGTGGAGCCCTTCTCCGAGGAGGACGGCGCGTCCGCGAGCACCCTCCCCGCCCCGGTGGACCCGACGGACCCGTCGGCCGTCCCCACGCTGCCGCCCGCCCCGACCCCTGGTCTCACGGTCCGGTGGCCGGTGTCGACGGTGACCATCACCGGTGCGACCCTCACGTCGCTCGTGACCACGCAGGCGGACGGTGCCACCCTGCTGGTCCCGGCCTACGAGCTCACGGCCGACGACGGCTCCGTGTGGACCGTCCTGGCCCTCACGGAGGACCACCTGGACATGTCGCCCATGTGACGCCGGGGCACGACGACGGGCCCGGACCGTGGAGGTCCGGGCCCGTCGTCGTGCTGCGCGCGGGAGGGGGATCGCGCGGTTCAGCGCGCGGGAGGGGGGTCGCGCGGTTCGTGGGTCAGCCGCGTCCGGGGACGTCGCGGGCGAGGCTGAGGTGCAGGGAGGTCGTGGTCTCCTCGACGAAGCGGTCCATCCAGCCGAGCTCGCACGAGATCCAGCGGCGTGCGACGGCGTCGACGGGGAACACGGTGCTGTGGCACAGGTCGTTGCGGACGGCGACGGTGGTGATGCGGGCGTCGACGGCGACCTGCCAGTGCGCCCCGGGGGAGCGGGCGAGGAGGGTGTCGCCGAGGGCGACCCCGAGCGCGGTGATGACGTAGTTGGGGTTCCAGCGCTCGCCCTCGGGTGCGGCGTGCCAGGCGGCGCAGTACTCGTCGAAGAGGTCGGAGACGGCCGCCACCGAGGTGAGGTCGACGCCGGGGGCGCGTAGGTGCACCCGCAGCTCTTCCATCCAGACGAGCTCCACCGGGCTGGGTGTGCGGAGGTCCACGTGCCCCTCCTCGGCGATCGCGGTGCGTTCTCTGACGGCAGCGGTGTCGATGCGACCGGTCAGCGTCGCGCGTGCAGAGAGCTTCATGCCCTCCTCATCGGACGCGGTGGTGTCCGTGTTGAGGGGAAACCTCGTCTTTCACCCGCTACCGCGTCCGGTGCCGCTCGACCGGCCGCGGGGTGCGGTTTCCGCTACCGTCGGAGACGACCTACCCGGACGACGAATCGAGGACCAGTCATGGCTGTTCGTAGTGCTCGCACCGCATGGAATGGGACGCTCGCCGAGGGCGGCGGCCAGGTCGAGCTGTCGAGCTCGAAGGTCGGCACGTACGACGTGTCGTTCCCCAAGCGCGCTGCCGACGAGGCGGGGGGCACCACGAGCCCCGAGGAGCTCGTCGCGGCCGCGCACTCCTCCTGCTACGCGATGCAGCTGTCCGCTCTCATCGGTGAGGCGGGCGGCACGCCGGTCGCCCTCGAGGTCTCCGCGGACGTGACCCTCGAGCCCGACCCGGCCGGCGGGTTCCAGATCTCCTCGATCGCCCTGAAGGTCCGTGGCGAGGTCGAGGGTCTGGACGAGGCGGGTTTCCTCAAGGCCGCTGAGGACGCGAAGGCCACGTGCCCCGTGTCCAAGGCGCTCACGGGCACGACGATCTCGCTGGACGCGTCGCTCGAGAGCTGACGTCCGCGCCATCACGGGCGCAGGGCTCGACAGAACGCAGGGAGGCTCCCCGGTCCGCGGACCGGGGAGCCTCCCTGCGTTCGATGCCCGCTACCGCGGTGGCGGAGGGCGCCGCCGCGGTAGCGGTGCTCAGTCGACCGTCACGGCGTCGAGCACGGGCAGCCGGGCTGCGCGGACCGCGGGCCACAGTGCGGCGAGCACCCCGACGGCGACGGCGATGCCCAGCATGAGGGCCAGCTCTCCCCAGGGGATCACGAGGGTGTTGAACCCGACCTCGGCGAAGACCGTGGGCATACCGGCCGCGAGGGCGACCCCCACCCCGAGGCCCACGACGGTCCCGAACACGGCCGTGAGGACCGACTCGACGGTGATGGTCGCGGCGAGCTGCAGCCTGCCGAGGCCTACGGCGCGCATGAGCCCGATCTCCCGGGTCCGCTCGATGACGGACAGCGCGAGCGTGTTGACGATCCCGAGGATCGCGATGACGATCGACAGCGCCAGCAGCGCGTAGAGGATGACGAGCACCTGGTCGACCTCGGCCGCGATCTGCGACACGAACTCGTCCTCGTCGAGCACGGTGAGGATCACGTACGGTGCCGCGGCTCCCGTGACGGCTTCCTTGAGGTCGGCGACGTCGACCCCGTCGGCGGCGGTGAGGAGGACGGTCTCGACCTGCTCCTGCGCCTTGGGCTCGATGACCAGGAGCAGGTCCTCCGACATGACCACGGGTGTCCCGAGCGTCTCGGAGTCGATGACGGCCCCCACCGGCGCGGTGACGGTGCCCGACTGCGACGTGAGCGTGAGCTCGTCGCCCACCGCCCACCCGTTCTCGTCGGCCTCGTCGGTCCGGACGGCGAGCATCCCGTCGGTGAGGGTGTCGACGTCACCGTCGATGGTGGGACCCGTCAGGCTCCGCCCGAAGGTGCCGTCCGTCAGCCCGACGACGTAGGAGGGCTCGGTCGCCGACGCCGCGTCGGCATCCTGCGCCTGCCCGGCCTCGGTGATCGTGGCCCGTCCCACCGTCACCGTGTCGACGGCTCCCACCTCGGGGAGCTCTCCGATCTCCGTGACCGCCCCCGCGGGGACGACGAACGTCGCCGACTGGACCACGAGGTCCGCGATGGCCTCCGATCGGATGCTGCTGCTCAACGAGGCCTGCGTCGACGCCGCGAGGACCGACGCCGCACCGACGAGCGCCATCCCGATCATGAGGGCGCTCGCGGTGCTCGCGGTGCGGCGCGGGTTGCGGGTGACGTTCCCGCGGGCGAGCCGACCGACAGGCTTGAGCGCGAGGACGAACGGTGCTGCGAGGACGCCGAGGACGGCGCGGGCCATGACGGGGGCGAGCAGCAGGACCCCGAGGACCACCCCGACCGCGCCCGCCCCGAGCAACGGCCCGGTGGACGCCGCGTCATCACCTGCGGCGCGGACGACCGCGGCGACCACCGCTCCCGTCCCGGCCCCGGCGACCACGAGACCGAGGACGCCCCGCACCCGCAGGGAACGGGCCTGGCCGGGCGACTCGTCGCGCATGGCCTCCACGGGAGGCACGAGCGCCGCGCGGCGGGCGGGCAGCGCCGCGGAGACGACGCTCACGACGAGCCCGACCACCAGGGACACGACGACCATCTGCGTGGTGACCGGCACGTCGCCGGCGAGGTCCATGCCCATGGACTCGAAGAGCGCCTTGAGCGCGGTGACGAGCCCGAGCCCCCCGGCGACACCGAGGGCGCCCCCGACCAGCCCCACGACGGCGGCCTGCACGAGGATCGACGCGAACACCTGCAGGGGGGACGCCCCGACGGCACGCAGGAGCGCGAACTCCCGCTGCCGCTGGCGCACGGTCATCGCGAACGTGTTGGCGATGATGAAGCCGCCGACGAAGAGCGAGATCCCTGCGAAGACGAGGAGGAACGTCTCCACGAACCCGAGCTGGGACTCGATGTCCGTGCGCGCCTCCGTGCGCAGCGCGTCACCGGTGACGGTCTCGACGCCCGCCGTGCCCTCGGCGGCGAGGGCGTCGTCGAGGAGCGCGACGAGCTCCGTCTCGGACACGCCGGCAGCCGCGTAGACGGAGACGGACTCCACGAGGCCGTCGGGCGCGTAGACCTCCGTCGCGGTCTCCGGGTCGAGGAGCACGACGGTGGCCCCGGCCAGCGCGGTGCCCATGTCGGCGATGCCGGTGAGGGTCGCCTCGGTGATCTGCCCCCCGACGACGAGGGTGGTGGTGTCCCCGACGTCGAGCCCTGTGCTCTCGGCGCTCGCGGTCTCGAGCGCGAACTCGTCGGCTCCGCTGGGTGCGCGCCCCTCGGTGAGGGTGAGGGTGGGGTCGTCGGCGTACCAGGCGAGGGCGAAGCTGGGGGCGCCGGCGGCGGACGTGACGGCGGTGCCGTCCTCCCCGACGACGACGATGGGCCCGGTGACGTCGGCGAACGCGTGGTCCACCTCGTCGAGCGCGGCCGCGGTCTCAGCGAGCGCGGCGGGGACGGGGGTGCGGACGTCGCCTGCGGAGGCGCCCTCCTGGGTGGTATGCGTGCCGCCCTCCGCCCCGCGGAGGTACGCGTCGGCCTGGTACCCGGCGTCGACGATGCCGGTGAAGGTCGAGGAGAGCATCTCCCGGAGCGAGAAGGTCCCGGAGACGAAGGAGACGCCGAGGACGACGGCGAGGATGGAGAGGCCGAGGCGCACGAGGTGCGCGCGGACGTTGCGGAGCGCTACCCGGAGCATCAGAGGGCCTGGCGGCTGAGCGAGGAGAGGACCTCGAGGACGGAGTCGGGCGTCGGCTGGGTCACCTCGGCGACGATCTCGCCGTCGGCGAGGAAGAGGACCCGGTGGGCGTGGCTCGCGGCGACGGGGTCGTGGGTGACCATGACGACGCTCTGCCCGAGCTCGTCGACGGACGTGCGGAGGAAGCTCAGCACCTCGCGGGACGACGTGGAGTCGAGGTTGCCGGTGGGTTCGTCCGCGAAGACGACGGACGGCCGGGAGACGAGGGCCCGCGCGCAGGCGACGCGCTGCTGCTGCCCGCCGGAGAGCTCCGACGGACGGTGGCCGAGGCGGTCTGCGAGCCCGACGGCCTTGACGACGGCGGCGAGGTGGGCCTGGTCGACGGGCTTGCGTGCGATGTCGAGGGGGAGCGTGATGTTCTCGGCGGCGGTGAGGGTGGGCACGAGGTTGAACGCCTGGAAGATGAACCCGAGCTGGGTGCGGCGCAGCTTGGTGAGCTGGCGCTGGCTCATGCTGCTCACGGTGAGCCCGTCGACGACCACGGTGCCCGCCGTCGGGGTGTCGAGGCCCGCCATGCAGTGCATGAGCGTCGACTTCCCGGAGCCGGACGGGCCCATGATGGCGGTGAACTCGCCGCGCGCGAAGTCGACGTCGACGCCGGCCAGGGCGCGGACGGCGGTGCCGCCCTTGCCGTAGGTCTTCTCGAGACCACGTGCGCTCGCGATGGCGCTCGTGGTGGTTCCAGGAGCCGTTCCGGCCTGCTCGCTCGGTGCTGTGCTCACGGGTGTCATGACTGCTCTCTCTCGGGACGTGTCGGATGGCCGGGTGCCGCGGTGGGTCCGTCGGGACGACGGGTGCGGCCGGTCGCTCTCGAGCTCTTGGGGCGGGTTGGTGCACCAGGGCGGTGTCGCCGCAGGTCAGCCCGCTGGGCCTTCACCTCATCCTGGCGGAGCCGGCAGCGCGTGGGCGATGGGGGACACCCCTGATCGGACCCTGAGGTTTGCCTGGGCGGACCCGGGGGACGACCGGGCGGACGGCACCCCGGGGAGCGTGGCGCGGGTCACGCGGAGCGGGTTTGCATTCCTCGCCGGGCTCCGCGTAATGTTCTGGATGTCAGCCCGACAGGGAGGCACAGACACCACTGCGAGGCCCGTGAGGGCTGGCGCGAAGTGGCTGGTCCCGGGGTTGGTTTCCTCACTTGAGAGCGTGGCTGGGTTCTG
>NZ_JAEINH010000014.1 GCF_016342785.1 Sanguibacter suaedae
CGTCGCAGCCGTCACGGTGCCCCCACCGAGAGGGGTGTGCCCTGCCGGGCGGGGAGGGTGGGCGTCGTCGCGGCCGCGGCGTCGTCGAGCTCGCACGTCCGGACGTACAGGGCATGGTCGGCGGTGGACGACCGGCCGTAGAGCAGGGCGTCGAACTCCTGGGCGCCGCGGGCCAGGGCGGGGGCGACCGTGGGGAGCCGCGAGGCGAGCTCCGTCGCAGCCTCGTGGGCGGTCCGCCCGGGGCGCGGGTCGAGCAGGACGCGTTCCTCGCTGCGGCGCACCACGGCACGGAACGCGTCGAGCGTCGCCGCGTGGAGGTCCCCGCGGGCCGCTGCCACGGCGGCGGCGGCCCGCAGGTCGTCCGCCGAGCGGGTGTCGTCCTCGGCGAGCACCGGCGCGCGTCGGGCGCTCCCGCTGCGACGCACCGGTCCGGCGACGTAGAGCGCCACGGCCGCGACGGCGAGGACCGCCCCGACGACGACGAGCGCGGCCCACAGGCCGTCGAGACCCGCGACGGACACGCCGTCGAAGAGGCTGCCGAGCCAGCTGACGAACCGTTCGAGGAGGGACGGCCGGTCGTGGTAGACGGCGTCGGTGAGCTCGTCCTGGAGCCACCGGCGGGCCGTCGCCGCGTCCGGGTCCACCGGGACCTCTCCCACGACCGCGGGCTGCGCGAGGACCATCAGGAGGCGTCGGCCGCCGCGGCCAGCTCGACGTCGAGGCCCTCGCGACGCATCCGCACGTCGATGTACAGCAGGGCGACGACGGACGACAGGAACGTCGTGGTGATCGTGTAGGCGACGGCCTGCGCCACGGCGGTCACGACGATGTACCCCCAGCCGTTCGGGTCGCTGAGGACGAGTCCGGCGACCAGGGCCGCCGGGTACACGATCGCGCTCGAGACGATGTTCGTGATGATCACCGACAGGACGTAGATGCCGAGGAGTCGCCAGAAGGAGCGTCGGCTCACCGTCCAGCCGCGCTTCAGCGCGGCGAGCAGGCCCTGGCCCTCGAGGACGTACGCGGCGGGGGCGAGGAGCAGGCGGACCGTCACCCACGCGGCCGCCGCGACGAGGCCGAGGAGCGCGAGGAGCGAGACGATCACGAGGAGGCCCTCGGACCCGCTCGCGCCGGCGGCGGCGATGGCGAGCACGGCGACGACGGTCACGACACCGATGAGCAGCCCGGGGACCAGGGCGATCACCACGAGCCCGACGACCTTCCCCCGGACCTCCGACCAGAGCTCGGTGACGGTGAACGAGCGCCCGAGGACCGCCCGGCCGATGGCGACGATGAGGACGCCCGTGGTGATGATCGACGCCAGCGAGACCATGAGGCTCTGGAGGACGGAGCTCGACAGGCTCCCGCCCATGCCGGTGAGGCCGAGCTCACCGGTGGGGTCGACGTCCCCGACCGCACCGTCGAGCCACAGGTTCACGGTCGGGGCGAGGATGTACCCGAGGGCGACCGCGACCGCCGTCGCTGCGGAGATGACCAGGGCGACGACCCCGAGCATGACCTTCGGGTTGGCGCGGATGGCACCGAACGCCCCGTCGTAGATCTCGCCGAGCCCGAGCGGTCGCAGCGGGATGATCCCCGGGCGGGCCGCGAGCGGCCGGAAGGGCGCGCCCCCGAAACCGGTGAGCGGCCCGTACCCCTGGGGCGGGTGCCCGGGCTGGCCGGGCTTCCCGGGCTCTGCGTACCCGCTCGCCCCACCGGGCGAGTAGCGCCCGTAGTCGGGGCTCGCGTAGCCGGGCGGCTCGGCCGGCGCGCCCCACCCGGTCGAGGCGGTGGGCGCGACCACGGGGGAGGAACCCGATCCGTCGTCCGACGGGCCCGCTCCGGAGGGCGGCGAGAAACGGATGGGGGCGCTCGCGGCGTCGTCCCCGCGGGACGGACCGGGCTCCTGGCCGGGCGTGCGCGCAGGCGTCTCGTCGGGGGTCGTCATCGGTCGGTCAACCTCATTCTCGGCGTCTGTCCTCGGTGCCACGGCTGAAAAGGTCCAGGCCCGCCCATCGTGCCACGTCGAACCCCTCCACCGTGTGCAGGAGGTGGCATCATGACCGCATGAAGTCACGTGTGCTGGTGGTTGACGACGACACCGCTCTGGCCGAGATGATCGGGCTGGTCCTCAGGAGCGAGGGCTTCGACACCGTGTTCTGCGCGGACGGCGACTCGGCGATCGACGTGTTCCGCGGGTCGGCACCCGACCTGGTGCTCCTCGACCTCATGCTGCCGGGCAAGGACGGCACCGAGGTGTGCCGCCAGATCCGCAACGAGTCGGGCGTCCCCGTGATCATGCTCACCGCCAAGAGCGACACCGTCGACGTGGTCCTCGGTCTCGAGTCCGGGGCCGACGACTACATCTCCAAGCCCTTCAAGCCCAAGGAGCTCGTCGCACGGATCCGCGCGCGACTGCGCCGCACCGACGAACCCGCCCCGGAACGGCTCACCATCGGCGACCTCGAGATCGACGTCACCGGCCACCGCGTCGTGCGCGCCGGCGAGCAGATCCCGCTGACGCCGCTCGAGTTCGACCTCCTCGTGGCCCTCGCCCGCAAACCGTGGCAGGTCTTCTCGCGCGAGGTGCTCCTCGAGAAGGTGTGGGGGTACCGGCACGCGGCCGACACACGGCTGGTGAACGTCCACGTCCAGCGGCTGCGGTCCAAGATCGAGCACGACCCGGAGGTCCCCGAGATCGTGCTCACCGTCCGCGGCGTCGGGTACAAGGCAGGCGCCGCCCAGGTATGAGGGACGTCCTGCGGCGCGCCCGCCGCGCCGTCCGCCGCACCGCGGCCCGCGTCCGGCGCCGCGGGCGCCGGGCCACCCTCGCGTGGCGGTCCTCCATGCAGCTGCGTGTCACGTCCTCCGCGCTGACCATCGGCGTCGTCGCCGTGGCGTTGCTCAGCACGTACCTCTCGTCCACCATCCGCGACGGGCTCTTCGAGCAGCGCCTCGAGGAGGTGCTCCTCGAGAGCGCCCGGTCCACCGCCCAGGCCCAGGCGACCTTCACGTCGGCGCCCGCCACGGGCACCACGCAGGTCCAGTCCTTGCTCAACGACACCCTCCCCGTCCTCCAGGCGGGGGGGTCCGCCGGGCGCGAGGTGTTCCTGTGGCGCGCGACGGGGAGCACCGCCCCCGCGTCGGTCCTCGACCCGAGCACCGCTCCGCAGCTCGCGCCGCTCGTCAGCGCCGACCTGCGCGCGTCGACCTCCACCGGTGACGGGCAGCGCTGGCAGTCGGTGGCGGTGCCGGTCGACGGGCAGGAGGTCCCCGGCGTCATCGTCGGGGCCACCGTCGACGTCCCCGTCGCGGGCACCTACGAGCTCTACTTCCTCTACTCCATGGAACCCGAGGAGACCACGCTCGCCTTCGTGCAGCAGGTCCTCGGCATCGCGGGTGCCGTCCTCATCACCATCCTCGCCGTCATCACGTGGACGGTGACGCGGCAGGCCGTCAAGCCCGTCCAGCGCGCCGCCGAGGTCGCCGAGCGCCTCGCCGACGGTCACCTCGGCGAGCGGCTCCCCGTCCGTGGCGAGGACGAGATGGCCACCCTCGCCCGGTCCTTCAACGAGATGGCCGCGAGCCTCCAGGACCAGATCCAGCGGCTCGACGAGCTCTCCACACTCCAGCGCCGCTTCGTGTCCGACGTGTCCCACGAGCTGCGCACACCGCTGACGACCGTCCGCATGGCGAGCGAGATGATCTACGCCCACCGCGACGACCTCGACCCCGTCCTCAAGCGGTCCGCCGAGCTCCTCCAGACCCAGCTCGACCGCTTCGAGGACCTCCTCGCGGACCTCCTCGAGATCAGCCGCTTCGATGCGGGAGCCGCCGTCCTCGACGCCGAGTCCCGCGATCTCAGGGACGTCGTCACCTCGGCCATCGACCAGGCCATGCCCCTCGCGGAGCACAAGGGCGTGTGGCTCAGCGCGACCTACTGCGAGGGCTCCGCGACGGCCGACATCGACCCCCGGCGGGTCGAGCGCATCGTGCGCAACCTCCTCGTCAACGCGATCGAGCACGCGGAGAACGGCCCCGTCGAGGTGCGCGTCGCAGCCAACGCCCAGGCGGTCGCGGTCCACGTGCGCGACCACGGCATCGGCATGGCGAAGGACGACGTCGAGCACGTCTTCGACCGCTTCTGGCGGGCCGACCCGGCACGTGCGCGGACCACGGGCGGGACCGGCCTCGGTCTCGCGATCTCGCTCGAGGACGCCCTGCTCCACGGTGGCTGGCTCGACGCCTGGGGTCGCCCGCGGCAGGGGGCCGCGTTCCGCCTCACCCTCCCGCGCCGCGCCGGGATCGTCCTCGCCGGGTCGCCCGTCGAGCTCGTGGGCGCCGAGCCCCTCGAGCGGGGCGATGACCCCCGCCCCCACGAGGAGCACGGGCCAGCGACGCTCCCGGCGCTCGACGCGCTGTCGACCGTGCCCGTGACGCACCACGCCCCGGACCGAGGAGAGCACCCATGACCACCGCAGCCCGCGCCCGGACCGCGCTCGTCGTCCTGTGCGCCCTCCTCGTCGCGGGGTGCGCACGCATCCCCGTCGACGGCCCCGTCCAGCGCGGCGACGTGTCGGTCACCGAGCTCGGTCCCATCTACCTGCGCGCCTACGGTCCGCCGGTGGACGCCAGCCCCCAGGCCGTCGTCGAGGGCTTCCTCGCCGCCCAGGCCGCAGGGCTCAACGACGACTGGTCCGTGGCACGCGAGTACCTCGGGGGCGAGGCCGCCCGGTCCTGGGACCCCTCCGCACGGACGGTCGTCTACTCGGGGGAGGCCGAGATCGACCAGACCGCCGGACCCACGACCGGAGGGGACACGACCGACGACGCGACGGACGGGCCCACCGACGGCACGGACGGCACCGTCGACACGGACGACGCGATCCTCCAGGGATCCGTGTCCGTCGTCTCCACGCTCGACAGCACGGGCCGCTACACCGAGGCGCCCCCCGGCTCCCAGCAGGACCTCGTCTTCACGCTCGAGCGCGACGCGCAGGACCAGTGGCGCATCGTCCTCGTCGAGGACGGCCTCTACGTGGCGCTGAACATCTTCGTCTCGTCCTACCGCCCCACCAGCCTCTACTTCCCGACCTCCGACGGCGAGCTCCTCGTGCCCGAGGTGCGGTGGTACCCGACGAGCAACACCCCCTCGTACGCGGTGAACGGGCTCCTCACCGGCCCCTCCGAGTGGTTGCGGGACTCCGTCGTCACCGCCGTCCCCGACGGCACCCGGCTCGTCGTCGACGCCGTGACCGTCGTCGACGGCGTCGCCCGCGTCGACCTCACCCAGGACGTCCTCGCCGCCGACCCCCAGGAGAGGGCGATGCTCCAGGCCCAGCTCGAGGCCGTGCTGCTGCGCCTGCGTGGCGTGCGTGCCGTCGAGATCTTCGCGAGCTCGGTGCCGCTCACGGTCGCCGAAGAGGTCGACCCCGAGCGCGACCCCGACCCCTCCACCTCCGTGTGGGTCCTCGCCGACGGCGTGGTGAGCACGCTCCAGGGCCGCGAGGTCGAACCCGTGCCCGGGATCCTCCCCCTCACCGGGGACGTCACGGCGCTCGCGGTCCACCCGGACGGGTCGGGCGGCGTCTACCGGTCCGGCTCGACGGCGGTGCGGACCCTGCCCACCGAGGCGCAGGAGTCGGTCGCGCTGCTCACCGGGACGCGGCTCCTCGCCCCGTCGGTCGACAGGTTCGGATGGGTGTGGACGGGGGAGGGGGCCGAGGGTGAGGGGCTCGTGGCGGTCGGACCGGACGGGTCGGTCGTCGAGGTCGCGGCGGACTGGCTGTCGGGGCGCACCGTGGAGTCGGTCCGTGTCGCCCTCGACGGCGCGCGCGTCGCGGTCGTCTCGAGCCAGGCGGGCGTGAGCCAGGTCGACGTGGCGGGGATCGTCCGCGACGACGCCGCCGCCCCGCAGCGACTCTCGGACGCGACGCCGATCGGCGCGACCGTGCAGGACCCCGACCAGGTCGTGTGGGTCGACGAGTCCACCCTGGGGGTCCTGGCCACGGTGGGCTCCTCCGGCCTGCGCACCTTCCACTCGGTGCCGCTCGCGGGGCGGTCGGAGGCGCTGTCCGGCGTCGACGACGCGGTCGCGATCGCGGCGGGCCGCGGGCTGCGCTCCGTGTACGTCGCGACGGCCGAGGGCGACCTCCTGGGGAGGTCGTCGACGGGGACCACGTGGTCGACGGTGGCCACCGGGGTGCAGCTGCCGACCTTCCCGGGCTGACGGACGTCCACCACAGGCCGGGCGGTTCGCCGTCCGTCCCCACCGCGGCTGCCACCCGGGCCTACGGCCTTCGTCGTGGTCCACGATCAGCGCGTGGTCCTCGACATCCCCCGTGCCCTGCGCGACCTCGCCCGAGCGGTCGTCCCCCTGTCGTGCGCCGGGTGCGGTGCCTTCGACGTCACGCTCTGCGAGCCCTGCGGGTCCCTGCTGCGCGGACCTGTCCGCCGGGTCGAGCACGACGCACCCCGCCTCGACCCCGTCGACGGCTCGCCCCTGTGGCCGGTCTGGGCGACGGCCGCGTACTCGGGGACCGTCCGTGGCGTGGTCGTCGGGTGGAAGGACCGGGGCCGCACCGACCTCGACGGAGTCCTCGCGACTGCCGTCCGGCGCACCGTGGACGCCGCGTCGGTCGACCTCCTGAGGTCCGTCCCGCCCGGAGCTGCCGTCCAGGTGGTGCCCGTGCCGTCGACGCGGGCGTCGCGGCGCAGGCGCGGCCGGGAGCCCGTCCGCACCCTCGCCCGTGAGGTCGCGGAGCATCTTGCCGACCGCTGGGCGTCCAGGGGCGTCGAGGTGCGCGCCGTGGACGCGCTCGAGCACGCCCCGCGGGCCGCCCGGGGCGCTCGCGACCAGGTGGGGCTCGGCGCCAGGGCCCGGGGTAGGAACCTCAGCGGCAGCGTCCGCACCCGGCGGCGCACCCGTCCGGACACGGGAGCGGTCACGGTCCTCGTCGACGACGTGCTCACCACGGGAGCCACCCTGGCCGAGTGCGCCAGGGCGGTCCGCGTCGCAGGTGGGACCTTGGTCGCAGGGATCGTCGTCGCAGCCACCCCCGCGCCGGACACGACCGCCGGATCACCCTCGCGCCTCTGCGCAGACCCCTGACGGAGGGTTAGCCTGGAGCAAGATCTCGACAGCGTGGGGAGGTGGTCCGGACCGGGCACCCGGAAGGGCGCCGCACATCTGATCATCGGGCGGAGAACGCCCTCACTCCTCTGGAGGCTCACATGGAGATCGTCGTCGTCGGTAGGCACACCGAGGTGGCCGACCGCTTTCGCCAGCACGTCGAGGACAAGCTCGCCAAGGTCGAGCAGCTCGCACCCACCGCACAGCGCGTGGACGTCGAGGTCACTCACGAGAACAACCCCAGGCAGTCCGGCGTGCGCGAGCGCGTCGAGCTGACGGTCCGCGACAAGGGCCCCGTGATCCGCGCCGAGGCCGCTGCGGACGACCGGTTCGGGGCGCTGGACCTCGCGATGAACAAGCTCTCCGAGCGCCTCCGCCGCGCGCACGACCGCAAGAAGAACCGCTTCCGTCAGCCCACCCCCGCGGACACCGCCGACGTCCGGCCGTACGTCCCCGAGCCGGAGCCCACGCCCCCCGCTCCGACGTCCCCCAGCGGACCGGGTGAGGCCGTCGAGACCCAGCTGGGCGACTCGCCCGTGGTCATCCGCCAGAAGCTCCACAGCGCCTCGCCGATCTCCATCGACGACGCGCTCTACGAGATGGAGATGGTCGGTCACGACTTCTTCCTCTTCATCGACGCCGAGACGTCCCGCCCGTCCGTCGCCTACCGCCGCCGCGGCTGGAGCTACGGCGTGATCGCCCTCGACGCCTCGTGCGCGCAGGAGAAGGCCTCGGGGACCGACTGACCCACGCTGCCGCCCGGAACCCCTCGGGCGGAGCGAGCGACACCGACGGCGCGGGGCGACGAGCCTCGCGCCGTCGGCGCGTCCACCGTGCCGGCGCCGCGGGCGTGGGTGGGGCCGGGCAGGATCGGACCATGCACAGCTCACCAGGTCCGCGCCCGACGAGGACGATGACGCTCGGCCAGGCCCGACGGACCGCCCTCGCCGCGCAGGGTCTGGCGGCCTCACGACCGGAGCCCCACCCCGCCACGCCCACCACGGGTACGACCGACGTGCCACGGACCGCGAGCACCGCGCGGGTCCACCGGGTCGTCGAGCGACTCGGGCTCCTGCAGATCGACTCGGTGAACGTCCTCGCCCGTGCCCACCTCGTGCCGGTCTTCTCGCGCCTCGGGCCGTACGACACCGCGGTCCTCGACAGGGCGTCGAGCCGTGCGCCTCGGCGCCTGGTCGAGTACTGGGCGCACGAGGCCTCGCTCGTCCCGCCCGGCACGTACCGGCTCCTCGAGTGGCGCCAGCGCCGCTACGCCACCGAGGCGTGGGGGTCCGTCAGGTCGGCGGCCACGGAGCACGGCTCGGTCGTGGACGAGGTGCGCGACGTGGTCCGGGTGCACGGACCCCTGACGGCCGCCGAGGTGGAGCAGCGCCTCACCACGGTGCACCAGCGGGACACCGGCGCCTGGGGCTGGAACTGGACGGTCGCGAAACGAGCCCTCGAGCTCCTCTTCTTCGCCGGCGAGGTGACGTCCGCGGGACGGACCGCCACCTTCGCCCGACGGTACGACCTCACCGAGCGCGTCCTGCCCGCCGCCGTGCTGGCGGCCCCGGCTGTCGAGGAGCGCGACGCCGTGCGTTCGCTGGTCGAGATCGCGGCCCGGGCGCACGGCGTGGGGACGGTCCGGTGCTTCGCCGACTACTTCAGGCTCCGTACGGCACCCGCACGGGCCGCCGTCGAGGAGCTCGTCGAGGACGGGGTCGTGGAGCCCGTGGTCGTCCGCGGCTGGGACCGCCCCACGTTCGTCCACCGCGACGCCCGGACACCGCGGACGGCGCGGGCACGCACCCTCCTGAGCCCCTTCGACCCCCTGGTGTTCGAGCGCCGCCGCCTCGCCGAGCTCTTCGGCACCCACTACCGCATCGAGATCTACGTACCCGCACCCCAGCGGAGGCACGGCTACTACGTCCTGCCGTTCCTCGAGGGCGAGCACGTCACCGCACGGGTGGACCTCAAGGCCGACCGCCAGGCGAAGGTCCTCCGGGTCCTGTCCGCTCACACCGACCCGGGGGTGACACCCGAGACCCCGCGGCACCTCGCGGCGGAGCTGTGGACGCTCGCCCGGTGGCTGGACCTCGACGACGTCCTCGTCGTCGAGGACGGGGACCTCGCGCCCGCCCTCCGCCGAGCCGTCGCCGCCAGGGACTGACCGTGCGGCAGGGCTCCGTCCGACCGGCGTATCGGGTCCGGCCGGGTGAGCGCGCGGGGCGCGGGATGTGACGGTCCGCCGCCCGCCTGCCATACGATGGATCGTTGTACGTCGTCCGCGTCCTCCGACCCGGGCGAGAGAGCGAACACTCGAACCGGGAGTACTGCGTGGTTGCGATCCTCGAGAAGGTCCTGCGCTTCGGCGAGGGTCGGATCCTCAAGAAGCTGTCCGGACTGGCCAAGCAGGTCAACGCGCTCGAGGAGAGCTTCGAGGCCCTCACCGACGAGGAGCTGCGCGAGGAGACCGACCGGTTCCGTGAGCGCATCGCCAACGGCACCACGCTCGACGAGATCCTGCCGGAGGCTTTCGCGGCCGTCCGGGAGGCGTCGCGCCGGACCCTCGGGCAACGGCACTTCGACGTGCAGCTCATGGGCGGCGCCGCCCTGCACCTCGGGAACATCGCGGAGATGCGGACCGGTGAGGGCAAGACCCTCGTCGCCACCCTCCCGGCGTACCTCAACGCGCTCTCCGGCAAGGGCGTGCACGTCGTCACGGTGAACGACTACCTCGCCCAGTACCAGAGCGACCTCATGGGCCGCGTGTTCCGCTTCCTCGGGATGACCACGGGATGCATCGTCTCCGGTCAGACGCCTGCCGAGCGTCGCGAGCAGTACGCGAAGGACATCACGTACGGCACGAACAACGAGTTCGGCTTCGACTACCTGCGCGACAACATGGCGTGGTCGCCCGACGACCTCGTGCAGCGCGGCCACAACTTCGCGGTCGTCGACGAGGTCGACTCGATCCTCATCGACGAGGCCCGGACGCCGCTCATCATCTCCGGCCCGGCCTCCGGCGACACCAACAAGTGGTACGGGGAGTTCGCCCGCGTGGCCCGCCGCCTCGTCGCGGACGAGGACTACGAGGTCGACGAGAAGAAGCGCACCGTCGGCGTCCTCGAGCCCGGCATCGCCAAGGTCGAGGACTACCTCGGGATCGACAACCTCTACGAGTCCTTGAACACCCCGCTCATCGGGTTCCTCAACAACGCCATCAAGGCCAAGGAGCTCTTCAAGCGCGACAAGGACTACGTGGTCCTCAAGGGCGAGGTCCTCATCGTCGACGAGCACACGGGCCGCATCCTCGCGGGACGCCGCTACAACGAGGGCATGCACCAGGCCATCGAGGCGAAGGAGGGCGTCGCCATCAAGGCCGAGAACCAGACGCTCGCCACGATCACCCTCCAGAACTACTTCCGGCTCTACGACAAGCTCGGCGGCATGACCGGTACCGCGGAGACGGAGGCCGCGGAGTTCCAGGGCACGTACAGCCTGGGCGTCGTCCCGATCCCCACCAACCGCGACATGCAGCGCATCGACCAGCCCGACCTCGTCTACAAGAACGAGGAGGGCAAGTTCAACGCGGTCGTCGAGGACATCGTCGAGCGGCACGCCAAGGGCCAGCCGGTCCTCGTGGGCACCACGAGCGTCGAGAAGTCCGAGCTGCTGTCCTCGAAGCTCAAGAAGTTCGGGGTCCCGCACGAGGTCCTCAACGCGAAGCAGCACGCCAGGGAGGCGTCCATCGTCGCGCAGGCCGGGCGCAAGGGCGCCGTGACGGTCGCGACGAACATGGCCGGGCGAGGCACGGACATCATGCTCGGCGGGAACGCCGAGTTCATGGCCGTCGCGGATCTCGCGGCGCGTGGGCTCGACGCCGCGGAGACGCCGGAGGAGTACGAGGCGGCGTGGCCCGCTGCCCTCGAGGCGGCGACGAAGGCCGTGAGCGACGAGCACGACGAGGTCAAGGAGCTCGGCGGGCTGTACGTCCTCGGCACGGAGCGGCACGAGTCGCGGCGCATCGACAACCAGCTCCGAGGACGCTCCGGCCGACAGGGGGACCCGGGGGAGACCCGCTTCTACCTGTCCATGCAGGACGACCTCATGCGCCTCTTCGGGTCCGGTCTCGCCGAGTCGATGATGCAGCGTGCGGGCTTCCCCGAGGACATGCCGCTCGAGTCGAAGATCGTCACCCGGGGCATCGCGAGCGCCCAGGGTCAGGTGGAGAGCCGCAACTTCGAGATCCGCAAGAACGTCCTCAAGTACGACGACGTGCTGTCCCGCCAGCGCACGGTGATCTACGACGAGCGTCGTCGGGTGCTCAGCGGTGAGGACATGCAGGACCAGATCCAGCACTTCCTCTCCGACGTCCTCACGGCCTACGTCGAAGGCGCCACGACCGCTGGATCGGCTCACGACTGGGACCTCGACTCCCTGTGGACCGCGCTGCGTGCTGTCTACCCCGTCTCCATCACGGTCGACGAGGTCGTGGAGCAGGCAGGTGGTCTGGACGACCTCACGCACGACCTGGTCCTCACGGAGATCCTCTCCGACGCCCGTCACGCGTACGACGCGCGGGAGACGGAGCTGGGCGAGGCCAACATGCGTCAGCTGGAGCGGCGCGTCGTGCTCTCGGTCCTCGACCGCAAGTGGCGTGAGCACCTCTACGAGATGGACTACCTCAAGGAGGGCATCGGTCTACGGGCCATGGCCCAGCGTGACCCGCTCATCGAGTACCAGCGCGAGGGCTTCCTGCTCTTCCAGGCGATGACGGAGGCCATCAAGGAGGAGTCGGTCGCGTTCCTGTTCAACCTCGAGGTCAAGGTGCAGCCCGCGGCTCCCGCCGTGGACGCTGCCGGTGCGGCTGCTGCCGCCGGCTCGGCTGCCGGCCTCGCGCTCGGGTCCTCCGGGACGGGCGGCACACCCGCGGCCGCACAGCCCGGCGGCGGGGAGCAGGTTCTCGTCGCGAAGGGCCTCGAGGGTCCGGACCGTCAGGTGCCGCTCAGCTACACCGCGCCGAGCGAGGACGCCGTCGGCGCGGTCACCGTGGACCCGCCCTCGACCACCACCGGTGAGGGTGGCGAGCCCGCGGCCGGAGCCGGCGCGGACAACCGTGAGGCGCGTCGGAGGGCGGCGAAGAAGAAGCGCTGACAGCGCTGTCCTCGAGGTCGGCGGACGTCAGCCGATCTCGAGGACGACCACGCGCCACCGTCCTCGGTGCTCCTCGACGCGCGCCGCGGCTGCGCGGACGCGGTCCACGTCGTCGACCACGACGGTCGCCTCGGCGACACGGGCCGTCAGCCGGACGGCGCGCGCGTGGAGGACCCGGGACCGCGCCTGCGTCCTCGGTGCGACGCCGGATCGTCGGCGTGCCGACTCGCGGATCTGCGCCCGGACGTGCAGGGCGTCGAAGATCTCCGGGGTGACGAAGCGCGCGAGCTGCCCCAGAGGCCTGAGCCCACGGACCGCCTCCATGGCGGCGTGGGCCACCGCGGCGCAGAGCTGCGTCGGATCGCCCAACGGATCCCCGTGGCGCTCGACCGTCTCGTCGGGGAGCTCCCGCGAAGAGGACGTGGTGTGCGTGAACTCCAGAGGTCCGGTCCGCGGCTCGCGAGCCACCGGCTCGCGGACGACGGTCCGGGTCACGGAGGGACGCCTGGTGGGGGGAGTCGTGCGTGCGGTCATGGAGTGCTCCTGTGCGAGGGGGTGAGGTGTGGGGGCGGGCGTGGCAGACGTCATGCGTCGTCGACCTGCTCCGGGGTGACGAGGACTGTCCCGGCCCGGACGAGGTCGGGGTCGTCGCCGACGACGTCGCGGTTCGCGTCGTACCACCGGGGCCATGCCTCGGCGATCTGCGCGTCCGTCGCCCCGTCCGGGAGGTGGGACGCGGCGACCGACCAGAGAGAGTCGCCGGACCGGAGCACCACTGAGGTGTCGGACGTCGCGGTGGCCGGAGCCGGGCTCGGGGCGGGGGTGTCGGCCTCCTCGACGGGGACGGCGACCGGTGAGACCTTCTCCTGCGGCGCGTCCGCGGGTGCGGGGGAGGTCCCTGGGTCGGGACGGTCCGTCCCTGGGTCCGTGAACCCGGTGCTGAGGCCGTCGTCGGTGCTGCCGGGCGAGGACCCGTCGACGGTGGTGACGGTGGATGTCCATCCGAGGTCGGGCACGGTCTCCACCGCTTGCGCCGGGACGGCGGAGAGGGCGAGCCCGGCCCCCACGCCGACGACGGTGAGCCGACGGACGAACGCCGGGGCGACGGCGTGGATCCAGCGCAGCAGGGTCCGGCTCTCCGCGCCTGCTGTGCGGACCCCGCACAGCGCGGCCAGCAGGAGGAGGCTCAGGCCCCACCAGGCGGCGAGTGCGGTACCCACGAGGACGAGCGGGAGCTCGACCGCCTGGGCGAGCGTGTCTGAGCTGACGACGCCGTTCCGGAGCCCGGCGAGCGGGAACGAGCGCCACGCCGAACCGAGGTGCGCTGCGAGCAGCCCGCTCACCGCCAGTGCGCCCGCGCCGAGCAGTCCGCTGCCGAGGCCGTAGGTGGCGCTCGTGCGGCGGTCGGTGTGGTTCGCGCCGACGTTCCTGGTTGGCATCCTCGCTCCGTTCATCGCGTTTGATGTCGTTTGGTGTCGTTCGATGTGTCTTGATCTAACTGGAGAGCGGGTGAAGAAGTAAAGCCAGATCCGACCCTGTGGATGGGGAGTGGTCCCCCTTGCGCCGCGCGAGAGGATGGGGGGATGCGCTGGGAGATGCTGTTCGACGACCTCGCGAGCCAGTTCGCGGCGACGGAGCTCGCCGACCGTGACGCCGCTGTGGCTGACCTCACCCGGGCCGAGCTGGCGACGGTCACGCTCACGGACCGGCTCGTCGCGGCGCGTGGCGGCGCGGTGATCGCGGATCTCGTGGACGGCGCGACACTCCAGGGAGAGCTCCGGGAGACGTACCCCGACTGGGTCCTGCTCGGCGTCGGAGGCAGGGAGGTGGTCCTACCGACCCGATCCGTCGAGGCGTGGCGAGGACTGGGAAGAGGTTCCGCCCCGGCGGGTGACACGGGCGCTCCGGTGGCTCGCCCGCTCGGGATCTCCAGGGCGCTGCGAGGACTTGCCCGGGACAGGGCCGTCGTCGCGGTGCACACCGTCCGCCGGGAGCACGTCGGGCGGATCGACAGGGTGGGTAGGGACCACCTGGAGATCTCGTCGGCCCGTGCCGACGACTGGGGTCGGCCCCGGGGTGCGGCCGGAGCCCCGGACGGGGTGGTCCTGCCGTTCGCGACGGTGCTCTACGTCGTCTCGACGTGAGCGCAGGACGCCTCGGCGGGCGTCCTGCGCGGGTCAGTCCTCGAAGCCGCCCGCCTCGACCTTCGCGCGGGTCTGGGCGTACATGCGTTGGATGTACGACTCGAGCTCCGTGACCTCTACCCGCCACTGGCCGCGGCCACCCACCTGGATCGCCGGCAGCTCGCCGCTGCGGACGAGCGCATAGGCCTGAGCAGCGGAGATGTTCAGGGACTCCGTGACGTCGGCGAGCGTGAGGAACCGGGAGGGCATGGCCCAATACTGGCACGGGAGCGCTCTCCCGGACCTGTTGTCCACAGGTCTGCAGCAGCCGTGGCGGGGATCGGGCAGGATGTCCGTGGTCGCAGGGCGGCGGCGCACGAGCGCCCGCCCGCGACCGTGCCCCTTCCGCTCCTGACAGGAGACCTCGATGTCCGACGTCCGACCGTCGCCCGCCGGCCTGCCGGCCCCCACCGCGCCCCGGCTGCGACGGCCCGGTTGGCGCGACCCGCGGCTCGCGTTCGGCATCCTCCTCGTCGCCGGGTCGGTCGCCCTCGGGTCATGGGCGGTCACGAGCGCGGGCCGGACGGTGTCGGTGTACGCCGTGTCGCGCACCGTGACGCCGGGCGAGACGCTCGACGCCTCGGACCTCGTCGCTGTCGACGTGCGTATCGGGGACGACGCATCGCGCTACCTCTCGCCGTCGGCGGACCTCGCGGACGACCTCGTGGTCCTGCGCACCGTCGGGGACGGTGAGCTCCTGCCGGCGGCAGCGGTGGGGACCGCCGACGCGCTCGGCACCCGGTCCGTCACCGTGCCCGTGGACCAGGCCATCTCCTCCGAGGTGAGGCCGGGTGCGCTGGTCGACCTCTGGATCGTCCCCCCGGGGGCGAGCACGACCGCCCCGGTCGACCCCGCCGCAGGGCTGCCCGTCCCCGTGGAGCTCGCCAGCGACCTCGTCGTCGCAGAGGTGCGCGAGTCCGGCGGGGGAGGGTTGATGGTCAACGGTGCGCCGACCGTCCACGTCCTGGTGCCCGACGAGGACCTCGCCACGGTCCTCGCAGCACTGTCCTCCGACGGCTCCGTCGTCATCCTCCCCGTCCCCGGGGGCGACGCGTGACCGCGCCGACGGGCCTCGGCGCGACCCCGCCCACGACCGTCCTCTGCGCGGTCCGCGGAGCTGCCGAGGCGGACGTCGTGAGCCTCCTCGCGAGTCCCGCGGCAGGGCTCCACGTGACGCGCCGCTGCGCCGACCTCGCCGAGCTCCTCGCGGCCGCCGCGGCGGGCCTCGGCACGGTAGCCGTCGTCTCGGCGGACCTCGCGGGGCTCGACAGACCCGTGGTCGCAGCGCTCCACGGCGAGGGCGTGCGCGTCGTCGCCGTCCTGGCGCAGGGGGACCCCGACGGCGCTGCCCGCACGGGTGCCATCGGCGTCGACGCGGCCGTCCCGGCGGACGCCCTCGACAGCACCCTCGTGGCGACAGTCAGGACGACAGCTGCCCAAGGACCACGTCCTGGCCCGGCCCAGGCCCTGTCCCACGGCTCCGGACGACCGTCCGGGGAGGACCGCTGGGCGGACGCTGGCACCGTGACGACGGCGACCCCGGCCCGGTCCTCCCACGAGCCGCAGCCGCCCGGACGACCTCGCCCCCGGACCGGTGCCGTCGTCGCCGTCTGGGGTCCGGCCGGGGCGCCCGGGCGTACGACCGTCGCCCTGACCCTCGCGGCCGAGCTCGCCTGCCGGGTCCCTGACCGTCGTGGCCGCGCACGGCGCGCGTCGAGCGACCGGACGCCCGCGCGGGACGACGTGACGCTCCTCGTCGACGCGGACACCTACGCGGCGTCCGTCGCCCAGGTGGCCGGTCTCCTGGACGAGTCCTCGGGTCTTGCCGCAGCCTGCCGGGCCGCCGGACGTGGAGCCCTCGACCTCGAGGACCTCGCCCGGCTCGCCCCCGAGATGTCCGAGGGGTTGCGTGTGCTCACCGGGATCACGAGGGCCGCGCGGTGGCCCGAGATCAACGACTCGGCGCTCGACGTCGTCTGGGAGAAGGCCCGGGAGCTCGCCGACCGGACGGTCGTCGACTGCGGGTTCAGCCTGGAGCGCGACGAGCTGCTCTCCTACGACACGAGGGCCCCGCAGCGGAACGCCGCAACGCTCAGTGCCCTGAGAGCCGCCGACGTCGTCGTGGTGGTCGGTGGTGCGGACCCCGTCGGGGTCCAGCGCCTCGTCCGGGCGCTCGACGACCTCCGCGAGTGCGAGCTCGCCCCGTTCACGGAGACCGTCGTCGTGGTGAACCGGCTCCGCGCGGCGTCCGTGGGGCCGCGTCCCGGCAGCGCGGTGCGCGAGGCCCTGCTCCGCTACGCGAACGTCACCGACGTCCGTCTCGTCCCCGACGACCCCGCGGCCTGCGACGCCGCGCGCCTCGCGGGGCGGACCCTCACGGAGCACGCACCGACCTCGGCCGCGAGGCGGGCGCTCGTCGAGCTGGCCGACCACGTCCGGGCGCTGACGGCGAGCTCACCGCAGCAGTCCGCCGTCCCGGGCACCCGGGACGGGACCGGATGGGCACAGGCGCCGTCCACGGTGGCACACTGACCCCATGCGCCTCTACGTGCCCGCGACGCTCGACGAGCTCGACACCCTCACCTCCGGCCGGATCACCCTCGGACCCCGCAGGGCGCATGCCGCGACGCCCGCGCTCGTGGCCGCACTTGCCGAGGAGGACGTCGACGACGTCGAGGAGGTCGAGTTCGTCGCACAGCTCGCCGCCGCCGACGACTCCCTCGTCGCGATCGCCGCGAACCCGTCCGTGCCGTGGCTGCGTCTCGTGCTGAGCGTCGACGTCCCCGACGCGCACGTGACCGTCCCGCCGGTCGACGCCACCGCGGACGACGCGTCCTACAGCGCGGTGGAGATCACCGCGGAGGTCACGGTCGCGGTGGTGTGCGCGCACGTCGACGAGCCCGATGCGGCAGGCGACGTCCAGGCGGCCCTCAGCGGGGACGACGAGGCCATCGAGCGCCTCGCCGACCGTGACCTCCTCTGGTACGACACCACCGAGCTGTCCTCCGTCCCGCGCGGCTGAGCCGCACGGCCCAGGAGGGTCTGCTCAGGGGGTGAGCGCAGCCAGGACCTCGTCGTGCAGCAGGCCGTTCGTCACGAGCGCGTCCCCGCCGTGCGGGCCGTCCACCCCGGCGAGCGACGTGAACCTGCCCCCCGCCTCCGTGACGATGGGCACCAGGGCAGCCATGTCGTACAGAGCGAGCTCCGGCTCGAGCGCCACGTCCACGGCCCCCTCCGCGACGAGCATGTAGGACCAGAAGTCGCCGTACGCACGCGTCCTCCAGGCACGGCGGGTCAGGTCGAGGAACGACGGGAGCATGCCGCGCTCGTCCCACCCGGACAGGCTCGAGTACGACACGGACGCGTCGGCGACCGCGCTGACGCCCGAGACGCGCAGCCGGGTCGCGTGCGACAGTGACCGGCCGGTCCATGCCCCCGTGCCCTTCGCGGCCCACCACCGACGCCCCAGCGCCGGGGCGCTCACCACGCCGACGACGATCTCGTCGCCCTCCGCGAGCGCGATGAGCGTCGCCCACACGGGGACCCCGCGGACGAAGTTCTTCGTCCCGTCGATCGGGTCGATGATCCACCGCCGCGAGCCGTGCCCCGTCGTGCCGAACTCCTCGCCGACGATCGCGTCGCGCCCGCGTGACCTGCTCAGCTGGCCGCGGATGATCTCCTCCGCGCTGCGGTCCGCATCGCTCACGGGGGTGCTGTCCGGCTTCGACTCGACGTGCAGGTCGAGCGCCTTGAACCGGGACATCGTCAGCGAGTCCACCTGGTCTGCCATGACCAGGGCGAGGCGGAGGTCGTCGTCGTGATGGGAGCGCGTCGTCATCGCACCACCGTAGCCCGTACGGCCTCGTGACCTGGGGAGGTGTCGCGGGTCAGGACCGGGCGGCGAGCAGCCGACGGAACGAGTCGACGCGTGCGAGGCGCGCGGCGCGCGTGGGCTCGTCCTCCGAGCCCTCCGTCCAGGCGTCGAGCTCGCAGTCGGGCGACCCCTCGAGGTGGGTGCAGCCCCGGGGGCAGCCGTCGGCGACGTCGGCGAGGTCGTCGAACGCCGTGAGAAGGTTCTCGGTCTGCACGTGGGCCAACCCGAAGGAGCGCACCCCCGGGGTGTCGATCACCCAGCCGCGCGACCCCTCGTGCTCGGGCAGCCGGAGCGCGACGGCGGACGTGGACGTCTGGCGCCCACGACCCGTGACGTCGTTCACCACGCCCGTGGTGCGCCGCGCCCCGGGGACGAGGGCGTTGACGAGCGTCGACTTCCCGACGCCCGAGTGACCGACGAACACCGACGTGCGCCCGGCGAGCGCCGCGCGCACGGTCTCCAGGGGCGTGATCCTGCCGTCCGCGTCCTGCGAGGTGGTGACCACCGACACCCCGATGGGCTCGTAGAGGTCGCGCAGGGCGTCCGGGGAGGCCAGGTCGGCCTTGGTGAGGCACAGGAGGACGTCCATGCCGGCGTCGTAGGCGGCGACGACGCACCGGTCGATCATGCGGGTGCGGGGCTCCGGGTCGGCGAGGGCCGTGACGATGACCAGCTGGTCGGCGTTCGCGACGACGATCCGCTCGTAGGGGTCCGTGTCGTCGGCGGTGCGCCGCAGGACGGTGCTGCGCTCGGTGATCCGCACGATGCGGGCGAGGGAGCCCTCGTCGCCCGAGGTGTCGCCGACGACGTCGACCCGGTCGCCGCACACGGCCCGCTGCCGGGTGAGCTCGCGGGCCTTCATGGCCGAGATGGTGTGCTCGTCGGGCCCGTCCTCGTCGATGAGCAGGGTGTACCGCCCCCGGTCCACGCCCGTGACGAGCCCGGACACGGCGTCGTCGTGGTCCGGTCTCGTCTTGGTGCGCGGTCGGGACCCCCGCTTGCCCGGCCGCGTCCGGAAGTCGGACTCGTCGGGCAGACGTCCCGCCATCAGCTGACCGTGCCCGCGCGCTGGGCGAGCATGCCGTCCCACATCCGGGTGAAACCGGGGAGGGTCTTCGCGGTGGTGCCCACGTTCTCGACCCGGACGCCGTCCACCCGCAGACCGAGGACCGCACCTGCGGTCGCCATGCGGTGGTCGTGGTACGTCCGCACGACGTCCCCGTGGAGGGGCCGGGGCGTGATGACGAGACCGTCGCTGGTCTGCTCGGCCCGGCCGCCGAGGCGGGTGATCTCGGTGGCCAGGGCGGCCAGGCGGTCCGTCTCGTGGCCGCGCAGGTGGGCGATGCCCCGCAGGCGCGACGGTGAGTCGGCGAGCGCGGCGAGCGCGGCGATCGTGGGGGCGAGCTCCCCGCACTCCCGGAGGTCGGCGTCGATGCCGCGGACCTCGCCCGTGCCGGAGACGGCGAGCGTGTCCCCGTCGAGGACCGCGGTGCCGCCCATGGTCGTGAGGATGTCCGGCAGCATGGCGCCGGGCTGGGTGGTGGCGGAGGGCCAGCCGGGGATGCGGACGGTACCGCCGACGACGAGCGCGGCGGTGAGGAAGGGTGCGGCGTTCGACAGGTCGGGCTCGACCCGGACGTCGCGGCCGGCGACCGGTCCGGGGCGGACCTGCCAGATGGCGGGCCGGGAGTCGTCGACCTCGACGCCGGCCTCGCGCAGGACGGCCACCGTCATGTCGATGTGCGGCAGGCTGGGGAGGGTCACACCGGTGTGCCGCAGAGTGAGGCCCTGCTCGAACCGGGCGGCGGCGAGGAGCAGCCCGGACACGAACTGGCTGGATGCCGAGGCGTCGACGTCGATCGAGCCGCCGCGGACGCTCCCGACGCCGGTGACAGTCGCGGGCAGTCGCCCCCGCCCGCCGTCGTCGACGCCGACCCCGAGGGCGCGCAGGCCGTCGAGGACCGGACCCATGGGGCGCACACGCGCACCCTCGTCGCCGTCGAGCGTGACCGTCCCGAGGTTGAGGGCCGCGAGCGCGGGCACGAAGCGCATGACGGTCCCGGCGAGCCCGCAGTCGATCGTGGCGTCACCCTCGAGCGAGGCCGGCACGACGTGCCACTCGCTCGGGTCGGCCCCCTCGGTGACGGTGGCGCCGAGGGCGCGGAGCGCGTCGACCATGAGGTCCGTGTCCCTGCTGCGCAGGGCGCCGCGCAGGACGCCGGGGGCGTCCGCCAGCGCCGCGAGCACGAGGTACCGGTTGGTGAGCGACTTGGACCCCGGGACCTCGACGGTGGCGTCGAGCGGTCCCGTCCGCGGGTCGGGCGTCGGGGCGGACCAGGGCTCGGCGTCGGTGGCGGGATGCGTCATGCTCCCAGGTTAGTGGCAGCCCACCGTGCCGGACCGGCGGTCTCAGCCGTCGGCGCGCGCTGCCGCCCGACGTGCCCGTGCGTCACCGACGCGCCACGCGAGCCCGGGTCGTCCCTCGTGGTCGGCCGCCGCGAGGAGCGTCGCTCCGAGCGCGCCGAGGCGCTGCACGAAGGTCTTCGACCGTGCCGAGCGCGGCACGGCGCTGCTCGAGGTGAAGGGCTCGTCGGCGAGGACCAGGGGGACGGTGAGCGCTGCGAGGAGGAGGGCCGCCGAGCGCGGCGCCCTGCCGAGGGCGAGCCCCAGGCCGGCGGCGACGGTGAGGCCGCCGTGCGCCCGCACGACGGTGGTGAGCTGGGCGTCGCTCAGCGGCGGCTGGCCGAGGGCGGTCGTGGCACGGTCCGCCGTCGCCCGGGCGCGGTGGACGTGCGTCGACGGGTGCCGGACGGCGTCGACTCCGTCGGAGACGAACCAGGTGGCGAGCAGGGGGCGGGCGATCGGGCGGAGCAGCATCGGTGATCTCCTCGGAGTGTCGGGGTCGGAGGTGGTGTGCGCAGGTACGTGTGGTGGCGCAGCGTCAGAGGGCGCCGCCGGCCGCGGAGGGGGCGTCCGCGGACTCGCCGCCGTCCCCGACCTGCTCGCGGGCGACGTAGTTCTCGAGGTCGAAGAGGTTGTCACCGGCGCGGCGTGCGACGGTGAGGAGCGTCGTCGCGGACGCGACCTCCTCGACCTGTTCCTTGAGGAACCACAGGAGGAACTGCTCGCCGAGGGCGTCGCCCTCCTCGCGAGCGGCCCGGAAGATGGCCTCGATCTGGGCGGTCACCTGCTTCTCCTGCTCGAGCGCGAGCTGCAGCGGGTCGAGGATCGAGCCGAAGTCGTTGCGCACCGGGTTCCCGGCGCGGATCGTCACGGGCAGGTCGCGGTCCAGCATGTACTGGACGATCATCATCGCGTGGTTGCGCTCCTCGACCGACTGGCGGTAGAAGTGCGCGGCGAGCTGCGGGAGGTCCTGGCTGTCGAACCACACCGCGATGGCGACGTACTGCTGGTGCGCGTCGAGCTCGTGCCCGACCTGCTCGCGCAGGAGGGCGATGAACTGGGAGTCGGCTGCCGTGGTGGTCATACATGCACCGTAGCGCCGACGGCGCGTCCCGGCCGCTCGGGCGCACCGACCGCGCTCGGGGTCGGTGCCGGCGCCGGGCGGGCGGTCGGGAATGGACGGGGGAGGGACCTCGTTGACGAGCGTGTGACATGCGTACTCGAGGAGAAGACCGCGCCGGCGGCCACGGTCGGCCGTGCGACCACCGACCCCCGTGGAGGCGACCTCGCACGGAGGGCACTAGGCTCGACGGTGATGAGCGACGAGACCAACCGCGCGCCGGTGACCGAGGACGACGCGGACCGGAGCGAGCGGTTCGAGCGTGAGGCGCTGGTGCACCTCGACCAGCTCTACTCGGCGGCCCTGCGCATGACGCGCAACCCCACCGACGCCGAGGACCTCGTCCAGGAGACCTTCGCGAAGGCCTTCGCCGCCTTCCACCAGTACCGCCCGGGGACCAACCTCAAGGCGTGGCTGTACCGGATCCTCACCAACGCGTTCATCAACACCTACCGCAAGAAGCAGCGCGAGCCGCAGAAGTCCGCGGCGGAGGACGTCGAGGACTGGCAGATCGCCCGCGCCGCGTCGCACACCTCGACCGGGTTGCGCTCGGCCGAGGCCGAGGCGCTCGACCGGCTGCCCGACTCCGACGTGAAACGTGCGCTCCAGGAGCTCGCCGCCGAGCGCCGCATGGCCGTGTACCTCGCGGACGTCGAGGGCTTCCCGTACAAGGAGATCGCAGAGATCATGGGGACGCCGATCGGGACCGTCATGTCACGGCTGCACCGGGGTCGCGCCCAGCTGCGCGAGCTCCTCAGCGACTACGCCGTCGAGCGAGGGCTGGTCCCCGCCGCCACAGCGGGGCCCGACCGGGGGACGACGACCGAGGAGG
Source organism: Sanguibacter suaedae (assembly GCF_016342785.1). Classification (GTDB taxonomy): domain Bacteria; phylum Actinomycetota; class Actinomycetes; order Actinomycetales; family Cellulomonadaceae; genus Sanguibacter; species Sanguibacter suaedae. Next base: position 22,699 of record NZ_JAEINH010000014.1, read on the forward strand.
AGGGCCGATGAGCGCGCAGGACGACAGCTGCGACAGCATCGTCGAGCATCTCTACGAGTACCTGGACTCGGAGATGACGCCGGAGGACACCGCCCGCATGCGGGAGCACGTCGCCGAGTGCTCTCCGTGCCTTGCGGAGCTGGGCATCGACGAGATGGTCAAGCGGCTCCTGCGCCGCTCGTGCGCCGAGCGGGCCCCGGAGCACCTGCGGATCGCCATCCACATGCAGATCTCGACGACCAGCACCTCACGGCCCGCGACGGAGCTCGACGGTCGCTGACGATTCCCGAGCGACGACGAAGGTCCCCGCACCCTTGGGTGCGGGGACCTTCGTGGTACTGCAGGCGTTCCAGGATCAGGCGTTGGGACGCTTGCCGTGGTTCGCTGCGCTGCCCTTACGGCTACGACGCTTGCGTCCGCGCTTGCTCATAGTGCTCTCCTCGCATGAAAAAGGACTGGTAGCCGCGCGTGTGGCCGCACGTGCCTCCTGTCTATGGTCCCACATGTCCGACGGTGCCTGTCACCGGAGCGGGTGGACGCCGGGAGGAACCCTCAAGTACGCCGGTGCGCCTGCCGATAGGCGGATCGTGAGCGAAACCCTCCAGTCCGTCATCCCACTCCTGCACGCGCTCGCGAGCACGGGGGCCTCCGACCTGCACTGCAAGGTCGGGTCCGCCCCGCGCGTCCGGGTCGACGGACGCCTGCGCCGGCTCCAGACGCCCGTCCTGGGCCCGGACGACACCATGCTCATGCTCTCCGAGGTCCTCCCCGACAGCTTTCTCGACGACTTCGAGCGGACCCACGAGGCGGACTTCGCGTTCCAGCTCGACGGCGTCGGGCGGTTCCGCGTGAACGCCTACCAGGCGCGCGGCCACGTGGGTCTCGTCTTCCGGCGGGTCACGGAGGGGACCGTCTCGATCGCCGAGCTCGGTCTGCCGGAGATCGTGGGAGAGCTCTCCCTGGAACCCCGGGGACTGGTCCTCGTCACGGGGCCAACGGGGTCGGGCAAGACCACGACGCTCGCGTCGATGGTCGACCTCATCAACACGCTCCGCGAGGTGAACATCATCTCGATCGAGGACCCCATCGAGGTCCTCCACTCCGACAAGAAGGCCATCATCTCCCAGCGCGAGGTCCGGCACGACACCGCCGACTTCAGCGTCGCGCTGCGCGCCGCCATGCGCCAGGACCCCGACGTCATCCTCGTCGGGGAGATGCGGGACGCCGAGACGGTGCGGGCCGCGCTGCAGGCCGCTGAGACCGGTCACCTCGTGATGTCGACCCTGCACACCATCGACGCCCAGGAGACCATCAACCGCGTCGTCGACTTCTTCCCTCCGCACGAGCAGACGCAAGTCCGCGCCGCGTTCTCCCAGGCGCTGCGCGGCATCGTCTCGCAGCGCCTCGTCCGCCGGGCGGACGGCGGCGGACGTCGGGTGGTGTGCGAGGTCCTCGTGAACACCGGGCGCACCGCGGAGGCCATCGCGAACCCCGCCGACAACCCGCCGCTCGTCGACCTCATCAAGGACGGCGAGTACTACAAGATGCAGACCTTCGACCAGCACCTCTTCGACCTCGTCCGTGACGACGTCATCAGCTACGAGGAGGCGTGCGGGGCCGCCACCAACCCGCAGGACCTCACCGTCGAGCTCCGCGCCGCCGGGATCGTCAGCTGAGGCCGGAGACCCCGTCCCGGTCCGACGTCGGGACGGTGGTCGCCCCGGCACCGCCGGACGGTTACGGTGTGCACTGACACCGACGACGGGAGACCTGCATGCGCAACGAGACCTGGATCATCGCCGCCCCCGGATCGGTGACGACGGAGCTCCGGGACACCGGGCACGGTCCCGCCGGAGCGGACGGGCCGATCCCGGCGGACGTCGCGCCGACCTCGGTCACCGTGGCGGTGACCGGTGGTTCCGTCCGCGTCGAGGCCCACGACGGGCAGCACGCCGAGCTCGAGGTGCTCACCGTCTCCAGCCGACCCCTCGCGATGACCCTCGTCGACACCGAGCTGCGGGTGTCCTACGAGTTCGCGGGTCTCGAGGGCGTGGTCGACCGGGTCAAGGGTCTGCGCGACAAGGACTCCGTCGACGTCGTCCTGCGCGTCCCCGCCACCGCCGAGCTGCGGGTGACGGCGGTGTCCGCAGGCATCTCCGTGCGCGGTCTCGCCGCATCCGTCACGGCGAGCACCGTGCAGGGCGACGTCGAGCTCGACGACGTCAGCGGCACCGCCACCGTGTCCACGGTCGCCGGTGCGGTCCGCGCGGCCGACCACGCCGGGGCCGTCGTCGTGCGGACCGGGACGGGGGCGGTGGACGTCGCCGGCGAGCTCACCCGTGCCGAGGTGGCCACGGTCTCCGGCGCGGTGCTCGTGTCGCCCGGCAGCGGGCCGAGCTCCGTGGCCGCCCGGACGGTCACCGCACCGGTGACGGTGCGCGCCCCGCGCGGTGTGGCGGTCGACCTCCGCACCCGCACGGTGAACGGTCGCACGGTGCTCGACGGCTCGGACCTGAGGACGCCGGACTCCGGGTCGACGGCCGTCGACCACGCGGAACCGGGCGCGACGGTCTTCGTCTCGACCTCGACCGTCTCGGGGGACGTCGTCGTGAGCCGGGCCTCCTGAGAGGACCCGGGGCGTCGTCGCTCAGACCTCGTCGTCGGGCAGGCCCAGCCACTGGTACCACCCCGTGTGCAGGACGAGCCAGGCCATGAGTCCGTACCCGGCCTGACCGGGGTACGGGAGGCCGTTGGACGCGAGGTCGCTCAGCCACTGCTCGTGGTGCACGAGCGGGGTGAAGGTGTCGACGTAGGGCACACGTCGCCGGTTCGCGACGTCCGAGAACGCCGTGGAGAGCTCGGCGATGCGGTCGCGCTCCGAGTCGTGCCCGGGCGGTGGGCCGACGACGAAGGCGGGGATCCGCCGGTCGTCGGCGACGTCGAGCATGTTCGCGAGGTTGAGGCGGCTGCGGGCCACCGACAGTCCTGCCGGGATGTCCGCGCGACCGAGGGCGAACACGACCCGGTGGTCGACGGCGGGGTCGTTGCTCGACCGGCGGACGAGCTCGTCCTCCCAGCGTGCGCTGAGGGCCGTCGTGGTCTCGCCGGGAACGGCGAGCGGGAAGACCATGGTCAGCGCGGGGTGGTGCGTCCGGGCGGTGACCCGTCCCAGCCAGCCGAGGCCCTTCGGGTCGCCGACGCCGGCGGCGAGCTCGTCTCCCACCACGCAGATGCGCAGCTGGTCCTGGGCGGGCGTGGTCACGGGTTGCTCCCCATCATGTCGGTCGGGCGGCGCGGTCGCGCGGGACCATTGTCCGGCAGGACGACGACGGCGAGGGACGGCAACACGCCGGAGCGTGCCACCGTCCCTCGCGACGGGTGGATGAAAGCGTCAGCGCTCGAAGGCGCGCTGCACCAGCTCCGTCTGCTCGACGAGGTGCTTCTTCGCCGAACCGGCCGCGGGCGACGCCGACGCGTGCCGCGACACCACCCGGACGGGACGGCCGATCTCCTGCGGGGCGTTGAGCGCGATGAACGGCCACGCCCCCTGGTTCTCCGGCTCGTCCTGCACCCACACGAGCTCTGCGTCACCGAACGGGGCGAGCGCCTCGGTGAGCACGTCGCCCTCGAGCGGGTACAGCTGCTCGAGCCGCACGATCGCGGTGCGCGTGTCCCCGGCCTTCTCGCGCTCGGCGACGAGGTCGTAGTACACCTTGCCGGCGCACATGAGGACCCTGTCGACCGTCCCGCCCGTCGAGGCGCGCGCCGCGGCCTCGTCGTCGCCGATGACCTCGCGGAAGGTCCCCGTGGTGAAGTCCTCGGGGGCCGACGCGGCCGCCTTGAGCCGGAGCATCGACTTCGGGGTCATCACGACGAGCGGGCGACGCGGGCGCTGGTAGGCCTGGCGACGCAGCAGGTGGAAGTGCGACGCCGGGGTGCTGGGGAAGGCGACCGTGAGGTTGTCCTCGGCGCAGAGCTGGAGGAACCTCTCGAGGCGGGCCGACGAGTGGTCCGGTCCCTGGCCCTCGTAGCCGTGGGGGAGGAGCAGCACGACCGAGGAGTTCTGTCCCCACTTCTGCTCGGCGGACGAGATGAACTCGTCGATGATGGTCTGCGCTCCGTTGACGAAGTCGCCGAACTGCGCCTCCCAGAGGACGAGCGCGTCCGGGCGCTCCACGGAGTACCCGTACTCGAAGCCGAGGGCCGCGTACTCGCTCAAGGAGGAGTCGTAGACCCAGAACTTCGCCTGGTCGCCGGAGAGGTAGAGCAGAGGTGTCCACTCGGCGCCGGTGTTGCGGTCGTGCATGACCGCGTGACGCTGGACGAACGTCCCGCGGCGCGAGTCCTGCCCGGCGAGCCGGACGGGTGTGCCCTCCATCAGCAGGGAACCGAAGGCGAGGATCTCTCCGTAGCCCCAGTCGATGCCGCCCTCGGAGGACATCTTGGCGCGCTTGTCGAGGAGCTGCTTGAGCTTCGGGTGGACCGTGAAGCCCTCGGGCGGTGTGACGTGCGCGTGCCCGATGCGGTCGAGCACCTTCTGGTCGGTCGCGGTCTTCCAGCCGACCATGGTGCCGGCGTCCTCGCGCTGCGACTCGGGCCGCTCGAGGCCGGCGACCGGTTCGGAGTCGGCGTCCGGGGTGTACCCCCCCTCGCGGGTCTCGGTGAACACCCGCTCGAGCTGGGCCTGGTAGTCCTGGAGGACCTGCTCCGCCTCCTCCCCGCTGATGTCGCCGCGGGCCACGAGGTTCTCCGTGTAGAGCTTGCGGACGGAGCGCTTGGCCTCGATGAGGTTGTACATGAGCGGCTGCGTCATCGAGGGGTCGTCGCCCTCGTTGTGGCCGCGTCGGCGGTAGCAGACCATGTCGATGATGACGTCACGGTCGAACTGCTCGCGGAACTCGAACGCGAGGCGGGCAACCCGGACGACGGCCTCGGGGTCGTCACCGTTGACGTGGAAGATCGGGACCTGGAGGCCCTTGGCCACGTCGGTGCAGTAGAGCGTCGAGCGCGACGACGACGGTCCGGTGGTGAAGCCGACCTGGTTGTTGATGATGACGTGGATGGTCCCGCCGGTGCGGTACCCGCGGAGCTGGGAGAGGTTGAGGGTCTCGGTGACCACGCCCTGCCCGGCGAACGCGGCGTCCCCGTGGATGAGGATCGGCAGCACGGAGAACCCGTCCCCGCCGAGGTCGATGCGGTCCTGCTTCGCACGGACGATCCCCTCGAGGACGGGGTCGACCGCCTCGAGGTGCGACGGGTTGGCGGCGAGGTAGACCTTGGTGGTCTCGCCCGACTCGGACGTGAACGTGCCCTCGGTCCCGAGGTGGTACTTCACGTCGCCGGAGCCCTGGACGCTCCGCGGGTCCTGGTTGCCCTCGAACTCGGCGAAGATCTGCGCGTAGCTCTTCCCCGCGATGTTCGCGAGGACGTTGAGCCGACCGCGGTGGGCCATCCCGATGCAGACCTCGTCGAGGCCCGACTCGGCCGCGCCCGAGAGGACGGCGTCGAGAAGGGCGATGACGGACTCGCCGCCCTCGAGCGAGAAGCGCTTCTGCCCGACGAACTTCGTCTGGAGGAAGGTCTCGAAGGCCTCGGCAGCGTTGAGGCGACGCAGGATGCGCAGCTGCTCCTCGCGAGGCGTGCGCTCGTACCCGGCCTCGAGGCGGGCCTGGAGCCACTTGCGCTGGGTCCGGTCGGCGAGGTGCATGTACTCGGCGCCGATGGTTCGGCAGTAGGAGTCGCGGAGCAGGCCGAGGACGTCACGGAGGGTCGCCTTGGGCGCGGAGCCGAAGCCGTTCGTGGGGAAGACGCGGTCGAGGTCCCAGAGCGTCAGGCCGTGCGTCTGGACGTCGAGGTCGGGGTGCTTGCGCTGGCGGTACGCGAGCGGGTCCGTGTCGGCCATGAGGTGGCCGCGGGAGCGGTAGGAGTGGATGAGCTCGGCGATGCGCGCGGGCTTCGCGGCCTCGGCGTCGGCGTTGATGGTGTTGTCGCGGACCCAGCGGACCGGCTCGTAGGGGACCCGCAGCGACGCGAAGACGCGGTCGTAGAACCCGTCCTCGCCGAGGAGCTTGACGCCGAGGATCCGCAGGAAGTCCCCGGACTGCGCGCCCTGGATGATCCGGTGGTCGTACGTCGAGGTGATGGTGAGGACCTTGGAGATCGCCATCCGGGCGAGCTGCTCCTCGGAGGCGCCGGCGAACTCCGCCGGGTAGTCCATGGCGCCCACGCCGATGATCGTGCCCTGTCCCTGCATCAGGCGGGGGACGGAGTGCACGGTGCCGATGGTCCCGGGGTTCGTCAGGGAGATCGTCGTGCCCTGGAAGTCCTCGACGGTGAGCTTGTTCCCGCGGGCACGACGGACCACGTCCTCGTAGGCGGACCAGAACTGTGCGAAGTCCATGGCCTCGGCGCCCTTGATGCTGGGGACGAGGAGCTGGCGGGTGCCGTCGGGCTTGGCCAGGTCGATCGCGAGCCCGAGGTTCACGTGGGCGGGCGTGACGACGGCGGGCTTGCCGTCGAGGAGCGTGTACCCGTTGTTCATGGCCGGCATCTCGGCGAGCGCCTCGACGAGCGCGAAGCCGATGATGTGCGTGAAGGAGACCTTCCCGCCCCGTCCGCGCACGAGGTGGTTGTTGATGACGATGCGGTTGTCGACCATGAGCTTGGCCGGGATGGCCCGCACCGAGGTGGCGGTGGGGACCTCGAGGCTCGACTCCATGTTGGTGACGACCCGCGCGGCAGGGCCGCGGAGCTTCGCCACGTCGTCGCTGGACGTCGCGACGGGCGACTTGGCCCGCGTCTGCGGCACCTGGGCGTAGGGCGCCGTGGCCGGCTGCGCCGTGGCGACCGGGGGCGTCGTCGGTCCTTCGGCGTGGACCTGGCTCCCGGCGGACTCCGCGGCGACCTGGACCGCCTGGGCCTGCTGCGTCGCCTGGGACCCGTGCCCGGGAGCGGCCTCTGCCGCGCGCTGCTGCGGCGGGCGGGCGTCGCCCGCGGCGGGCTCCGGTGCGGCCGCAGGGGCGTCGGTCGTCGGAGCCTTGTCCGCGGTGCCGGGCGTCGATCCGGACGAGGCCTCCTCCCCGGGTGTGTAGCTCTCGAAGAACTCCCACCAGGCGGGGTCCACCGCGTTCTTGTCCTTGAGGAACTGCTCGTACAACTCGTCGACAAGCCACTCGTTCGCGCCGAAGACGGCACTCACGGCGCTGATCGACTCTGACTCAGCATTCGAGGACACGCTGGGATCGCCCACTTTCACCACAGATCGCTACCGCTCGGGACGGTATTAGACGTCCTCCAGCCTAGGGCCTGAAGTCCTAGGTCACAGACCGGAAGTGGTCGTAATCACCCAACGAGTTCGGGTGTCGACCGCGCGGCTTCACCAGGAGGTAAACACCGGGCAACGTGGGTCTGGCATTCGTCCAAAGGTCGTGTCCGCTTCCCCTCGGAGGGGTATGCACGCCCGTACCTCCACGCCCTCGTGTTCGCTGATGGCGAACGCGAGGGCGCGGGCTGCTGCTGCTGGACGAGGCCTCAGGGCACGTCGCGGCGCAGCGCGGTCACGGCCCCGACCGTCCCCAGCACGACCACGTACGTGGCCAGCACGAGCAGCCCGCCCCACCAGGGCAGCAGCCCGGACAGCCCCGCGGAGCTGAAGATGCTGCCGCCGGTGATCGCCTCCCCGGCGGCTCCCGGGAGGAGCTTGGCGATCGACTCGCCGACGCCCCCTGCGGCGCCGAGCCCGAGGCGCAGGACGGGTTCGAGGAACTGGGTGTAGACGAGGACCACGACTATGGCGACGACCTGATGGGTCAGGGCTGCGCCGAGGGCGACCCCCAGGAGCGCCCACACGGTGAGCGCGAGCACGGACCGGCCGAGGAGGAGCCACGTCGCGGAGTCGTCGAGCAGCGTGGGTGACCCGGCGGCAGCGAGGACACCGGCACCGGCCGCTGCGGTCGCGGCCGTCCCCACGACCCCGAAGAGGACGCCCACGGGCACCATGGCGAGCAGCTTGGCGACGAGGACCCGGAAGCGGTCCGGGTCGGCGAGGAACGTCGGCGCGATGGTCCGGTGCCGGTACTCGGTGGTCACCGACAGGGCTCCGACGATCACGGGGAACACGTACCCGAACGCCGCGGCGACCCCGTAGACCGACGCCGCGACGGCGGCGGGCCCGCCTGCGAGCCCGCTGTCCTCCGCGCCCGGGGCCGCGGCCACGCTCCAGGCGACACCGGCGCCCAGGAACGCCATGTACAGGGCCATGCAGACGAGGAGCACCCACCACGTGCGCGTGGTGACGATCTTGCGGTACTCGCTGACGAACGACGTCCTCATGCGTCCACTCCCGTCGGGGTCGAGCCCGGTTCCCGGTGGTCGAGGACCGGGTCGCCGGGCGGGGCGATCATCCTGAGGAAGAGGTCCTCGAGGTTCTCGGAGCGGTCGGTGAGGCCGTGGACCTCGAGACCGGCCGCGTGGGCGGCGGAGCCGACCTGCGAGGTGGTGGTGCCACGGACGACGACGGTCCGTCCGTCGTCGGTGGTCTCGACGTCCCATCCCTGCAGCTTCACGAGGGCGGCCAGGGCGTCGGTGTCGGGCGAGGTCAGGTGGATGCGTGGCGCCGAGAGTGCGTCGAGGCCCGCCATGGGCGAGGCGTGCACCAGCTGGCCGCGGGCGATGATGACGACGTCGTCCACGGACTGCTGGATCTCGGAGAGCATGTGGCTCGAGACGAGGACCGTCCGTCCCTCGGACGCGAGGTGCCTCAGGAAGCCGCGGAGCCACCGGATGCCCTCCGGGTCGAGCCCGTTGGCCGGCTCGTCGAGGAGGAGGACGCGCGGGTCCCCGAGGAGGGTGGTCGCCAGGGCGAGGCGCTGGCGCATCCCCAGGGAGTACCCGCCGACGCGCCGGTTCCCGGCAGCGGACAGCCCGACGAGGTCGCCCAGGTCGCGGCACCGTTGGTCGGTCGCGCCGGCGAGCGGCGCGTAGGTGCGCAGGTGGTCGAGGCCGGTCCGTCCGGGGTGGAAGCTCGTGGCCTCGAGGGCGGCGCCGACGGTGCGCAGAGGCTGCCGGAGAGTCGCGTAGGGGACTCCTCCGATCGTCGCGGTGCCCGACGTGGGCGTGGTGAGTCCGAGGATCATCCGCAACGTCGTGGTCTTGCCGGAGCCGTTGGGGCCGAGGAACCCGGTCACACGACCCGGGAGGACGTCGAGGCTGAGGTCGTGGACGGCGCGCACGGTGCCGAAGTGCTTGGTCAGCGACCGGACGGTCACGGTGCCGTCCGAGGGCGGGTGCTCGGTAGGTTCCATGCGGAGACCCTATGTGTTCTACCTCGAGTAGAACAAGTGGTGTCAGCCGAGGTCCGACGACGGCCCGGGGTCGGAGCTCGCGTAGGGCGAGAGCTTCGGGAGCGTGATCCGCATGGTCGCGCCGTGCGAGCTGTCCGCGACCTCCACCGTGCCACCGTGGAGGTCCACCGCCCACCGGACGATCGCCAACCCGATCCCGGTCCCGCCCGACCCCGTGCCGCCGGGCTGCACGCTGCCCGCCCCGCGCGCGAACCGCTCGAAGATCCGCTGGCGGTCCGCCTTCGCGATGCCCGGGCCCTGGTCGCACACGTCGACGACGACTGTCCCCGGGCCGGTGCGTGCCCGCACGGTCACCTCCGCCCCGAAGGGCGAGTGCCTGATGGCGTTCTGCAGCAGGTTGACGAGGATCTGACGGAGCCTCTCGGCGTCCGCGGGGAGGGTCAGGCCCTCGGGTTCCACGTCGACCGCGAACGTCAGCTGCTTGCCGGCCTCGAGGGTCGAGACCGAGTCGACCGTGTCCTCGAGGAAGGTGCGGGCGTCCAGGTCGCGGATGGCGAGGTCGGCGGCGCCCGCCTCGATCCGGGAGAGGTCCAGGAGGTACGTGATGAGGCGGGTGAGCCGCTCGGTCTGCGTGAGGGCCGTCTGCATGGTCGCGGGGGTCGGCTCGACCACGCCGTCGACGAGGTTCTCCAGCTGGGCGTGCAGCGCCGCCACGGGGGTCCGCAGCTCGTGGGAGACGTTCGCGATGAGCTCCCGCCGGACCTGGTCCGAGGACGCGAGGTCCTCGGCCATGATGTTGAAGGCCGTGGCGAGCTGCCCCACCTCGTCGCGGCTCGTCGCACGCACCCGCCGGGAGTAGTCCCCCTCGGACATCGAGCGGGCCGCTGCCGTCATCTCCCGCAGCGGGGACGTCATCCCGCGGGCGAGGAGCATGGTGAAGAGCATCGAGATGACGACCGCGAGCGGGAAGGTGCGGCTCGGGCCCAGGGTGTTGCGCAGTCCCACCCACGTGATGAGCGCGGCGAGGGTCACCGACGCCGCCACGAGGATGGCGAGCTTGATCTTCAGCGACGTGAACCGGTCCAGCGGCCGGACGTCGGGAAGGTGCGGGCGCAGGGGGCGCGGGTTGCGCGAGGCGGTCACGGCGGCGGCCGTCAGTCGTCCGCGGGCGGTTCGAAGGCGTAGCCCACGCCGTGCACCGTCCGGATGAGGTCCGAGCCGAGCTTGCGACGCAGCGCCTTGATGTGGGAGTCCACGGTGCGGGTGCCGCTCGCGTCGGCCCAGTCCCAGACCTCGGCGAGGAGCCGCTCCCTGGTCTGCACCGTCTTGGGGGAGCTGGCGAGCATGACGAGCAGCTCGAACTCCGTCGGGGTGAGGTGGACCTCCTCGTCGGCACGGTGGACCCGGCGCTGGGCCTTGTCGATGACGACGTCGCCCACGGTCATGGGCGGTTCGACGGTGCTCGCGGCCGACGCCTGCGACGCGCGGTCGACACGTCGCAGCAGCGCCTTGAGGCGCGCCACCAGCTCGCGCTGGGAGAACGGCTTGGTCATGTAGTCGTCCGCCCCGACGCCCAGACCGACGAGCATGTCCGTCTCGTCGTCGCGGGCGGTGAGCATGAGGACCGGCACCGGTCGGTCGGCCTGGATGCGACGGCACACCTCGAGGCCGTCGATCCCCGGGAGCATGACGTCGAGGACCACGGCGTCGGGCTGCAGGCGTGCAGCGGCCTCGACACCGCTCAGGCCGTCACGGGCGACCTCGGTGCGCCACCCCTCGGCGGCGAGCCGTTGCGCGATGGCGGTGGCGATCGCGGGCTCGTCCTCGACGATGAGGATGGTCGCTCCCGCTGAGGACGCGCCGCCCGGGATCGTTGCGTTGGCTGCCATGGGGCCAGAATCCCACACGCGGCGGGGCGCTGTCGTCATCCTGTGGGGCGACCTGTGCGGTTCTCCGACGATCGTCCCCGAGGTCGACTACGATCCTTCACACGATGACCGCAGATGATGACCTGTCTCGACATATGTGCTCGCCCGTCCACCCTGGAGGTGGACGGTGCTGACCGAGTGGCTCGCCGTCGGGCTCGGCGTCCTCCTCACCCTCGGGACCGCGATCTTCGTCGCGACCGAGTTCTCACTCGTGACGCTCGACCCCGCGGTGGTCGGGGACGACGACGCGCACCGGCCCCCGGGCAAGGACGACGCCGCAGCGCCCGGGGCGCCCCGCGACTGGCGCACGCGCAGCGTCCGCCGCGGCCTCAAGCACCTCTCCACGGAGCTCTCCTCCTCGCAGGTGGGGATCACCGTCACGACGATCCTCCTCGGCTACACGGCCCAGCCCGCCGTGCAGGACCTCCTCGCGGCGCCGCTCGGCAGGACCGCTCTGGGCACGACCGCGTCCGGCGTCGTCGCGGCGACGCTGTCACTCGTCGCGGTGAACCTCTTCTCGATGCTCTTCGGCGAGCTCGTCCCCAAGAACTATGCGCTGAGCCGCCCGCTCGGCACGGCTCGCAGCGTCGTCCCGGTGCAGCGCGTCTTCACCCGGGCGCTCGGCCCGCTCATCCGGGTGCTCAACGGCTCCGCGAACGCCCTGCTCCGCAGGGTCGGGGTCGAGCCCCAGGAGGAGCTGTCCGGAGCGCGGTCCGCGTCCGAGCTCGCGGCCCTCGTGCGCAGGTCCGCCCAGGTGGGGACGCTCGACAGCTCCACGGCGCGGCTCATCACCAACGCCGTCGAGCTCGACGAGCTCTCCGCGGTCGACGTCATGACGGACCGCATGCGTCTCGCGGTCGTCACCCGTGACGAGACGGCGGCGGCCGTGATCGAGCTCGCACGCCGGACGGGCCACTCCCGCTTCCCCGTCATCGACGAGTCGCGGGACGACATCGTGGGACTGGTGCACCTGCGACGTGCGGTGGCCGTCCCATACGAGCGACGCGAGCAGGTGCCGGCCGCGGCGCTCATGGACGACGCACCGCGCGTCCCCGAGACCGTCCGCCTCGGTCCGCTCCTCGTCGAGCTCCGTGAGCTGGGCATGCAGATGGCCGTCGTCGTGGACGAGTACGGCGGGACGTCCGGCGTGGTCACCCTCGAGGACGTCGTCGAGGAGCTCGTGGGCGACGTCGCCGACGAGCACGACTCACGCCGCGCCGGGGCGCTCCTCGCGTCCGACGGGTCGTGGGTCGTGCCCGGGCTGCTGCGGCCGGACGAGCTCGAGGAGCGCACGACGGTCCGGGTCCCGCAGGGCCCGGAGTACGAGACGCTCGGGGGGCTCGTCATGGCGAGGCTCGGGCGGGTCCCCGTCGTCGGGGACACGGTCCGGATCGACGCGGAGTTCGAGGGGCGGCCGGTGACGGCCGTCGTCGAGGCGATGGAGGGCCGTCGCGTCGAGCGCGTGCGGCTGCGCACCGGAGGAGACGCATGAGCTCGACCCTGGCACTCACCGTGGGCGTCCTGCTGCTCGCGGCGAACGCCTTCTTCGTCGGCGCGGAGTTCGCGGTGATCTCGGCCCGCCGGAGCTCGGTCGAGCCCCTGGCGGCCGCGGGGAACAAGGCCGCCAGGACCGTGCTCTGGGCCATGGAGCACGTCTCGCTCATGCTCGCGTGCGCCCAGCTCGGGGTGACCGTCTGCTCCATCGGGCTCGGTGTCATCGCGGAGCCTGCCCTGGCGCACCTCATCGAGGGCCCCCTCGAGGCTCTCGGGGTCGGCCCGGCGCTGGTCCACCCGATCGCCTTCGTGCTGGCCCTGGCGATCGTGGTGTACCTGCACGTGGTGCTCGGCGAGATGGTCCCCAAGAACCTCTCCGTCGCGGGTCCGGACCGCGCTGTCCTGTGGTTCGGGCCGCCGCTGGTCCTCGTGGGGCGCCTCCTGCGTCCGGTCATCGTCTCCCTCAACTGGGTCGCCAACCACATGGTGCGGCTCTCGGGCGTGGAACCCAAGGACGAGGTCGTGTCCGCCTTCACGGCCGAGGAGGTGCAGTCGATCCTCGAGCACTCGCGCGCTCACGGTGCTCTCGTGGACGAGCAGGGACTCCTCGCGGGTGCGATCGAGTTCTCGGAGAGGACGGCCGCGGACGTCATGGTGCCCGTGCCCGACCTCGTGCCGCTGGTCGCGGGGTGCACCCCGGGCGAGGTCGAGCGGCTCGTCGCGCGCACCGGGTACAGCCGGTTCCCGGTGACCGACGACCTCGGTGACCTCGTCGGGTACCTCCATCTCAAGGACGTGCTCTTCGCGGGGGACGACCAGCGCGACGTCCCGCTCCAGGCGTGGCGCGTCAGGGCTCTGGCCGAGGCTGCTCCCGGTGACGGGGTGGAGTCGGTGCTCAGGGCCATGCAGAGGTCCGGTGCCCACCTGGCGAGAGTGTGGGACGGGTCACAGGTGCTCGGGGTAGTGTTCCTCGAGGACATCCTCGAGGAGCTCGTCGGGGAGGTCCGGGACGCGATGCAGCGCAAGGTGCGGTGACCTGGGGTTTCGACGTGTGTCGCCCGCCCCGGAGCCGCTCCCGTCACGGGTCCGTGCCGACGGCGCGGGCAGGCGGGTCCTAGCGGCGGGGGCCGCGTCTCACCGACCGAGGGTTGGAATGTCACCGATCCTTCGTTACTCTTTTGTGATATCGCTGCGGTCTTGATGGGTTCCCGTCCTTCCGATAGGACAGGTGAGCATCGAGGCCGCTCTCTCTGCCAGGTCCGCACGGGACCGGGGCTCGTCGACGTACGGAGGTGTCGTGGAACGGAACAGCAGTGGTCAGCCGGGTGAAGCGCTGCCCTCGCGGCGCGCCCTCCGTGAGGCTGCCGAGCTCGAGGCGAGGCGCTCGCGCTCCCTCCGTGCTGTCCTTCCCGCCCGTCCGCCCGTGACGCAGAGCCACGACGTCCCGCAGGTCGAGAGCCGCCCGGAGAGCCCGACGCGTGCGGCCGTGGTCCGGTCGGTGCCTGCGGTGGAGCCGGACGTCCCTGTGGCACCCCAGCGTGCTGCCGTCGCCCACCCCGCGTCCGAGCCGGGCGTGACCCCTCCGGCCTTCCGGCGCTCGGCCCCGGCCACCGTGACGAGCCCGCGCCCCGAGAGGCTGCTCCACACCGCGGTCGCCCCGGCCGGCACGCGTGCCGAGACCACGACGGTGCTGCCCGCGGTCGCCGCCCTCGCCGTCGTCCAGGACGACACCCGCCCTGCGGCCCCTCACCGGACCGGGACGGCCGAACGGTCCGTCGACCGGCCCCAGCGACCTCGCGGAGGTTCCAAGGGCTCCGGCGCGGTGCGACGGGGCAAGACCACGGCGCAGCGGACCAAGACGTTGTCCCCGGGGCAGCGGTGGATCCCGCGTGCCGCGGTCCTCACGAGCCTCGCCGTCGCGACCATCGCCGTCCCGCTCAGCGCGGGCGCCGGTGGTGGGGGCGGGGAGAGCACGACGGTCCTCGCGGACGCGGAGGAGACCGCAGGCACGGCCATCGGGCCCAGCACGCTCCAGGTCGTCGGCAGCGCCGCCACGGACGCCGCTCCGCCGGAGAGCCTGGCCCAGGCCATCCCCGAGGAGCAGCGCACCGTCCAGGCAGCGAGCCGCTCCGAGATCCGGACGGCGCTCCCCGGGTGCGACATCAGCGTCGAGCCGTCGGGCACCAACGGCAACCTCGCCAAGAACACCCTCTGCGAGCTGTGGGGGACGGGCAACTACCTCCGCGCCGACGCGGCCGAGGCCATGGCCGCCCTCAACCAGGCCTACGCCGCCGAGTTCGGCGGCAACATGTGCATCACGGACTCCTACCGGACGCTCGCCTCGCAGTACGCGGTGAAGAGCCAGAAGGGCGCGCTCGCGGCCACTCCCGGGAAGTCCGAGCACGGCTGGGGCCTCGCCGTCGACATCTGCCCCGAGTCCTACCAGGCCACGAGCAAGTGGAACTGGCTCAAGACCAACGGCCCGCTCTTCGGCTGGGACAACCCCGCATGGGCGCGCGCCGGAGGCAGCGGCTCGTACGAGCCGTGGCACTGGGAGTTCACGACAGGCGTCGAGAACAAGGGCTGAGCCCCCCAGCAGCGATCGCCACGGACGACGAGAAGGGCCCCGCACCTGTCACGGTGCGGGGCCCTTCTCGTCGCTCAGGTCAGCGCGCGGCCTTCTTCGCGCGGGCCGGCTTGGCGTCGGCCTCGGTGGCCTCCGGGGCGGACTCGGCCTCGGGTGCGGCCTCCGTCACGGCTGCACGCCCCGCCCGGACCTCGGCGAACGAGGTGCCGTAGTACGCGGCCTCCATGAGGGTCTTCATGTCCTCGAGCATCGGCATCCGCGGGTTCGCCGGTGCGCACTGGTCCTCGTAGGCGCCCATGGCCAGCTCGTCGAGGCGACCGATGAAGTCCGCCTCGCTGACACCCTGCGCCTGGAAGGACCGCGGGATCCCCACCTTGTCCCGGAGCTCCTCGATGGCCCGGGCGTAGGACTCCACGCCCTCCGCCGGGGTCGAGGCCGGCAGACCCAGGTGCTTGGCGATCTCCTGGAAGCGCTCGGGTGCGACGTAGTGCTCGTACTTGGGCCAGCTCGTGAGCTTGGACGGGACGGTCCCGTTGTAGCGGACCACGTGGGGCAGGTAGGTCGCGTTGGTGCGGCCGTGGATGAGGTGGAAGGCCGACCCCGTGACGTGCGCCATCGCGTGCACGATGCCGAGGAATGCGTTCCCGAAGGCCATGCCGGCGATGGTCGCCGCGTTGTGCATCTTCTCGCGGGCCTTGACGACAGTGTCCGCCGTGCTGCCCGGTCCACCGACCACCGAGGTCTCGATGTTCTCGAAGATCAGCTTGATGGCGTGGAGGCACAGGCCGTCGGTGAAGTCGTTGGCGTAGACGGAGACGAACGCCTCGGTCGCGTGGGTCAGGGCGTCGAAGCCGGAGTCCGCGGCGAGGAAGCCGGGCATCATGGCGGTGAGCGCCGGGTCGACGATCGCGACGGTCGGGGTGAGCGCGTAGTCCGCGAGCGGGTACTTCTTGCCCGTCGCCGGGTCGGTGATGACCGCGAAGGGCGTCATCTCCGAGCCCGTGCCCGAGGTGGTCGGGATGCAGACGAGACTCGCCTTCTCGCCGAGGTCGGGGAACTTGAAGGCGCGCTTGCGGACGTCGAAGAACTTCTCCTTCATGTCGGCGAACTCGATCTCGGGGTGCTCGTAGAGCAGCCACATGACCTTCGCGGCGTCCATCGGGGAGCCGCCGCCGAGGGCGATGATCGTGTCGGGGTTGAAGTTGCGCATGAGCTCTGCGCCCTTCTGCACCGAGTCGACCGTCGGCTCCGGGAGGATGTCGTCGATGATCTGCAGGGCGATGCGCTCTCCGCGGCGGTTGAGGACGTCGAGGATCTTGTCCACGAAGCCGAGCTTGGTCATGGTCGAGTCGGTGACGACCGTGACCCGGGAGATGCCGCGCATGTCCGCGAGGTAGCGGATGGCGTTCGGCTCGAAGTACGTCTTCGCGGGGACCTTGAACCACTGCAAGTTGTTGTTCCTCCGACCGATGCGCTTGATGTTCACGAGGTTCACGGCCGACACGTTGTTGGAGACCGAGTTGTGGCCGTAGGAGCCGCAGCCGAGCGTGAGCGACGGGATGAACGCGTTGTAGATGTCGCCGATGCCGCCGAGGGAGCTCGGGGCGTTCGTGATGATGCGGACCGCCTTGACGCGGGAGCCGAACTCCTCGATGACCGCGGCGTCCTCGGAGTGGATGGAGCCGGAGTGGCCGAGGCCGTCGAACTCCACCATCTGCTCGGAGAGGCTGATCCCCTCCTCGGCGCCGTCGGCGCGGAGGACGGCGAGGACGGGGCAGAGCTTCTCGCGGGTGAGGGGCTCGTGCGGTCCGACGCCGGAGACCTCGGCGAGGATGATGGACGTCTCCTCGGGGACCGTGAAGCCGGCCTGCGCGGCGATCCATGCCGGCGACTGCCCGACGACCTTGGCGTTGAGCCTCGCCTCGCCGCAGTTCTCCGAACCTGCCTGGACCCCGAAGATGTACTCCTCGAGGAGCGCCTTCTCGGCGGGCGTCGCCCGGTAGGCGTGGAGCGTGGCGAACTCCGCCATCGCCTCGTCGTAGAGCGGGGCGTCGAGGATGACGGCCTGCTCGGACGCGCAGATCATGCCGTTGTCGAAGGCCTTGGAGAGGACGACGTCGTTGACGGCCCGCTTGAGCTTCGCGGTGCGCTCGATGAAGGCGGGCACGTTGCCGGCACCGACGCCGAGGGCGGGCTTCCCGCAGGAGTAGGCGGCACGGACCATGGCGTTCCCGCCGGTGGCGAGGATGAGCGCGACGCCCGGGTGGTTCATGAGGAGGTTGGTGGCCTCGAGGGACGGGGTGGCGACCCACTGGATGCAGTCGGCCGGGGCGCCTGCTGCGACGGCCGCGTCGCGCACGACGCGGGCGGCGGCGACGGAGCACTCCTGGGCGGAGGGGTGGAAGCCGAAGACGATGGGGTTGCGGGTCTTGAGGGCGATGAGGGCCTTGAAGATCGCGGTCGAGGTGGGGTTGGTCACGGGGGTGACGCCGCAGATGACGCCGACGGGCTCGGCGATCTCGGTGATGCCGGTGAGCTCGTCGCGGTTGACGACGCCGACGGTCTTGAGCTTGAGCATCGAGTTGGTGACGTGCTCGCACGCGAAGATGTTCTTCACGGCCTTGTCCTCGAAGACGCCTCGGCCGGTCTCGCGGACGGCGTGGAGCGCGAGGTCCCCGTGCTGGTTGAGCGCTGCGACGGAGGCCTTCTTGACGATGTGGTCGATCTGCTCCTGGGTGAAGCTCGCGTACTCGGCGAGCGCGCCCTGCGCAGCGGTGACGAGCGTGTCGATCTCCGTGGAGACCGACCTGCTGACGGTGCTGTCGGTGAGTGTCATGATGGCCCCTTCGTGGCTACCCGTGCTGTGGTCTGGTGTTGACTCCAACGCTATGGCTCTGTAACGGGCGTCACATGCGCCAAAGGTCCCATGTTTTGTGGCAGCCCAGAAGCGGCGTCGTCCCTGGTCAGGGCGTCGTGACGAAATGTGCCGGGCCTGACCTCACGAAGAAGGGCGCCCGGACGTCTACCTCGTGACAGGCCTCCTCGCGGGGCTGGAAGACTGGACGAGGACGAGGGAGGGCCATGCGCAGGCACACCGCAATCGAGTCACCCGTGGGCGTGCTCACAGCGGTCGCGGACGACGACGGGCTCTGCGGGCTCTTCATGGAGGGCGCGGCGCACCGACCGCCCTCGGCGGACTTCGGGGAGCGTGCCGACGTGGGGTTCGAGCACCTGCGGACCGAGCTCGACGAGTACTTCTCCGGCGAGCGGCAGGATTTCACCGTGACGGTCTCGGCCGTGGGGACGCCGTTCCGACGCAGGGTGTGGGCCCTGCTGCGCGCCATCCCCTACGGGCAGACGCGGACGTACGGAGACCTCGCGCGCGATCTCGGCGACCCCGGAGCGGTGCGGGCGGTGGGTGGCGCGAACGCGCGCAACCCCGTCTGCATCGTCGTGCCCTGCCACCGGGTCGTCGGTGCCGACGGATCGCTCACGGGGTTCGCGGGAGGAGTGGAGCGCAAGCTCCGGCTCCTCGCTCTCGAGGACCCGACCCGTGCGACCGCGACACTCTTCTGATGCTCCCCTTCGACGTCGTCGTCTCCCTCCACGGCCCGGCCGTCCTGCGGATGTGCCGGGCGCTCGTCGGAGCGAGCGACGCGGAGGACGTGTGGTCGGAGACGTTCGTGTCCGCCCTCCGGGCGTACGCGGACCTGCAGCCCGGGTCCAACGTCGAGGCCTGGCTCGTCACCATCGCCCGCCGCCGGGCCGTCGACCACCTCCGCGCCGCGGGGAGACGGGCGCGACCGGTGGCGACCGTCCCCGACGCGGCCGCTCCGGCAGGCGCGGACCTCGCCGACCGTCTCGACCTGGTGTCCGCGGTGGCCTTGCTCCCGCCGAGGCAGCGTGAGTGCGTCGTCTACCACCACCTCGCGGGACTGCCGTACGCGGAGGTCGCCGAGGTCGTCGGCGGGACTGAGGCCGCCGCGCGGCGCGCCGCGAGCGACGGTATGAGGGCGCTGCGCGCCCTCCTCGGCGCCGCGCCGCCCGCCCGGCGTGACCCGTCCAGGTTCAGGACCGCAGTGGAGGAGGCCGACCATGACCGACGCTGAACCGCACCCGCCCGTGACCGTCCCCGGCGTCCACGACGTCCCGGACTCCAGGCTCGTCGTCGAGGGCCGGCTCCGCGAGCGGCTCGCGCGCGACGCGCAGGCGCAGGGCGTCCTCGACGTCGCCTATCGCACGGTCGACACCCCCGTCGGTGAGCTGCTCGTCGCCGCCACCGAGGCGGGGGTCGTCCGCCTCGCGTTCGCGATCGAGGGGTTCGACTCGGTGCTCGACACCCTCGCCCGCCGTGTGAGCCCGCGCGTCCTGCGAGCTCCCGCGCGCCTCGACCGGCTCGTCGTCGAGCTCGAGGAGTACCTCGCCGGACGTCGTCTCGCGTTCGACGTGCCCGTCGACCTGAGGCTCACCAGCGGATTCCGGCGCCAGGTGGTGACCCGCCTCCCCGAGATCCCCTACGGCAGCACTGCGAGCTACGCGGCCGTGGCGCGCTCCGCAGGCAGCCCGAGGGCCGTGCGCGCCGTCGGGACCGCGTGCGCCACGAACCCTCTTCCGCTCGTGATGCCCTGCCACCGCGTCGTGCGGTCCGACGGGGCGGCGGGCCGGTACGTCGGCGGTCCCGAGGCGAAGGTCTGGCTGCTCGGCCTCGAGCGCGGCCGCTGACCGCCCGGGACGCGCGCCGACCGTGTTCGCAGCCAGTTCTCCTCCTTGTCGTCTCCGGTCCACCTTTCACCCCTACGGTGCTCGAGGCGCACCCCGACCGCCACGCACCGTCGGGACCGATCGCCGCCCCACAGCGCGGCGAGAAGCTGGAGTCACCCTGTGAATGACACGATCGCGGCGTCCCGTACGCCGCGTCCGCTCCGAGCCGTCGCGGCAGCGGCCGCGTGCTTCCTCGCCGGAGGTGGCGTGCTCACCGCCGTCGCCCCCGCGGCCGAGGCTGCCGAGCTCCCCGACACCTTCGTCTCCACGGCCACGACGTGGGCCTACTCCGACGACGCGACCGACCCCGCGGCCGGCGCCGCCGACCGCCTCTCCTGGACGCTGGCCGACTACGACGACTCGGCGTGGAAGTCCGCGACCGGGGCGTTCGGCGCGAAGAACGGGGCCGCGACCGGTCTGGGGTCGCGCTTCCCGATCACCACCCTCCTCAACCACTACATCGACGGCCGGTCGGCCCCCGCCGTCCCGACGTACCACTTCCGCACGAGCTTCGACGTCACGGCCGACCAGCTCGCCGACATCGGCAGCCTGCGCGGCGAGATCGTCTACGACGACGCGGTCCAGATCTTCGTGAACGGCGAGAAGGTCGCCGGGTTCGTCGACGACCGCGTCGAGGAGGCCCCCGAGGCCGACCGCAACCTCGTCTACGCGGGTGCGAGCGGCGGCAACCCCGTCACGAGCACCTTCACGGTGAGCCCGGAGGACCTCGTCGCGGGGGAGAACACCCTCGCCGTCGCGCTCCACCAGGACCGTGCGACGAGCTCCGACATCTACCTCGACGTGACCTCCCTGGCCCCCGTGCCGAGCGACCTCCCCGCCGAGCTCTCCGACATCGTCATGACCGTCGGCTCGGACGAGACCTCGCGCGGCATCACCTGGTACTCGAACGTCGACACCGCACAGGTCGTGCAGCTCGCCCCGGCCTCAGCCGTCACCGACGGGAGCTTCCCCGCGGACGCGGTCACCGTCCCCGCGACCGGTGGTCCGACGACCAGCGGCGAGTTCCGCCGGTCGGCCACGCTCACCGACCTCGCCGAGAGCACCGACTACGCGTACCGGGTGGGCAACGACACCGACGGATGGTCCGCGACCTCGACCTTCTCCACGGGCACGACCACGGGGGACTACGACTTCCTCTTCGTCGGCGACCCGCAGATCGGCGCCTCCGGCGACGTCGCCCGCGACCAGGCCGGCTGGACCGACACCCTCGCCGTCGCCGAGGCCGCGTTCCCCGACAGCGAGCTCATCTTCTCCGCAGGCGACCAGGTGGAGTCCGCGGGCAACGAGGCGCACTACGACGCCTTCCTCGCGCCGGACCAGCTCCGCAGGCTCCCGCTCGTCCCGACCAACGGCAACCACGACGTCGGCTCGAAGGCGTACGAGCAGCACTTCACGCTGCCCAACAACGACCCGACCGCGGGTGCCGCGACCAGCGCCAGCGCGTCCGGTGGGAACTACTGGTTCACGCACAAGGACGTCCTCTACCTCAACATCAACTCCAACAACGGTGACGTAGCCTCCCACGAGGCGTTCCTCCGCAGGGTCGTCGCCGAGCAGGGCGGCTCGGCCCGCTGGGTCGTGCTCGCGTTCCACCACTCGATCTACTCCGTCGCCGCGCACGTGAACGACGCGCGGATCAAGGACCTGCGCGCCGCGCTGCCGCCGATCATCTCGGACCTCGGCATCGACCTCGTCCTCCAGGGGCACGACCACAGCTACACCCGCAGCTTCCTGCTCGAGGACGGCGACCGGGCCGACGCCACCGAGGTGCCGGGCCAGTCCGAGGTGGTCCCCGGCGAGGGCGAGGTCCTCTACGTGACCGCCAACTCGGCGAGCGGCTCCAAGTACTACGACGTCCGCGCACCCGACGCCCCGTACGCGTCGGTCATCAACCAGGAGAAGGTCCGCAACTACTCCCACGTCGAGGTGACGGACGAGACGATCACGGTCTCGACGATGCGCAGCGAGCAGGCC
The DNA here is from genome assembly GCF_016342785.1 of Sanguibacter suaedae. Lineage (GTDB taxonomy): Bacteria > Actinomycetota > Actinomycetes > Actinomycetales > Cellulomonadaceae > Sanguibacter > Sanguibacter suaedae. The sequence goes on from NZ_JAEINH010000014.1 coordinate 44,766, forward strand.
GGTGACGGCAAGGCCGTGAACAGCGTGGTCGACCAGGTCACCCTGCGCAAGCCCGCGGTCGAGGTCCCGGCCGAGCCGGACCCGGAGCCCGTGCCGGGTGACCCGACACCCGGGGACCCGACGCCTGGGGAGCCCGCACCCGAGCAGCCCGCCCCGGGCGGCTCCGGCGACCCCGAGCCCACCACCCCGCCGGCTGCGCCCGGCGCAGCACCCAAGCCCGCGACCCCCGGGTCCCTGACGGAGGACACCCGGGGCACCGTCAGCGCCCCCACGACCGCCCGGGCCGGGCAGTCGATCACCGTCACCGTGGGTGCCGCGCATGCGGGACGCCCCGTCGGTGTCTGGCTCCACCCGGACGAGGTCCTCCTCGGGATCCGCACCGTGGGCGCCGACGGCACCGTGCGCGTCACCGTCCCCGCGGGCACCGACACCGGGACGCACCGTCTCGTGGTCCTCGACGCCGACGGCGAGGTCCTCGGCTGGCAGGACGTCGAGATCACCGCCGCAGGTTCCACGGCGGGTGGCGGCCTAGCGGTCACCGGCACCAACGTCCTCGTGGGGCTGCTCCTCGCTGCCGGGCTCGTCGCCGGCGGTACGGCGCTCCTCGTGCTGCGCCGCCGGGCGACCGCGACGGACTGACGAGAACCGCACCACGACCCGTCGGGCCCCGGCGGACGGTCCTGCCGTCCG
>NZ_JAEINH010000015.1 GCF_016342785.1 Sanguibacter suaedae
AAGTGAGGAAACCAACCCCGGGACCAGCCACTTCGCGCCAGCCCTCACGGGCCTCGCAGTGGTGTCTGTGCCTCCCTGTCGGGCTGACATCCAGAACATTACGCGGACGTGAACACCACGTCAACCCTCGCCTCCGTGACCGCGGTCACGAGGGACGCGCCCGCCGTCAGACGGCCTCGGGTCCCCCCTCGAGGAGCCGCAGGAACGCAGGCTCGTCCAGGATCGTCAGGCCCAGTTCACGCGCCTTGGTCTCCTTGGTCCCCGCGTTCTCCCCGACCACCACGAAGTCGGTCTTCTTCGAGACCGAGCCGGCGGCTTTACCACCGCGAGCGATGATCGCTTCCTTCGCCCCATCCCTGCTCAGACCGTCGAGAGATCCGGTGACCACCACGGTCAGTCCCTCGAGGGTGCGGACCAGGCTCTCGTCGACCTCGTCCGCCGTCCGCACCCCCGCGGCACGCCACCGGTCCAGGACCTCACGGTGCCAGCTGTCGGTGTCCGTCGGCTCCCCGAACCACTCCTTCACGGCCGCCGCGATCGTCGGCCCGACGCCGTCAGTGGCGGCGAGATCCTCGAGCGACGCCCTGTCGATCTCGTCGAGCGACCCGAACTCGGTCGCGAGCGCTCGCGCGGCCGTGGGACCCACGTGGCGGATGGAGAGAGCCACGAGGACCCTCCACAGCGGCTGCGCCTTGGCCTTCTCCCGCTGCTCGAAGAACTTCACGGTGGTGGCGGTCGGCTTCGGCGGGACCTTCGCCGTCCCACGCGTCCAGAAGAACGGCACCTGCTCCCACGTGCCGGTACCGACGCCCTTCGTCTTCTTCTCGCGCCACACCCGCACGTGCTCGAGGTCGTCGACCCCGATGTCGAAGAACCTCGCCTCGTTCGCGAGGACCGGGACCTGCGGCTCGACCTCGGCGCCTTCAGGACGGTTGTGCTCCGGGTCGACGAGGGCGATCGCCGCCTCCCAGCCGAGGGCCTCGATGTCGAAGGCGCCCCGGCCGGCGAGATGGAAGACACGCTCCCGCAGCTGTGACGGGCAGCTCCTGGAGTTGGGGCAGCGGATGTCCACGTCCCCCTCCTTCGCAGGCGCCAGCGGTGTACCGCACGACGGGCACTCGGTGGGCATGACGAACTCGCTCAGCTCCGCCTCGCGACCGGTGCGCAGCTCGACGACCGGTCCGACGATCTCCGGGATGACGTCTCCCGCCTTGCGGAGCACGACGGTGTCCCCGATGAGAACTCCCTTGCGTCGGACCTCGCTCGCGTTGTGCAGCGTCGCCATCTCGACGGTGGAGCCCGCGACGAGCACCGGCTGCATCACGCCGTACGGCGTGACCCGCCCGGTCCTGCCGACGTTCACACGGATGTCGAGGAGGCGGGTGTTGACCTCCTCCGGTGGGTACTTGTAGGCGATCGCCCACCGCGGGGCCCGGCTCGTCGCACCCAGCCGGCGCTGCAGGGAGGTCTCGTCGACCTTCACCACGATGCCGTCGAGCTCGTGCTCGATGTCGTGCCGGTGCGCACCGTGGTGGTCGATCATCTCCTGGACCTCCTCGAGGCCCCGAACCACCCTGTTGTGCCGCGAGAGCGGGATCCCCCACCCCGCGAGGACCTCGTACGCCTCCGACTGGCGACGCATCGGCACGGCCGGGACCCCAGCCGGCCACCGCAGCGCACCGATGCCGTGGGCGTACGTCCGCAGCGGACGCGCGGCGGTCACCCGAGGGTCCTTCTGCCGGAGCGACCCTGCCGCGGCGTTGCGCGGGTTCGCGAAGGGCGCACGCCCCGCCGCGACCTGCGACTCGTTGAGCGCGGCGAACTCGTCGACGAGCATGAAGACCTCGCCCCGGACCTCGATGAGGTCCGGGTGGGTCGCCGGGTCGCCGCCGAGGACCTGCGGGACGCTCTCGATGGTGCGGACGTTGAGCGTCACGTCCTCACCCGTGCGCCCGTCCCCACGCGTCACCGCACGCACCAGACGTCCCCGCTCGTAGACGAGCGAGATGGCGAGGCCGTCGATCTTCACCTCGCAGAGGTAGTGGACCTCCACGGTCCCCACCTCCTTGTGCACGCGTTCCGCCCACGCGGCCAGGTCCTCCGCGTCGAAGGCGTTGTCGAGGCTGAGCATCCGCTCGACATGGTCCACGGCCGCGAACTCGGTGGAGAACGTGCCGCCCACCCGCTGGGTGGGCGAGTTCTCGGGAGGTCCACCCAGCTCTTCCTGCTCGATCCGGTCGAGCTCCCGCAGCATCGAGTCGTACTCCGCGTCCGAGACCGTCGGGGCGTCCCGCACGTAGTACGCGAACTGGTGCCGGTCGATCTCCTCCGCGAGCGCGGTCCAGCGAGCCCGCGCGTCGGCCGCCGCACGTCCTTGGGCGTGGGCGACCTGTGCTCCGTGCCCCGCGCTCGGCCCGGCTCCGTCCAGGTCGGGGCCGGGCGTCTCGTCAGCGGGGTCGGCCGGCGGTGGGGTCGAGGGTGCGGTGGCGTTCACAGCACCATCATGGCGCGGACCACCCACGCCACGCTCGTCCGCCGACCTCGTAGGGTGAGTGCTCATGAGCGACCAGCGCACGCCTCCTGCCACCGGACGTCCCGCACCGCACGACGTGGACGACCCCTACCTGTGGCTCGAGGAGGTCGACGGGGACGACGCGCTCGCGTGGGTGCGGGCGCGCAACGCCGAGACGACCGCGACGCTCGGGACGAGCCGCGGCTTCGCGGGGACGCGCGACGAGATCCGCGAGGTGCTCGACTCCGACGCGAAGATCCCCGACGTGAGCAAGGCCGGTCCCTACCTCTACAACTTCTGGAAGGACGCCGAGCACCCTCGCGGGATCTGGCGCCGCACCACGCCCGAGGAGTACCGGACCGAGTCGCCGGCATGGGAGACCGTCCTCGACGTCGACGCCCTCGGGGCGGCCGAGGGCGAGGCCTGGGTGTGGCACGGCGCGAGCATCCTGCGGCCCGGCTGCCGACGAGCCCTCGTCGACCTCTCGCGAGGCGGGGCCGACGCGGACGTGACCCGGGAGCTGGACCTCGAGACGCTGGAGATCGTGGCGCCAGAAGACGGCGGTTTCGTGCGGCCGGAGTCCAAGGGTGGCGCCGGGTGGATCGACGAGGACACGGTCTACGTCTACACGGACTTCGGGCCTGGGACCCTCACCACCGCGGGATATCCCCGCATCGTCAAGGAGTGGCGGCGCGGGACGCCGCTCGAGGAGGCGACCGTCGTCTACGAGGGCACCGCCGAGGACATGTACGTCCACGCCTTCCGCAGCCACACCCCCGGGTACGAGCGCGACTTCGTGGCTCGCTCCCTCGCCTTCTACAGCTCCGAGCTCTACGTGCGGGACGGCGACGACCTCGTCCTCGTCGACGTGCCCAGGTCGGCAGAGGTCGGCGTGAAGCGCGACCACATGGTGATCGAGCTGAGGGACGACTGGGAGGTGGACGGACACACGTACCCGGCCGGTGCGCTGCTCGGCACGCCGTTCGACGCCTATCTCGAGGGGCAGCGCGACCTTGCCGTGCTCTTCGAGCCGACACCGACGACGAGCCTCGCCGGTACGACGTGGACGCGGCACCACCTCGTGCTCACGCTCCTCGACGACGTGACGAACCGGCTCGAGGTCCTCACCCCGCCCGCGGACCCCGCGTCCGGCGGCTGGGCGCGTCGGCCGCTGCCCGCAGGTCCCGAGGTGGGCACCGTCTCGGTCCGGGCCGTCGACGGCGACGAGTCCGACGACCTCTGGCTCGTCACGACGAGCTACCTCTCCCCCACGACGTTGTCGCTGGCGCACCTCGGCGACGGGTCGGAGCCGGACCCCGCCCCCGAGCCGCTGAAGTCGACCCCGGAGTTCTTCCCGACGGACGGGCTGGTCGCCGAGCAGCACTTCGCCACCTCGGCGGACGGCACGCGCGTCCCCTACTTCCTCGTCCGCGCGGAGGGCGCGCCGCTCGACGGGACGACGCCGACGCTGCTCTACGGCTACGGCGGCTTCGAGATCTCGCTGACCCCCGCCTACTCGGGCGGGATGGGACGTGCGTGGCTGGCCCGCGGCGGCGCGTACGCCGTCGCGAACATCCGCGGTGGCGGCGAGTACGGGCCCCGGTGGCACCAGCTGGCGCTCAAGGAGAACCGGTACCGCGCCTACGAGGACTTCGAGGCCGTCGCCCGCGACCTCGTCGCCCGGGGCGTGACCGCCCCCGCACGGCTCGGGATCCAGGGCGGGTCCAACGGCGGGCTGCTCACCGGCAACATGCTCGTCCGCACCCCGGAGCTCTTCGGGGCGGTGGTGATCCAGGTGCCGCTCCTCGACATGCGCCGCTACACCCGGCTCCTGGCGGGGGCGTCGTGGGCGGCGGAGTACGGCGACCCCGACGACCCGGCCCAGTGGGAGCACGTCCGAACGTTCTCGCCGTACCACCTCGTCGACCCCGACCGGATGTACCCGCCGGTCCTGCTCACGACGTCGACGCGCGACGACCGCGTCCACCCGGGGCATGCCCGGAAGATGGCCGCGCGGCTCCTCGCGGCCGGCAAGGACGTCACCTACTACGAGAACATCGAGGGCGGTCACGGAGGCGCGGCCGACAACGAGCAGGCCGCCTTCATGTCCGCTCTCGCCTACCGCTTCCTCTGGGAGCGGCTGGCACCGTGACCGCCGCGGGCCCGCACACCGGTGCGAGCCCGCGTCAGGGCACCGGGTCCCGGGCGTCGTAGGCGAGGAGGCGCGGCTGGGCGCGCAGGAGCAGGCCGAGGACGAGGACGCACCCCAGCCCGCCGACGACCGCGGCCCACCCCTCGCCCCACCACGAGGCCTGGGCGCCGAGGACGAGATCGCCCAGGCGCGGACCGCCGGCCACGACGACGACGAAGACCCCCTGGAGCCGGCCGCGCATCGCGTCAGGCGTCGCCGACTGGAGGATCGTCTGGCGGAAGACCGAGCTCACGGCGTCCGACGCCCCGCACAGGACGAGGGTGAGGAGCGCGCAGGCGAGGGCGACCGGGAGCACCCCGTCGGGCGTCGTCCGGCCCGCGAGGACCAGCACCCCGCCGAATGCCGCGACCGACAGCCCCCATGCCACGATCGCCCACGCGATGACCACCCCCTGGCGATGGAGCCGGGTGAGGCCCCCGGAGAACACCCCCGCGAGCAGGCCACCGGCCGCGAGCGCCGCGGTCAGGGCCCCCGTGGTGCCCTCTCCCCCGCCGAGGACGACGACGCCGACCGCCGGGAACAGGACGCGGGGCATGGCGAGGACCATGGCGACGAGGTCCACGAGGAACGTCATGCGGACCGTGGGACGGGTGGCGAGGTACCGGAGGCCCTCGAGGACGGACCGGAAGCCCACCACGCGCCGTCGACGTGCGGGCGCTGTCGCCGGTCCGGTGCTCGGGTCGTCGGACCCCGGGGTGACTTCCGGCGGCATGCCGGGAAGACGCACGAGGGCCCAGAGCGCCGCGGAGAAGCACAGCACGTCCACCGTGTAGACGACGCCGTACCCCCAGCGTGCGACGAGGAGCGCGGCCGAGAGCGGCCCGACCGTGAGCGCCACGTTCCAGGTGATGGTCATGAGCGTGTTCGCCGCGGGCAGGAGCCGTGGGCCCACGAGCCTGGGGATGATGGCCGTCCGTGCCGGGTTGTTCACGGCGAACGCCGCCGACTGCAGGGCGACGAGCCCGTAGAGCAGGTGCACCGACCCGGTGCCGAGCCACGCCTGGGCCGCCAGGCCGGCCGTGACGAGCCACAGCACCACCGACGCGGCGATCGCGACCGTCCGGCGGTCGTAGGCGTCGACGAGCGCGCCGCCGTAGAGGCCGAGGACGACGAGCGGCACGAGCGCGGACACGCCGAGGAGCCCGACCGAGAAGGTCGACCCGGTGAGGGCGTAGACCTGGAGGCCGACGGCGACCACGGTCAGCTGGGCGCCGAGGTTGGAGATGCCCAGGCCCCACCAGAGGCGGCGGAACTCCGGGGACTCGCGCAGGGGTGTGGTGTCGACGAAGAGGCTGCGCACGGCTCAGCCGTGCGCGAGGTCGGCGAGCGCGCCCGCCGCGCGCACGGTGGTGCCGAGAGCACCCCGTGCCTCCTCAGAGCTCCCGGGCGCCGGACCGGTGAGCGGACCGAGGGGCGACGTGAGCACGACGTCGGACAGGCCTTCGAGAGGCAGCCCGAGGCGGCGCCACGGCACGGCGACGACGTCGGCGAGACCCCGGACGTCGGCACCGGCGCACTGCGAGATGTGGGCGGGCGGCAGGCCCGCCCACAACCGCATGCCCCTCTCGGTGGCGCGCGCGACGAGCTCCCAGACGCGTTCGTCCCACGTGGCGACGGGTGCGAGGTCGAGACCGAGGTCTTCCGCGCCCGCGTGGACCGCGGGGGCGACGCCCACCCACGACCTGCCGACGTGGACCACGTTCCTGGCCCCCAGGGCACGCACCCCGTCGAGGAGGGGCCGCAGCCCGTCGACGAGGGCGGGCCCCTCGACCGCGCGCAGGCGGGAGTAGCCCGAGAACGTGGGCAGCACCCCGGCCGCGACCTGCGCGACGAGCGGCTCGTGCACCTGGACGACGACCTCGGCTCCGGGGACCTGGGCGCGGACGGCCGCGACGTGGTCCGAGACGCCGGCGGTGAGGGACTCGACGAGCGAGCGCACCGCGCCCGCGTCCGACAGCACCCTGTCGCCCCGGGCGAGGTAGAGGCTCGCGGCGAGGGTCCACGGCCCGAGGACCTGGACGGTGAGCGGACCCGCGTAGCCGTAGCCGGCGACGGCGAGGGCGTCGAGGTCCTCGCGCAGGTACGCCCGGGAGCGCTCGAGGTCGAGGCCCGGGCGGTCGCTGAGGCGCCAGCCGTGAGGTCCGAGCTCGCTCGGCATGTCGACGAGCAGCGCGGCCGTCCTGCCCAGCGGCTCCGCCCCCGGTCCACGGCTCGCCAGCTGGACGGTGAACGGGAGGCCGTCCACCCCCTCGGGGACGTCGACAAGGTCGCCCAGGACCGCGGACTGCGCGTCGAGCACGTCGGGGCCGGGCCACGGACCCGGGCCGGTGACCCCCGTCACGAGACGCGCCCACGGGCGCGGTTGGCGCTGACCACCGTGGACTCCCCGAGCACGCGGGTGCCCGCGTAGAGGACGAGCGACTGCCCGGGCGCGATGCCCCGCAGGCCGTCGCCGACGAGCTCGACCTCGACCCCGCTCCGGTCGTCGACGGCACGGGCCCGCGCCGCCACGGGCGCACCGTGCGCCCTCACCTGGACCTCGGCGTCGAACCAGCCGTCGTCAGGTGCCGCGGCGAGGACGTCGTCGGCGAACCACACCGCGCGGTCGCCGACCAGCCGGTCCACCGTGAGGAGCTCCACCGGGCCGACGACCACCGTGTTGCTCACCGGCTGCACGTCGAGCACGTACCGGGGTCGGCCGTCCGCCGCGGGACGTCCCAGGGCGAGGCCCTTGCGCTGGCCCACCGTGTACGCGTAGGCACCGTCGTGCTCGCCGAGGACCGTGCCCTCGGTGTCGACGATCGCCCCGGGGCGGGCGCCGAGACGGTCGCGGAGGAACCCCTGCGTGTCGCCGTCGGCGACGAAGCAGATGTCGTAGGAGTCGGGCTTCGCGGACACACTCAGCCCTCGCGCTGCGGCCTCGGCGCGCACCTCGTCCTTCGAGGCGAACCCGCCGAGGGGGAACATCGCACGACGCAACCGGTCCGGGCCCATGACGGCCAGGACGTACGACTGGTCCTTCGCGGTGTTCGGCGACCGGTGCAGCTCGCGGACCTCCGTCCCGTCGGGCGCGGTCCGCAGCACCACCTGGGCGTAGTGGCCCGTCGCGACGGCGTCGAACCCGAGGGCCGTCGCCTTGTCGAGGAGCGCCTCGAACTTGATGTGCTCGTTGCAGCGCACGCACGGGTTCGGGGTCCGGCCCGCCTCGTACTCCGCGAGGAAGTCCGCGACCACCGTGTCCTCGAACCGCTCGGAGAGGTCCCACACGTAGTACGGGATGCCGAGGACGTCCGCCGCGCGGCGCGCGTCACCCGCGTCCTCGATCGAGCAGCAGCCGCGTGAGCCGGACCGGAACTGGTCACGGTTCCGCGACAACGCCATGTGGACGCCGACGACGTCGTGGCCGGCCTCGACCGCGAGCGCCGCCGCGACGGCGGAGTCCACCCCGCCGGACATGGCTGCGAGGACCCTCATCCGTGGGCCTCCTGCGCCTGGCGCGAGCGGCCGGCGCCGATGCCCGCGGAGGCGAGGCCGGCAGCCCGGGCGCGCTCGACCACCTCGGGGAGGACCTCGACGAGGAGGTCGACGTCCTCCTCGCTGGACGTGGTGCCCAGGGAGAAGCGCAGGGCGCCTCGGGCGTCCTCCTCGCCCACTCCGCTCGCCAGGAGCACGTGCGACGGCTGGGGGACGCCCGCCTGGCAGGCCGAGCCCGTGGACGTCCGGACGCCCGCCGAGTCCAGGAGGTAGAGGAGGGAGTCGCCCTCGCACCCCGGGAACGTGAAGTGCGCGCTGCCCGGGAGGCGTCGCGCCGCGCCGTCGCCGAGCGGGTCGGGGCCGCGCAGGACCGCCGTCGGGACAGCGGCGCGGACGCCACGCACGAGACGGTCGCGCAGGGCGGAGACCCGGGTGCTCACCGCGTCCCTGGTGTCGACGGCCTCCGTGAGCGCGACCGCGAACGAGCGGATCGCGGCCGCGTCGACGGTGCCCGAGCGCACGCCGCGCTCCTGGCCCCCGCCGTGGGACACCGGGGTGATGTCGAGGCTGCGACGGGCGAGGAGCGCACCGACGCCCACCGGCCCGCCGAGCTTGTGGGCCGACACGGTGAGGGCGTCGAGGCCGCTCGCCGCGAAGTCCAGCTCGATCTTCCCCGCGGCCTGGACGGCGTCCGAGTGCACGGGGACGCCGTAGGGGCGCGCGGCGGCCACCACCTCGGCGATCGGCTGGAGCGTCCCGACCTCGTTGTTGGCCCACATGACGCTGATGAGCGCCACCTCGTCGGCGTGCGCCGCGAGCTCCGCGCGCAGCGCCTCCACGTCGAGCCTGCCCTCGGCGTCCACGCCGAGGAGGACGATCTCCGCGCCCGCGTGCTCGGCCATCCAGAACGCCGGGTCGAGGACCGCGTGGTGCTCGACGCCGGAGACGAGGATCCGTCGCCGCTCCGGGTGGGTCACGCGACGGGACCAGAAGATCCCCTTGACGGCGATGTTGTCGGCCTCCGTGCCGCCGCTCGTGAACACGACCTCGCTCGGTCTCGCCCCCAGCGCCGCGGCGACCTGCTCCCGGGACTCCTCGACGACGCGGCGCGCGGCACGTCCGTCGGCATGCAGGGACGACGGGTTGCCCGTGAGCGCCATCTGGGCGGCGAACGCCTCGACGGCCGCCGGTGACATGGGGGTCGTGGCCGCGTGGTCGAGGTACGCGGAACGGGTGGGGGTCACGAGAACCCAGTCTACGAGCCGTGCCGGTCCCGGCGACCGGCACGGCCTGTGACCCCCACGACGTCACGCCCGACCGGTCATGCCCGCCACACCTGGACGACGCTGGGGCGCGGCCCCGCGACGGCGCCGGCCGGGGCGGTGGCCCCTGCAGGGACGTAGTCCGGGAACGTCGACGTCGGGGCCGCGACCGTCCCGTCCTCCCCGGGGTGCTGGACGGCGACGAACACCATCTGGTCGTCCTGGTGGATCACCGGGCCGCAGGTCTCCGCGTCGACGGGCACCGCGAGGAACTGCTGCACGTGCCCGCGCTCCGCACCCTCGAGCGGGACCTTGAACAAGCCGTCCGCGAGCCCGATGGTGCCCGGCTGGCCGTCCGTGGAGATCCACAGGTTGCCCGAGTCGTCGAACGCCACGTTGTCCGGGCACGAGATGGGCGAGACACGGTCCGCGGGGAAGCCCGCGAAGTACGTCGAGACGTTCCGCGAGGGGTCCCCGCACACGAGGAGGAGCGACCAGCGGAACGTCGTCGACGCCGCGTCGCCGCCGTCCTCGGCGATCTCCACGACGTGGCCGTCCCTGTTCGCCAGGCGCGGGTTGACCTCGGTCGCCCCCTCCTGGCCGGTCTTCCCACGGTTCGTGTTGTTGGTGCACGCCACGTACACGCGGCCCGTGGTCGGGCTCGGCTCCACGTCCTCGCACCGGTCCATCTTCGTGGCACCGACGGCGTCGGCCGCGAGACGGGCGAGGACGACGACCTCGTCGTCGGCGAAGCCCGGGACCTGGCTCACGCCGTCGATGGTCAGGGGCACCCACTCACCCGTCCCGTCGAAGGCACCGTCGGACGGGAGCGTGCCCGTGCCGTCGATCTCCTCGGCCGGCGACGTCCCGGAGAACCGGGCCACGTAGAGCGACCCCGAGGAGAGGAGCTGCTTGTTGTGCGCGCGGTCCTTCTTCGACCCGCCGGGCAGCATGCGCTGCGTCGAGACGAACTTGTACAGGTAGTCGAAGCGCTCGTCGTCGCCCATGTAGGCGACCGCGCGGGCGTCCGCGGAGAGGCACACGTTGGCGCCCTCGTGCTTGAACCGGCCGAGGGCCGTGTGCTTCACCGGTGCGGCGTCCGGCTCGTACGGGTCGAGCTCGACGATCCAGCCGAAACGGTTGGGCTCGTTCTCGTAACCCGGGTTGCGTGCGTCGAAGCGCGGGTCCTCGTGCTCCCACCCTCCCGACGTCGCGGAGTCGCGCAGCCCGTAGCGGGCGTCCCCGGCGGACGTGCCCGCCGTCCGGAAGTACCCGTTGAAGTTCTCCTCGCCGGAGAGCACCGTCCCCCACGGGGTGGTGCCGCCGGCGCAGTTGCCGAGCGTCCCGAGGATCGTGGTCCCGGACGGGTCGGCCACGGTGCGCAGGAGCGGGGAGCCCGCGGCCGGGCCGGACACGTCGAACGCCGTGCCCGTGTGGATCCTCCGGTTGTAGTCGCTGCTCACCTGGTACGTCCACGGCTGCCCGGCACGCTTGCGTCGGAGCTCGACGACGGCCATCCCCTGGGCGGCCATCGCCACGCGGCGCTGCTCGGACAGCACCGCGGGGTCCTCCGTCGGGGAGAACATGATGGACGGGTTGACGTACTCGTGGTTGGCGACGAGCAGCGCCTTGCGGCTGCTGCTGCGCGGCTTGCCGGTGTCCTTGCCCCGGCCCTTGCCCCGCTTGCGCGAGAACTCCTGGCGCCGACCGTTGTAGAACCCGCGACCCTTGCAGTCGTCGAGGGGCATGAGGTCGAGGTAGTCGTTGTTGTACCCGAACTGCAGGAGCTGCTGGGCCTCGGTCTGGTCCGCCAGGTCGAGCGCGCGCCCGCCGGGGAGGATCGGGTCACCCCACCGGATCACGGGACTCCACGCGTACCCGTCGGGGACGGTGAACGCGTCCTGGGTCGCCGGCTGGGGGGCGATCGCCCCGAATGCGAGCCCGGCCCGCGACCCGCCCCCCTTCCCCGACGTGGCGAGCGGCTCCGCGGCGGCCGACGACGGCGGGAGCGCAGCACCCACGACGAGTGCGAGCGCGCCGGCACCCGCACCTCCGAGGACCGCGCGTCGACTCAGGGCGCGGCTGGCGACGTCCCGGAAGTACTCGTTGGGGCTCGTGTTCGGCACCGGGTGGAAGCACGCGTCGGCGCACTTGAGGTGGCACGTCACCGGACTCCGCTTGCCCTGCGTGTGGCCGACCATCGGCAGGAGGGAGCGGCCGCCGTCCGCGAGCCCCGAGGGGTCGAGCGGGGCTGCCGGCGCGCATGCAGGGGTCATGGTCATGACGTTCTCCGAGGTCGCGAGGGTGCTGACCCGGGAACGCTATGGGCGGTGTGCGATCAATGTCCGACCTGCTGATGGATGCCAGGTGAACACCTGGCGTCCGGACGTCAGGCGCGGTGCGCGCGGATGGTCGCCGCAGCCTGCGGGAGCACCTCGGCGAGGTCGCCCACCACACCGAAGTCCGCGATCTCGAAGATCGGCGAGTCGGGATCGTTGTTCACCGCGACGATGACCGCCGACGACTGCATGCCACCCCGGTGATGGGGAGCGCCGGAGATGCCCGCACCCACGTACAGGCGTGGGGCCACGGTGACCCCCGTCTGCCCGATCTGCGCGTCGTGCCCCACCCAGCCCTCGTCCACGGCGTCGCGCGTCGCGCCCACCGCCGCCCCGAGCGCGTCGGCGAGGTCCTCGACCGGCCCGAAGTCCCCGAGGGTCCCCCGACCACCGGCGACGACGTACGCGGCCTCGGCGAGGGCCGGGCGGCCGCTGCCGCCCCCGGCGGGCTCGTGCTCCGTGCGGGAGACGAGCCTCGCCGCGGTCGCGGTGGCCGTGACCTCCACGGCGACGCGGCGGACCGCGACCTCGGACCGCGCAGGAGCGGGCGTCGCGACGACCGCGTTCGCCCGCACCGTGAGCACCGCAGGCTCGGAGCGCACCGCGCACGCGACGTCCCACGTCCCCGCGAGGACGCGCTTGGCACCCACGACGGCTCCGTCACCGTCGACGGAGACCTCCGTGACGTCGAGCACGAGCCCTCCGCCCGTCGCGTGGGCGAGACGCGCCGCGGCCTCCTTCGTGGGGAAGGACGACGACAGCAGCACCACGGTCGCCCCGGACGCCGCCACCGCGGCCGCGAGCGCCTCCGCGGCGACGGGCGTGAGGTGCGGGTCGGCGCCGGGCGCCCCGCACAGCTCGGTCACGAGGAGCTCGCGCACCCCGTGCTCCGCGAGCTGGTCGAGCGTGCCTTCCGACGGCTCCTCGAGCGCCACGGCGACGACGGACCCGAGCCCGCGAGCCATCGTGAGGAGCTCGAGGGCCGGGGAGCGCAGGCCCTGCGCCGGGGTGTCCAGGTGGACGAGAACGGTACGGTCGGTCGAGTCAGCCATGATCAGTCCGTTCGCGGTTCAGACGAGGTCGTTGCGGATGAGGTACTCGGCGAGCGCGACGCCGCCCTCACCCTTGTCGGTGACGATCTCCGCGGGCTCGCGCGGCGGGCGCGGCCCGCTCGAGACGACGCGGGCACGCGCGGCGCCCTCCCCCACCTCCGCAGGGTCGAGGCCCAGCTCCGCGAGGTCCCACACCGTGACGTCCTTGGTGCGCGCCGCCATGATGAGCTTGAAGTTCGGGTAGCGCGGGGTGTTCACGTGGTCCGTGACGCTCACGACGGCAGGCAGCGGCGCCGTGAGCACCTCAGTGACCCCGTCGAGGTCGCGCGAGATCTCGGCGACCCCGTCGACGACCGAGAGCCGGGCGGCGAGCGCGAGCTGCGGCAGACCGAGCTCCGCGGACAGCAGCGCCGGCACCACCGACCCCAGACCGTCGAGCGCGGCCATGCCCGTGATGACCAGGTCGACCGGGCCGTCCTGCGCAAGGCGTCGGATGCCGGCAGCGACGGCACGGGCGGTCCCGAACACGTCGGAACCCGCGACGGCGTCGTCCGTGACGCGCACCGCGGTGTCCACACCCAGCTGGTACGCCTTGCGCAGCGCGGCCTCGGACTCCACCGGGCCGACCGTCAGGGCGACGACCTCGCTCGAGGCACGCCCCTCCGCGCCGAGCGCCTCGACGAGCTGGAGCGCGGCCTCGACCGCGTTCTCGTCGAGCTCGTTGAGCGTCCCGTCCTCCGCGCCGCGAGCCACCCGTCCGTCCTCGGTGAGCTGCCTGTCGGAGTGGATATCCGGGACGTGCTTGACTGGGACGACGATCCTCATTACGGGTGGCTCTCTTTCCATCGCGACAATCCGAATGCAGCCTACAACGCGGCCGATGAGGAGCAGCCCCCGTGCCCGCATGGCAGAAGACGTGCCCCGACCCCCCTTGAGGTTGCCCCCTTCATGAGCACCGCCCCCACCGGGTCCGTCCACGGACCCGTCCCCCCTCTCGGCGTCCACGTCGTCGACGGCGGCGTGCAGGTCGCCGTCCTCGCGTCGCACGCCACCGGTGTCGACCTGTGTCTCGTCGACCCCGCCCCCGCCCCCGGCAGCTCACCGGACGTCCGGTGGACGGAACGCCGCATCCCCCTCGTCGAGCACAGCTACGGCGTGTGGCACGGGTTCGTGCCCGGTGTCACCGAGGGCCAGCGCTACGGGTTCCGCACGCACGGCCCCTGGGACCCCCGCGCCGGACAGCGGCACAACCCCGCCAAGCTCCTCGTCGACCCGTACGCACGCGGCATCGTCGGCGACCTCGGCCACGGGCCGGAGACGTACGGGCACGTCACGACGCGCGGCGACGACGGCTCCGTGTCCGGCGACCCGTACGGACCCGCCGACGACCGCGACTCCCTCGAGCACGTGCCGCACTCCGTCGTCGTCGCCCCGCGCCAGGGCCACCCGCCCGTGCGCAGGCCGGGTGTGGCCAGGCGCGCCACCGTGATCTACGAGGCGCACGTGCGCGGCCTCACCCAGAACCTCGAGACGGTCCCGGAGCACCTGCGCGGCACCTACGCCGGCCTCGCGCACCCGGAGACCATCCGCCACCTCACCGACCTCGGGGTCACGACCCTGGAGCTCCTGCCCGTCCACGCCTTCACCACCGAGCCGCACCTCGTCGACAAGGGCCTCACCAACTACTGGGGCTACAACACCCTCGGGTTCTTCGCCCCCCACCCCGGGTACGCGACCCGGCAGGCGCAGGACGCCGGGCCCGGCGCCGTGCTCGACGAGGTCCGCGGGATGGTCCACCTCCTCCACGAGGCGGGCATCGAGGTGATCCTCGACGTCGTCTACAACCACACGTGCGAGGGCGGCGTCCCGGGCCAGCACCTCTCGTGGCGCGGGCTCGACAGCTCCGTCTACTACCTCCACGAGCACGGTGCGCCCGGCGCCCTCGTGGACGTCACCGGCTGCGGCAACTCGCTCGACTTCCGGCACCCGCGGGTCGTCCAGATGACGCTGGACTCCCTGCGCTACTGGGCGCAGGAGGTGGGCGTCGACGGCTTCCGCTTCGACCTCGCCGTCACCCTCGGACGGGACTCCACCGGCTTCACCGCGAACCACCCCTTCCTCGTCGCCCTCCAGACCGACCCCGTGCTCAACGGGCTCAAGCTCGTCGCCGAACCCTGGGACGTCGGGATGGGCGGATGGCAGACCGGGCACTTCCCCGCACCCATGGCCGAGTGGAACGACCGCTTCCGCAACGCCACCCGCAGCTTCTGGCTCTCCGACCCCGCCCAGGCCGCGCACGGGCGCCCGGGGCACGGCATCCGGGACCTCGCGACCCGCCTGGCAGGGTCCGCCGACCTCTTCGGGCACAGCGACCCGCCGCTCGTGCGAGGCCCCGTCGCGTCGATCAACTACGTCACCGCGCACGACGGGTTCACCATGGCCGACCTCGTCGCGTACGAGCACAAGCACAACCTCGCCAACGGCGAGAACGGCCGGGACGGGAGCAACGACAACCGCTCGTGGAACCACGGGATCGAGGGGCCCGTCCCGTTCGACTCCGTCGGCATGGAGATCGCCCCTCTGCGGCGGCGATCGGTCCGGAACCTCATGGGCATGCTCCTGCTCTCCGCCGGGACCCCCATGATCACCGCGGGTGACGAGATGGGCCGCACGCAGCGTGGGAACAACAACGCGTACTGCCAGGACAACGACCTGTCCTACGTCCGGTGGGACCTCTCGCCGTGGCGCAAGGACCTTCTCGACACCACCCGGTACCTCCTGGCCCTGCGCCGCGAGCACCCCGCCCTGCACGTCGACGAGTTCTTCCTGGGACGCCCCCAGGAGCACGACGCCCCCTCGCAGCCGGACCTCGCCTGGTACGGGGCCGGCGGCGAGCCCGTGACCCACGACGAGTGGCACGACCCCGCCGTGCGCATCGTGCAGATGCTCCGCCGCGGACGGATCACCGGCAAGGAGGACGCGCACGACCCGCACGTCCTCCTCGTCGTCAACGGCACCCTCGACGGCGCCGAGGTCACGCTCGCCGGACAGGGGAACTCCAGCCGCGACTGGGCTCTCGTGTGGGACAGCGCGTGGGAGAACCCGTCCGAGCTCGGCGCGCACGTCGCCGTCGACGAACCCGACCCCGAGGACGTCACGGCCGGCGAGACGGTCGCGCTCGAACCGCTGAGCATGCAGGTGTACGTCGCCCACTGCTCCGAGGGACCCACCGCGCCGACGCAGGTGTGACGACGACGGCGGCGGCCCTCCGAGGGAGGACCGCCGCCGTCGTGCTGCGTGCTCAGGCGTTCGCGACGAGCCCCAGCTCCGCGACGTTCGCGAGACCGGCGTGCCGCGGCACGATGCGCACCGTGTACCCGAACGGCCCCGACGCCTCGAGGACGACCTCGCCACCGAAGGCGTGGCGTCCGTCCTCGTACGTCTCGACCGGCGCGAGCGACTCCGTGACGAACGACGACATCTCGTCCGTCTCGAGCACCCGGCCGTGGACGATCTGCACGTCGACGTCCTCGGGACTCAGGCCGCCGAGCGAGACGTAGGCCTTCACGGCGAGACGGTCCCCGACCTTCGGGGCCTCCCCGAGACCCTCGGAGTCGACGTGGTCGACCCGCACGTGCGCCCAGTCGCCGCGCACGGTGCTCTTCCACCGTGCGAGGTCCCGGGCGCCCGAGTGGTCCGGGGCGTTGAGCCGACGTCCGGCACGCGCCGCCGGCGCGTAGAGGCGCTCGACGTAGTCGGCGACCATGCGCGTCGCCTGGACCTTCGGGCCGAGCGTGGCGAGGGTGTGCCGCACCTGCTGCATCCAGTGCTTCGGCACCCCGAACTCGTCACGGTCGTAGAAGCGGGCCGCGACCTGCGACTCGACGAGGTCGTAGAGCGCCGCCGCCTCGAGGTCGTCGCGACGGTCCGCGTCCTCCACGCCGTCGGCCGTGGGGATGGCCCACCCGTTCTCGCCGTCGAACCACTCGTCCCACCAGCCGTCGAGGATGGAGAGGTTGAGACCGCCGTTGAGGGCCGCCTTCATGCCGGACGTACCGCAGGCCTCGAGCGGACGCAACGGGTTGTTCAACCACACGTCGCAGCCCGGGTAGAGCATCTGCGCCATGCCGATGTCGTAGTTCGGGAGGAAGACGATGCGGTGGCGGACCTCCGGGTCGTCCGTGAAGCGCACCAGCTGCTGGATCAGGCGCTTGCCCTGGTCGTCCGCGGGGTGCGACTTCCCCGCGATGATCAGCTGGACGGGACGCTCGGGGTGCAGCAGGAGCGCCTTGAGCCGCTCCGGGTCGCGGAGCATGAGCGTGAGGCGCTTGTACGTCGGGACGCGCCGCGCGAAGCCGATCGTCAGGACGTCGGGCGACAGTGCGTCGTCGACCCAGCCGAGCTCGGCAGGGCTGGCACCGCGCAGGCGCCACGACGCACGCAGCCGCCGCCGGGCGTCCTCCACCGTCTGCGAGCGCAGCTCGCGGCGCACCGACCACAGCTCGGCGTCGCTCACGCCGTCGGGGCGGAGCCACCCGGTGGCGTCCTCGAGCTCCTCCGGGGTGAACCGGTCCTCGGCGAGCTCGCTCAGGCGCCGATCCACCCAGGTGGGGGCGTGGACACCGTTGGTGACGGACCCGATGGGGACCTCGGACTCGTCGAAGCCGCTCCACAGGCCGTTGAACATGCCGCGGGAGACCTCGCCGTGGAGGAGGGACACGCCGTTGGCGCGACCTCCGAGGCGCAGGCCCATGACGGCCATGTTGAAGACCGTGGGGTCGCCACCCTCGTAGTCCTCGGCGCCGAGCGCGAGGATGCGGTCGAGCGGGACCCCGGGGATCTCGTTGCTGCCGCCGAAGTACTGGCTGATCGTGTCGGTACCGAACCGGTCGATGCCGGCGGGGACGGGGGTGTGCGTGGTGAACACGGTGGCGGACCGCACGGCCTCGAGGGCCTCGTCGAAGGTCAGCCCGTGGTCGCCGACGAGCTCGGCGATGCGCTCCACCCCGAGGAACCCGGCGTGCCCCTCGTTCGTGTGGTAGACCTCGGGCGCCGGAGCGCCCGTGAGGCGGGACCACAGGCGCAGGGCGCGCACGCCGCCGACGCCGAGGAGGAGCTCCTGCTGGAGGCGGTGCTCGCCGCCTCCGCCGTACAGGCGGTCGGTGACCTTGCGGGCGAGGTCGTCGTTCTCGGGGATGTTCGAGTCGAGGAGCAGGAGCGGGACGCGGCCGACCGCCGCCATCCACACGTGGGCGTGGAGGGTGCGCCCACCGGGCAGCGGGAGGCTGACGCGCGCGGGGAGACCGTCGTCCTCGCGCAGGAGGGTGATGGGCAGGTTGTCGGGGTCGAGGAGCGGGTAGTCCTCGACCTGCCACCCGTCGCGGGTGAGGGACTGCACGAAGTACCCGGCACCGTAGAGCAGGCCCACGCCGACGATCGGCACGCCGAGGTCGGAGGCGCTCTTCAGGTGGTCGCCCGCGAGGATCCCCAGACCGCCCGAGTACTGCGGGAGGACCGTGGTGATGCCGAACTCGGGCGAGAAGTACGCGATGGCCTCGGGGAGGTCGTCGCCCGCACCCTGGTACCAGCGAGGTGCCGTGAGGTAGGTCCGGAGGTCGGCCGCGGCGGCGTGGACCGCGTCGACCACCTCCGGGTCCGCGGCGAGGCGGTCGAGCTTGTCCGGCGTCAGTGCGCCGAGCAGGGCGGCAGGGTCGCCCTTGACGTCGCGCCAGACCTCGGGGTCCAGACGCTCGAACAGGTCGCGGGTGGGGCCGTGCCAGGACCACCGCAGGTTCTGAGCGAGCTCGTCGAGCTCCTGCAGCACGGCGGGCAGGACGGTGCGGACAGTGAATCTACGGATGGCTTTCACGCTCCCGA
Source organism: Sanguibacter suaedae (assembly GCF_016342785.1). GTDB lineage: Bacteria > Actinomycetota > Actinomycetes > Actinomycetales > Cellulomonadaceae > Sanguibacter > Sanguibacter suaedae. The sequence continues at coordinate 18,729 of NZ_JAEINH010000015.1, forward strand.
CACTATCGACCAACGGGGCTTTGCACACCTGTTTCGAGGAACGGGTCCGCCCGACCTGCACAGGCCTGCCGCGACGTGCGCGACGGACGCGCCAGACCCGTTCGGGTGTCCGGTCCGGCGATGTGTCGGTAGGTTCGGTGTGTGACCTCCAAGCGCACCCAGCAGCCGACCGGAGCGACGACTCCCCGGCCCACCCCCCGTGCACCAGAGACCGCCGACCGATCTCCAGCCAGGACGCCACGCCGCGCGTCCCGCCGCCCCGCGGCCGTGAGCAGCACCACCGTGCACCTCGGCCGCATCCCCGTCGTCGACGTCGCCCCCGTCGTCGAGCACGGCACCTGGCCCGCCAAGGCGGTCGTCGGCGAGGTCGTCCCCGTCGAGGCCACCGTCTTCCGTGAGGGGCACGACGCCGTCGCCGCGACCGCCGTCCTCGTCTCGCCCACGGGCAAGACGAGGACCGCCCGCATGGTCGACGTGGCGCCCGGCCTCGACCGCTTCCGTGCCGAGATGGTCCCCGACGAGCTCGGCGAGTGGATGCTGCGCGTCGAGGGCTGGTCCGACCCGGTCGGCACGTGGGTCCACGACGCCACGATCAAGATCGAGGCAGGCGTGGACGTCGACCTCATGCTCGCCGAGGGGGCGGCGCTCTTCACCCGCGCAGCGACCCGGCCACGGCTCCCCAGGGCCGAGGGGACCCTCCTGCGGGGCGTCGTCCGCGCGCTCAAGGACACCAAGCGCCCGCCGCTCGCCCGCCTCGCCGTCGCGACGTCGCCCGAGGTCCTCGAGACCCTCGAGCGCAACCCGCTGCGTGACATGGTCTCCCCCTCCCCCGCCTACCGCCTCGTGGTGGACCGGCCCCTGGCGCTCACCGGCGCCTGGTACGAGTTCTTCCCCCGGTCCGAGGGTGCGACCCAGGACCCCGAGACGGGCGAGTGGACGTCGGGCACCTTCGACACGGCCGCCGAGCGTCTGCCGGCCATCGCCGCCATGGGCTTCGACGTCGTCTACCTCACGCCGATCCACCCCATCGGCACCACGAACCGCAAGGGTCGCAACAACACGCTCACCACCGTGCCGGGCGACCCCGGGTCGCCCTACGGCATCGGCTCCGCGGACGGTGGCCACGACGCCATCCACCCCGAGCTCGGCACCTTCGACGACTTCGACCGTTTCGTCGACCGCGCCCGGGACCTCGGTCTCGAGGTGGCCCTCGACATCGCTCTCCAGTGCTCCCCGGACCACCCGTGGGTCACCGAGCACCCGGAGTGGTTCACCACGCGCGTCGACGGGTCCATCGCCTACGCCGAGAACCCGCCCAAGAAGTACCAGGACATCTACCCCCTGAACTTCGACAACGACCCCGAGGGCATCTACACGGAGATCCTGCGGATGCTGCGCCTCTGGATCCGCCACGGCGTCACGGCGTTCCGCGTCGACAACCCGCACACCAAACCCCTGCCCTTCTGGGAGCGGCTCCTCCTCGAGATCCGGCGGACCGACCCCGACGTCGTCTTCCTCTCCGAGGCGTTCACCAAGCCCGCCATGATGCACACCCTCGCGAAGATCGGCTTCCACCAGTCGTACACGTACTTCACGTGGCGCAACACCAAGGAGGAGCTCGAGGAGTACCTCCAGGAGGTCAGCGGCTCCGCAGGCGCCTACATGCGGCCGAGCTTCTGGCCGACGACCCACGACATCCTCCCGCCGTACCTCCAGCACGGCGGTGTGGCAGCGTTCGCGATCAGAGCCGTCCTCGCCGCCACCGCGTCCCCGACGTGGGGGATCTACTCGGGCTACGAGCTCGCCGAGCGCGTCCCGCGCCCGGGGGTCGAGGAGCAGATCGACAACGAGAAGTACGAGTTCAAGCCCCGCGACTGGTCCCAGGCCGAGGACGTCGGCATCTCGCTCCTCCTCACCCGGCTCAACGAGATCCGGCGCGCCCACCCCGCACTGCGCCAGCTGCGGAACCTCACCGTCCACCCGACGACGGACGACTCGATCATCGCCTTCTCCTCGCACCTCGCCGCGGAGCACTCGCCCACGGGGGTGGCCGACACGGTGATCACCGTGGTCAACCTCGACCCGCACGCGACGCGGGCCGCGACGCTGCACCTCGACCTCGAGGCGCTCGGCATCCCCTCCGGCGACACCCAGACCTTCGCTGCGCACGACCTGCTCACCTCGGACACCTACGCTTGGGGTGCACAGCCATTCGTCCAGCTCGACCCGTACGCGAACTGCGCGCACATCATCCACGTGAGGCCTCTTTGACGACCCACCCCGGCACCTCGCCGATCACCGCACCCATCCCGATCGCGGCCCTCCCGCCCCGCCGGCAGCCCACCGCGCCCGGGGGCGGTACGAGCGACCACCCCGAGGACGGCCGCGCCGTCCACCAGGGTCTGACCGACGACCCGGAGTGGTTCAAGACCGCGGTCTTCTACGAGGTCATCGTCCGCGCGTTCTCCGACTCCGCCGGGACCGGCTCCGGGGACATCCGAGGCGTCATCCAGCGCCTCGACTACCTCCAGTGGCTCGGCATCGACTGCCTGTGGCTCCCGCCGTTCTACCCCTCGCCGCTGCGCGACGGCGGGTACGACGTCGCGGACTACACGGCCATCGCACCGCAGTACGGCGCCATGAGCGACTTCACCGAGCTCATCGAGGAGGCCCACAAGCGCGGGATCCGCGTGGTCATCGACCTCGTGATGAACCACACCAGCGACGAGCACCCGTGGTTCCAGGCCTCGCGCTCGGACCCCGAGGGCCCCTACGGCGACTTCTACGTGTGGAGCGACGACAACACGAAGTACCCCGACGCCCGCATCATCTTCGTCGACACCGAGACGTCCAACTGGACCTTCGACCCGGTGCGCCGGCAGTACTTCTGGCACCGGTTCTTCTCCCACCAGCCGGACCTCAACTTCGAGAACCCCCGCGTCGTCGACGCCATGATGGACGTCGCCCGGTTCTGGTGCCAGGTGGGCGTCGACGGGTTCCGCCTCGACGCCGTCCCGTACCTCTTCGAGGCGGAGGGCACGAACTGCGAGAACCTCCCTGAGACGCACCAGTTCCTCCGGCGCGTGCGGACCATGATCGACACCGAGTTCCCCGGTCGGATCATGCTCGCGGAGGCCAACCAGTGGCCCGAGGACGTCGTGCAGTACTACGGCTCCGAGGAGGAGCCGGAGTGCCACATGTGCTTCCACTTCCCCGTCATGCCCCGGATCTTCTACGCGATCAAGGACCAGCGGGCCAAGCAGATCGTCGACATCCTCGCCGACACCCCGCAGATCCCCGCCGGCGCCCAGTGGGGCACGTTCCTGCGCAACCACGACGAGCTGACGCTCGAGATGGTCTCCACCGAGGAACGCGCCTCCATGTACGGCTGGTACGCACCGGACCCCCGCATGCGGGCCAACATCGGGATCAGGCGACGGCTCGCGCCGCTGCTCGACAACTCGCGCAAGGAGATCGAGCTCGCCCACGCGCTGCTCCTGTCCCTGCCCGGCAGCCCGTGCCTCTACTACGGCGACGAGATCGGGATGGGCGACAACATCTGGCTGCCCGACCGCGACGCCGTCCGCACCCCGATGCAGTGGACGCCCGACCGCAACGCAGGCTTCTCGACGGCCGATCCCGGCAAGCTCTACCTGCCGCTCGTCCAGTCGCTGGTGCACAACTACCAGCACGCGAACGTCGAGGCACAGTGGGCCCAACCGACGTCGTTGCTCCACTGGGTCCACGGGATGCTCAAGGTTCGGCGCGCGCACCCCGCCTTCGGGACCGGCACGTACGTCCCCGTCCCGGTCGACAACGAGTCCGTGCTCGCGTTCCTGCGCGTCACCGGTGACGAGACGATCCTCTGCGTCACCAACCTCGCGGCCACCGCACGGTCGGCTCACGTGACGCTCCCCGAGCACGCGGGCGCCTCGCTCGTCGACCTCTTCGGAGGCGCACGGCTGGGTTCGGTGAGCGCAGCGGGTGAAGTCGTGATGACATTGGGCTCGAGAGACTTCTACTGGCTGGCGGTGACCCCCGCGGACGGCGACCACGACGGGTCGCACGAGCCGGCGGGACCTCCGGCCGAGCGCCTCTGAGGACAGGGGGCCCTCCCGACGAAGCGAGGACAGGTGGTGCACGTGGTGGCCCAAGGGCATGAGATCTCCGCGAACGGAGGGGCGCACCGCGGTGCGGTCCTCGACGCTCTCCGGGGATGGTTGCCCGAGCGGCGCTGGTTCCCCGCCAAGGGGGTGGACGTCGAGCTCACCGGCCTCACCCGCGTGGACCTCGCGACCGAGACGGTCCACGGCCGCCGCTGCGACGTCATCGTCGAGGTCGTCCACGTCCGAGGATCCGACTCGGACGTGGACGTCGTCCTCCACGTCCCGCTCGTCGTCGAGCACCGCGACCCCGTCGACGTCCCTCCGGGGACGGAGGGCGTCGTCGCGCTGCTCGACGGTGCGGCCCTCTACGACGGCGCCCAGCACCAGGCATTCTGGGGCGCCTGGCTCGACACCGCCACGTGGGCCGACGGCACAGACGTGCCCACCCGGCCCTACGACTTCACCGACGCCCAGGTCCTCAAGGTCGAGCAGTCCAACACCTCCGTGATCCTCCCCCGGGTCTGCGGCGGGTCCATGCTCAAGGTGCTCAGGTCCCTCGCCCCCGGTCAGAACCCCGACATCGTCGTGCCCCTCGCGCTCACCCAGGTCGGCTGGCGCGGGGTCCCCGCCCCCTACGCCTGGCACGAGGTCGAGGTCGTCGACACGCAGGACCCCGAAACGCGCTCCACCTGGACGGCCCACTCCGGCGTCCTCGCCGAGCTCGTGCCCCAGGCGAGCGACGGCTTCCGCCTCGCCTGCGACCGCGCCGGCGGGGACGAGTCCTTCAACAGCCCCGCACGGGAGCTCGGTACGCAGGTCGCCCAGATGCACAGCGCGCTGCGCCGCGCGTTCCCCGACCAGGTCGAGCCCGCGGACGCGACCTGGCTGCTGTCCGCCATGCAGCGCCGGGTGCGCAGCGCCGCCGCGTCGAGCTCCGCGGTGCGCGAACGGCTCGACGACATCGAGGACTTCCTCCAGCGCATGCGGACCATCGCCGACGAGGCGCTCGCCCAGGGCAGGCCACTCCCCCCCGTCCAGCGGATCCACGGAGACCTGCACCTCGGGCAGGCGCTCTACAGCCCTCAGAAGGGTTGGCGCATCCTCGACTTCGAGGGAGAGCCGCTGCGGCCCCTCAAGGAACGCACCCGCCCCGACCTCGGGGAGCGCGACGTCGCCGGAATGCTGCGGTCCTTCGACTACGCCGCCGCGATCGGCGGGTCCGGCTCCACGGAGTGGGCGCGCGGCGCCCGGCGCGCCTTCCTCGACGGGTACACCGGCTACCTGAGCGTCCCCGGCGCCCTCGGGTTCGGACAGCCCCCGTCGCTCGCGGACCGCGTGGTCATCCTCGACGCCTTCGAGCTCGACAAGGCCCTCTACGAGGTCGTCTACGAGGAGCGCAACCGACCCGACTGGTTGCGGATCCCGCTCGCCGCCGTGGACCGCATCCTCGGCCGGGACGACACCCCGACCGCTCACTGAACAGCAGGGACACCACGGCGGGGTGCGTCGAGCCGATGCGCCCCGACCCAGGGCGTGGAAAGGTGGAAGCATGACGGAACCGACACCGCAGACCACGGGCGGCACGACGCCCCTGCCCCAGCCGAACGACGTCCTCAGTGCCGTCGCGCACGGCACCCACTTCGACCCGCACGGCGTGCTCGGGGCGCACGTCCACCCCGACGGACGGGCGGTCACGGTCCGGACCCTGCGCCCCATGGCCGACGAGGTCTCCGTCGTCACGGCGACCGGCGAGCACCCGGCCGTCCACGAGCACGAGGGCGTGTGGGTGACGACCGTCCCCACCGACGACGGCCACGTGCCGGACTACCGGATCGGGACCCGCTACGGGGACGAGTCGTCCGTCATGGACGACCCCTACCGCTTCCTGCCCACGGTCGGTGAGATCGACCAGCACCTCATCGGGGAGGGCCGGCACGAGGAGCTGTGGCGCGTCCTCGGCGCGAACCTCCGCAGCTATCCGAGCATCCTCGGTGACGTCCACGGCACGTCGTTCGCCGTGTGGGCGCCGAGCGCGCGCGCAGTGCGCCTCCTCGGGGACTTCAACCACTGGAGCGGCCCCTCGCACGCCATGCGGTCGCTCGGCTCGACCGGGATCTGGGAGCTCTTCGTGCCCGGCCTCGGCGCAGGGACCCGCTACAAGTTCGAGATCATGGGTCCGGACGGCTCGTGGCGTCAGAAGGCGGACCCCCTGGCGAAGGGCACCGAGGTGCCCCCGGCCACCGCGTCCGTCGTCGTCGAGAGCTCGTACACGTGGCAGGACGAGTCCTGGCTCGAGACGCGTGCCGCCACCGACCCGCACGCGGGACCGCTGAGCATCTACGAGGTGCACCTCGGGTCGTGGCGCCAGGGCCTCACCTACCGTGAGCTCGCGGAGCAGCTCACGGAGTACGTCGTCGAGATGGGCTTCACCCACGTGGAGCTCATGCCCGTCGCCGAGCACCCCTTCGGCGGCTCCTGGGGGTACCAGGTCACCTCGTACTACGCGCCCACATCCCGCTTCGGGCACCCCGACGACCTGCGGCACCTCGTCGACACCCTCCACCGTGCCGGGATCGGGGTGATCCTCGACTGGGTCCCCGCCCACTTCCCCAAGGACGAGTGGGCGCTCGCCCGCTTCGACGGCACGCCGCTCTACGAGCACCCCGACCCCCTCCTCGGCGAGCAGCCCGACTGGGGCACGTACGTGTTCAACTTCGGTCGCGCCGAGGTCCGGAACTTCCTCGTCGCGAACGCCACCTACTGGCTCGAGGAGTTCCACGTGGACGCGCTCCGCGTGGACGCCGTCGCGTCGATGCTCTACCTCGACTACTCCCGGGACGCCGGCCAGTGGCGTCCCAACGTCCACGGCGGTCGGGAGAACCTCGAGGCCATCAGCCTCCTGCAGGAGGCCAACGCGACCGCGTACCGGCGCACCCCGGGCGTCATGGTCATCGCCGAGGAGTCGACCGCGTGGCCGGGCGTCACACGCCCTACGGACGCGGGCGGTCTCGGGTTCGGGCTGAAGTGGAACATGGGGTGGATGAACGACACGCTGCGTTACCTCGCCGAGGAGCCGGTGAACCGCCGCTACCACCACCACGAGGTGACGTTCTCGATGGTGTACGCCTACTCGGAGCAGTTCATCCTGCCCATCAGCCACGACGAGGTCGTCCACGGCAAGGGCTCGCTGCTGCGCAAGATGCCCGGTGACGAGTGGAAGCAGCGGGCAGGTGTCCGCGCGCTCTTCGCGTACCAGTGGGCGCACCCCGGGAAGAAGCTCACGTTCATGGGCAACGAGATCGCCCAGCCCACCGAGTGGGCCGAGCAGTCGAGCATCTCGTGGGACCTCCTCGCGGACGACGCCCATGCCGGGGTCCAGCGCCTGGTCCGGGACCTGAACCGCGTGTACCGCGACCAGCCTGCGCTGTGGTCGCTCGACCACGACCCCGCAGGTTTCGAGTGGCTCGACTCCAACGACGCGGACCACAACGTCCTGTCGTTCCTCCGCAAGGACGCCGACGGCCGGACGATCGCCGTCGTCGTGAACTTCGCGGGGGTCCCCCACGAGGGATACCGCGTGCCCCTGCCTGCCGGGGGGCGGTGGACGGAGATCCTCAACACCGACGCCGCCGAGTACGGCGGCTCCGGGGTGGGCAACGGTGGCGGCGTGGACGCGGAGGACGTGGAGTCCTGCGGTCGGCCGTGGTCCGCGACCCTCCGGGTGCCGCCGCTCGGTGTCGTGTACCTCACGCCGGAGGCCTGACCGCTCGTCCCCGGACATGAACGAGAACGGCTGAGGCCGACCGCCACAGGCGGTCGGCCTCAGCCGTTCTCGTTCGGTCCTCTCAGACGCCGTTCGCGGTGCGCACCCCTCAGTAGAGGGCGTTCGCCAGGGCGCGTCGGGCCGGGGCGACCCTGGGGTCCTCCGGCCCGAGGAGCTCGAAGTACTCCACGAGCCGCTTGCGGAGGACCTCGCGGTCGGGTGCGTCAGGAACGAGGTCGAGGAGCCGCACGAAGGCGTCCTCGACCTTGCCGCCCAGCAGGTCGAGGTCCGCGACCGCGAGCTGTGCCTCGATGTCGGTGGGCGCGTCGGCAGCAGCGCGGCGCACGGCGGCGAGGTCGGTGTCGCGTGTGCGCTGCAGCAGGCGGACCTGGGCGAGACCTGCGCTCGCGAGCGAGTCGCGCGGGTCCTCGCGGAGCGCCTGCTCGTATGCGGCGACGGCTGTGTCGAGGTCGTCGGCGTCGATGGCGTCGTAGGCCTTCTGGTGCAGCGGCGGCAGCGCGGGCTCCGGCTCGGCCTGCTGGGCAGCGGCCGGGGCAGGCGCGCCGTCGGCGGACAGCACACCGGTGACGCCGTTGGCCTGAGCCGCCTCGAGGATCTGATCGAGGATCCCACGCACCTGCTCCTGGTCGGCCGTGCCCTGGAAGAGGGGCACGGGCTGCTGGGCGAGGATCGCGACGACCGTGGGGAACGCCTGGACCTGGAAGGCCTGCGCGATCTGCGGGTACGCGGCGGCGTCGATCCGGGCGAGGAGGAAGCGGCCGCCGTACTCCTGCGTGAGGGCCGCGAGGTCCGTGGCGAGCTTCGCGTTCTCCGCGTCCGTGGGGAGCCACAGGAGGGCCACGACCGGTACCTGGGCCGACTGCTGGACCAGGGTGGGGAACATCTCGTCGGTGACGTCCACGACGAACCCGCCGGCGGCCGGTGCCCCGCCCGGCTCGCCGGGCGGTGGGGCCTTGGGCCGCCCCAGGGAGGAGAGATCGACGGCGCCACGCACGTCGAACGCGGGACCGGGGACACCAGGAGCACCAGGAACTGTCATGCGACTCATCTTTCCATCCGGATCGGGTCGGCGGGCGACGCCGTCAGGGCACGGAGGCCGACGTGGTGAGGATCTCGCTCCCCACGAGCGTCAGCTGGTCGGCAGAACCCGCGGGGGGGACGTGGACCGCGACCACGGCGGTCCGGCCGGTCGTGAGCGAGTTGCTCGGGGCCGCGCCCCCGGTGAAGGCCGCATCGGTGGCCGACGGGTTGATCACGGCGCCCTCCTCCCCCGCGAGGGTCTCGGTCGACGTGATCTGGCCGACGACGAGCGCGCCACCGTCGGCGGTCCGCAGCGCTCGGACCTCGCCCTCGCTCGCCTGGAAGGCGAGGGTGTAGGTCCCCGAGATGGTCGCGGCGTCGGCCGTCCTCAGCTCACGGCGGGCGTTGATCTGGTCCCTGAACGGGTCGGCCGCGAACTCCCCCACGTACTGCGACGCGTCCCCGTTGTTGAGGACGTCCACGTAGTGCGTCAGCGCCTCGCCCGGCGAGATGCTCAGCGAGGCGTCGTCGATCTGGACGGGCTCGGTCCCCGCCTCGGGCGTGGGGAACGTCGGGAGCGTCACACCGGGGAAGAGGCGGACCCAGGCCCACAGCTTGTAGGGCTCGCGGGGCGAGAGCTGCTCGGTGACGAGGAGACGCTCGGTCTGGAGGTTCTGCGGCCTCTCCGTCACGGAGAAGGCGGTCCGCGGCCAGTCATCGGTCGCGGGGATGACGCGCGACTGGACCACCGTGGGGATCTCGGTCACGTTGTCGGTGTTGCCGGCCGCGGACGCGACCGTGAGCTCCGCCTTGCGGAGAGCGAGCGCGGGCCCGGTGACCCGTGCCTCGAGCGTCCCAGGGTCGACCGCGGCGGTCGCCTCCTCGAGCGCCGAGCCGATCGCCGCGTGGATCTCCGCGTCCTGGCTCACGGAGAGCACCGGTCCCACCGTCGTGTCGGGGTCGACCTCCACCGTGGGCAGGTCGGGGGTGCACGCTGCGAGGAGCAGCGCCGCTGCCGCCAGCGGGACGAGAGCTCTGTGCCGTCGAACGCCGTTCACCTGTCCTCCTCCCTGTCGTCGGTGGTCCTGCCGCCTGGCCACTGCCCTCCGGGGGCCGGCCTGTCCTCAGGTCCGTCCTCCGTGTGCCGCACACCCCAGGCCTCGCGCCACGAGGAGCCGGACGCAGACGTCGTCCCCTCCGGCAGCCAGGCCGGGCGTGACGCCTCGGCAGGCGGCGGAACGACGGGCTGCGCCGCCGTGTCCGCCTTCTTCACGGTCGGCATCGCACCGGTCCACGGCCACGACCTCTTCGGGCGCTTCTCGCCGTCCTCACCCCGCGCGACGGGACCACGGCCCTGCTGCTGCTCGCGTTCCGCACGCTCGCGGAGCTCGCGACGCGTGAGACCTTCGGTGCCGCCGGCGGGCGTCGGCGTGGAGACGACACCCACCGGGCCACGAGGAGCATCCCGGCGGACCAGGGCCTCGTCCCCCCGCGGGACCGCCGTGCTGGTCGAGGACGGAGCGGCGGTCTCGGCGCGGCTGCGCCCAGGTGCGACCACGGCCTTGCCGCGACGCGAACCGGGCCGTGCCGAGCGCGCACCGACCACACCGACGACCAGTCCGACGAGGACGAGCACGGCGCCGAGGACGATGCCGGGCCACATCCACGGCGTCGTCACCTCTCGCGGCCAGGTGAGCTCGAGGCGGGGCGCACCTGCGCCCTCACCGGCGACGGCGGCGAGCAGGACCTGGTCGCTCGAACCCGCGTCCCACTCGAGGCTCGCCGTTCCCTCGCCGACGGCCTCCGCCACCCACATGTCCGATCCTGCGGGGTCCGGCCCGACGACGGGCTCGGCCTCGGCGGACTCCTCCGGCGTCTCCGCGGTGGACTCGTCGTCGGCAGGAGCGTCACCCTCCACCTCACCCTCGGGGGCCTCGCTCTCGCCCGCGCCACCCTCCTCGCCCGGCTCCTCGCCCTCCTCGGGGGTGCTGTCGGGGGCAGGCGTCGTCGCCGGCTCGCTCGTCGTGACGGCGAGCGACTCCCAGTCGGCGGGACCGGTGGCGACGAGCACCGGGTCGGTCCCGACCCAGCCCTTGACGTCGGCCTCGGACCCGAGAGCGAGAACGACCTTGGCACCGCCCTCGGCGGTCGCCCGGACCGTCACGGAGTCGTCGACGAGCCCGAGCACGCCGGGGGCGGTCATGAGCATCGTCGCGTCACCGGTGCCGGGGGTCGTCATGGTGACCGTGCTGCCGGGTCGCCACACGGTCCCCGACGCGACGCCGAGGCTCGCGACGACGAGCCCGAGCACCACCAGTCCAGCGGTCACGATCTTGTGCAGCACCGAGAGATCCCTTCAGAGGAGGCAGCCAAGCCTAGCGCTCGGGTGGACACCCCGACCCGAGGAGCCGGGGCGAACCGGACTTTCCCGGCTCTTCCGTGGCGCTTGGCGTGTCTCGTCCGCGACCGGATAGGCTGGGTGAGCGGGTCATGAACGACCTGTTGCGGCGACGTGCACCGAACCCACGACCGGCAGGTTCCGGCATGTGAATGTTCGGTGGAGCATCCCGATCCCCCTGACACACGGAGGCACCAGTGTCCGACGATCGTCCGATCTTCCCCGTCGTCATGCGCGGCTACGACCGCTCCCAGGTGGACGGTCGGGTGCGGTCGCTCGAGGCCTCCCTCGCCGACGCCCAGGAGAAGGTCGCGGCGCTCGACGCCCGCTCCCGCGAGACCGCGGAGGCGTTGGCGCAGGCCGAGGAGAAGCTCCGCGAGACCGAGCGCCCGTCGTACGCCGGGCTGGGCTCGCGCATCGAGCAGCTCATGCGGTCCGCCGAGGAGCAGTCGACCGACGTCCTCAGCCAGGCCGAGGCCCAGTCCGAGGAGATCCTCGCCCGCGCCAAGCTCGCTGCCGGCCAGATGCGCGCACGGGCGGAGAACGAGGTCGCCGAGCTCCTCGCGAGCGCGCGCCGGGACGCCGAGGAGACCCGGTCGGCCGCCGCCAACGAGGCCGAGACGACGACCGTGTCCGCCGAGCGGCGGGCCGACGAGCTCGTGGGCGCTGCCGAGCGCGAGGCCACACGCATCCAGACCGCCATCACCACCGAGGAGACCGAGCGACGCACCGCGCTCGAGCGCGAGCTCGGGACCCTCCGGGCGACGACTCAGCGCGAGGTCACGGAGCTGCGCGTCACGACCGAGCGCGACGCGGAGGCCCTGCGCACGAGCACCATCTCCGAGACGACCTCCCAGCGCGAGGAGGCCGAGCGCTACACCACGGAGCTCCGGCAGCAGACCGAGGCGGAGACCACCGAGCTGCGGCACCGCACCGAGACCGAGGCGGCCGAGCTCCGGTCGGGGATCGAGTCGTACGCGGCGACGCTGCGCGCCACCGTGCAGAAGGAGACGGACGAGCTCCGCCAGACGGTCGAGACCGAGACCGCGGCCCAGCGCGCCGCGGTGCAGGCCGAGGTCGAGGAGCGGCGCACCGCCGTCGAGCAGGAGCTCGCCGCGCTCCGCCTCCAGGCGCAGCAGGAGACCGACGAGCTGCGCGCCACGACGCAGCGGGAGACGAGCGACCAGATCGCGGCAGCGGCGCTCGAGGCCGCGCACCTCGTCGAGACCGCGACGCGCGAGTCCACCGACCTGCGCGAGTCCGCGGAGCGCGAGACCGCGGAGCAGCGCGCCGCCGCCGAGCGGGAGACCACGAGCCTGCGGGAGCAGACCGCGATCGACGTGGACCGGATGCTCACGGAGGCACGCCGGGAGGCCACCGACATCGTGAGCGCCGCTCGCACGGAGGCGACGACCATGCTCGACGACGCCCGGGAGCGCCTCGCCCAGGCCGACCTCGACATCGCGGCCCGGCACGAGGCCGCGCAGCTCGCCGACACCGAGCTCCACGCACGGACCAAGGCGGAGACCGACAAGCTCCTCGGGGACGCCGAGCGCCACGCGGCGGAGGCGGAGCGGCGGGCCGCGGACGCCCTGACGCAGTTCGAGCAGATCCGCAAGGACTCGGACGCGCACGCGAAGGAGAGCGCCGACCTGGCGCGCGCGGCCGCGGCGGGCGTCACGTCCGCGGCGCGTGAGCAGGCCGACCAGATCCTCGCCGACGCCGTCCTCGAGGCGGAGCGCGAACGGAGCAACGCCCAGCGCCAGGTCGACGACCTCAACCGGCAGCGCGAGTCCATCACCACCTACATCGACGAGCTGCGCGGGCTCCTCGGCGCCGAGGCCGTCCCGACCGCCGAGACGTTGGAGAAGGCTGCCGCCGCCGAGCAGTCCTTCGCCGAGGCGGAGGCGGGCACGGACCCGGCACCCGCCGAGGCACCGGCCCCGACTCCCCGGAAGAAGACGAAGTCACGCCCCGCTCCGCTCGCCGCGGCCGGCACCCCCGCGCAGCAGGCGCGCAAGGCCGCTGCCGGGAAGGAGGCGCCGGTCAAGGAGCCACAGGCCCGTCCGCAGGCCTCGCGCCCGGCCGCCAAGACCGGCGATGACGCCGCACCTGCCGCGACCGGCGCGAGCGAGGGCGCGGGCGACCCGAAGTCCTCCACGGACGACGCAGCTCCTGCGACCGCACCGAAGGACGCGGACGCCGCGGCCGACGGGACTGTCGAGAACGGGACTGTCGAGGACGGGACCGACCAGGACTCCGGCGCTGCCGCACCTGCGAAGTCCGGCGGCGCGGGTACGACCACCCCGGCGAAGTCCGCCGGCCCCCGCTGACGGCCCGGTGGTGACTCCCCCGACGAGTCCCGCGGAGGAGGCGGCCTGGCGCGACGAGCGGTCGCGCAACGCCGCGCACCAGGCGGCGACCATCGAGCGGCGGCGCGCGGCCGAGACTGCGCGCGCCCGGTCGATGATCGCGGAGTTCGTCGCCGCGGCGACCGCCGTGGGTGTCCCGACCGAGCGGCTCGTCGCCCGCGACTACGGTGGCCGACGCACGTACCGCACCCGCCTGCAGGGGTGGTACCTGCGCAAGAATCGCAGCGTCGCCGTCGGGACCGACGGGGAGTTCTACCTCCTCACCACGGCGGGCTCCCTCCGGGCGCGGGTCGTCGGGGCCACCTTGGAACCCGCCGAACCACCGCTCGTCCTCGGTCAGGGCGCCCGCGACGGCGAGTCGATCGACCTCTCCGAGGCGCTCGAGCGCGCATTGCGGGGCGAGACGCACCGGACCGCCTGACGCGCCCGCCTGCGGGTGGTCAGGTGCGGCGCATCAGGTCCGCCAGCACGGCAGCCACCTCCGCCGGCGCCTCGACGGCACTCATGTGGCCGACGCCGTCGAGGACGACCGGGGGCCCGGAGCGCAGCGCGTCCGCCATGTGCTCGGCGTCGGAGACGGGCGTCACCGTGTCGAGCGACCCGACGACCACGACACTGGTCCCCTGGTACCCCTCGAGGACGCCGGTCCGGTCGGGGCGGGCCGCCATCGCCCGCTGCGACCAGGCGACCCCTTCGGGGGCCTGCTCCGTGATCCAGGCCTCGAGCGTCGGGACCAGGGCCGGCTGCTCGACCCGGGAGCGCTCACCGAGGATGGTCCCCGGCATCCCCAGGACGGCGTCGACGGTCCCGGTGCGCTCCACCTCGTCGGCCGTGACGATCCGCTTCTCCCGCGCCGCGCCGCCGTCCGCCGTGGACTTCGTGTCGACGAGGGCGAGGCCGGCGACCAGGTCGGGGTGCCGCTCCGCGAGGGCGAGCGCGGCGTACCCGCCCATGGACAGGCCGGCGACGACGGCACGATCCACACCGGCAGCGGCGAGCGTGGCGACCACCGCGTCGGCGGCGGCCTCGAGGGTGACCTCGGGGAGGGTCGGCGAGCTGCCGAGGCCCGGGAGGTCCAGGGCGTGGACGGCGATGTCCTCCGGCAGGCGGCGCGCGGCGTCGGCCCACATACGGTGGTCCAGGGGGAACCCGTGGAGGAGGACGAGCGGGGTGCCTGGCGCGTCGGTCCAGGTGTGCAGGGCGAGCAGGTGGTCCATGGTCCGGGCCTCTCTGTCGGGGCGGTAGTTGCAGCGGGTCTCGTGGTGGTGTCGTCAGCCCATGGACCAGCACCGGGTGTGCCAGTGGCGCCGGGCGGCGAGCGCCGCGTCGGGCCCGAAGAGCGAGTCCGTGGCCCACGCGACGAGGTGCTCGGTGCCCGGCCCGATGTCCTGGTGGCACCCGGGGCACCGGTAGGTCTTGTCGCTGGGGCGCACGGGCTGCACGGTCCACTCCTCACCGCGACGCACCTCGGTGCGTCGTCCGCCGGTGAGCCGGGTGAGGTCCACGGGGCGGTGGTCCTCGGTGTAGGGGCGACGGCGGGATCGGCGGGACGACGGCATGTGCCCATTGTGGGGCTCGCGCCGGGCCTCGCGCACACCCGTGGTCGTCCTCGCATCCCACCGGCGGAGACCGTTGTGTCCAGGTTCACCCGCTAGAGTTGTGGGGACCTCGGCTGCGTCTGCCGCAGGGCCCCTCGAACGAAGGACTGACCGTCTTGAAGCACCGCACACTGCGCAGCATGACCGCACTGACGCTGGGGGCCGCGCTCCTGCTGACAGCGTGCGGTGACGACAGCGACGACGCGACGGCCACGCCGTCCGCGACGGACGCCGCCTCGACGGCGCCGGAGGCCACGGCCGAGGACGTGGCGGCCCTCGAGGCCGTGACGTATGACGGCGAGGTCGGGAGCAAGCCGACCATCGGTCTCACTCCCCCCTTCGAGGTGACGGGCGTCGTGGCCCGGGTGGCCTCCGAGGGGACGGGCGAGGTGCCGGAGGGTGACGAGGTGTGGGTCCACGTCCTGCAGGTGGACGGTTCCACCGGTGACGAGCTGGGTACCTCGTGGGAGGGCACCCCGGAGGTCCTCGACCTGTCGATGGCCCCTGAGGGCGACCCCCTGGCGGAGGTGCTCAGGGGCGCGCCGATCGGCTCGCAGCTCCTCTTCGCCGCCCCTGACCAGGCTGGCGGTGAGCGGTCGATCATCACGGCGATGGAGGTCGTCGAGCCGCTGCCTGCCATCACGCCGGACGCCGGGATGCCGACCGTGACGTTCGACGAGGCGGGCAAGCCCTCGATCGAGCTCACGCCCGGGTACGCGGGTCCCGAGGACCTCGTCGTGCAGGTCCTCGAGGAGGGCGACGGTGCCGTCGTCGAGTCGGGCCAGACGGTGTCCGTGAACTACACGGGCTGGCTGCAGTCCAACGGTGAGCAGTTCGACTCGTCGTGGGACCGTGGGACGCCGTTCGACACCGTCATCGGTGAGCGTGCCGTGATCGCGGGATGGGACGAGGGCATCGTCGGCCAGAAGGTTGGCAGCAAGCTCCTGCTCGTGATCCCGTCGGACCTCGCCTACGGTGACGCCGGCCAGAGCTCGATCCCGGGCGGCGCGACGCTCGTGTTCGTGGTGGAGATCCTCGAGGCGTCCTGACCTCTCGGCACCATCACGAAGGGCCCCGGTCCTCCCACCGTTCGGTGGGAGGACCGGGGCCCTTCGTCGTGCGTGGTGTCCTGAAGTGCCCAGGGCAGAAGTCCCAGTCGTCGTCCTCGGTGTTCACGGCCTTGCCGATGACGTACGAGGAGCCGGACCCGGAGAAGAAGTCGTGGTTCTCGTCGGCGTTGGGGCTCAGGGCGGAGAGGATCGCCGGGTTGACGTCCGTCTCGTCCTTGGGGAAGAGGCCCTCGTAGCCGAGGTTCATGAGTGCCTTGTTCGCGTTGTACCGCAGGAACTTCTTGACGTCCTCGGTGAGACCGACGCCGTCGTAGAGGTCCGCGGTGTACTGGACCTCGTTCTCGTAGAGTTCGAAGAGGAGCTCGAAGGTGTACGCCTTCATCTCGTCGCGCTCGACGGGGGAGAGCTTCTCGAGACCCTTCTGGAACTTGTACCCGATGTAGTACCCGTGCACGGCCTCGTCACGGATGATGAGGCGGATGAGGTCGGCCGTGTTCGTGAGCTTGGCGCGGCTCGACCAGTACATGGGCAGGTAGAAGCCCGAGTAGAAGAGGAACGACTCGAGGAGCGTCGAAGCGACCTTCCGCTTGAGCGGCGAGTCCCCGTGGTAGTAACCGAGGACGATCTCCGCCTTGCGCTGGAGGTTGACGTTCTCCTCCGACCAGCGGAACGCGTCGTCGATCTCCTGCGTGGAGATGAGCGTCGAGAAGATCGACGAGTAGCTCTTCGCGTGGACCGACTCCATGAACGCGATGTTCGTGTAGACGGCCTCCTCGTGCGGGGTGATCGCATCGGGGATGAGGCTCACGGCCCCGACGGTGCCCTGGATGGTGTCCAGGAGCGTCAGCCCGGTGAACACGCGGGTGGTGAGCTCCTTCTCCTGGGGGGTGAGGGTGGCCCACGACTGGATGTCGTTGGACACCGGGACCTTCTCGGGGAGCCAGAAGTTCCCGACGAGCCGGTCCCAGACCTCGGCGTCCTTCTCGTCGTCGACGCGGTTCCAGTTGATCGCCTGGACGCGGTCGATCAGCTTGAGCT
This sequence comes from Sanguibacter suaedae, assembly GCF_016342785.1. Taxonomy (GTDB): domain Bacteria; phylum Actinomycetota; class Actinomycetes; order Actinomycetales; family Cellulomonadaceae; genus Sanguibacter; species Sanguibacter suaedae. The sequence goes on from NZ_JAEINH010000015.1 coordinate 36,115, forward strand.
TGCCGGTGGGGGTCATCGATTCGTCTCTCTCATTGGTGAAGATTGCACTGTCAAGTCCGTCTGTGTGCAAAACCGGCAGGTTTCGCTCACGACACCTTTGTTCGTGTGGTAGCGAGTGTGCGCGCTGCGCGCGCTCGACGGTTTTGGAATGCCCTTCTGAGCTGCTGACCGCTTTGCACGAGTCTCTGCACTCGCTGTCTTGCCATAGTTCGGGTTGAGCGAGCCCCTGCGTTGCTCTGATAGCTGCGCACGTGCCTCCGGCGACATGACGCGACCATATCCAGGATGCGCTGTACCAAAGCGGCCGAAGTTGATGTTCTCCGCGCCGACGTTGGTGCCACGTCGCAACTCCGACCATCGCTGTCGCTGCGCCTCGCTGTGCTTTCCGCCGTGGAAAGGGTTGAGCTCCCCCGGTCGACTCAGACCTTGCCGTCCGGTCGACCGGACTCGTGCCGCCTCCCGTTGCTCCTCTGTCCACACGAACCCAGTTGGTCCCAGACCACCCAATGAAAGGTTCAGCAACCGATCGCCGGCAGCCTTTCGAGACGCTATCCAGGCGATCTCAGCGAGGCCCAAAGCCTCGAGATCCGTAGTCACGGTCTCGAGCACGTCGACAGCAAGATCCTCAGGGGTGTGCTTTCGCAACCAGTCGTAGAACGGCCTACGCCTCCCGGAGGCCGCCACCTTGAGGTGCTGACGCAACCTCGAGGCGGCGGTCTTCGTCGTCAGGCCGACATATCGGTAGCCGGAGTCGCGGGCAAGCCTCACCCCGTAGATGACGCCCACGGAGATCGAGGCATCCTTGTCGCTCATCCGAACGCGACGGCAATCACAGCATGCACGAAACGCAATTTTCCACCTCGGTCCCTTCGAGGGCGAGCTGGCGCAGACGGATGTAGTAGAGCGTCTTGATGCCCTTGCGCCACGCGTAGATCTGCGCGCGGTTGACGTCGCGGGTGGTCGCGGTGTCCTTGAAGAAGAGCGTGAGCGACAGGCCCTGGTCGACGTGCTGCGTCGCCGCGGCGTACGTGTCGATGATCTTCTCGTAGCCGACCTCGTACGCGTCCTGGTAGTACTCGAGGTTGTCGTTCGTCAGGTAGGGCGCCGGGTAGTAGACGCGCCCGATCTTGCCCTCCTTGCGGATCTCGATCTTCGCGGCCACGGGGTGGATCGACGACGTCGAGTTGTTGATGTACGAGATGGACCCCGTGGGCGGGACGGCCTGGAGGTTCTGGTTGTAGATGCCGTGCTCCATGACCGAGGCCTTGAGCTGGAGCCAGTCCTCCTGCGTCGGGAGGTGGACCCCCGCGGTCGCGAAGAGGTCCCGGACGCGTTCCGTCGCCGGCGCCCAGACCGCCTCCGTGTACTTGTCGAAGTACTCCCCCGTCGCGTACTTCGAGTCCTCGAACCCGCCGAACGCCCGGCCACGCTCGATCGCGAGACGGTTGGACGCCGCGATGGCGTGGAACGCCACCGTGTAGAAGTACATGTTGGTGAAGTCGATGCCCTCGTCGGACCCGTAGTGGATGCGCTCGCGTGCGAGGTAGCCGTGGAGGTTCATCTGGCCGAGGCCGATCGCGTGGCCGAGCTCGTTCGCGTGCTTGATCGACGGGACGGACTCGATGCTCGTCTGGTCGGAGACCGCGGTGAGACCACGGATGGCGGTGTCGATGGTCCGGGCGAAGTCGGGCGAGTCCATGGTGCGCGCGATGTTCAGCGAACCGAGGTTGCACGAGATGTCCCGACCGACCTCGGCGTAGGACAGGTCCTCGTTGTACGTCGAGGGGGTGGAGACCTGGAGGATCTCGGAGCACAGGTTCGAGTGCGTGATCTTGCCCTTGATGGGGTTCGCCGCGTTGACCGTGTCCTCGAACATGACGTACGGGTAGCCGGACTCGAACTGCAGCTCGGCGAGCGTCTGGAAGAACTCGCGCGCCTTGATCTTCGTCTTGCGGATCCGCGCGTCGTCGACCATCTCGTAGTACTTCTCCGTGACGGAGACGTCGGCGAAGGGCACGCCGTAGATGCGCTCGACGTCGTACGGCGAGAAGAGGTACATGTCCTCGTTCTTCTTCGCCAGCTCGAACGTGATGTCCGGGATGACCACGCCGAGGGAGAGGGTCTTGATGCGGACCTTCTCGTCGGCGTTCTCACGCTTGGTGTCGAGGAACCGGAAGATGTCGGGGTGGTGCGCGTGGAGGTACACGGCGCCGGCACCCTGGCGGGCCCCGAGCTGGTTGGCGTAGGAGAAGGAGTCCTCGAGGAGCTTCATCACGGGGATGACGCCGGAGGACTGGTTCTCGATGTGCTTGATGGGGGCGCCGTGCTCACGGATGTTGCTCAGGAGCAGGGCGACACCGCCGCCGCGCTTGGAGAGCTGCAGCGCGGAGTTGATCCCGCGCGCGATGGACTCCATGTTGTCCTCGATGCGCAGGAGGAAGCAGGAGACGGGCTCCCCGCGCTGGGCCTTGCCCGAGTTGAGGAACGTGGGGGTCGCCGGCTGGAAGCGACCCGAGATGATCTCCTCGACGAGGTTGGTCGCGTGGGTCTCGTCACCGTCGCCGAGGGTGAGGGCGACCATGCAGACGCGGTCCTCGAACCGCTCGAGGTAGCGCTTCCCGTCGAACGTCTTGAGCGTGTAGGACGTGTAGTACTTGAACGCGCCGAGGAACGTCTCGAAGCGGAACTTCTTCGAGTACGCGAGGTCGAAGAGCGCCTTGACGAACGCGCGGTCGTACTTCGCGAGGACCAGCGGGTCGTAGTACTTGTTCTCCACGAGGTAGTCGAGCTTCTCGTCGAGGCTGTGGAAGAAGACGGTGTTCTGGTTGACGTGCTGCAGGAAGTACTGCCGCGCCGCCTGCCGGTCCTTGTCGAACTGGATCTCACCGTCCGGGCCGTAGAGGTTGAGCATCGCGTTGAGCGAGTGGTAGTCGAGCTCGGTCTCTACGCCGGGATCCGTGACTGTCGTTGCCAAAATCGATCCAATCCTTCGCGGACGCGCACGACGTCCTCGGTGGTTCCTAGGAGCTCGAAGCCGTACAGGTACGGCACCTGGCACTTCGAGGAGATGATGTCACCGGCAATGCAGTAGGCAGCACCGAAGTTGGTGTTGCCGGCGGCGATGACTCCGCGGATGTACGAACGGTTGCGCTCGTCGTTGAGGAACTTCACCACCTGGCGCGGGACCGCGCCGCCCTCGTTGCCCCCGCCGTAGGTGGGGACGACGAGCACGTACGGCTCGTCCACGTGGAGGAAGCCGTCGGCCGGGCGCAGCGGGATGCGCTCGGCCTCGAGGCCGAGCTTCTCCACGAAGCGGTGGGTGTTCTCGGAGGCGCTGGAGAAGTAGACGAGGTTCGTCATGACCTCACCCTTCTGCCGGTGCGCCGTGGCGCAGCGGCCGACTCAGAGGGCCGGTGCGGCGACCTTCGCGGCGAGGGCGCTGATCTGGTCGGGGCGGAAGCCCGACCAGTGCTCGCTGCCCGCGACGACGACGGGCGCCTGGAGGTAACCGAGCCCGCGGACCATCTCGAGCGCCTCGGCGTCCTGGCTGATGTCGACGATCGTGTACTCGAGGCCCTTCTTGTCGAGGGCACGGTACGTCGCGTCGCACTGGACGCACGCGGGCTTGCTGTAGACCGTGATGCTCATGGTGTCTCCTCTGTCGGGCTGTCCGCCCGCGGCTCGCGTGGCCGCGCACGTCCGGTCGGCGTCGACCTGGCGTGACGTCTGACCTCGAACGACGCGGCTGGAACTACGTCTGTGTGATTCGACCAGGGTCGCGGAGGACCCGGTGGACGACCACTATACCTAGGGGTGCCCGCGCGGGTCGACCCCTAGGTGTTGTATCGGCGTGTCGTTCACGACACATCTGCGGACCACCACCGAAGGCCATGTGGACGCCCCTGTGGACAACGCGAG
>NZ_JAEINH010000016.1 GCF_016342785.1 Sanguibacter suaedae
TGGCAGGCAGCCGACGGCCGCGCCTTCACGGCCGTCGGGTGGACGCGCCTGCGCGCGCTCGCGCAGACCCTCCGTGACGTGCGCGCTCTCACCTACCTCGCGCTCCCCGAGCTCGTCGACCGGGCCGAGCGCGCTCTCGGTCTCGACATCGAGGTCGCGCTCGCCGCCGCCCGGGCGCACACCCCCGAGGCGGCGGAGACCGACCCGCGGGGACGCGCCCACCTCGACGCGTTCCGCCAGGTGGCCGCGTCCTTCGCCGACTCCGGCGAGACGACGACGCTCGGGGCGTTCCTCGCGTGGCTGTCGAGCGCCGAGAAGCGGGAACGAGGCCTCGAACGCCCCACGCACGCACCCGACCCTCGCGCCGTCCAGCTCATCACCGTCCACGCCTCCAAGGGGCTCGAGTGGGACGTCGTCGCCGTCCCCGGCCTCGTCGACGGGGTGTTCCCCTCGACGCGGACCAGCTCCGACGCGGGACCGACGTCCGCCGGGTGGCTCACCTCCCTCGGCGCGTTGCCCTTCCCGCTCCGGGGCGACGCCCGCGACCTCCCGACGCTCGACCTCGCCGGGGCCGCCGACTCCGCGGAGCTCAACGCCCGGCTCGTCGACTTCCGCAGCCGGTGCGGCGAGCACGAGGTCCTCGAGGAACGTCGGCTCGCCTACGTCGCGTTCACCCGCGCGCGCTCCGAGCTCCTGCTCACCGGGGCCTGGTGGCGCACCGCCGTGAAGCCCTCGAGCCCGTCCCCCTTCCTCACCGAGCTCGCCGACGCGGGCGTGCTCGCCGAGCACACCGTCGCGCCGCCACCCGAGCCCGGCACGGACAACCCCCGTGGCGACTCGGTCCGCACGGAGGTGTGGCCCTCGCCCCACGTCCCCACGGCGCGCACGCTGCCGTCCGGGCCGGGCGCGGACGGCGACGACGAGACGTCCACCGGGGTCCGGTCGTCCCTCGAGGCGCTCCGCCGTGCCAGGGACCTCGTCCTCGACGAGCTCACCGACGACCGCGGGTCGGTGGACCCCGTCGCCCCTGTCGCCCCGCTCCTCTCCGCGGACGGGACCGATCTCGCCGGGCTGAGCTCCCTGCTCCTCGCCGAGCGGGACGCGTCGCGCGCAGCGGTCACCGCCATGGAGTTCCCCGCGCACATCTCCGCCTCGGGCCTCGTCGAGGTCGCCCGGGACCGGTCGGCGTACGCCCTGGCGCTGCGGCGCCCCGTGCCGCGAGAGCCGTCCGTCCACACCCGGCGTGGCACCGCGTTCCACCTCTGGGTCGAGAAGTTCTACGGGTCGACGTCCCTGTTCGACCTCGACGAGCTCCCGGGCGCGGACGACGACCGCATCGACCCCGACCGCTCGCTCGCAGACCTCCAGCGGACCTTCGAGGCGTCGCCGTGGGCGTCCCTCGTGCCCATCGAGGTCGAGGTCGCCATCGACACCGTGATCGCCGGTGTCGTCACGCGCACCCGGATCGACGCGGTCTTCCCCGACCCGGAGAACCCCGGGGGAGTGGTCGTCGTCGACTGGAAGACGGGGCGGGTACCCACCGACGACGCCGCCCGGGAGGCGCGCGAGGTGCAGCTTGCCGTCTACCGCCTGGCGTGGTCGACGTGGGCGGGCGTCCCGCTGGACTCCGTCTCCGCGGCGTTCTACCACGTCGCGGACGACACCACGGTGCGCCCGCGGCGCCTGGCGGACGCGGACGAGCTCGAGCGACTCGTCCGCGGCGAGCTCCCTGCCCCGGCTAGTCCTCCTTCGAGGGCGTCGTCCCGTCCGCGGGGGCCACGTCGTCCCCGGACCCCGCGTCAGGGGTGACGACGGCGTAGCTCGTCGTCGGCTCGTCCGCGTGCGGGCGCGGGGTCGCGTGCTCGTAGTCGGGCTCCTGGACGGCCGGTTCCCCGTCGTCCGGTCCCTGCGCCGCGGCCTCGTCCGCGACGGTGGGGCCGGGCCGCGGGGGGACGGGACCCGTCGCCCCGGCGTCGCCCAGCTCGGTCGCCGCGCGGTCGAGGTCCCGGAGCATGCCGACCGCGTCCTCGACGACCTCCGGGCGTTGCGTGCGGACGCCGTGGAGCAGCCACCGTGCGAGAGCCAGCTCGCCCGCCAGCGCTGCGCGCTCGAGGAGGTGCGGGTCGATGAGCTCCGTGCGCCGGAGCTGGTACGCCTCCATGAGGGAGTCCGCCGACTCGTCGGGCATCGAGGCGAGCAGCCAGGCGAGGTCGTCCGCAGGATCGCCCACCTGCACCTCGAAGAAGTCGAGGACGGCGCTCACCTGCCCGGCCTGCACGAGGATCGAGTCGGACGAGAGCGCGCAGTGCGTGATGACCGGCCGGAACCTCCACAACGACACGTCCTCGAGCGCCCGTTCCCACCGGCGGAGCAGGGTCGCCGGGACCCGGCCCGTCCGTGCCGCCTCGTCGACCTCCGACAGCCGGCGCTGCCGGTACTCCTCCGCGCTGTACACGGGGTGGCCCGACGCCTCCACGAGCGCCACCGGGAGCTCGTGGACGGCGGCCACCGCCCGCCCGACGGAGGCCGTCAGCCCCGGTCCCGGCACGAGCCGCTGGACGTCCAGGGGGTGCCCCGGCGGCTCTGGGTGCACGATGGCCCGGCCCGCACCGGGCAGGGGGGCGGAACCCGCGGCGCGGGGCACCACGAAGGGCAACGCCCCCGAGTCGACGTGGTCCGTGACGCCGGCGAGGAACGCCGCTTCCGCCTCGAGGGCGGCGCCGGCGGCCGGGGTGCGAGGCGCTCGGACGACCCAGCGGCGACCGTCGGCGTCGACGGCGACGGCACTGTCGATGCCGTCCGGGGCCAGGGCCCCTTGGACGTGGTGGACGTCGAGGCCGGGGACGGCGATGGTCGACAGGGCGGCGAGGGCGAGGGGCGAACGGTGCACAGGACAACCGTAGACGAGCGGGTGGGGACCTCCCCGCGGCGCCCGGGCGGGTGGTGGCCCGGTCGTCGGCGGCTGGCCCTACGGTGGGGTCATGGGACACGTGGACTGGGACAGGCTGCCGCTCTCGCGAGCGACCGCGCACCGGCAGGCAGAGCGACGGACCGACCCCGGGGTGGTCGCGGACGCCCTCCTCGAGGGGAGCACCCGCGTCCTGCTCCTCCACCGCGGCAAGGTCGCCGTCGTCGGCGACCCGAAGGGCGCGCGCGAGCTCGCTCTCGTCGCCGCCACGGCGCTCGACGCCGCGGTCGTCGCGTCCGCCTCGTCCGCTGCCGACCAGCGCCCCGGCGAGTGGTTCTACCTCGGCGGGAACGACGCCACGGAAGCCGCCAGCGAGACCTACGTGGCCCTCGCGCTGTCCGACGATGCGGGTGGCGCGAGCCTGGACATCGAGGGCATCGCCCCGGAGGACCCCGCCGACCGGCTCGTCGAGGAGCACACGTGGGCGTCGCTGCGCGACGTGGGGGCGACGCTCACCGACCGCGACGCCGGCCTCGCGACGGAAGCCGTGGCGCTCGCCGCGTGGCACGGCCGAAACCCGCGATGCCCGCGGTGCGGCGAGCCCACGGAGGCCACCGGCGGCGGCTGGGTGCGCAGGTGCACCAACGACGGGACGGACCACTACCCGCGCACCGACCCGGCGGTCATCATGGCCGTCGTCGACGAGTCCGACCGGCTCCTCCTGGGGCACTCCGCCCACTGGCCCCAGGGGCGCTACTCGACGCTCGCAGGGTACGTCGAGCCGGGGGAGTCCGTGGAGGCCGCCGTGCGCCGCGAGGTGGAGGAGGAGGCCGGCATCCGCATCGGCGCCGTGGAGTACCGGGGCAGCCAGCCGTGGCCGTTCCCCGCGTCTCTCATGCTCGCGTTCGTGGCGCACGCGACCACCACCGACGTCGTCGTCGACGGTGTGGAGGTGACCGACGCGCTGTGGTTCACCCGTCCCGAGCTCGCCGAGGCCGTGGCCTCCGGCGCCGTGATGCTGCCCACACGGACGTCCATCGCCCGGGCCCTCGTCGAGGACTGGTACGGCGAGGACCTCACCGGGTCGTGGGCCGATCGCTGAGCCGGTCGCCGGGTCGCCCTCCCGGACGAGGGAGGGCGACCCGGACGCGCGTCAGGCAGACCCGAGGCGCGCCTTGACGTCGGCGAGCGACGGGTTGGTGGCGGCGGTGCCGTCGGGGAACACGACGGTCGGCACCGTCTGGTTCCCGCCGTTCACCTGCTCCACGTACTCCGCCGTCCCGGGCACCTCCTCGATGTTCACCTCGGTGTAGCCGATCCCGACGGAGTCGAGCTGTGTCTTGAGCCGCCGGCAGTACCCGCACCAGGACGTCGTGTACATGACGATGGAGCCGGCGTCGGGGACGGTCGGGGAGGTCACGGTCTCGCTCATGCTGGGCGGGGTCCTTCCGGTGGGTGGGAGTCGCTGTCCTGCGGGACAACGCGGGACGACGACCACGGTATTCCTCCGGCGGCGTCCGTGGGCGTCGGCCGCTCCTGGGATGATGAGCGGGATGTCAGCACAGCACGCCCACCACAGCCGCCGCTCCCACCCCGCCCACCGCCCTGCAGCCGCTCCGCTCCGGACGGCGGGCGCATGAGCGTGCCGAGCTCCGCCCACGCGATCCTCGAGGCGCTCGACCCGGACCAGCGTGCCGTCGCCGAGGCCCTCACCGGACCGGTGTGCGTCCTCGCCGGGGCGGGCACCGGCAAGACCCGCGCGATCACGCACCGCATCGCGTACGGCGTACGGACCGGGGTGTACACGCCGACGACGGTGCTCGCCGTGACGTTCACCGCGCGCGCGGCGGGCGAGATGCGGACCCGGCTCCGGGACCTCGGTGTCGTCGGCGTCCAGGCGAGGACGTTCCACGCCGCCGCGCTGCGCCAGCTGAGCTACTTCTGGCCCAAGGTCGTGGGCGGGGCTCCGCCTCGCATCCTCGAGCACAAGGCACAGCTCGTCGGGGAGGCCGCACGACGTCTCGGCCTGAGCGTCGACCGGGTCGCCGTCCGCGACCTCGCGTCGGAGATCGAGTGGTCCAAGGTCTCCCTCGTCACCGCCGAGGACTACGAGCGAGCCTGCGCCGCGATCGGCCGGCCGTCCCCGGCCGGCTACGACCACCGGTCCGTCGCCCGGCTCGTCACCGCGTACGAGGAGGTCAAGACGGAGCGTTCCCTCATCGACTTCGAGGACGTCCTCCTCATGCTCGGCGACATGCTCGCGTCCCAGCGCACCATCGCCGACGAGGTCCGGCGCCAGTACCGGCACTTCGTCGTCGACGAGTACCAGGACGTCTCACCGCTCCAGCAGTTCGTCCTCGACCAGTGGCTCGGGGGCCGCGAGGAGCTCTGCGTCGTCGGCGACCCGAGCCAGACGATCTACTCGTTCACCGGTGCCACCCCCCACCACCTCATGACCTTCACCAAGGCGCACCCCACCGCCCAGGTGGTGCGCCTGGTGCGCGACTACCGCTCCACGCCGCAGGTCGTCGGCCTCGCCAACGACCTCCTCGCCGTCACCGGCAGGCGCCGCTCCGGCGATCACCCCGCGCTCGAGCTCGTCGCCCAGCGCCCGGCCGGACCCCCGGTCCGGTTCACGGCCTACGACGACGACGAGGCGGAGGCCGCCGGCGTCGCAGGCGCGGTCGGACGGCTCGTCGCCGACGGCACCCCCGCCAGCGAGATCGCCGTGCTCTACCGCACCAACGCCCAGTCCGAGGCCTTCGAGCAGGCGCTCGCCGACGCCGGCATCGGGTACCTCGTGCGCGGCGGGGACAGGTTCTTCGCCCGCAAGGAGGTCCGCGACGCCATCGTCCTCCTGCGCGGCGGTGCCCGGTCCGCCGACCCGACGGTCCCCATGCCGGAGACGGTCCGCGACATCCTCCTGTCCGCCGGGTGGGCGCCCGAGCCCCCGGCCGCCCGCGGCGCCGCACGGGAACGGTGGGAGTCGATGCAGGCCCTCGTCGCGCTCGCGGACGACCTCGCGGCCACGCAGCAGGCCACGCTCCCGGACCTCATCGCGGACCTTGCCGACAGGGCGGCGTCCCAGCACGCACCGACCGTCGAGGGCGTCACCCTCGCGTCGCTGCACGCCGCCAAGGGGCTCGAGTGGGACGCGGTGTTCCTCGTGGGGATGAGCGAGGGCCTCATGCCGATCTCCCTTGCGGAGACGGACGAGGCCGTCGCCGAGGAGCGGCGCCTGCTCTACGTCGGGATCACGCGGGCGCGGGAGCATCTCGCGGTGTCCTTCGCGCGGTCCCGCGCGCCGGGCGGGCGCGCGACGCGGCGTCGCACCCGGTTCCTCGACGGGCTGTGGCCGGAGGAGTCACGCGGCGCGGGGGTGCGGCGTGCGCCGCGCGCGTCGACGGCGCGGCCCGTCGTCCGTCCGTCGGGGGAGTACGACGAGGCCCTCTACGAGCGTCTGCGGGAGTGGCGGACCGTGCAGGCGAAGCTCGTCGACCGGCCCGCGTTCGTGGTCCTGTCCAACTCGGTCCTCGAGACGATCGCGGAGGTGCGGCCCACGTCCGTGCCCGAGCTCGCGCGCATCGACGGCATCGGTCCCACGAAGATCGACGCGTACGGGGCGGCGCTCCTCGAGCTCGTCCAGGAGCATCTTCGGAAGAACATCGATAAATAGGTTGCACGCCCCAGGACGGCGGTCCTATGGTTCACGAGTCCCTGTAGGAGGGCGACGGCCGAGAGGTCCGAGCCCGGAAGAGAGAGGAGGTGGGTGCACAGATGGAGATCACCACGATGACCGGCAAGGTCACGCATCGTCAGGGCGCGGGCAACGCGCCTCGACTTCGGGCTTTCAGCTCCGATGCACTCCACGACTCCGTCTCCAGGACGTACACCGTCTGATCCTCAGACCGGTACATCCAGGCCGCGGAGTCCCTCAGGGATCCGCGGCCTGTGTGCTTCTCCACCTCGTGCGACCGGTCGGTCGACGAGACAGGCGGCCGCACACCTCGCGTATCCCGAACGTACGGACATTCAAGTCATTTGGGATCATGGGAGGACGACGTGCGGCCGACGACGCTGCTCGACACGATGTCACAGGGGGGCTCGGGGACCCGGGTCGCCCAACCCCTCACGCACAGCGAGGGACGCGAGTTCGACGAGCTCGTGGCAGGGCTGGTGCCCTGCCGTTCCAACGACCCGGAGCTCTGGTTCGCCGAGCAGACGGCCCGGATCGAGGAGGCGAAGGCCCTGTGCCGCGAGTGCCCCCTCGTGGCCGGGTGCCTCGCCGGGGCGGTCGACCGGGCCGAGCCGTGGGGGGTCTGGGGAGGCGAGGTCTTCGTCGACGGGGTCGTGGTCGCGCGCAAGCGTGGCCGGGGCCGTCCACGCAAGGACGCCGCGGCATGACCGCACGTCAGGCGCGCGGCACGTCCGCGCCGAGCAGGTCGGTGCACCCGCACCCCGGGTGCACCGACCAGCGTCGGACGCGGGGCCGTGCGTCGGGGCCGCGGACCTCGAGCGCCGTGCCGGTGGCTGCAGGGTCCTGACCGTCGAGGAACGCGAGGACCTGCGCCGCGGCCGCCCCGCCGGCGACGCTCGCGACCACCGACGGCTGAGGCGCCGGATGGGTGCTTCCGATCGCCCGCAGCTGGGCCGCCAGCGCCGGCCACCCGGGGTCCATGTCCGTCCGGTGCATGTCGAGGCACGTCAGGCACGCCGAACGCCCGGGCACCACGAACGGACCCACCACGACGTCCCCCTCCCGCACCACGACGGGGAGGTGCGGGACCTCCTCCATCATTAGACGCGCCGTGCGGACAGGGTCCGCGGCCTCCTCGAACACGATGACGACGACGTCGGGGGTCTCACGCGTCCCGGAACCCACGCGCGCGTCAGGGTGCTCGCGCCCCAGCACGTCCGCCGCGCAGTGCGCACGCGCTGCGCCGACGTGCCTCTCCCGCAACCCGCCCACCCCCACGTCCGCGCGCCGCACGCGCCGGGGGTCGTCGAGGAGGAACGTCCCGACGCCGGCCGACGCGAGGACGTCCACCACCACCATCCCGATCCGACCGAGACCGACGACGCCGACCCGGCGGTCCCGCCGCACCCCTACCGTCTCCCGTGTCCCTGCCCCCGCTACCTGGAGCGCGACGACCTCGTCGTCGAGCGGCGACCCGAGCCCGGCCGGCCCGGTCGCGGCGGGTGACTCCTGGAGCAGCCCGGCGTCGGTGAGGTCGTCGAGGACGCTCTGCAGCCGGTGCGGCGCATCCTCCGACGACGCCCACCGGGGGCGGCGTCCGGCGGGGCCGTCCCCGAGCCCCAGGAGCGCGGTGCGCTCCTGGGGGGTCAGCCCGTCGACGGTGACGGACCATCGTTCGTCCGTGCCGACCTGGACGGCGTGCGGTGCGCGGTCGAGGATCCTGAGGCCTGTGCGGAGCTCCATGGCACGACGGTGCCACGGCGAGGACGCCGAGCCCCGTCGTCCACAGGTCCGGACCGCGTCGGGAAGCCCGGGAAGCTCGGGGTGCCGGGGTCGGCGCGTTGGGAGACAAGCGCCGATGTCAGGCACTACGGTCGGTGCTGTGCCCGACGCCGTCGATGGACCGCTCAACGAGCGGGTCGAGGTGCGCCGAAGCCGTCGCCGCACGAGCACGGTGAGCGCGTACCGTGACGGGGACCGGACGATCGTCTCGATCCCCGCGAGGTTCTCGCGCGCCCAGGAGCGCGAGTGGGTGGTCCGCATGCTCGCCCGGCTCGCGGACAAGGAGAGCCGGCGCCGCCCGTCCGACGAAGGACTCGCCCGTCGCGCCGCGGAGCTCTCCGCCAAGTACCTCGGAGGACGGGCGCGTCCCTCGTCGGTCCGGTGGTCGTCGCGCCAGGGGCGCCGCTGGGGCAGCTGCACCCTGCCCGAGGGGTCCATCCGCATCTCGACACGTGTGCGTGGCATGCCCGAGTGGGTGATCGACTACGTGCTGCTCCACGAGCTGGCCCACACCCTCCACGCCGGGCACGGCCCCGAGTTCTGGGAGATCCTCGAGGCCTACCCGAGGACGGAGCGCGCCAGGGGCTTCCTCGAGGGCGTGTCCTTCTCGCGGGACGCCTCCGCGCCGGACGACGACGACGCGGAGGCGTGACGCCTCAGCCCTTGGGTGCCTCGCCGTCCTGCGCGTCGTCGCCGTCCTTGAAGAGCTCGGCGAGCGCGCGGTCCACGTCGGACTGCTCCTCGCTCACCTCGTCGCGACGCGTGAAGTACCCCGCGGGGTCGTCGAGGTCGAGGGTGCTCGGCAGGAGGTCCGGGTGGTCCCAGACGGCGTCACGCGCGGCAGACCCCACCTGGCCGTCGATCGTCGACCACAGCGTCGCCGCGTCCCGGGAACGGCGGGGCCGCAGCTCGAGGCCGACGAGCGACGCGAAGGTCTGCTCCGCGGGACCACCCGCGGCGCGCCGCCGGCGGATCATCTCGCGCAGAGCGACGGTGTGGGGCAGGTGGGGGAGCGCCGCGCGGGCCACGACCTCGTCGACCCACCCCTCGACGAGGGCGAGGACCGTCTCGAGCCGCAGGAGCGTGGCCTCCTGCTCCGGGGTGGAGTGCAGGCCGAAGACGCCGCCGGAGAGCGCGCCACGGAGGGCTTCGGGGTCGGTGGGGTCGACGTCCCGGAGGGACGACTCGAGCGCGTCCATGTCGATGGTGATGCCCCGGGCGTAGGCCTCGACGAGGCCGAGGAGGTGACCCCGCAGCCACGTGACGTGCGTGAACAGACGCGCGTGGGCGGCCTCCCTGAGCGCCAGGAAGTGGCGGACCTCCTCCGCCGGGACGTCGAGGTCCTTCGTGAACGCGGCCACGTTCGTGGGCAGGAGGACGGTCGCCGGACCGGTGAGGAGGGGCACGCCGATGTCCGTGGCGCCGTGGACCTCCCGCGACAGGGTCCCGGCCGCCGTCCCGATCTGCATGCCGAACACCGCCGAGCCGAGCTGGCGCATCATCTGCGTCGGGTCGATGGGGCCCGCACCGCCGAGGAGCCCGGGGGGCAGACCGGGAACCATGCCCTCCAGCCCGCCGCCCTCGGGGAGCTGGTCGCGGAGCACGGCGGCGAGGGCGTCGGCGACCGACGCGGCCACCGGCGCGGCCAGCGCGTTCCACGCCGGGAGCGTCTGCTCCACCCACTCGGATCGGCTCCACGCGGTCCGCGTCCCGCCCGACGGCGGGAGCTCGGTGGCGGCGTCCAGCCAGAGGTCGGCCACGGACAGCGCGTCCGTGGCCTCCCTGACCTGCTTGGCCGTGAGCACGGGGTCTCCCTCGGCCACCGCCACCTGCCGTGCGACGTCGTGCGCGACGTCCGCGTTCACGGGGTCACCGCCCGACGCGCTGAGCAGCCGCTTCACCTGGTCGAGGACCTGCTGCAGCATCTGCGGGTCGTTCTGGAACCCGGACCCCGCGGCGAGCGCCTGGGGGTCGAAGCCGCGGGCGCGCAGCTCGCGCAGCGCCTCCTCGCTGTCGGCACCGAAGAGGGAACGGAGCATCTCCTCCCACTGTGACGGGTCCGGCGCGCCGGAGCTGGCTGACGGGTCGCTGCTCATGTGGTCTCCTGGGGGCGGTGGCGGCGGGCGTCGGGCCCGACCACGGTAACCACAATCCGACGCAGGAGGAGGTCCGGCGGCCATGTCCGGTGCACGGGTTCGCTCTGGGCGCACCACGGACGGGCTGCGCAGCGTCGTGGTGGGGGAGTCCCCAGTAGGTAGGGCGCTCGCCCACGCGCTCGGTGCCGGACGCGTCGTGGCCAGCGGCGAGCTCACGCCCGAGGCGCTCGTCGGGGCCGACGTCGTGGTCCTCGTGGGCCACTCGGGCGACTTCGCCGCCGTCCGCTCTCGTCGCGCCTCCGACCGCCGGGAGGACATCGTCACGAGAACCACGTCCGACGTCACCCGGGCCGCGGCCGCGGACGTGGGGCACGTCGTCGGTGTGAGCTCGGCGATGGTCAACGGCGCCGTGCCCGGGCGGCCGGTCATCGAGGACGACGAACCGGCGCGGGGAGAGGTCGACGACGGGATCGTGGGCGACCTCCTGACCTTCGAGGAGACGTTCCGCGACGCGGTCGCCGCTGCGTCGACGCGGCCGAGGGCGACGATCCTGCGTCCGGCCTGCCTCGTCGGGCCCGGCGTCGACACACTGATGACGCGCCACTTCGAGGCGCCGAGGATCCTCACCGTGCGGGGCGCGATCAGGGAGTGGCAGCTGGTGCACGTGGACGACGTCGCCGCGGCCGTCGACGTCGTCGTCCGCGGGGGCCTCGTCGGTGCCCTGACCGTCGGACCACGGAGGGACGGAGCGCCCGACGTCCTCTCCGCCGCCGAGGTGCTGCGCGTCGCGGGCATGCGGTCCGTGGACCTGCCCCGCGCGTCGGCCTTCGGTGCCGCCGAGCGCCTCCACAGGCTCGGTGTGCTGCCGGCCCCGGCGAGCGACATGACCTTCGCCGTCTATCCCTGGACGGTGTCTGCGACGGGGCTGCACGCCGCCGGGTGGTCGGTGTCACGTACCAGCGAGGAGTGCCTGCGGCTCCTCGTCGACCAGGTCCGCGGCCGCGTGGGCGTCGCCGGACGGCGGGTCGGCGGGCGGGACGCCGCCGCAGCCGGTGCCACCGGTGCTGCCGTGGCCGTCCTGGGGACCGCCGCGATCTGGAGGCGCGCTCGCCGCGGGGCGTGAGGCGCCGGTGCGCGGTGCGCGGCCCCGGCGTCGCGGCACCCTCGTCAGCGGGCTCCCAGGCTCGTCGGCGATGATACGGGGGTGACCTCAGCGCCCCGGAGCACTCGACAGAGCGCTCACCCGAGCCCACGCGACCCTTCTCGCCCCTCCCCGGTCGTGCCCGCGCACCCGGGGGACGTCCCACCCCCGGGTGCGGACGACGAGGCGGTGACCCCGCGCGGCGTCACCCTCGGCGTGACCTTCCTCGCCACGGTCCTCCTCGTGTCCGGTCTCGCCGTGGTCCCGTCGCCCTACGTCGTGAAGTCCCCCGGCCCCACGCGCGACACGCTCGGCCAGGTGGACGACGAGGACCTCATCACCATCGAGGGAGCCGAGACCTACGAGTCCACGGGTGAGCTCCTGCTCACCACCGTGGGTGTCGGTGGCGGTCCCGGCTACCCCGTGAACCTCGTCCAGGTCCTCCAGGGCTGGGCCGACGGGACCAGGGCCGTGTTCCCCGTGGAGGAGGTGTTCCCCGCGGACACCACGCAGGAGGAGCTCGACGCGTCGAGCGCCGCCGACATGACGTCCTCCCAGGAGAACGCCACCTACGCGGCGCTCCACGAGCTCGGGTACGAGATCCCCGTGGAGGTCACGGTCCTCCAGGCCGTGGAGGGCTCCGGCGCCGAGGGGCACGTCGAGGAGGGTGACGTGATCACGACCGTCGCCGGGACGCCGATCGAGGAGTACGAGGACCTCACCACGGCGCTCGACGGGACGGAGGCCGGTGCACCCGTCACCCTCGGCGTGCTCCGCGACGGGGTACCGGTCGAGCTCTCGTTCCCCTCGTCGCCCGACCCCCAGGGCGGCGACGGCGCCCGCCTCGGGGTCTTCGTGTCACCTGCGTTCGACTTCCCCGTCGACGTGAGCATCCGCATCGACGACATCGGCGGCCCCTCCGCCGGCACCATGTTCGCCCTCGGGATCATCGACCGCCTCACCGAGGTCGACGAGGCGAACGGCGAGATCATCGCCGGCACCGGGACCATCGACACCAGCGGGACCGTCGGGCCCATCGGCGGCATCCAGCAGAAGCTCCACGGCGCCCTCCGGGACGGCGCCGCCTGGTTCCTCGCCCCCGCGGACAACTGCTCCGAGGTCTACGGGCACGTCCCCGACGGCCTCACCGTCGTGAGGGTCGAGACCCTCTCCGACGCGCTCGCGGCCACCACGGCCATCGGGTCGGGCGACACCGCCGACCTCCCGACCTGCACCGCGGACGACGTCGCGGCGTCGCGGTAGAGGCCGGGGGGTCCGCGCTACTCGAACGTCGTGAGGAGCGCCTCGACGAGCCCCGGCACGAGGTCCGGACCGTGCCCGACCTCGAGGTCGGAGTCGTTCGCCCGCGTGCGCAGGGCGCACCACGACGTCCCGTCCCGCAGGACGCCCACGGCCATCCGGACGTCCTGCCGGTCGGGGTGGTTCTCCAGGTAGACGAGCGCGGCGGCAGGATCCTCGGGGACCTCGTCCTCCGCCGACGGGGGCAGCACGATGCGCTCGACGACGACCGCGGCGCCGTCCACGGCGTCCGGCCACACGATCGACGCCAGGAGGTCCTCGAGGCCCGCGGTCGTCGGGAGCTCGTCCTGCTCGACGGAGGTCAGGTGGGTCGGGTCGTCGAGGGCCGCCCGGACGGTGTCGGCAGGGAGCTGTGCGGCGAGCTCCGGCTCGGCCGCCAGCGCCGCCTGCGTCGAGACGAGCGCGAAGACGCGGGTGGGCGCGTCCCACCCGGTGGCGGCGACGTGCCGCTCGACGTCCGTGACGGCCTCGGCGAGGGCGCGCTGCGCTGCGGTGATGGTCGGGGCGTCGGGCGAGGTCATGGCACCAGGATGACAGACCTGGCGCGCCCGGACCACGTCTCCCACGCGTGTCCCGACGGGAGGAACTGTGGGAACCTAGAAGAGCGCGTGAGCGTTGTCCGAGAGGACGAGCACACCACCGACAGCACCGACAGCGAGGATCCTCCGCCGTGTCTTTTGCCGCACAACCACGCCGCCCCGCGCCAGCGGGCGGCGGTCCCCGACGCCGACCGAGCCCGCTGGCGATCACCATCGCCGCCGTCGTCGCTCTCGCGGTCGTCGTGTTCCTCCTCGCCCAGCTGTGGACGGAGGTGCTCTGGTACCGCCAGCTCGGCTTCTCGGAGGTCATCTGGACGGAGTGGGGGACCCGGGCCGCGCTGTTCGCCGGGGCCTTCGTGCTCATGGCGGGCCTCGTCTACCTCAACCTCAGGCTCGCGCACCGCAACCGGCCCATCTACGCGCCCTCGACCCCTGAGCAGGCGACGCTCGACCAGTACCGGGAGGCCATCGAGCCGCTGCGGCGTCTCGTCATGGTCGCGGCCCCCGCGCTCCTCGGCGTGTTCGCCGGTGTCGCGGCGTCCTCGCAGTGGACGACCGTCCTGCTCTGGCTGAACTCGGTGCCGTTCGGCACGACGGACCCCGAGTACGGGATCGACCTGTCGTTCTACATGTTCTCCCTGCCTGCGCTCCGCTTCGTGGTGAGCTTCGTCATGGCGGTCGTCGTCATCTCGGGCATCGCCGCCCTCGCCACGCACTACCTCTACGGGGGCCTCCAGGTCGGCGGGTCCGCCCAGGGGGTGCGGACCACGCACGCCGCCCGGATCCAGCTGGCGGTCCTCGCCGCAGCGCTCATGGTGCTCATCGGGGTGAACTACTGGCTCGACCGGTACTCCATCCTCAAGACCGACGGTGAGAGGTTCGCGGGCGCGTCGTTCGCGGACGTCAACGCCGTCATCCCCGCCAAGGCGATCCTCGCAGGTGTCGCGGTCCTCGTCGCGGCGCTCTTCGTGGTCACCGCGATCCGTGGTAACTGGCGTCTCCCGGCGATCGGCGTGGGGCTCATGGTGGTCGCCGCGATCGTCGTCGGCGGCGTGTACCCGGCCGTCGTGCAGCGGTTCCAGGTGACGCCCAACGCGCAGCAGCTCGAGGCCGAGTTCATCCAGCGCAACATCGACGCGACCCGGACCGCCTTCGGCCTCGACGACACCGAGGTCCAGGCCTACAACGCCAAGACCACGGCCGAGGCCGGGGCGCTGCGTGAGGACGCGCAGACCACCGCCTCGATCCGGTTGCTCGACCCCACCATCGTCAGCCCCTCGTTCCGGCAGCTGCAGCAGAACCGTGGGTACTACAACTTCTCCGACACGCTCTCCGTGGACCGCTACGAGATCGAGGGGGAGAGCCGGGACACGCTCATCGCCGTCCGCGAGCTCAACCTCGCCGGCCTCGGTGACGACCAGCGCAACTGGGTCAACGACCACACGGTCTACACGCACGGGTACGGCGTCGTCGCCGCGTACGGCAACCAGATCGGTCCGGACGGGCGCCCCGCGTTCTACGAGGGCGGCATCCCGTCCGTGGGCAACCTCTCGGACCTCTCCGAGGACGGTTACGAGCCGCGCATCTACTTCAGCCCCAACTCGCCCTCGTACTCCGTCGTCGGTGCCCCCGACGGCACGGACCCGTGGGAGCTCGACTACCCGACGGACGAGGCCGAGGGCGGACAGGTGAACACGACGTTCCCGACGGAGAGCGTCGAGATCGGCCCGTCGGTCGGGAACCTCGCCAACAAGCTGCTCTACGCGCTGAAGTTCCAGTCCGAGGAGATCCTCTTCTCCGACCGCGTCACCGACGCGTCGCAGATCGTCTACGACCGCGACCCGCGCGAGCGCGTCGAGAAGGTGGCCCCGTACCTGACGCTCGACGGGCGGGTCTACCCGGCCGTCGTCGACGGCCGTGTCAAGTGGATCGTCGACGGGTACACCACGTCCAACGAGTACCCCTACTCCGCGTCGGAGTCCCTCGAGGACGCCACGGCGGACTCGCTCACCGCCACGTCGGCGAGCATCCAGGCACTGCAGCCGCAGGAGGTCAACTACATCCGCAACTCCGTGAAGGCGACGGTGGACGCGTACGACGGGTCCGTCACCCTGTACGCGTGGGACACCGAGGACCCCGTCCTCAAGGCGTGGCAGGGCGTCTTCCCGAACTCCATCGAGCCGCTCTCCGAGATCAGCGCCGACCTCATGAGCCACATCCGGTACCCGGAGGACATCTTCAAGGTCCAGCGGACCCTCCTCACCCAGTACCACGTGGACACCGCGTCGGAGTTCTTCTCCGGACAGGACTTCTGGCGTAACCCCGAGGACCCGACGGCCGAGGGCGACAACAAGCCGCTGCAGCCGCCGTACTACCTCACGCTCCAGATGCCGGGCCAGGAGCAACCGGCGTTCTCCCTCTCGTCGTCCTTCATCACGGGCGGTACCGGTGACAGGAACGTGCTCACCGGATACCTCGCGGTGAACGCAGAAGCCGGTGACGAGGCGGGGCAGCCCGCCGAGGACTACGGCAAGCTCCGTCTTCTCGAGCTGCCCCGCGGGTCGACGGTCCCCGGGCCGGGCCAGGTGCAAAACAACTTCAACTCCGACAACGACATCGCGCAGAACCTCAACCTGCTCCGGCAGGGGAACTCGACGGTGCTCAACGGCAACCTCCTCACGGTGCCCGTCGGGGGCGGTCTGCTCTACGTCCAGCCGGTCTACGTGCAGTCCTCGAGCGGCACCCAGTTCCCGCTGCTGCGCAAGGTCCTCGTGGCCTTCGGTGACGAGGTCGGGTTCGCCGACACCCTCGACGAGGCGCTCGACCAGGTCTTCGCCGGCGACTCCGGCGCCACCGCCGGTGACGCGGACGCGCCCGACGAGGGTGAGGTCCCCGTGGACGAGGTCCCGACGGACGAGGCGCCGACGGACGAGCCCACCGACGCCCCGACGGAGGACCCGACCACGGAGCCGACGGACACCCCGGACGCTCCTGCGGGTGATCCTCGTGCACGTCTCGACTCGGCCCTCACCGACGCAGGGCAGGCGCTGCAGGACAGCCAGGACGCGCTCGCCGACGGTGACTTCGCCGGGTACGGCGAGGCGCAGGACCGCCTCCAGGTCGCCATCGAGGAGGCGCTGGCCGCGGAGGAGGAGCTCGGCTAGACGCAGCAGGCACGGCGGCCGCCGGACGGGTCGTCGACCAGCACGACCGTGGCGCTCCTCGACGAGGGGCGCCACGGTCGCGTGCGGACGGGTTTGCCCTGCGGGTCCGGGACCCGCGAGCATAGGCGCATGACAACGTTGAACACCCCTGCGGCCGACGCCGTGAGCTCCGTCGCGGACGGCACCTTCGGCGAGCTGCCGACCAAGATCCTCCAGCACGCGAGCGGCGCGCGCGCCGAGATCCTCGTGCGGGGGGCGACGGTCCTCTCCTGGCAGGCGCCGTGGCACGGTCGCACCGAGCACCTCATCGACGGTTACGACGACGACGTCGACTTCGCCACCCAGCGCGGTGGCCGCAGCGCGGTGCTCTTCCCGTTCGCCAACCGTCTGCGTGACAACCGCTACACGTTCGACGGGACCACGCACGAGGTCGGCCTGCAGTTCCCGGTCGACAAGGAGGTCATCCACGGCTCCGCGCGCATGGCCGACTGGACGGTCGTCGAGGAGAGCGCGTCCGCCGAGCGGGTGTCCGTGACCTTCGCCTTCTCGATCCGTCCCGACGACGTGCCCGGGTACCCGTTCGCCCTCGACGCCACGCTGCGGTTCGAGCTCACGGCGACGTCGCTCGACCTCCTCCTGACCTACCGCAACGTCGGCGAGACGGACGCGCCGGTCGCTGCGGGATGGCACCCGTACTTCCAGGTCCCGGGTCACACGAGCATCGACACGCTGTCGCTGCGCGTCCCGGCCCGTGCCGCGATCGTCACCGACGAGACGCTCGTGCCGCTCCCGGGCGATGCGGCGTACGCCCCGATGGACGACGACCTCGTGCACGAGACGCTCGACGGCGTCGTCTACGACCACGCCTGGGACCGCCTCGAGCTGGACGAGGACGGCCGTGCACGGACCCTGCTCACCGACCCGACCACGGGGGAGGGGGTCGCGGTGTGGCAGGAACGGGGGACGCTCCTCGTCTTCACGGGTGACGTCCTGTCCCGCCCGCGTCGCTCGGCAGCCATCGAGCCGCTCGAGACCATGACGGACGCGTTCAACCGCTCGGAGAGGGAAGCCGACGTGCGGGTGCGCGTGGGTGAGGAGAAGACCTTCGCCTTCGGTGCCGAGGTCGTCCTCAACGGTTGAGACGGACCGTACGCCGCTCGGTTTTGCCCTGCGGTCCATCTCGCGTAAGGTGGTGTTCACCGACGCGGGGTGGAGCAGCTCGGTAGCTCGCTGGGCTCATAACCCAGAGGTCGCAGGTTCAAATCCTGTCCCCGCTACCAGTGAACAGCAGTTGAAAGGCCTGTCAGATGTTCTCATCTGACAGGCCTTTCGTGTGTCGTGATGGGATGCTCCCGCTCCCGCCGAGGTCTCGTTGCTGGCCCACGGGCGGACTGCTACGGTCGTGAGCGAGATCACTCCCGGGGCTCGACGTCGTGCCTCGTAAGGGTGCCGCCGACGCCCGGGGGGGCATGACGTGACGAAGGCCGAGCTCGACGAATTCGGGACCTCACCACAGGCGACGCGCATGCTCGTCCTCGCGACCGTGGGCTTCTTCGTGAACTTCTGGGCCTGGGCGCTCGTCAGCCCGCTCGGTGCGTCCTACGGACGCAGGCTCGAGCTCAGCGGATTCGAGCAGGCCGTCCTCGTGGCGGTCCCCGTGGTCGTCGGGTCCCTCGGTCGCATCCCCGTGGGGGCGCTCACCGACCGCGTCGGGGCGCGCGTCATGTTCCCTGCGGTGAGCGCGCTCACCGTGCTCCCCGTCCTGTTCGTCGGACTGGTCGCGGAGAGCTACGTGGCGATGCTCGTCGGCGGGTTCTTCCTCGGTCTCGGCGGGACGGCCTTCGCGGTCGGTGTCCCCCTGGTGAACTCCTGGTACCCGGCTGCGCGTCGCGGGACCGCGCTTGGCCTCTTCGGCATCGGCATGGGCGGGACGGCGGTCTCCGCGTTCACCACGGTCCGGTTGTCCGACGGCCTGGGGAGGCCGGCGCCCTTCCTCATCGTCGCGGGAGTCCTCGTCGTCTACGCCGTCGTGGCAGGGCTGCTCCTGCGTGACCGGCCGGGACGGGTGGCTCCCTCGGGCTCCTTCCTCGCGCGGACGTGGGCGACGGCGAGGCTCCCTGCGACCGTGCAGCTCTCCTTCCTCTACGCCGTGGGATTCGGCGGGTTCGTCGCGTTCAGCGTGTACCTGCCGACGTACCTCATCAACGCCTTCGACCTCGAGGCGAACGACGCGGCGATGCGCACCGCGGGCTTCGTCGTCCTCGCGGTGGCCATGCGGCCGGTCGGGGGCTGGCTCTCGGACCGTGTCGGCGCGGTGCGCGTCCTCGTCACGTGCTTCGTGGGGGCTGCGGTCCTCGCGGGGGTCGCGGCCGTCGAGCTCCCGCTCGTCCCTGTCGGGACCGTCGCGTTCCTCGGTCTCGCGGCTCTCCTGGGCGGGTCCTCCGGCGCGACCTTCGCGCTCGTCGCGAGCCTCGCCCCTCCGGACAAGGTCGGCGCGGTGACGGGCCTGGTCGGCGCCGCGGGCGGGCTCGGCGGCTTCGTCCCACCCCTCGTCATGGGTGCCGTCTACGACCTCACGGGCGACTACAGCCTCGGCCTGGCGCTCCTCGCGCTCGTCTGCGTCCTGGCCGCCCTCTTCACCCACGGCCCCGTCCGGAGGTCCGCCCGCCCCGCATGACCGCCCACCGCCCCACCGCACGACCCCCGAGAGGACCCAGCACCGTGACCCTTCAGGACGACTCCCCGCGGCCCGACCAGCGTCAGGGGGCCAGGATGGACGGCGACGTCACCGAGGCGCTGCTGAGGACCCGTCGGTACCTGCGGAAGAAGGAGGTGTCGGAGGACCTGCGCACCCTCCACCAGATCGGCGGGCGTGACGCGGACAGCTTCTACCGGGACCGGTGGAGCCACGACAAGGTGGTGCGGTCCACGCACGGCGTGAACTGCACAGGGTCGTGCTCGTGGAAGGTGTACGTCAAGGACGGCATCATCACGTGGGAGACGCAGCAGACGGACTACCCGTCGGTGGGCCCCGACAGCCCCGAGTACGAGCCGCGTGGCTGTCCGCGCGGTGCGGCGTTCAGCTGGTACACGTACTCGCCCACGCGGGTGCGCTACCCGTACGCGCGCGGGGTCCTGCTGGACATGTACCGGGAGGCACGGACTCGGCTGGGCGACCCGGTGGAGGCGTGGGCGAGCATCGTCGACGACCCGGAGCGTTCGCGGGAGTACAAGCGGGCCCGCGGCAAGGGTGGGCTCGTGCGCACGTCGTGGGAGGAGGCCACGGAGATGGTCGCCGCAGCCCAGGTGCACACCATCCGCCGGTACGGGCCGGACCGTGTGGCCGGCTTCTCACCCATCCCGGCGATGTCGATGGTGTCGCACGGCGCGGGCGCGCGGTACCACGCGCTCATCGGGGCGCCCATGCTCTCCTTCTACGACTGGTACGCGGACCTGCCCGTGGCGTCGCCGCAGGTGTTCGGCGACCAGACGGACGTCCCGGAGTCGGGCGACTGGTGGGACGCGGGATACCTCATCATGTGGGGTTCGAACGTCCCCGTGACCCGGACCCCGGACGCGCACTGGATGGCCGAGGCCCGGTACCGGGGCCAGAAGGTCGTGGCGGTGTCGCCCGACTACGCCGACAACGTGAAGTTCGCCGACGAGTGGCTCGCCGTGCAGCCCGGCACCGACGGCGCGCTGGCCATGGCGATGGGGCACGTGACGCTCAAGGAGTTCTTCGTGGACCGTGAGGTCCCGTACTTCCGCGACTACGTGCAGCGCTTCACGGACCTGCCGTTCCTCGTGCGTCTCGAGGAGCACGACGGCGGGTACGTCCCGGGGAAGTTCCTCACGGCGGAGGACCTGCCCGGTGCGGAGAGCCGCAGCGAGAACGCGGCGTTCCGGACCGTGCTGCTCGATGCGCGGACGGGTCTGCCGGTCGTGCCGGGCGGGACGCTCGGCGACCGGTTCGGTCCGGCGGGGGAGGGGCGCTGGAACCTCGACCTCGGGGACGTCGACCCGCAGCTCAGCGCGGGCGGGCCGGACCTGGCGGACGTGCGCACCGCCGAGACGGTGCGGGTGGACCTCCCGCGCTTCGACACCCTCGACGGGGCGGGGGCTGTCGCCCACCGCGGCGTGCCGGTCCGACGGGTGGGCGAGCACGTCGTCACCACGGTCCTCGACCTCCTGCTCGCGCAGTACGGGGTGGGGCGTGACGGGCTGCCGGGGGAGTGGCCCACGGGCTACGACGACGAGTCCCAGCCGTGCACCCCGGCGTGGCAGGAGCAGTTCACGGGTGTCCCGGCCGCGAAGGCGGAGCGCATCGGCCGGGAGTTCGCGGCGAATGCCGAGGAGTCCCGGGGGCGGTCCATGATCCTCATGGGTGCGGGCACCAACCACTGGTTCCACTCGGACACCATCTACCGGGCGTTCCTCACCCTGACCACGCTCACCGGCTGCCAGGGTGTCAACGGTGGCGGGTGGGCCCACTACGTGGGTCAGGAGAAGGTGCGCCCGGTCACCGGGCAGCAGATGTACGCGACGGCCAACGACTGGCACCGGCCGCCGCGCACCATGATCCAGACGGCCTACTGGTACCTGCACACGAACCAGTTCCGCTACGACCCGTTCAGCGCGGACACCCTGTCCGCCGCGACCCCCGGGACGGGGAACCTCGCGGGGAAGTCCACGGCGGACGTCATCGCGCAGTCGGCCCGCATGGGGTGGATGCCGTCGTACCCGACGTTCGACCGCAACCCTCTGCAGATCGCCGCCGACGCGGAGGCGGCCGGGGAGACGGTCGACAAGTACGTGCCGCGCGAGCTCAAGGCGGGGACCCTGCGCTTCGCGGCGGAGGACCCCGACTCGCCGGAGAACTTCCCGCGGGTGCTCACCGTGTGGCGGGCGAACCTCCTCGGCTCGTCGGGCAAGGGCAACGAGTACTTCCTCCACCACCTCCTCGGGACGGACTCGAACCTCCGGGCGCAGGAGGCGCCTCCAGGGTCACGGCCGCGCGACGTCGTGTGGCACGACGAGGCGCCGTCCGGGAAGCTCGACATGCTCCTGTCGCTCGACTTCCGCATGACGAGCACCACGGTCTTCTCCGACGTCGTCCTGCCGGCGGCCACCTGGTACGAGAAGCACGACCTCAACACGACGGACATGCACCCCTTCGTGAACTCGTTCAGCCCGGCGATCGCTCCCCCGTGGCAGACCCGCACGGACTTCGACATCTTCCAGACGATCGCCCGGTCGTTCAGCCGGCTCGCGGCGACCCACCTCGGGACGCGCACCGACGTCGTCGCAGCCCCCCTGCTCCACGACACCCCGGACGCGATGGCGACCCCGCACGGGCGGGTCCGGGACTGGAAGGCCGGGGAGTGCGAGCCGGTGCCCGGGAAGACGATGCCCAGGCTCGTCGTCGTCGAGCGCGACTACACGGCCGTGGCCGCGAAGCTCGCCACCCTCGGGCCGCTCGCCGACTCCCTCGGGCTCACGACGAAGGGCGTGACCTTCGACGTCGGCAAGGAGATCGACTACCTCGCGCGGAAGAACGGTGTGGCGCGGGTGGGGCCGGGCGAACCGGGCGCCGTCGCGGACGGGCGGCCGCTGCTGAGCCGGGACGTGCACGTCTGCGAGGCGATCCTCGCACTGTCCGGCACCACCAACGGGCGTCTCGCGGTGCAGGGCTTCCACACCCTCGAGAAGCGCACCGGGACGACGATGGCCGACCTCGCAGCCGAGCACGAGGGCAAGCAGGTGACGTTCAGCGACACCCAGGCCGCACCCACGACCGTCATCACGTCGCCGGAGTGGTCGGGGACCGAGCACGGCGGACGGAGATACTCGCCGTTCACCGTGAACGTCGAGCGCCTCAAGCCCTGGCACACGCTCACGGGCCGGCAGCACTTCTACCTCGACCACGACTGGATGACGGAGATCGGTGAGGGGCTGCCCGTGTTCAGGCCGCCGCTGAACATGCAGGCGCTCTTCGGCGAGACGGTCGTCGGGGACACCGCCGAGGTCGAGGGGACCGGGCAGCTCGGTGTCACCGTCAGGTACCTCACGCCCCACAACAAGTGGTCCATCCACTCCGAGTACCAGGACAACCTGTTCATGCTGTCGCTGTCCCGCGGTGGCCCCACCGTGTGGATGAGCGACCTCGACGCCGCGAAGGTCGGGATCAAGGACAACGACTGGATCGAGGCCGTCAACCGCAACGGGGTGGTCGTCGCACGCGCGATCGTCTCGCACCGCATGCCCGAGGGGACCGTGTACATGTACCACGCGCAGGACCGGCTGATCGACGTGCCGAGGACCGAGACGTCGGGCAGGCGGGGCGGTATCCACAACTCCCTCACGCGCCTGCTCGTCAAACCCAGCCACCTCATCGGCGGGTACGCGCAGCTCGCCTACGCGTTCAACTACCTCGGCCCCACGGGCAACCAGCGCGACGAGGTCACCGTGGTCCGTCGCCGTTCCCAGGAGGTGCAGTACTGATGCGGGTCATGGCACAGATGGCGATGGTCATGAACCTCGACAAGTGCATCGGGTGCCACACGTGCTCGGTCACCTGCAAGCAGGCGTGGACCAACCGCACGGGCACCGAGTACGTGTGGTTCAACAACGTCGAGACGCGTCCGGGCCAGGGGTACCCGCGGACGTACGAGGACCAGGACAAGTGGCAGGGTGGGTGGACCCTCACCAAGCGGGGGCGGCTGCAGCTCAAGGCGGGCGGGAGGCTCAAGAACCTCTTCACGATCTTCGCGAGCCCCAAGCAGCCGTCGCTCGACGAGTACTACGAGCCCTGGACCTACGACTACGAGAACCTCACGGACGCCCCGCTCCAGGAGCACACGCCCGTCGCCCGCCCCAAGTCGCTCATCAGCGGCGAGGACATGCAGGTGCGGTGGAGCGCCAACTGGGACGACGACCTCGGTGGCTCCCCGGAGCTGACCAAGGCGGACCCGGTCCTCGCGAAGGTCTCGGACAAGGTGAGGCTCGAGTTCGAGCAGACCTTCATGTTCTACCTGCCGCGCATCTGCGAGCACTGCCTCAACCCGTCGTGCGCGGCGTCCTGCCCCTCGGGCGCGATCTACAAGCGCTCCGAGGACGGCATCGTCCTCGTCGACCAGGACCAGTGCCGCGGGTGGCGCAAGTGCGTCACCGGGTGCCCGTACAAGAAGGTCTACTTCAACCACAAGACGGGCAAGGCCGAGAAGTGCACGTTCTGCTTCCCCCGCATCGAGGTGGGGCTGCCCACCGTGTGCTCGGAGACGTGCGTGGGGCGTCTGCGGTACATCGGGCTCGTCCTCTACGACGCCGACCGCGTCCTCGAGGCCGCGTCCGTCACGGACGAGCGCGAGCTGCTCGCCTCCCAGCGGCGCGTCTTCCTCGACCCGAACGACCCCGAGGTGCAGCGTGAGGCCGAGCGGGCCGGGATCGCGAGGGACTGGGTGGAGGCCGCGCAGCGGTCCCCGATCTGGGCCCTCATCAACACGTACGAGGTGGCGCTGCCGCTGCACCCCGAGTACCGCACGCTGCCGATGGTCTGGTACATCCCGCCGCTGTCGCCCGTCGTGGACGTCGTGGGCGAGACGGGGGAGGACTCCGAGGACTCCGGGAACCTCTTCGCA
Source organism: Sanguibacter suaedae (assembly GCF_016342785.1). GTDB lineage: Bacteria > Actinomycetota > Actinomycetes > Actinomycetales > Cellulomonadaceae > Sanguibacter > Sanguibacter suaedae. Next base: position 24,285 of record NZ_JAEINH010000016.1, read on the forward strand.
GCCATCGACGCCCTGCGGATCCCCGTCGAGTATCTCGCGGAGCTCTTCACCGCAGGTGACGTCGAACCGGTGAACGCGGTCCTCAAGCGCCTCGCCGCCATGCGTTCCTACATGCGCGACCTCAACATGGGGCGCCCCGGCAACCCGGCCATCCCGGAGGCGGTGGGCATGGACGAGGCCACCATGTACGAGATGTACCGCCTGCTCGCGCTCGCGAAGTACGACGAGCGGTACGTCATCCCCGCCGCCCACGCCGAGCAGGCCCACGGGCTCGAGGAGCTCGCCACCGAGTGCAGCCTCGACTACGACGGCGGGCCCGGGATGGGCGGGTCGGGCCCGTTCGGCGAGGGCTCCGGGAACGGGTACAACGACCCCATCGCGGTGGAGAACTTCCACATGCTCCAGCAGCGGCAGACCACCGACACGGTCGCCGACCCGGCCACCCGGAAGGCCCGGGTGAACCTCCTCAGCTGGGACGGCAAGGGGGCACCCGCCGGCCTCTTCCCGCCGAAGGCGCAGGACGCGGGGCTCCAGGAGCCCGACCCCACCCCGTCGGAGGCGCTCGTCCAGCCGCGACCGGCCGGGGGGAGCGCAGCGGGGCCCGCGGGAGCAGGGACCGACCCCGCTGACGTCTCCGACGGCGGCGGGCCCGTCGACGGAGGGACGCGGTGAACCGCGTCGCGCGTGCGGCTGCGGCGCGGGCCGCGGCGACGCGGGAGCACGCCGTCGTCCACAAGGTCGCCGCGATGGTCCTCGACTACCCGTCGCCCGAGCTCGTCGAGGCCGTCCCGCGGCTGCGGCACGCGCTCGACGGGCTCGGGCCGCGGTCGGCGCACCTGACCGTGCCCTTCGACGCGCTCCTCGAGCACCTGGAGGGCAGCCGCGCCACGGAGCTCGAGGCCGAGTACGTGCGGACCTTCGACCTCGCCCGACGTCGTTCGCTCTACCTCACGTACTACGCGTACGGGGACACCCGCAAACGTGGTGTGGCGCTCGTGGAGTTCAAGCAGGCGTTCGCCGGTGTGGGCTACGAGCTCGCCGCCGACGAGCTCCCCGACCACCTCGCCGTCGTGCTCGAGCTGGGGTCCACGGGCGAGCCCGCCGCCCAGGAAGCGGCGATGCGCCTCCTCCTCGCGCACCGCGCGGGACTGGAGCTGCTGAGGCTCGCGCTCCTCGACGCGGGGTCTCCCTACGCGGGTGCCGTCGTCGCCGTCTGCGCGACGCTGCCCCCGCTGGTGGGGAAGGACCGGGAGGCCGTCGCCCGCCTCGCCGCCGAGGGACCTCCCGGCGAGGAGGTCGGCCTCGAGCCGTTCGCGCCACCGTCGTACATGCCGGACACAGGAGCCCGCCGATGACCACCACCACCGACACGGTCCTCTGGGTCGTCGTCCCGTACGTCTGCCTCGCGTTCTTCGTGCTCGGGCACGTGTGGCGGTACCGCTACGACAAGTTCGGGTGGACGACCCGGTCCTCCCAGCTCTACGAGTCGCGGCTCCTGCGCTGGGCGAGCCCCATGTTCCACTTCGGGATCCTCGCCGTGTTCCTCGGCCACGTCATGGGACTCGGCATCCCCAAGTCCTGGACGGAGGCCGTGGGCATGAGCGCCGAGCTCTACCACTTCCTCGCCGTGAGCATCGGCGCGGTGGCGGGGGTGTGCACCGTTCTCGGCCTCGCGCTCCTCATCTACCGGCGGCGCACCGTCGGACCCGTGTTCCGGGCCACCACCCGCATGGACAAGGTCATGTACCTCATGCTCGCCGTCGTGATCTTCCTGGGCATGTGGAACACGATCGCCGGCTCGATCCTCAACCTCGGCGGGCACTACGACTACCGGGACGGCGTGTCCGTGTGGTTCCGCGGCATCTTCCGGTTCGACCTCCACCCCGAGCTCATGGCCGACGCGCCCATCGGGTTCCAGCTCCACGGCATGAGCGCCATGCTGCTCTTCGCCGTGTGGCCGTTCACCCGGCTCGTCCACGTGTTCAGCGCTCCGGTCGGGTACATGTGGCGCCCGTACGTCGTGTACCGGTCGCGGTCCGACCGGCTCGGGTCGCGCCAGGGCCGTCCCGGCTGGGACCGGGTCGAGCGCCAGGAACCGACGCGGCGCCGCTGACCTCGACGCGCGTCCCCGGCCCGGGAACGGGCAGGTCCCTCACTCCCGTGACGGACCTGCCGATGGGGTGGGCGATGTCCTCCGCCCCCCGCCCCCAGCACCCAGGGCACCGCTCTGCCTCCCCGGGCTCGCGCGTCGTCCCCGGGGGCGGGGCGACACCGGCCCTCGCGGACGACTCCTCGCCCGCGGACCTGTCGCGGGTCATGGCCGACCTCGAGTCCACGGTCGGTTTCGACTCCGAGCGGAGCCTCGACGTCGCCGACCGCGTCGAGACCCTCGCCCGCAGGCTCGGGGAGGAGACCCTCGTGTGGCGGGCACGCGTCGTGCGCGCCGACGTCCTCGAGCGCCAGGGTGCGCTCGCGGAGTCCGCGTCGCTCCTGTGGCGCGCGCACGCGTGGGCGGTCGAGGTGGGTGAGCGCCTGCTGCAGGCCCGGACGCTGAGCCTGCTCTCGTGGACGAGCCGTGACGCCGGCGACCTCGCGACGTACCTCGAGCACGCGGTGGCCGCCGTCGAGCTCCTCGACGCCGACGCCCCGGGGTCCGTGCGGTCGACGCACCTGCGTCGGCTCGCTGATGCCCTCCACGAGACGGGGTCGGGCGCCGCCGCGTACGAGCGCTATCTCGAGGCGGAGCAGATCGCCGCCGACGTCGGGGACGTCCCGCAGCAGCTGTCGGCGCTGAACAACCTCGCCTACCGACTGTCGACGGCCGGCGACGCCGACGGTGCGTGGGCGGTCATCGAGCGCCTTGGCGCCCTGAGTGACACGCACGGTGTGCCGCTCCGGTCGTCCACCCTCGACACGATCGCCCGGATCCAGGTCCAGAGGGGTCGGTTCGTCGATGCCGAGGCGACGGCGCGGCGCGCGGTCGCGATCTACCGGGCGGGCGCGGACTGCAAGGAGAGCGACCTCCTCGCCCAGCTGCTCGTGACCCACGCGGTCACCCGGCGACACCTGGGCGACCTCGTCGGCGCGCGGCACGCCGTCGACGAGAGCCGTGGGCTGTGCGACGAGCACGGGCTCGGGTCCGTCCTTCCCGTCGTCCTCGAGGAGGAGTCCGAGGTGTTCGCGGCCGCGGGCGACTTCGAGAGCGCGTGGCGGACCTACCGGGCCTTCCACGCCGCCGAACGGGCCCAGCTCGACGACCAGCGCGAGCGCCGGGCGCGCCTGCGGCAGACCCTCTTCGAGACGGCGGAAGCGCGCCGGCGGGCCGACGTGTTCCGGGACGAGGCGCGACGCGACGCGCTCACCGGGCTCCACAACCGCAGGTACGTCGACGAGGAGCTCCAGGGTCTCGTCGACGCGAGCCGTGCCGGTGGGCCGGGTGTCGTCGTGGGCCTCGTCGACCTCGACCACTTCAAGCGGGTGAACGACACGTGCTCCCACGAGGTCGGGGACCACGTGCTGCGGCAGGTGGCGCGCCTCCTCGAGGACGCCGTCGCGTCGCCGGGCGACGGGTGCGGGCGGGGCGGCTTCGCTGCCCGGATCGGCGGCGAGGAGTTCCTCGTGGTCCTCACCGGGACGGGGACCGGTGAGGCGCTCCACCGGTTCGAGGGGCTGCGTGCGGCCGTCGCCGGGCACGACTGGCGCGGCCTCACGGGCGACGTCCCCGTGACCGTGAGCATCGGCGTGGCGCGCGCGGGGCGCGACTCCAGGAGCGGTCTCCTGCGGCGGGCCGACGAGCGCCTCTACGAGGCGAAGCGGGCCGGCCGGGACCGGGTGGTCGTGGGGCCCGGGGGAGACGCGGGACCCGAGACCTGACACGGGCGGGAGTGCGTTCGTCGCCGTGCATCTCCGTCCCGATTCACGCTGTCGGTCGAGCGTGGTGTAGCGTTGTCCTTACCGACGCGGGGTGGAGCAGCTCGGTAGCTCGCTGGGCTCATAACCCAGAGGTCGCAGGTTCAAATCCTGTCCCCGCTACTCATGATGGTCTGGTCTCCAGACCATGAAGGCCCTCCGGGATCTCCTGGGGGGCCTTCGTCGTCCCCGTGCCTCCTGAGGATGTGCCGGGTCGTGCCACAGGACCGACACCCTTAACCTCGGTGTCATGAGCGAAACCCGAGCCGACCGTCGCCGCCCTGTCGCCCTGTGGGCCGGTCTGATCGTCGTCGCCCTGATCCTGCTCGCCGCCGGCCTGACCTGGGCCGCGTGGGACGAAGAAGGATCGACCACGGTGACCACCGAGGGCGCGACGACCACGGCGCCTCCCGAGGAGGCGACCACCGGGCCGGCGCCCACCGAGGACGTGAGCATCGCGTTCCTCGGGGACTCGCTCACGGAGGGGGTCGGCGCGCCCCCCGAGCGCGGCTACGCGTGGCAGGTGGCCGAGGACCTGGGGTGGGAGCTCGAGCTCGTGGACGGCGTCGGGGGATCCGGCTACCTCGTCCCGGGTGCCGGGGTGCCCTTCCCGGAGCGGGTCGACGGGATCGTCGAGACCGGGGCGGACGTCGTGGTCGTGTCCGGGGGGACCAACGACATCTTCCAGGACCAGGTCGCGGCCGACGTGGCCGTCGCCGCGGAGGACGTCTTCCACGAGCTCGTCGAGCGGATGCCCGCGGCGCGGATCGTCGTCGTGGGTCCGTTCCCCGTCAACCCGCTCCTGGCGGGGATGTCCGTGGAGATGAGCGACGCCATCGAGGGTGCCGCCGACGCGGTCGGTGTCGAGTACGTGGACGCGGCCGACCTCCTCGACCGGGTCGACACGAGCCGGTGGTCGGAGTACATCAGCGAGGACGGGATCCACCCCAACGAGGAGGGGTACGACCTCATGGCGCAGCTCATCGGGGAGCGGCTCACGGCCGGCTGACGCACGAGCGGACCCGGCGGTGCGGGGCTAGGCTGCCCGCATGAGCGCACCCAGGGTCCTGTTCGTCGGCGGCAGCGGCGTCATCAGCTCCGCGTCGTCCCGCCTCGCCGTCGAGCGGGGGATCGACCTCCACGTCCTCAACCGCGGGGAGAGCCGGGAGCGTCCCCTCCCGGAGGGGGCGACGGTCCACCGTGCCGACGTGCGCGACCCCGGGACCGTCCGCGAGGCCCTCGGCGGTCTCGAGTTCGACGCCGTCGTCGACTGGTTGGCGTTCACCCCCGACCACGTCCGTACGAGCATGGACCTCTTCGGGGCGCGCACCGGGCAGTACGTGTTCATCAGCTCGGCGTCCGCGTACCAGACCCCGCCCGCGCGGGTGCCGGTCGTCGAGTCGACCCCGCTGCGGAACCCCTTCTGGCAGTACTCCCGCGACAAGATCGCGTGCGAGGACCTCCTCGTCCGGGAGTACCGCGAGCACGGGTTCCCGATGACCATCGTCCGCCCGTCGCACACCTACGACCGCACGATGGTCCCGCTCGACGGCGGCTGGACGGCCATGGAGCGGATGCGGCAGGGCAAGGAGGTCGTCGTCCACGGCGACGGCACGTCGCTGTGGACGCTGACCCACCACGAGGACTTCGCCCGCGGCCTCGTCCCGCTCCTCGGGCACCCGCGGACGCTCGGTGAGGCGTTCCACATCACGTCCGACGACGCCCTCACCTGGGACCAGATCGTCCGCGCCCTGGCCGCCGCCGCCGGCGTGGAGCCGCGCATCGTCCACGTGCCCTCCGACGCGATCGCTGCTGCCGACCCCGGGTGGGGCGAGGGGCTCCTCGGCGACAAGGCCCACTCGATGCTCTTCGACAACTCCAAGCTGCGCAGCGTGGTCCCGGGATTCCGGGCGACCATCCCCTTCGAGCAGGGGGCGCGGGAGATCGTCGACTGGTACGACGCGGACCCGGCGCGGCGCACCGTCGACGCACGTCTCGACAGCGTCATGGACGACCTCGTGGGGCGGTTCCGCATCGGGTGACCCGGAGCGGGCGTAGTCTTGACCCGTGGTTGGCGCTGCGCCGACCCGGTGAGGACGCTCCGATGACCGAACGGTCCGTGCACGGCTCCGGCACCACTCAGGACGAGACGACGGGGACCCCCGACCGCACCCGGGGTGGCGGCCCGCTGACCCTGGGCGTGGTCGCGACCTCACGCAAGCCCGACGAACGACGGCTCCCCCTGCACCCCGAGCACCTCGTCCGCATCGATGCCGACGTCCGTGACCGGATCGTCCTGGAGACCGGCTACGGGGAGTCCTTCGGGTTCAGCGACGCGCAGCTCGCCCCGCTCGTCCGGGACATCCGGCCGCGTGCCGAGGTCGTCGCGTCGAGCGACGTCGTGCTCCTGCCGAAGCCGCAGGCGTCCGACCTCGAGGACCTTCGCCCCGGTCAGACGCTCTGGGGCTGGCCGCACTGCGTCCAGGACCCCGCGCTCACCCAGGTCGCCATCGACGAGCGCCTCACCCTCATCGCCTTCGAGGCGATGAACCACTGGGCGAGCGACGGCGGGTTCGGGCTGCACGTCTTCCACAAGAACAACGAGCTCGCCGGGTACTGCTCAGTGCTGCACGCGCTCCAGCTCACCGGGGCTACCGGGGACTACGGGCGGCCGCTGCGCGCCGTGGTCATCGGTTTCGGGGCGACGGCTCGCGGCGCGGTGACCGCGCTCAACGCGCACGGCGTGCACGACGTGCAGGTGGTGACCACGCGGGACGTCGCGGCCGTCGGGTCGCCCATCCACTCGGCGCGCATCGTCCAGCTCGATCACGACCGGTCGTCCCCGAACCACGTCGTCACCGAGCGGGGCCGTGTACCCCTCGCGACCTTCCTCGCGGAGCGTGACGTCGTCGTGAACTGCACCCTCCAGGACACCGATGCACCGCTCACCTACCTCGAGGAGTCCGACCTCCAGGCGTTCCGTCCCGGGAGCCTCGTGGTGGACGTCTCATGCGACGAGGCCATGGGCTTCGGGTGGGCGCGTCCCACGAGCTTCGCGGCCCCGGTGTTCACCGTCGGCGACCACGTGCGGTACTACGCGGTCGACCACAGCCCGTCCTACCTGTGGGCATCGGCGACGTGGGAGCTCAGCGAGGCCCTCCTGCCCTTCCTGCGGACCGTCACCGACGGCCCGGACGCCTGGGAGACGGACCGGACCATCGGGCGTGCCGTCGAGATCCGGGACGGGCGCGTCGTCAACCCGAGCATCCTCGCGTTCCAGGGGCGCTGCGCGGAGTTCCCGCACGCCCTGCCGGTGTCGGCCGGCGTCCCGGCAGCCTGACGGCCGCCGGGACACCGTGGCTCAGGGCACGAGCACCGACCGGACGCAGCCGTCGGCCTTGTCCTTGAACAGCTGGTAGCCGCGAGGACCGTCCTCGAGGCTCATGACGTGCGTCGCCAGGTGCTCGGTGACGATCTCGTCGCGCTCCATACGCTCGAGCAGCATGGGGATCCAGCGCTGGCCGTGCATCTGCGACGACCGGAGCGTCAGGCCCTTGTTCATCACCGCACCGAGGGGGAACTTGTCGACGAGCGCGGCGAACACGCCGAGGACGAAGACGCTCCCGCCCTTGCGGCAGCTGTAGATCGCCTGCCGCACGGCCGTGGGACGGTCGGTCTGCAGCCGCAGCTGCTGCTTCACCTGGTCGTAGAGGTGCCCGGGGCCGGAGGAGTGCGCCTCCATGCCCACGGCCTCGATGCACACGTCCGGACCGCGACCACCCGTGTACTCGAGGAGCGCCTCGTGGACGTCGGTCGAGGAGTAGTCGATGACGTCGCAGCCGATGAAGCATACGACCTGCTGCAGGCGCGGGGCGAGACGGTCGATGACGACGACCTTCTCCGCGCCCAGGAGCATCGCCGAGCGGGCGGCCATCTGGCCGACGGCCCCGGCGCCCCACACGGCCACGACGTCACCGGGCGTCACGCCACCGAGCTCGGCGCCCATCCACCCGGTCGGGACCGAGTCGGAGGCGAAGAGGGCACGCTCGTCGCTCACGCCGTCGGGGATCCGGAAGGCGCCGACGTCCCCGTACGGCACCCGGACGTACTCGGCGTGGCTGCCGCCGTTGCCGCCGAGGGCGTGGGAGTACCCGAAGCACCCGCCGGGGGAGAACCCCCACAGGGTCTCGGTGATCGCCGGGTTCGTGTTGCCGTTGTCGCACGCGGAGAACAGGCCCTTGCGGCAGAACCAGCATCGTCCGCACGCGATGAAGGAGCTCACGACCACCCGGTCGCCGACGGAGTGGTTGCGGACCCCGCTGCCGACCTCCACGACCTCCCCGACGAACTCGTGCCCCAGGACGTCGCCTGCGCGCATGAAGGGGATGTAGCCGCCGACGAGGTGGAGGTCGGACCCGCAGGTGACGGTGCGCCGGACCTTGACGACGATGTCCCCGTCGTTGCGCAGGACGGGGTCGGGGACGTCCCGGACGGCGAGCTCGTTGACGCCCTCCCACAGCAGCGCCCTCACAGCCGGCCTCCCGTCCGTGCGTGCCGGAGCGCGAGGCGCAGGGGCAGGTTCGTCACCGTGCTCCTCGTGGTGGACGGGGCGTCGCCGAGGAGGATCTCGCCCGTCTCGAGGATCATCCGGGTCTCGCGGAGCGCCCCACGGATACGTCCGTCGAGGGTGGGGTCGGTGCGGTCGGCCCGGCGTTGCGCGTAGACCTCCGTGCCGCGGTCTCCCGGAGCGGGGTTCGTGCGGAGCTCGACGTCGTCGGCGAGGCGGGCGAGCGGGGCGGGCCAGGAGGCGGCGGGCCCGGGGACCTCCGAGGCGGGTCGGTCGATCGTCACGGCATGCCATCGAGGAGGTGACGTGGTCCCGGGGCGCAGCCGCCTCGCGACGAGGGCGGCGGCGCCGGCTGTCGCGGACGCTGCCACGACGGTGGTCGTTCTGTTCCAGAGGGGCATCGTCGGCTCCCGGTGCGGGGTGATGGATGCTCTCCGCGCTGCTGGAAGAGGCATCCACCGTGGCACGTGTCCCCGGGAGGGGCAACCGGTCAGGTGCGGGAGGTGCGTGCCCGGTCGCGCTCGGGCCACAGCGCGATGGCGAGGCCGGCCAGGGTGCTCGCGATGTGCAGGCCGTTGTCGGCGCCGTTGATGTTGAGGATGTTGCCCTCGGCGTCACCCGCGACGATGAGCCCGTAGATCGATGCGGCTCCGTAGCCGACGGCGAGGATCCATCCGTAGATGCGGGCGGTGGACCGCTTGTTCCACAGCGCGACACCGAGCACACCGATGAGGATGTGGACGATGTTGTGCAGCGGGTTGATCGCGAAGCCGAGGAGCGTCTGGTCGTGATCGTGCTCCGTGAATCCCTCGAAGCCGGTGACGAAGAATCCGACGACTCCGACGAGCAGGTAGACGACTCCGATGACGAGCGCCAGCCACTGGTAGGGCGCTCGGTCCGTGGTGGCCCGTGCGGAGCTGTTCCCGGTGGGATGAGTCATTGTGCTCTCCTTCCGTGCTGTGGTGCGTGTGCGATCCGGACCCCCTAACCCTCCCGTGAAGAAGTTGTGTGCGCACCTCGAACGGCCGGGGATACAGTGGGTCGTTCTGTCACGACGACGTGAGGGGTGACCGTGGATCGCACGGACTACATGGCCGGCATGACCTGGGGATGGGTGGGGACCCGCGGTACCTGGACCGGGCCGGAGGCCCGCCGCTCCATGGAGCTCATGGTCGAACGCCTCGGGACCACGTGGACGGCGGTGACGTTCTCCGCGCTCCAGGACACGGCGCACTCCACGGAGATCCACTTCAAGGAGCACCCGACGGTCACCGACGACGAGGTCCGTGACGCGGTGGAGCGTGCGCACGGTCTCGGGCAGAAGGTGTGTCTCAAACCTGTGGTGAACTGCGCCGACGGGACGTGGCGGGCCTACATCAGCTTCTTCGAGACGGACGTCCCCTGCGAGCCGACGTGGTCGCAGTGGTTCGCGAGCTACACGGAGTTCATGGTCCACTACGCGCGGATCGCCCAGGAGACCGGGTGCGAGATGCTCTGCGTGGGGTGCGAGATGGTCCAGACGGATCACCGGGAGGCGGAGTGGCGTGCCGTCGTCGCCGCCGTCCGCGAGGTGTACAGCGGCACCGTCACGTACAACTGCGACAAGTACCAGGAGGGCGCCGTCCGGTGGTGGGACGCCGTCGACGTCATCTCCTCGAGCGGCTACTACCCGGTGGACGACTGGGAGGCCCAGCTGGACCGCATCGAGGGTGTGCTCTCCTCGTACGACAAGCCCTTCGTGTTCATGGAGGCCGGGTGCCCCAGCCGTGAGGGCTCGCCCGCGCTCCCCAACGACTGGTCGTCGCCAGGGGCACCCAGCGAGGACGCGCAGCGCGACTACTACGAGGCGATGCTCGGCGCGGCCCGGCGGCGGTCGTGGGTCCGAGGGTTCATGCTCTGGGACTGGCCCGCGGCCCTCTACGACGAGTCCGCGGCGGCCCTCAACGACGACTACTGCCCGTTCGGGAAGAAGGCGGAGGAGACGATCCGACGCTTCTACACCGCCGACGCGCAGGGCTGACCCGACCACGAGGGCCTGCGGTCGGCTCCCAGGAGCGGACCGCAGGCCCTCGTGTCACGTCCCGCCCGGCTCCGGACGGGACCGTTCGCCGCCCTAGTCGCAGGCGGCCCCGTTCACGGTGAAGGTGTCCGGAGCGGTGTTCGTCCCGGAGTGCGACCCGTTGAACCCGATCGTCGTGCTGGCGCCGGGGGCGAGAGTCCCGTTCCACGGGGCGTTGGTGAGCGTCACGCGGTCACCGCTCTGGCCGGCCACGCTCGACCAGGCCTGGGTGATCTGCTGACCCGCGGGGAACGTGAAGTCGAGGCTCCACCCGGACAGCGCGGCGGTCCCGGTGTTCGTGATCCGCACCGAGGCGGTGAACCCCGTGTTCCAGTCGCTCGTGGAGTACGCGACCTCGCACGACGCACCCGGTGCGGGGTCCGTCGGCTCGTCCGTCGGGTCCACGGTGGGCTCGTCGGTCGGCTCCTCGGTGGGCTCGTCCGTCGGCTCGTCCGTGGGCTCGTCGGTCGGGTCCGGGGTGGGCTCCGGGTCGGTGGGGACGTAGTCACCGGCGTCACCGACGACGATCCCGCGACCGTTGGTCCCGACGTAGACGCGACCGTGGACGTCGGGGTCGCCGGTGATGGTCGACCCGGTCCACGCCCACTGGTGCTCGTCGTCGTTGATGCGCGTCCACGACGCGCCCGCGTCGTCGGAGCGGAAGATCCCGCGCACGCCGTCGATCTTCGAGGACGTGTAGACGCTCGGGTACGTGCTGCCGGGGGCGCCCTTCCCGAAACCGATCGAGTCGCCCTCGTCGACGCCCTCGACGGCGGTGAAGGTGGCGCCGGAGTCCGTGGAGCGCCACATGCCGTAGGTCCCGTCCGTCGCGCCGCCGGCGAGCCACACGTCACCCTCGTGCCCGGGGACGGCCGCGAAGCGCACGTTGCCCTCCGCGGGGAGCCCGGTCGCGGCCGAGGCCGTGAAGGTCGCCCCCCCGTCGGTGCTCGTGTAGAACGTCCCCGCGTGCACGGCGTAGAACGTCTCCGGGTTCACCCGGTCCGCCTCGACGCGCGCGCCCTGCGGGAGCCCGGTCGTCGCGGTCCAGCTGGACCCGAGCGTCGTCGAGACGTGGACGTCGGCACCCTCGGGGCTCCAGACGATGCGGCTGCCGTCCGCGTTGACCGCGACCGTCCCCGCTCCGGTGACACCCGCGGGCTGCTGTCCCGCGAACCAGCTGTCGCCGCCGTTCGTCGACACACCGATGTGCGAGTCGACCTCGCCGTCGACGCCCTGGCCCACGCGGACGACCGTCGTGGGGGAGAGCTCGGCGTAGTCGAGGCTGTGCACGGCGCCGTGGTACGGCTGTGCGTACATCTGGTCCGGGACCTCGGTGATGTCGTCGTGGACGAACCCGCCGATGTCACCCAGCCCGGAGATGAGCTCGGCGCCGCCCGGGGGCGCCACGAGGTCGAGGACCGCGGTCTCCTCGATGCCCTGGGCCTTGACGGAGATGTCGACGGTCCCGCCGTCGTCCCAGTCCGTGAGGTTGGTGCCGCCGTAGACGGTCGCACCGGTCCCGTAGAAGAAGCGGTCGGAGTCGAACGGGTCGATCTCGAAGGACTCGGTCATCCAGCCGAGCTTGGGGCTGGGCTCCGGCGGTGCGGGTGCACGCCCGAAGTCGAGCCAGGGCGCCCCGCTGATGTCCTGGGTGTACCGCAGGGTGCGCTCCGGGTACGCGGCCCACTCCCAGATGGGGCTCCACGTCTCACCGCGGTCCGTCGAGCGGTAGATGTTGATGTCCGGCCACCACTGGAGCTGCGTGACGACCATGAGGGTGTCCGGGTCCTGCCGGTCGATCGTCAGGCCGCTGTACCCGAACGCGGAGTCGGCGCTCGTCGAGGGCACGGGGGAGACGTTGGTCCACTCGTCGGTCGCGAGGTCGAGGCGCCACACGTCGCCCGAGGCGCCGTCGTAGGGTCCGCCGGTGTCCGACGTGGCGATGTACAGCTGCTGGCCCTCCGCGTCGATGACGCCCTTGTGGGCGAGGAAGCCGGTGGGCTGGCCGGGGACGCGCTCCCAGGTTGTGCCGCCGTCGGTGGAGCGGTAGACGGTGTTCTCCTTGTCGGCGACACCGACGTAGACGGTCTGGGTCCGGTTCCCGGGGGTGCCCGTCGACGGGTCGAACGTCACCCACGTGACGCCCTGGTTGTCGGCCGTGTAGTCGTAGCTCGGGTCCTGGACGTAGTTGCCGACGTTGGGGAACTCGGTCACCTGCGACCAGGTGACGCCGAAGTCGGTGCTGCGCCACAGACCGTTGCCGCTCTCGGCGCCGTAGTAGAGGACGGAGTTGTCGTTCGGGTCGATCTGCAGGCGTTCGCCCATGCCGCGGCCCGGCATGTTGCCACCCACCTTGAACGGTAGGTCGGTCGTCTCCCAGGTCTCGCCCCGGTCGGTCGAGCGCAGGATGGCACCGTTGTTCGGGTCCCAGCTGTTCGTGTAGGTCCCGACGGCCGCGTAGACGCGGTCCGGGTCGACGGCGTCGGTGGCGAGGCTGAGCACTCCGCTGTGCCCCCAGTCGTCCCAGCCGACGTGGTCGAGGAGCGGCACCCACCGCTGCGTGCTGACGTCGAGGCGGTACGCGCCCCCGATGTCGGTGCGGGCGTAGGCGAGGCCCGGTTCGGACTGGTTGAAGATGATGGCGGGGACGAACCCTCCACCGACGATCTCGACGTTGCCCCACTCGTACCCCGAGGTCGAGGTGCTGGCGGCGGCCGGGGCCAGGGGGCTCGGTGCGGCTGTGGCACCGAGCCCCCCGACGAGCAGGCCGAGCGCTGTGAGAGGTACGACAGCAGGTAGAACACGCATCCGCGTCACTCCTTCGTGTCTGGCGGTGTGGTGCTCGCCCTGCTCGGCAGGGCGAGCGCGCAGGCGGGTGTGAGCGCGCCCGGCGGTGACACGAGGGTAGCGAAGCGCTTCGACGATGCCTACCGTCCGAATCGTTTAGGTGCTCCCCGTCAGCGGACGGCGCAGGCGACGCCGTTCGCCTCGAAGGTCTCCGGCACCGACGCGTCCCCGGAGTGGGAGGCGTTGAAGCCCGTGCTGACGCTGCCGCCCGGGGCGACGTCCGTCGCCCATGCGGGGGCCGCCACGGTGACCGTGCGGCCGGTCTGCGACCAGGTTCCCGACCACCCCTGCGTGAGGGACTGGCCCGCGGGCATGTCGAAGGTCAGCGACCACCCGGTGAGGGGCTCGGTCCCCGTGTTGGTGAACGTCAGGGCGGCCGTGAACCCGGTGTCCCAGGCGTGCCGGGTGAACGCCACCTCGCAGGTGGAGGTCGCCGGCGGACCCGTCGGGTCGGGGTCCGGACCTGGATCGGTGGGCTCCTCGGTCGGGTCCGGACCCGGGTCGACGGTGCCGGCACCGAGAGCGTCCGCGACGGCGGTGTACGCCGGCTTGGTCGCGTAGTCCTCGTCCCAGAGGAGGGCTGCGCCCTGTCCTGGGAACACCCCGGGGATCCAGGAGTTCGCGTCCGACACCCCCCACAGGGTCACGCCGTCGCAGCGGGTGACCGCGAGGCAGGCCTCGACGACGGTGCGGTAGTCGGCCGCCTGGCGCTCCAGCGCTGCGGGTGTCGGCGGTGTGGTCGTCCGGATGTCCAGCTCGGTGATCCGTACGTCGATCCCGAGGTCGGAGAACCGCCGGAGGTTCGCCTCCATGGAGGACGGGACCTGCCCGACGATGAGGTGCGACTGGAACCCGACGCAGTCGATGGGGACGCCGCGGGCGAGGAAGTCGCGGACCAGCTCGTAGATCGCGGTGCTCTTCGCGTTGATCCCGTCGGTGCTGTAGTCGTTGATGCACAGGCGGGCGTCCGGGTCGGCGGCCCGTGCGGCACGGAAGGCGTCCTCGATGTACCCGTCGCCGAGGCGCTCCTGGAAGACCGACCGGCGTCGTGTCCCGTCGCCCTCGAAGGCCTCGTTGACGACGTCCCATGCGGTGACGTCGCCCGCGTACCGGCCGGCGACGGCGCTGACGTGCTCCGTCATGGCGGTCCTGAGGTCGTCGGGGTCCGTGATGGCGGAGACCCACGAGGGGAGCTGGGAGTGCCACACGAGGGTGTGGCCGTAGAGCTCGGCGTCGTTGTCGGCCGCGAACTGCGCGACCTCGTCCGCCCCGCCCCACGTGAACGTCCCGCGGTTGGGCTCGGTGGAGTCCCACTTCATCGCGTTCTCGGCGACGACGAGGGAGAACTCGCGCTCTGCGACGGACCGGTAGGCGGGGTCGTCGAGGAGGTGCGGGGCGAGGGCCACCCCGACGGTGCGGCCCGTGCGCTCCGCAGCGTCGCGGAGCGGTTCGCGGTCGGCCGCCGAGGCCGGTGCGGTGAGGACGGGAGCGAGGAGGCTCCCTGCGACGAGCGCGCTGCCGAGGACCGCGGCCACCCGCGACCATCGTCGTGGTGCTGTTCCGTTCATGACGTCCGTCCTGTCTCGTGCTGTGGGCGTCGTGCGCCCCGATGGGAAGGAGCCGTGGTCCCTGGGTGGGACCACGGCTCCTGTGGTGGGCGGGGCGGTGCCTCGCCGGTGGTGGTGCTAGTCGCAGGTGGTGCCGTTGACCGTGAAGGTCGTGGGTGCGGTGTTGGTGCCGCCGTGGGTGCCGTTGAACCCGAGGGTGGTGCTGGCCCCAGGTGCGAGGGTCCCGTTCCAGCCGGCGTTGGTCAGGGTGACCTGGTCACCGCTCTGGGTGGCCTGGCTGGACCAGGCCTGGGTGATCTGCTGGCCGGCGGGGAACTGGAAGGCGAGGTTCCAGCCGGTCAGCGCGGTGGTGCCGGTGTTGGTGATGGTCACCGACGCGGTGAACCCGGTGTTCCAGTCGTTCGTCGTGTACGCGACGTCGCACGTGGCACCCGGCGCCGGGTCGGTCGGCTCGTCCGTGGGCTCATCGGT
>NZ_JAEINH010000017.1 GCF_016342785.1 Sanguibacter suaedae
CGCCGTCGAGGACGACGCGTCGGGCACCGGACCGACGCCCCCCGGACCGCACCTGCCGGGCGGCGGCGACGTCGCCGGGGCGACCGCCCGGCACCGGCTGCCGCACGGCCACCGCCTGGTCGTCGTCCTCGCCGCCGGGGTTGCCCCGGGTGTCGGCGACGACGTGGCGGTCGACGCCCTCCTGCAGGACCTCCACGGCCGCGCCGCCCGGGTCGCCGCCGAGGGGAGCGCCACGGGCCATGCCCGGCACGCCGCCGCTCACCGGGCCCTCTACGACCGGACGGAGCTCACCCTCCACGAGCCCGCCGGGGAGCACGGTCCCGACGACGCGCACGAGACCGACAGGACGGGACCGTCCACCGCGGTAAGCGCCGCCCTCGCCTTCCACTTCGGCCGGTACGTCCTCGTGTCCGGGTACCACCCCGACGCCAACCCGCTGTCCCTCCAGGGCCTGTGGAACGACGAGCTGCCCGCGCCGTGGAGCTCCAACTACACGCTGAACATCAACACCGAGATGAACTACTCGCCCGCGGAGACCGCCAACCTCGCCGAATGCCACGAACCGCTCCTGCGCTGGCTCACCCGTGCGGCGCAGGGCCCGGCCCGCGAGGCCGCGCGCCACCTCTACGGAGCCGACGGGTGGGTGCTCCACCACAACTCCGACGCCTGGGGGCACGCCGCCACGGTCGGCGCGGGCGACGGCGACGTCTCCTGGGCGTGGTGGCCCCTCGGCGGGGTGTGGCTCGCCCGCCACCTGTGGGACCACCACGAGTTCTCCGGCGACGTCGCGCACCTCAGGGACGCGTGGCCCGTCCTCGCGTCGTGCGCCCGCTTCGTCGCGGACTGGGTGGTCGCGGACCCCGCACGCGGTCCCGGCGCGACCCGCACCGTCCCCTCGACGTCTCCCGAGAACCGCTACGTGGCCCCTGACGGCGCCCCGGCCGCGGCCACCACGTCGTCCACCATGGACGTCGCCCTCGTCCGGGACCTCGTCCTCCGGGTGCGGCAGGCCGCCGACGCCCTCGGCTCCGCACCCGACTGGCTGCCGGCGCTCGAGTCGGCCGTCGCCGCGCTCCCCGACCCGCGCGTCGGCCCCCGGGGCGAGCTCCTCGAGTGGGCCGAGGACCTCGCGGAGGCCGAGCCCGAGCACCGGCACACCTCCCACCTCGTCGGTGTCTACCCGCTCGGGCAGATCGGCCCCGGGACGCACCCGGGCCTCGCCGCGGCAGCACGCCGCACCCTCGAGCTCCGCGGACCCGAGTCCACCGGGTGGGCCCTCGCCTGGCGGCTCGCGCTGTGGGCCCGCCTCCGCGACGCCGAGCAGGCGCACGAGACCCTCGGCCGCTGCCTGCGCCCCGCTCTCGCGGCCGACGGGGAGGGCGGGCCCGCCCATCGTGGCGGCCTCTACCCGAACCTCTTCAGCGCGCACCCGCCCTTCCAGATCGACGGCAACCTCGGCCTCGTGGCCGGCATCGTCGAGATGCTCGTGCAGAGCCACGAGGGCCGGATCGACCTGCTCCCCGCCCTGCCGTCGGCCTGGCCCGCCGGTTCCGTGCGGGGCCTGCGCGCCCGTCATGACGTCGTCGTCGACGTCGAGTGGGCGCGCGGCGCGCCGACGCGGGTCCGGCTCGTCTCGGCGCGACCCCGCCGCACCGACCTGCGCTGGGGCGACCGGACCGTCACGATCGACCTCGCCGGCACCACACCCGTCGTCCTCGGGCCGGACCTCGAACCCCGGACCGCGCCCGAACACTAGGCTGACCCCGACCGGCGCTCCTGCGCCCGCACCACCGGACACGAGGAGCACCGTGGCAACCATCGACGACGTCGCCCGCACCGCAGGCGTCTCCACCTCCACGGTCTCCTACGTCCTCAGCGGCAAGCGCCCCATCTCCGCGCCCACGCGTCACCGCGTCGAGAAGGCCATCCGGGAGCTCGGCTACCGACCCCACGCCGGCGCGCGGGCGCTCGCCTCGAGCCGCACCAACGTCATCGCGCTCATGGCACCGCTGCGAGCCGACGTCAACGTCAACGTCATCATGCAGTTCGTCACCGGCGTCGTCACGAGCGCCCGGGCGTTCGAGCACGACGTCCTGCTCCTGACGCAGGACGACGCCGCGGGCCTCGACCGGGTGGCGAGCGGCTCCATGGTGGACGCCCTCATCATGATGGACATCGAGGCCGAGGACCCGCGCATCCCCCTGCTCACCGGCATCAAGCAGCCCACCATCCTCATCGGGCTGCCCCGCCACACGCAGGGCTTCAGCTGCGTGGACCTCGACTTCGAGGGCGCCGGGCGCGCCGCGGTGGAGCACCTCGCCGGGCACGGCCACCGCCGCGTCGGGCTCCTCGGCTCGCCGCACGGGGTGCTCGAGCGGCACACGTCGTACGCGGAGCGCCTCGTCCGGGGGTTCCGGACCGAGGCAGCCGAGCTCGACGTGGACGTCGTCACCGTGCCCTGCGAGTCGTCCCAGACCGGTGCGCGCACCGCGGTCGACGCGCTCCTCGCCGAGATGCCCGACGTGACCGGCCTCGTCGTCCACAACGAGGTGGCGCTCCCCTACGTCGTCTCCGCGCTCCGGGAGGCAGGCCGTGGGATCCCCGACGGCCTCTCCGTCGTGGCGCTGTGCCCCGCTGACGTGGCCGAGGGTCAGCCCGTGCCGCTCACCTCGATCGACATCCCGGCCCTGACCATCGGCCGGGTCGCGGTCGAGATGGCCATGGCCCGCCTGGACCACGACCAGCCTGCCGAGACGCGGCTGCTCACGCCACAGCTCACCGACCGCGGGAGCACGGGGCCCCACGGTCGGTGAGCTGTGGTCAGCCCTTGATGGCCCCGAAGATCACGCCCTTCGCGAAGTTCCGCTGGACGAAGGGGTAGACGAGGAGCACGGGGACCAGCGCGAGGACCATGACGGCCATCTTCACCGCCAGCGTCGCGATGTCGCCCGTCGCGACGTCCACGCTCGTCCCGGCCGACCCGGGGATCGGCTGGCCCTGCAGCACGTAGGAGCGCAGCACCATCTGCAACGGCCACTTCTCCGTGTCCCGGATGTAGAGGACGGCGTTGAAGAACGCGTTCCAGTACCCCACCCCGTAGAACAGGGCGATGACGGCAGTGACCGCCCGCGAGATCGGCATGACGATCTGCCACAGGATGCGCCAGTCGCTCGCCCCGTCGATCCGCGCCGCCTCGATGATCCCGTTGTCGATCCCCATGAAGAAGTTCCGCATGATGAGGACGTTGAACGCCGACACCGCCCCCGGGAGGATGAGCGCCCAGTAGCTGTCGATCAGCCCCAGCTGGCTCACCCACAGGTACGTCGGGATGAGCCCCGCGCCGAAGAACATGGTGATGAGGAACAGGAACAGGATGGGCCGGTGCCACACGGTGCCCGGCCGCGACAGGCCGTAGGCCGCCATCGCGGACACCACGGTCGAGATGATGGTCCCCACCACGGTGATGCCGATGCTCACCAGTGCAGCGCGCCCGACCACCCCGCCATTGATCAGCTGGACGTACGCGTCGAAGGTGATCTCCCCCGGCACGAAGACCATGCCGCCCGCCTCGGAGATCGTCCGCTTCGAGGAGATCGAGGTGAGGACGATCGAGTAGAGGGGCACGAGGACCACCCCGGCGACGATCGTCAGCGCGATGCCCTTGAGGGCGAGCCCGACCGGGGTGGCCGGCTCCTCCCACGCCGGCCGGTGCTTGGACCTGCGGCGCCGACGGACCGGGGGCTTGCCCTGCGTGATGGTGTCGAGAGGCCGGGTGACCTCGCTCGTCGCGTTGCTCATGATCGCTTGTACACTCCTGCCTCGCCGAAGACGTGGGCGAGCTTGTTGGCGCCGAGCACGAGCGCGAGGCTCACGATGCCCTTGATGAGACCTGCGGCCGCCGCGAAGCCCCAGTCGCCGTACTGGACACCTTGGAAGTAGACGTAGGTGTCGATGACCTCCGACGTCGCCGCACCCACCGCGTCCCGCTGCAGGTACAGCTGCTCGAAACCGACGGTGAGCGCGTCGCCGAGCCGCAGGATGAGCAGGAGGATGACCACCGGGCGCAGCGCCGGGAGGGTGATGTGCCACATGCGGCGCCACCGTCCCGCACCGTCCACGGCCGCGGCCTCGTACTGCGACGGGTCGACCGTGCTCAGGGCCGCGAGGAAGATGATGATGCCCCAGCCCGCGTCCTTCCAGATCGCCTGCGACGTGATGAGCAGGAGGAACGTGTCCGGGTTGCTCATGATCGTCAGGGGCTCGCGACCAGCGGCACGCAGCACCTGGGAGATGAGGCCGGCGCCACCGAACATCTGCTGGAAGATCGTGATGACGAGCACCCACGAGAAGAAGTGCGGCAGGTAGACGATCGCCTGGATGGACGTCTTCAGCCGCGGGCTGAGGACCGAGTTGAGGAGCAGCGCGAGGACGATCGGCACCGGGAAGAAGAACACCAGCTGGAAGAGCGTGATCGTCAACGTGTTCTCGACCGCGTTGATGAACTGCGGGTTGGAGAACACGCGCACGAAGTTCTCCCACCCCACCCACGGGCTGTAGAGGAAGCCCGTGTAGGGCGAGAACTTCTGCCACGCGATGACGTTGCCGAGCATCGGGATGTAGGCGAAGAGGACGAGCAGCGCGACGGCGGGCACCGTCATGAGCAGCATCGACCGGTCTCGCTTCAACCGGGTGGCGAGCGAGATCTTCCGCTGGACCACGGGGCGGCGCTCGGGCGCCGCCCCGGTCCGTGCCTGCTCGGCGCGCTCGTCGGTGGAGAGGCTCACGACTCGTCCAGGATGCCCTGGTAGAACGTGCGCAGCTCCTCACCGCCGGCGGACCGCCACGTCTCGATGGCCGCGTCGAGGTCGGAGAGCGACTTGCGGCCGCGGGAGATGTCCTTCTCGAGGTCCTCGAACGGCTGACCGATCGAGGCGTACTGGTCGGGCTCGCTGATCTGCAGGCCCCAGAAGACCGGCTCCACCGCGTAGCTTGCGGCGAGCTGCGTGAACTCCGAGGATTCCTTCACGAAGCCGGGGTACTGGACCTTCGCGTTGGCCTCGGGACCGTCGACGAGGAACATGTACGTCGGCTGGATCTCGCTCGCCGCGAGCTCGGTCGGCACCGGCAGCCCGTCGGACCCGCGGGTGAAGTGGACACCTTCGACGCCGTTGGCGATGAGGTCGTACTCCGTCGTCCCGAACGGGGCGGCGAGGACGTTCGCGAGGTCGAGGAGCTCGGTGACGCGGGCCTCGTCGTCGGTCTTCTTGAGGAAGGAGAAGATGCTGCAGGGGTTGCCCTTGTAGTACGTGGGATCGTTCCCGTCGGCACCGAAGGGCGGGAACGGCGTCTGCGACCAGTTCGGGTTCGTGCCGAGCATCTGGGCGAGGTTCTCGTGCCACGACCCGAGACCGTCGTTGATGACGACGACCTCGCCGTCCCAGAAGAGCTGCTTGCCCCACGTGTTGTCGACGTCCGGGTGGACGGCGCCCGATGCGAAGACCGCGGCGTTCCACTCGAGCGCCTCCCGGTACTCGTCGGTCTCGACGCGGTGCAGGAGCTTCCCGTCGTCGGTGAGCTTCCACTTGGGCACCACGGAGTGGATGAGCGTGGCTGCGGTCCACATGTCGTGAGCCCCGTAACGCTTGGCGCCCGGGTCGGTGAGCTCGACCATGAGGTCGATGAGGTCCTGCCCGTTCTTCACGTCCGGTGTGATCCCGAGCTCGGAGAGGATGTCGTCCCGGTAGAAGATCGAGTCGTTGATGACGCCGGTGGGGAACGGCAGACCGTAGAGCTTCCCGTCGAAGCTCGAGTAGCTCCAGGCCGCGGTGGGGATGTTCGCGAGGTTGGGCCACTTCTTCACCTTGTCGCCCGCGAGGTAGGGCGTGAGGTCCTGGAAGACGTTGGGGACGACCTCGGACGCGAAGCGCGGCGGGATGTTCCACGTCGGCACGCTCACCCAGTCCGGGAGGTCCTTCGGGGCCGCGAGCGCCGTCGCGAGGGTGGTGCCGTACTCGTTGCCGTCCGCGATCTGGAAGGTGAGCGTGGAGCCGAGCATCTCGTTGACGGCCTCGTAGTACTGGTTGCCGGTCGTGGGCGGCGGCGTCCCCCAGAGCGGGGTCATCGCCGTGAACGACGAGCCCTTGCCCGGAGGCGCGTCCACCGACTGCACGAACTCCTCGGGGATCTTCTCGAACCCGGGGAGCGATCCGTTGACGCTCGGGTAGTCGGGCTCGGCGTAGGTGATGGGGACGTACGTCGGGAGATGGTCGGTGGTGGTCGCGATGCCACCGACGTTCGTCGAGCCCGTGCTCGCGGTACCTCCGCACGCGGTGAGGAGGGAGGGCACCCCGACCACCGCCGCGCCTGCGGCGAGCATCCCGAGGAACGATCGGCGGTTGATCGGGGCATTCATGAGCCGCTGGCGGTCCTGGTTCGTGTTCATGGGGCGTCCTTCACTCCTTCGTGGGTCCGCGGCACGTCGGCGTGCCTGGCACTCCCTCGTGCCTTCCGGTCGATCATCGTCGAACTCGTCGAAGCGATTCGACGACACGGACTCTACGTCACCCTCACCCCGGGTGACAAGCATCACCCATGGACCTGGACGAATCATGGGTACTCGGACCAACCGCCCCAGCGCCACCGAGCTCACGACGGGCCACCCGCCACCTGCCCGGCCGCGCGGCCATGTGTGCATCGAACCGTTTCGAGCGCTAGCGTGTGCGTCACTCCGACCCGAAGGACCTCACCGTGAACCACCCGACCGACGACGACGTCCGTCCCGCGGCACGCACCCCCCGCGACCTCCTCGCCCTCCTCACGCTCGACGAGAAGCTCGCGCTCCTCCACCAGGTCACCCCGGGGGTGCCCCGGCTCGGTCTCGCCCCCTTCCGCACCGGCACGGAGGCGCTCCACGGCGTCTCCTGGCTCGGCACCGCCACCGTCTTCCCCCAGCCCGTCGGCCTCGCCGCGACCTGGGACCTCGACCTCCTCGAGAAGGTGGGCGACGCCGTCGCCACCGAGGTCCGCGCCAAGCATGCCGCCGACCCCTCCGTGAGCCTCAACGTGTGGGCACCGGTCGTCAACCCGCTGCGCCATCCGCTGTGGGGACGCAACGAGGAGGGGTACTCCGAGGACCCCCACCTCACGGCTGACCTCGCGACGGCCTACTCCCGTGGGCTGCGCGGGACCCACCCCACCGTGTGGAAGACCGTGCCCACGCTCAAGCACTTCCTCGCCTACAACAACGAGGTCGACCGCGCCGTCACGTCCTCGCAGATGCGCCCTCGCGTGCTCCACGAGTACGAGCTCCCCGCCTTCCGGGGACCGATCGAGGCGGGAGTCGTCGGTGCCGTGATGCCCGCCTACAACCTCGTCAACGGACGGCCCTGCCACGTCTCCCGCGAGCTGCTCGACGAGCTGCGCAGCTGGACCACCGGGTCTCTCGCGGTCGTCTCCGACGCCGGGGCCCCCACGAACCTCGTCGACGGCGAGCGTTACTTCGCGACGCACACCGAGTCGCACGCTGCCGCGCTCCTCGCCGGGGTCGACTCCTTCACGGACAACGACACCGACGCCGGCCCGACCGTGAGCCGGATGCAGGCCGCGCTCGACGAGGGCCTCGTCACCGTGGCCGACATCGACCGCGCCGTCCTGCGTCTGCTCGAGCTCCGCGAGCGCACCGGCGAGCTCTCCCCCGACGACGACCCGTACCGCAGCATCGGCGCCGAAGCGGTCGACCTGCCCGAGCACCGCGCCCTCGCACGTCGGGCCGTCGCGAGGTCCGTCGTCGTCCTGCAGAACGACGGGATCCTCCCGCTGCGCCCCACCGCCGGCGCCGCGCCCAGGAGCGTGGCCGTGGTCGGCCCCCTCGCGGAGCGCACCCTCCACGACTGGTACTCCGGCACCCCCCCGTACCTCACCGGGCTAGGCACCTCGCTCGACGCCCTCCTCCCGGGCACGGAGGTGACCGTCACCGACGGTGCCGACCGTGTCGCGCTGCGCTCACGGACCACCGGGCGCTACGTCGCGGTGCGGTCCGAGGGCACTCTCGTCGCGGACGACCCCACGTGCTCGTCGGACAGCACCCTCGAGGTCACCGACTGGGGCGAGGGTGTCGTCACCCTGCGGAGCTCCGCGACGGGCGCGCTCGTCACGGGCGGGTCCTGGATCCTCCGCGCGACCGCCGATCGCGTCGGCGGGTGGGTCGCGCAGGAGACGTTCCGTCTCCATCGCCACGACGACGGCACGTGGTCCGTGCTTCACGTGGCGTCCGGCCGATGGCTCCACGTCCAGCACGGTTCGGGCGTGGTCGTCGCCGACTCCCCCACCCTCACCGGCGCGGACCGTTTCGACCTGCGCACGCTGTCCTCGGGCGAGGTCGCGGTCGCCGAGGCGGCCGCTGCCGCGGACGTGGTGGTCGTGGCCGTGGGCAACGACCCGCACGTCCTCGGGCGGGAGACCGAGGACCGCCCCGGCCTCGAGCTCCCGAGGGCCGCGCACGCCGTGTGGCGTGCCGCCCGGGAGGCCAACCCGCACGCCGTGCTGTCCATCACCTCGAGCTACCCGTACGCGCTCGGCGGCGTGGAGCACGAGGCCTCCGCGGTCGTGTGGTCGAGCCACGGGGGGCAGGAGCACGGCGCCGGGCTGGCAGCCGTCCTCGTGGGTGAGGAGGAGCCAGCGGGCCGCCTCGCCCAGGAGTGGGTGGCCGACGGCGCCGACCTCGGTGACGTGCTCGACTACGACGTCATCGACGGCCGGTCCACCTACTGGTACCGCGACGCCCCGCCGCTGTACCCGTTCGGTCACGGTCTCACCTACAGCACGGTGGAGCTCGGGCCTGCTCGCCTCGACGGGCGCACGGTCGTCGTCGAGGTCACCAACACCGGTCCGCGGGCTGTCCACGAGGTCGTCCAGGTGTACGCCTCCGCCCGGGCGCACCGCCTGGTCGTGCCTGTCCGTCGTCTCGCCGGGTACGCGCGTGTCGATCTCGCACCGGGCGAGCGTCGCACGGTGACGGTGGCGGTCGACGACCGCGCACTGTCCGTGTGGGACGTCCGGTCGCACACGCTGCGCGTCGAGCCGGGAGCGTACGACCTGGGCGTCGGGCTCTCGAGCCGTGACCTGCGCTCCACGGTCCCCCTCGAGGTGACGGGTGATCCCGTGGCGCCCGTCTCCGCTCTCGGGCGCACCGTCCGTGCCGTCGACTTCGACGCGTGGCACGACGTGCGCATCGCGGAGCGGACGCTCCTCGCCGGCGAGGCGCTGGATGTCGCTCCTGGACGGGGGCGTGGGTGGGTCGAGCTCGCGGGCCTCGACCTGGACGGCGTCCGGAGCGTGGCCCTCGTGGTGGCCCGCTCGGCGTCGGGACCCGCGTGGGTCGCCGTCGGCGGCTCGCCGCGGCTCGACGTGCCCGCGGGGGGCGGTCGGCACGAGTGGGCCGAGGTCCTGGTCGACCTGGATGACCTACATGACCTGGACGGCTCTGCGGGGCCTGGCCTCGCGCCCGGCGGCGCCGAGGCGGGCACATGCGTGCGCGTGGAGCTGGGTGGAGCCGCGAGACTGACCGAGGTGCGCTTCGTCTGAGCGCGGTCCCGGGCGAGGCGCGGTGGCCTCGCCCGGTGTCAGAAGAGGCGGGAGTCGACGTCGTCGACGCCGCGCATGGCGTCGTAGTCGAGGACGAGGCACGAGATGCCCCTGTCGGTCGCCAGCACCCGCGCCTGGGGCTTGATCTCCTGCGCTGCGAACACGCCCCGCACGGGTGCGAGGTGGGGGTCACGGTTGAGGAGCTCGAGGTAGCGGGTGAGCTGCTCGACGCCGTCGATGTCGCCCCGCCGCTTGATCTCGATGGCAACCGCGGCCCCGGACGCGTCACGCGCCAGGATGTCGACGGGCCCGATGGCCGTGGGGTACTCGCGCCGCACCAGGGTGTGCCCGCTGCCGACGAGCTCGATCTGCGCGGCGAGCATGGCCTGGAGGTGCGCCTCGACCCCGTCCTTGACGAGCCCGGGATCGATCCCGAGGTCGTGGGCGGAGTCGTGATGGATCTCGTGGAGCTCGATCTCGAGGCGGTCGTCGCTCTTGGCGTGCTGGACCGCCCACACCTGGGTGACGCCGCGCTCGAGGGCGGCGTCGTCCGGCGCCGTGACCGCCATGGCGCAGGGCGGGCTCATCCAGTTGAGCGGCTTGTAGGAGCCGCCGTCGGAGTGGAGGAGGACGCTGCCGTCCGCCTTGACGACGATGAGACGTGTGGCGAGGGGCAGGTGTGCCGAGAGCCGACCGGTGTAGTGGGCCGAGCACCGGGCGACGACGAGACGCACGGTCCCTCCTCAGGGGGTGGGTCGTCGAGCCGGGTGCTCAGACGACGACGTTACGGACGTTGGGTGGGGCGCTCTCGAGCCATGAGGCGAGACCGGAATAGGCGCCGGACGACATGGTGAGGTCGAAGGCCTGCCCGGCGCAGCGGCACTGGACCAGGTAGAGGTCCGGCTGTCCTGCCTGGTCGAGGGGGACGCGCCCGGTGATGACGAAGAGCTCGCGGGACCATTCGTGCCGCGGGCGTCCGCGGAGCGACCGGGCCCGCCACCAGACGAGGCGGTCGGCGCGGTAGACGGCGAAGCCCGACCGCCAGCGGTCGGGCTTCGCGGTGGGGCCGGTGAGCCGTACGGACGACTCGAACGAGCCGATGTAGCCGGAGAGCGCGCGGAGACGGAGGAATCCTGCGACGGCCACCAGGAGCACTCCGACGAGGAGTGCTCCCAGCGACCAGAGCAGGATGTCCACGTGTCCGCCCGCTCCTCCGCTGCCTCAGCGGCTGGCGGAGCCGATCGAGACGTCGAGGTCGGCGGAGTCCACGACGATCGTCACGGCGTCCTCGTCGACGGAGAGGAACCCGCCGGAGATCCCCGCCGTGATCGCGGAACCGTCGGCCGCGGTGATCGACACCCGCCCGGCGCGGAGCGCCGAGAGCAGCGGCGAGTGGCCGGCGAGGATGCCGATCTCACCCTCGGCCGCAGGCGCGCTGACCTGCTTGGCCGTCCCGGACCAGACCTTGCGGTCGGCGGCGACGAGGTCCACCTCAAGTTGTGCCACGTGTACTCCTCAGATCGATCTCGGCAGGGCCCTGCAGGACGGACGTCTCAGACGCCGTACTCCTTCTGGATGCGAGCCCAGTTGCGCTCGAGGTCCTCGAGGCCACCGATGTTGAAGAAGGCCTGCTCGGAGATGTGGTCGAACTCGCCGTCGGCGATCTTGGAGAACGCCTCGATGGTCTCCGACATGGGGACCGTGGAGCCCGCCACGCCGGTGAACTGCTCGGCCATGTACGTGTTCTGCGAGAGGAACTGCTGGATGCGGCGGGCGCGCGAGACGACCGTCTTGTCCTCCTCCGAGAGCTCGTCGACACCGAGGATCGCGATGATGTCCTGCAGCTCCTTGTTGCGCTGGAGGATCTGCTTGACGCGCGTCGCGGTGTCGTAGTGGTCCTGGCCGACGTAGCGCGGGTCGAGGATGCGCGAGGTCGACGCGAGCGGGTCGACGGCCGGGTACAGACCGCGCGAGGCGATCTCACGCGACAGCTCCGTGGTGGCGTCGAGGTGCGCGAAGGTCGTGGCCGGTGCCGGGTCGGTGTAGTCGTCGGCGGGCACGTAGATGGCCTGGAGCGACGTGATGGAGTGACCACGGGTGGACGTGATGCGCTCCTGGAGCTGACCCATCTCGTCGGCGAGGTTCGGCTGGTAGCCGACGGCCGACGGCATGCGCCCGAGGAGGGTGGAGACCTCGGACCCGGCCTGCGTGAAGCGGAAGATGTTGTCGATGAACAGCAGGACGTCCTGCTTCTGGACGTCACGGAAGTACTCCGCCATGGTGAGGGCGGAGAGGGCGACGCGCAGACGCGTGCCCGGCGGCTCGTCCATCTGGCCGAACACGAGAGCTGTCTGCTTGATGACCCCGGAGTCCGTCATCTCCTCGATGAGGTCGTTGCCCTCACGGGTCCGCTCGCCGACGCCGGCGAAGACGGACACACCGTTGTGGTTGTTGGCGACGCGGTAGATCATCTCCTGGATGAGGACCGTCTTGCCGACGCCGGCACCGCCGAAGAGGCCGATCTTCCCACCCTGGACGTAGGGGGTGAGGAGGTCGATGACCTTGATCCCGGTCTCGAACATGGTGGTCTTCGACTCGAGCTGGTCGAACGCCGGCGGCTTGCGGTGGATGGGCCACCGCTCGTTGACCTCGATGACCTCGCCGGGCTTGGCATTGAGGACCTCGCCGGTGACGTCGAAGACATGGCCCTTGGTGACGTCGCCGACGGGCACGCTGATGGGGGCGCCGGTGTCGGTGACGACGGCGCCGCGGACGAGCCCGTCGGTGGGCTTGAGCGCGATGGCACGGACGAGGGAGTCGCCGAGGTGCTGGGCGACCTCGAGCGTCAGGGTGAAGGGCTTCTCGCTCTCGCCCTGGGCGCTGAGGTCGATCTCGACGGTCAGCGCGTTGTAGATGTCGGGGATGGCATCGGCCGGGAACTCGATGTCCACGACGGGGCCGATCACGCGGGCGACACGGCCCACGCCGGACCCACCCGTGGGGTCGACCGGTGCTTCGACGGAGGTGGCGGTCATTCTTGGCCTCGCTTCGCAGGGCCGGAGAACTCTCCGGCGTGGTCTGAGCTGGTAGCAGCTGCTGTGGTCGTGCGGTGCGTCGTCATGCGGCGCCCGTTCAGGATGCGGCGAGCGCGTCGGCGCCCGACACGATCTCGCTGATCTCCTGGGTGATCTCGCCCTGACGCGCCTGGTTGGCGAGCCGGGTGTACATCCGGATGAGGTCCTCGGCGTTGTCCGTCGCGGTGTGCATGGCTCGCTGGCGCGACGCGAGCTCCGACGCGGCAGCCTGGAGGAGGCAGCTGTAGATGCGGCTCCGCACGTAGCGGGGCAGCAACGCGTCGAGGACGGCTTCCGGACTGGGCTCGAAGTCGTAGAGCGGGAGGGCCGCGGAGGTCTCCCCGGCGGGCGTCACCCCGTCGACGATCTCGAGCGGCAGCATGCGGATCACGCGCGGGCGCTGCGTGACCATGTTGACGAACTGCGTGTAGACGACGTGCAGCTCGCCGACGCGACGCTCGTCGGTCTCCGCGAGGAACGCCTCGAGGAGGGTGTCGGCGATGTCCTCGGCGACCTCCGGACGCGGGGCGTCGGACTGCCCCGTCCAGGACCGGACGACCTCTCGGCCACGGAACTGGTAGTACGCGACGGCACGGCGGCCGCTGACGTACAGGTCGACCGCCTTGCCCTCGGCCTGGAGCCGCTCGACGAGCCGCTCCGCCTCGCGGATGGCACTCGCCGAGTAGGCCCCGGCCATACCGCGGTCGGACGCGATGAGCAGGACCGCGACGCGCGGCACGTCGGGCCGCTCGGAGGTCAGCGGGTGCGAGACGTCCGAGTGGGTCGCGACCGCCGAGACGGCACGGGTGATCGCCTTGGCGTACGGCTCGGAGGCCGTCACCCGGGCGCGGGCCTTGCCGATGCGGGACGCCGCGATGAGCTCCTGGGCACGGAACATCTTCTTCAGCGACTGCGTCGACTTGATCCGCGCCTTGTAGACGCGCTGATTACCGGCCATGGGTCAGGCCTTCTTCTGTCGGACGATCTGCTCCTGCTCGACCGGGGCCGCGTCCGAGTCGTCCGCGTCCTCGCCGCCGACGAGCGGCGAACCGTCTCCCTTGAGGAACCCGTTCCGGAAGTCCTCGACCGCGGACTCGAGGGCCGACTCGGTGTCGCTCTCGAGCTTCCCCGTGGTGGAGATGGTCGTGAGGACGTCGGTGTTGCGCCGCAGGTGGTCGATGAGCTCGCTCTCGAACCGGCGCACGTCCTCGACAGGGACGTCGTCGAGCTTGCCCTTGGTACCGGCCCAGATGGACGCGACCTGGTCCTCGACCGGGTAGGGCGAGTACTGGGGCTGCTTGAGGAGCTCGAGGAGCCGAGCACCACGGTTGAGCTGCGCGCGCGACGCGGCGTCGAGGTCGGAGGCGAACATGGCGAACGCCTCGAGCGACCGGAACTGGGCGAGGTCGAGCTTGAGGGTCCCGGAGACCTTCTTCATGGCCTTCACCTGGGCCGAGCCACCGACACGGGACACCGAGATGCCCACGTCGACGGCGGGACGCTGGTCGGCGTTGAAGAGGTCGGACTGGAGGAAGATCTGCCCGTCCGTGATGGAGATGACGTTGGTCGGGATGTACGCCGACACGTCGTTGGCCTTGGTCTCGATGACGGGAAGGCCGGTCATCGAGCCTGCGCCGAGCTCGTCGGAGAGCTTCGCGCAACGCTCGAGCAGACGGGAGTGGAGGTAGAAGACGTCACCCGGGTAGGCCTCGCGGCCCGGCGGGCGGCGCAGGAGGAGGGAGACGGCACGGTAGGCCTCGGCCTGCTTCGACAGGTCGTCGAACACGATGAGGACGTGCTTGCCCTCGTACATCCAGTGCTGCCCGATCGCGGACCCGGTGTAGGGCGCGAGGTACTTGAACCCGGCGGGGTCCGACGCGGGAGCGGCGACGATGGTCGTGTACTCGAGCGCGCCGGCCTCCTCGAGGGCACCGCGCACGGCGGCGATGGTCGAGCCCTTCTGACCGATGGCGACGTAGATGCAGCGGACCTGCTTTGTGGGGTCCCCGGTCTCCCAGTTCGCCTTCTGGTTGATGATCGTGTCGATCGCGATCGCGGTCTTGCCCGTCTGGCGGTCCCCGATGATCAGCTGACGCTGTCCGCGCCCGATCGGGATCATCGCGTCGATGGCCTTGAGGCCGGTCTGGAGCGGCTCGTGGACGGACTTGCGCGCCATGACGCCAGGGGCCTGGAGCTCGAGCGCCCGACGACCGGTGGTCTCGATCTCGCCGAGTCCGTCGATGGGCTCGCCGAGCGGGTCGACGACGCGTCCGAGGTACCCGTCGCCGACGGCCACGGAGAGGACCTCGCCCGTCCGACGGACGACCTGGCCCTCCTCGATACCGGTGAACTCACCGAGCACGACGACACCGATCTCGCGCACGTCCAAGTTCAGCGCGAGGCCCAGGGTCCCGTCCTCGAAGCGCAGCAGCTCGTTCGCCATCGCGCCCGGCAGGCCCTCGACCTGCGCGATGCCGTCGCCGGCCAGGGTGACCCGGCCCACCTCTTCGGTGACGACGCCCTCGGGCGTGTAGGACTGCACGAAGCTGTCCAGCGCGGCCCGAATCTCCTCGGGCCGGATCGTCAGCTCAGCCATTGCTCTATCTCCTGTCGTGGCCGCGTTAGCGGTCGAACTTTCATGTCTTGGTGCCGACGTCTCCGTCGGCGGTGCGGCGTCGTGGCGTTCAGCTCGCCAGTCGTCGACGGGCGTCGGCGAGCCTCGACAGCACCGTGGAGTCCACGACGTCGGAGCCGACCTGTACGCGCAGCCCGCCGATGACGGCCGGGTCCACGGTGACGTTGAGCTGGATGGAGCTGCCGTACGCCTCGCCGAGAAGTGCCGCGAGGCGGTCCTGCTGCGCGCCGGTGAGCGGCGAGCCGCTGGTGACGGACGCGACGACCTTCCGGCGGCGCACCGCGGCCATGTCACCGATGCGGGCGAGCGCCGGGACGAACCTCTCGCCCCGAGGGGCCGCTGCCGCGCGACGGCACAGCGCGAGCGTGACGTCGTCGACCTTCCCTGCGAGGAGGTCCTCGACGAGCCGGACGCGGCGTGACGCCTCGGTGGAGGAGTCGGACAGCGCCTGACGGACCGCTCGCTGGGTGACCAGACCTCGGGTGATCTGGAAGAGCTCGGACTCGACGGTCTCGAGAGCACCGCGCGCCTGCGCGGCCGCGAGGAACGCGCCGACCGCGACGAGGGACACCGCGTCGACGAGGTCACGCTCGGAGGACCACCGGTTCCGGGCGAGCCCCTCGACGACGTCCACCGTCAGCGGGTCAAAACCTCCGGAGAGGAGCGACCGGACCAGCCCGGCCTTGTCCTCCGCGGGGCGCGAGGGGTCCGCGAGGGACCTCCGCAGCGCCCCGGAGGAGTCGAAGGCGTCGACGACGGTGAACAGCTGCTCACCGACGGTCTGTGCCCTGTCCCCCGCCGCCAGCAGCGACGGGTCCACCCGACGCTGGACGTCCTCGAGAGAGGCCTGGCTGGTCCCGCGCATCACTTCCCCTTAGGTGCGGTGGTCATCGACGACGCCTCGAGCTCGTCGAGGAAACGGTCGACGACGCGCGACTGACGTGCGGCGTCCTCGAGGGACTCGCCGACGATCTTCGACGCGAGCTGGGTCGCGAGCGTGCCGACGTCGTTCTTCAACGACGTGGCGGCCTGCTGGCGCTCCGCCTCGATCTGGCGCTGGGCGGTCTCGAGGATCCGTGCCGACTCCTCGGACGCCTTGGTGCGCGCCTCGGCGACGATCTGCCCGGCCTCTGTGCGGGCCTCCTCGCGGATGCGCGCGGCCTCGGTGCGGGCCTCGGTGAGCTGCGCCTTGTACTCGGCGAGCACGGCGTCGGCCTCGGCCTGCGCGGCCTCCGCCTTGTGCAGCCCGCCCTCGATCTTCGCCGTCCGCTCGTCGAGGATCGCCGTGAACTTCGGCAGGATCATCTTGAACATCAACGCGATCACGGCGAGCACCACCGCGGACCAGATGATGTCGTAGGCCGCCGGGATGAACAGGTTGATGCCCTCGACCTCGCCCTCCGTCGCTGCCAGGGTGACCCCGGCTGCATCCAGGGCTGACATCAGGCGGTGAAGAGGAAGCCGGCGACGATACCCAGGAGCGCGAGCAGCTCGACGAACGCCACACCGATGAACATCGTGGTGCGGAGCTGGCCGGCGACCTCGGGCTGGCGTGCCATGCCCTCGACGGTCTTGCCGATGAGGATGCCGAGGCCGATGCCCGGGCCGAGCGTGCCGAGGCCGTAACCGACCGTGGCGATGTTTCCGGTGAGCTCGGCGAGAGTGGTGGTGGTGTCCACTGGGGTGATCCTTCCGTTGGGCGCCCCGGACGGGGCGTCATGTGGGGAGTGCTACGCGTGGGTGGAGAAGAGGGGACGGCCGTGCGGGACGAGAGGCACCGGTATCAGTGCTCCTCCTCCACGGCCATCGAGATGTACACCGCTGCGAGGAGCGTGAAGACGTAGGCCTGGAGCACCGCGACGAGGATCTCGAAGAGTGTGAACCCGAAGCCCGCCGCCAGGGAGACGACTCCCATGGCCTTGAGGGCTCCGGTGGCCTCGAAGAAGAAGAAGTGCGTGGCACCGAAGCACAGCACGAGCAGCAGGTGCCCGGCGATCATGTTCGCGGTGAGTCGCAGGGCGAGCGTCACGGGCCGGAAGACGAAGACCTGGAGGATCTCGATCGGGGTGATGAGCACGTAGAGGAACCACGGCACGCCGGGCGGGAAGAGGTTGGTCTTGAGGTAACCGAACAGACCGAACTTCTGGATCCCCGAGGCGAGGTACACCACGTACACCCAGAGGGCCATGAGGATCGGGAGCCCGATCAGCGACGTCCCGGCGATGTTCAGGAACGGGATGATGCCCGTGATGTTGAACGCGAGGATCGCGAAGAACAGGGTGGTCAGCAGCGGCACGTAGCGCCGCGCGTTGTGCCCGAGGATCTCCTCCGCGATGCTCACGCGGACGAAGTCCAGCCCCATCTCGGCGATGTTCTGGCCACGTCCGGGGACGAGCTTCGCCTTGCGGGCCGCGAGGACGAACAGCGCGATGAGCACCGCTGCGGCGACGACACGGACGAGCATGATGCGGTTGAACTCGAAGGCCGTGCCCTCGAAGAAGATTGCCGACGGGAAGAACTCGGCGATCGACGGGGGGTGGAATCCGCCGTCCTCACCGGTGGCGGCGAACAGCGTCATCGTCGCGTTGGTGGACAGAGCAAACTCCTGGTCGTCGTGGTCCGTCGGCGTCCGCTGCGTCGCGGTCTGGCCAGGGCGGACCTGTCCGTCATGGATCGCAAGAATCCTAACCCATGGGCCCTCCTCCTCGGGACGCCGTGCCGCGCCCGGTCGTCGACGTCTGCGCCACCATCCGTGGCGCGCACCGCCCACAGCGTCCCCACGGTCCCGGACGGGCCGAGGTCAGCGCGGCGAGACGTACGGTTCCCGCCCTCTGACCACGCAGTACATGTCGAGCGCCGCGGACCCGACGACCCCGACGAGCACGACGACCGCGAACACCACCCTGTGGAAGAAGTCCATCTGGCCCACCGTGGCGAGCACGACGACGAGCACCGCCATCTTCGCGATCCACGCCCCCAGGACCACCGCCATCGTCGTGCTCGGCGACCTGTCGGCCGTCCAGACCATCGAGAGGATGGTCGTGCCCGAGAAGAGCAGCGTGATCGCGACGCCCAGGAGCGCCCCCCAGACGCCGGGGGTCCCCGCGACGAGCGCACCCACCCCGACACCGACGACGCTCACGACGGCGAGGAGCAGGAGCGTCGCGCGCAGCGCAGCCCCGAAGATCTCCTTCGTGACGTGCGCGGGGACCACCGGGATGCCGTCCTGGGCGGGCGTGGGCTCGTCGGGCCGTGGGTCGGCCGGTCCGGGACTCGTCATGGTGTGCTCTCTCCTGAGGTGGTCGTAGGGGTCCGGGTGGTGCGTCCGCGCAGCGGGCCGAGGGTGAGGGCGACCGAGACGACCACGGCGATACCGAGGCCGGCGGCGACGGTCTCCCACGGGAGCGCGACGAGGGCGGAGCCGCCGAAGGCGAAGACCGCGCACCACAGGTACATGATGACGACCGCCCTGGTGTGCGAGTGCCCCAGCTCGAGCAGCCGGTGGTGCAGGTGCATGCGGTCCGGGTGGAACGGTGACTTCCCGGCGAGCATGCGTCGGACGACGGCGAGGGTCATGTCGAGCAGCGGCAGGACGAGCACCGCCATGGGCAGGAGGATCGGGATGAAGGCGGGCAGGCTCTGGCCCCCGGAGACGCGCTCGGGATCGATCTGGCCCGTCACGACGATCGAGGCGGCCGCGATGGTGAGCCCGAGGAGCATCGAGCCCGAGTCGCCCATGAAGATCCTCGCCGGATGGAAGTTGTGCGGCAGGAAGCCGAGGCATGCACCGACGAGGGCGGAGACGATGACGGTCGCGAGGTTCGAGTAGTCCGTGGGGCTCGCGTCCTGCGTCAGGAGGTAGGTGTAGACGAAGAACCCTCCCCCGCCGATGGCGATCACGCCGGCTGCGAGCCCGTCGAGCCCGTCGACGAAGTTCACGGCGTTCATGGCCACGACGACGACGAGCACCGTGGCGAACAGCGACAGCCGGTCGGAGCCGATGGTCAGCCCCCCCACCGGGATCGTCACGAGCTGCACGCCCTGCCACGCCATGAACCCGCCCGCGAGGACCTGCCCCACGAGCTTGGTCATCCAGTCGAGGTCCCACACGTCGTCGGCGATGCCCAGCAGGCAGACCATGGCTCCGGCACCGAGGATCACCCACGCGTCGTCGGAGGCGGCGAAGACCCCGGACAGGAAGGGCATCTGGGACGCGAAGGCCACGGCCATGACCATCCCTAGGAGCATGGCGACCCCACCGAGCCGTGGCGTCGGGATCGTGTGGACGTCACGCGCCCGGACGGCGGTGACGGCTCCTAGACGGATCGCCAACCACCGTGCGAAAGGGGTGAGGAGGAAGGTGGTCGCCGCCGAGATGAGCATGACGAGGAGGTAGACCCTCACCCTCGGTCGCCCTCGGTCTCCTCGACGACGTCCTCGGGCTCCACGACGTCCGCCGGAGCCTTCGCGGGCGCGGGCTCCTCCGCGGGTGCCGCCTCCTCCACGGGGGCGACCTCCCGGAGCTCGGCGAGCGTGAGCGCCCCCGGGCGCACGACACGCAGGACGTCACCGGTGGCGTCGACGATGGTCGACGCCACCCCACCCGGTGCGGTGCCGCCGTCCAGGTAGACGCGGACGGAGGCCCCCAGCTGGTCGTGGGCGTCGACCGCGGTGAGCGCGGCGGGACGACCGGTGAGGTTGGCGCTCGAGACCGCGAGCGGACCCGTCCGCGCGAGGAGCGCGAGAGCGACGGGGTGGTCCGGCATCCGGAGGGCGACGGTCCCGCGCGTCTCACCGAGGTCCCAGGCGAGGGACGGCTGCGACCGGAGGATCAGGGTGAGCGCGCCCGGCCAGAACCGCTCGGCGAGGGCCCGCGCGTCGGCCGACACCTCCACGGCGAGGGCGTCGAGCACCGGGACCGACGCCACGAGGACGGGCGGCGGCATCTGCCGGCCTCGGCCCTTGGCCGCGAGGAGCGCGGCGACGGCCTCGGGACTGAACGCGTCGGCGCCGATCCCGTAGACGGTGTCCGTGGGGAGGACGACGAGACCTCCACCCTGGACGGAGCTCACCGCCTCGTCGATGGCGGGCCCCCACTCGCCGGGGTCGTGTGCCGGTCGGATCGCAGGCGTACTCACGAGCGGAAGTCTCCCACGAACGCGGCGTCGTTTCGACGCCCGACGACCATGCGCGGGCGTCCGGTGAGGTCCTCCCGCGTCTCGACCGACACGAACGCCCCGGTCGCCCGGACCATGCTCCGGGCAGCCTCGGCCTGGGACTCGGCGTGCTCCATGACGTACAGGCCGCCGTCCCGCAGGAGCCTGGCGGCAGCGGCGGTGACCCCTCGCGGGACCTCGAGCCCGTCGGGTCCGAGGCCATAGAGCGCGACAGCCGGGTCGTGCCGGGCGACCTCGGGATCCCTGGGCACGGCGTCCGGAGGCACGTAGGGCGGGTTGGACACGACGACGTCGCAGGTCCCGTCGAGGTCCGCCAGGGCACGACGCGCGTCGGCGCGGAGCAGGCGGAGGCGGCCGGGCGCGAGGCCCTCGACGTTGCGCGACGCCCACGCGTGGGCGTCGCGGTCGAGCTCGACCGCGTGGACCTCGGACGTCGCCACCTCCGTCGCCACGGCCAGCGCGATGGCACCGGACCCGGTGCACAGGTCGACCACCCGCGGCGCGCGTCCGGACGTCGCGACGGCTCGCGCCTCGTCGACGGCGACCTGGGCGACCACCTCCGTCTCCGGCCGGGGCACGAAGACTCCTGGCCCCACCTCGAGGACGAGGTGCCGGAACGCGGCGTGCCCGACGAGGTGCTGCAGAGGCTCGCGGGCGGCGCGACGCCCGACGAGGACGTCGAAGTCCTCGAGCGCGCGGCTCTCCCCCGGCCCTCCCGCCCGGACGAGCGCGCCCACGGAGCGTCCCATGACCGCTGCGCGGACCACGTCGGCACGGTCGGCATGGGTGGCGTGGGCGAGGAGGGTCTCCGCGTCGCTGCGCGGCGAGGCGACGCCGGCGTCGGCGAGCCGCCGCTCGGCCGCGCGCACGAGAGCAGCGACGTCGGGCACGTCAGCTCCCGGCGGCGGCGAGGCGCGCGGCCTCGTCCTTGTCGATCGCGGAGCGGACGACCGGCTCGAGGTCTCCGTCGAGGACGGCGTCGAGGTTGTACGCCTTGTAGCCGGTGCGGTGGTCCGCTATGCGGTTCTCCGGGTAGTTGTAGGTGCGGATGCGCTCCGAGCGGTCGACGGTGCGGACCTGCGAGCGGCGGATGTCGTTGGCGGCGGCGGCCTCCTCCTCCTGCCGGGCGGCGAGGAGCCGGGCGCGGAGCACCCGCATGGCCTGCTCGCGGTTCTGCAGCTGCGACTTCTCGTTCTGCATGGAGACCACGATGCCGGACGGCAGGTGCGTGATGCGGACGGCGGAGTCCGTCGTGTTCACCGACTGGCCGCCAGGCCCTGACGAGCGGTAGACGTCGATCCGCAGGTCGTTCTGGTCGATCTCGAGCTCGCCGGCGTCCTCGACCTCGGGGAAGACGAGGACCCCTGCGGCGGAGGTGTGGATGCGTCCCTGCGACTCGGTGACGGGGACGCGCTGCACGCGGTGGACACCGCCCTCGTACTTGAGATTGGCCCACGCGCCATCCTCGGGGGCGACGGTGCCCCGCGCCTTGACGGCCACCTGGACGTCCTTGTAGCCGCCGAGATCCGACTCGGTGGCTTCGATGACCTCGGTCCTCCAGCCGCGCCGCTCGGCGTACCGCAGGTACATCCGCAGCAGGTCGCCCGCGAAGAGGGCCGACTCCTCACCGCCCTCGCCGGCCTTGATCTCGAGGATCACGTCGCGACCGTCGTCGGGGTCGCGCGGCACGAGGACGCGACGCAGACGTTCGCTCGCCGCGTCGGCGGCCTCCGTGAGCGCCGGGAGCTCGGCGGCGAACCCGGCGTCGTCGGCGGCGAGCTCTCGGGCGGCCTCCGCGTCGTCGGCGGCCTCGCGCCACGACCGGTAGGCGGCGACCACCTGGCCGAGCTCGGCGTACCGGCGCCCGAGGGTGCGGGCGCGCGACGCGTCGGCGTGGACGGAGGGGTCGGCGAGCTGTCCCTCGATCTCCGCGTGCTCGGCAAGGAGCGGCTCGACGGCCGCGAAGGACTCGCTCATGGTGGTGTGCTTCCTCGCTCGGGTCGGGCGGCTCTCGGTGGACGCACGACAGCGCCGGTGGGTCGCCGTGCCGACTGCCCCTGGAGAGGTTGTCGGCGGCGTCCCACCGGCGCTGCGGTGATGCTAGTTGCCCTCGGGCTTCTTGCCGTAGCGAGCCTGGAACCGGGCCACGCGGCCACCGGTGTCGAGGATCTTCTGCTTGCCCGTGTAGAACGGGTGGCAGGCGCTGCACACGTCGGAGCTGATGTGCCCCGAGGTCTGGGTGCTGCGGGTCACGAACGAGTTGCCACAGGTGCAGGTGACCGTGGTCTCGACGTACTCGGGGTGGATCTCAGCCTTCACGGGTATCTCCTTCATCGAGGCGTCTGGGTCGGGAGCAGGACCGCTCCCGTGAACCAGAGGCCGGTTCATTCTGCCAGAACGCACGACCGGCGGGAAATCATCCCGCCGGTCGCGCCTCCGGACTCTCGGGGTGGGGTCAGAAGGTCCGCCCGGCGTTCTCGTCGTCGCCGAGCCCGTTCGGTGTCGTCTTCTGCACCTGGAGCAGGAACTCCGCGTTCGACTTCGTGTCCTTGAGCTTGCCCAGGAGGAGCTCGACCGCCTGCTGCTGGTCGAGCGCGCCCATCACGCGGCGCAGCTT
Source organism: Sanguibacter suaedae (assembly GCF_016342785.1). GTDB lineage: Bacteria > Actinomycetota > Actinomycetes > Actinomycetales > Cellulomonadaceae > Sanguibacter > Sanguibacter suaedae. Next base: position 23,086 of record NZ_JAEINH010000017.1, read on the forward strand.
GTAGATGACGCGCAGCTCGTCCTGGGCCATGAGGATCTCCTCGCGGCGCGTGCCCGAGGCGTTGACGTCCACCGCCGGGAAGATGCGCTTGTCCGCGAGCGAGCGGGCGAGCCGGAGCTCCATGTTCCCCGTGCCCTTGAACTCCTCGAAGATGACCTCGTCCATCTTGGACCCGGTCTCCACCAGCGCGGACGCGAGGATGGTCAGCGAGCCGCCGTTCTCGATGTTCCGCGCCGCCCCGAAGAACCGCTTGGGCGGGTAGAGCGCCGACGCGTCGACGCCACCGGAGAGGATGCGCCCGGACGCGGGGGCCGCCAGGTTGTACGCGCGGGACAGCCGGGTCAGGGAGTCGAGGAGCACGACGACGTCCTGGCCGAGCTCCACGAGACGCTTGGCCCGCTCGATCGCGAGCTCGGCGACGATGGTGTGGTCCGACGCGGGGCGGTCGAACGTCGAGGCGATGACCTCGCCCTTGACCGTCCGCTCCATGTCGGTGACCTCTTCGGGCCGCTCGTCGACGAGGACGACCATGAGGTGGACCTCGGGGTTGTTCGTCGTGATGGCGTTGGCGATCTGCTGCATGATGATCGTCTTGCCGGCCTTGGGCGGCGCGACGATGAGACCACGCTGGCCCTTGCCGATCGGGGCGACGATGTCGATGACGCGCGGGGTGAGACGGGTCGCCTCGCCGTTCTCCAGGCGCAGCCGCTCCTGCGGGTACAGCGGTGTGAGCTTGGCGAACTCCGGACGCGTCCGCGCCTCCTCGGGGCTCGTCCCGTTGACCGAGTCGAGCCGCACGAGCGCGTTGTACTTCTGCCGCCCGGCGGTCGCCTGGCCGGACGTGTCCCCGTCGCGGAGCTGGCGGACCGCACCCGTGACCGCGTCACCGCGCCGCAGTCCGGACTTCTTCACCTGGTTGAGCGACACGTACACGTCGTTCTGCCCCGGCAGGTACCCGCTGGTGCGGATGAACGCGTAGCTGTCGAGGATGTCGAGGACACCGGCGACGGGCAGGAGCACGTCGTCCTCGTGGACCTCGATCTCCTCGAAGGCCGGGGTGTCGCTGCCGCCGCGGTTGCGTCCACGCTTGCGGTCACGATCGCGGTAGCGGTCGCGCCCGCGCCGACGGCGACCGCCGCGCTCCTCGTCGTCGTCCAGGCCGTTCTGGCGCGGGTCCTGACGCTCGCCCTGGCGCTGCTCGCCGCGGTCGTCCCGCCGCTGCTCCGGGCGTTCCTCCTTGCGCTGCGGCTCGACCGCACCTCGCTCGGCACGCTCGCCGCGCTGGCGGCCGGCGCGCTCGGGCCGGTCACCACGGGACTGGTCGACGCCCTGTGCGGCGTCCTCGTCGCGGGACGAGACCTGGGCCGACGTCTGTACGTCCTGCGGGGCGCCGCCGCCCCGCGACGCCCGGCGCGAGCCGCGCTCGCGCTGCGGACGCTCGGGCAGGGTGACATCGACGACCGCTGCGGCAGCGCGAGCGGCGCGCTCGTCCGGGGTCTCGCCCGGCGCGAGACGGACGTCGGCCCGCTCGGCCCGGGCACGCTCCGGGTGGCCTGCGGACTCGGTGAGCGGCGCGGTACGCGCGGCACGCTCGGAACGGCGGGCCGCGGTCCGCGCGGGCTCCGCCTCGGTCGCCGCGGAGGCGGCCGGAGCGGCCTCGGACGCTCCTGTGCCAGGCGCTGCCTCGACGGGTGCCTGGGCCGCACGCTCGCGGGTCTTCTTCTCGGGCGCGGCAGGACGGTCTCCGGCCTGCGTCGCCCTGATCACGTCGACAAGATCGCTCTTGCGCATCTTGGACGTGCCCTTGACCCCGAGCTGGGCGGCGAGCTCCTGCAGCTCGGGGAGGCGCAGCGCGGAGATCGCGCCGGCCCGGGCGGTGCCACTGGCAGCAGAGCTGGTCGCGGTGGCGTCGGTGGTGTCTGTCACGAAGGACCCTTCCCCCTCGTTCGCGGCCACGAGTCGGGAAGACGGGCCGCGGGCGGTCGACGTCCGGCGCTGATCTGGCCAGGACGTAGTGGGAACACACGCCTCGTCACAGGACATGACGTCTGACGGCGCGGTTCGGAATGGTCTCCCAGGTGCTGTGCCCGTCCAGATGACGACGGTGGCTGTCCACAGGATCTCGATGATCCACGATGATGCCCTGCGGGCCGTTGCGCGGCGACCAGGTGCACGCTGATGCCCGGCGACAGCCGGGCGGTGCGGGAGACTGACCTCACTATAGCACCGCGGGTCGTCACCGGATCTCGGCGATCGCCGTCAAGGGCGGCCGCGGGACGGCTCCCTCCCGCGCTCAGACGCGCTCGACCGTCGCCCCGCCGTGGGCGATCCCCGGGCGCAGGGCCACCCAGCGTCCCGACCCTCCCACGAGGGACTCGACGGCACGGTCGACGCGGTCGCCGTCGCCGACCCGGCCCAGCACGAGGACCGTGGGACCCGCACCGGAGACGGTCGCCGCGAGCCCTTCCCGGCGCAGCGCCTGGACGAGCTCCCACGTGCTCACCATCACGGTCGAGCGGTACTCCTGGTGGAGCCGGTCCTCGGTCGCCTCGTGGAGGAGGTCCGGGTCGTGCGCGAGGGCGTGGACGAGGAGCGCCGCCCGCCCCGCGGTGAGCGCCGCGTCCGCGTGCGGGACGGTCGCCGGCAGCACCCCGCGCGCCGTCACGGTCGCGAGGCGCTCGCGCGGGACCACGACCGTGACGTCGACCTCGTCGTGCACCTGGAGCCGCACGGCGCGGGCCGTCCCGTCGACCGACCAGGCGACGGTCGCTCCCCCGAGCACCGCGGGCGCCGCGTTGTCCGGGTGCCCCTCGAGCTCCGTCGCGAGCGCCAGCACCGCGTCGTCGTCGAGACCGGACGGGTCGGCGACGAGCCCCCGTGCCGCCATGAGCCCGGCGACGACGGCTGCCGCCGAGGAGCCGAGGCCCCGACCGTGCGGCACCCGGTTGGTGCACGTCAGGTGCAGCCCGGTCTGGGGCGCACCGACGTGCTCAAGACCAGCGCGCAGCGCCCGTACCACGAGGTGCCGGTCGTCGTCGGGCACCTCGCCCGCTCCTTCGCCGCTGACGTCCACACGGACGTCGGGGCTCCCGAGGGCGCGGACCTCGAGGACGTCCTGGATGCCCAGCGCCAGGCCGAGCGCGTCGAACCCCGGCCCGAGGTTCGCGCTCGTGGCCGGGACGTGGACGCGGACGTGGTCCGCACCGAGCTGCACGGTGGGCCTCAGGCCAGCTGAAGGGCGTCGGCGATGGACACGACGTCGGCCGTCACGCGCTCCGGCACGATCTCGTCACCGTCCGCGGTGCGCAGGGCCCACTGCGGGTCCTTGAGGCCGTGCCCCGTGACGGTCACGACGATGCGCGCCCCAGGGGGGACGAGGCCGCGGCGGGCCCGCGAGAGGATCCCGGCGACGCCCGCAGCCGACGCGGGCTCGACGAACACGCCGCACTCGGCCGAGAGGATGCGGTGGGCGGCGAGGATCTCCGCGTCGGTGACGGCCTCGATGACGCCGCCCGAGGTGTCGCGCGCCTCGAGCGCCTGCGTCCAGGACGCGGGGTTGCCGATCCGGATCGCGGTGGCGATGGTGTCGGGCTCCGTCACGGGGTGCCCGGCGACGATCGGGGCGGCACCCGCGGCCTGGAAGCCCCACATCTGCGGGCGGTGCGCGGCCACGCCCGCCTCCGCGTACTCCACGTAGCCCTTCCAGTAGGCCGTGATGTTCCCGGCGTTGCCCACCGGCAGGGCATGGATGTCCGGTGCGTCACCGAGGACGTCGACGACCTCGAACGCCCCCGTCTTCTGCCCCTCGATGCGGTCCGGGTTGACGGAGTTCACGAGCTCCACCGGGTAGGCCTCGGCGAGCTTGCGCGCCGCGACGAGGCAGTCGTCGAAGTTGCCGTCCACCTGGAGGAGCCGCGCCCCGTGGGCGATGGCCTGGCTGAGCTTGCCCATCGCGATCTTGCCGTCGGGCACGAGCACGGCGCAGGTCATCCCCGCGGCCGTCGCGTACGCCGCGGCGGAGGCGGACGTGTTACCCGTCGACGCGCAGACCACGGCCTTGGCACCCTTGTGCGCGGCCGCCGAGATCGCGGTGGTCATCCCCCGGTCCTTGAAGGAGCCCGTCGGGTTCATGCCCTCGACCTTGAGGAACACCTGGGCACCCGTGAGGACGTCGAGCGCGGGCGCGGGCACGAGGGGCGTGCCGCCCTCCCCGAGGGTGACGACGCGCGCGGACAGGTGCTCGGGCAGCAGGTCGGCGTACTCGCGGATGATGCCTTGCCACACGTGGGCCATCAGGCTCCCTCGACTCTCAGGACGGACGTGACGGTCTGGACGGCGTCGAGACCCTCGATGGCGGCGACGGTCGCGGCGAGCGCGGTCTCGGTGCCGTCGTGGGTGGTGATGACCAGGTGCGCCACCCCCGCGGGACCGTCGCCGGCAGCGGGGCGCGGGGCCTGCCGGACGGCCTCGATGGAGACGCCCCGCTCGGCGAACAGCTGGGCGACCTGGGCGAGCACGCCCGGCCGGTCGTCCACCTCGAGGCGGATCTGGTAGCGGGTCACCGCCTCCTGCGGGCTCGCGATGGGGAGCTGGGCGTAGTGGGACTCGGCCGGGCCCTTGCCGCCGAGGACCCGGTGCCGCGCGACCGACACGACGTCGCCGAGGACCGCGGAGGCTGTCGGCGCGCCGCCTGCGCCCCGCCCGTAGAACATGAGCTCGCCCGCGGCGTCCGCCTCGACGAACACGGCGTTGAACGCGCCGCGCACGGTAGCGAGCGGGTGTCCGGAAGGGACGAGCGCGGGGTGGACGCGCGCCGAGACCCCCTCGTCGGTGACCTCGCAGATCGCGAGGAGCTTGATGACGTGACCGGTCTGGGCTGCCCATGCCACGTCGTCGGCGGTGACGGACGAGATGCCCTCACGGCTCACGTCGTCGATGCGGACCCGGGTATGGAAGGCGAGCGACGCGAGGATCGCGGCCTTCGCCGCGGCGTCGAAGCCCTCGACGTCGGCCGTGGGGTCGGCCTCCGCGTAGCCGAGGGCCTGCGCCTGCCGGACCGCGTCGTCGAGCCCCAGGCCGTTCGTGGTCATCTGGTCGAGGACGTAGTTCGTGGTGCCGTTGAGGATCCCGAGGACGCGCCGGACACGGTCGCCCGCCAGGGACTCGCGGACCGGCCGGACGATCGGGATGGCCCCGGCGACCGCGGCCTCGTAGTACACGTCGACGCCTGCCTCGTCGGCGGCGCGGTAGAGGGTCGGGCCGTCCTCGGCGAGGAGCGCCTTGTTCGCGGTGACGACGGAGGCCCCGGCGGCGACCGCGCTCAGGAGGAGCGACCGGGCGGGCTCGATGCCGCCCATGACCTCGATGACGATGTCGGCACGGCGGACGAGGCCCTCCGCGTCCTCCGTGAGGAGGGCACGGTCGACCGCGGGGTCGCGCGGCGCCGAGGCGTCGCGCACCGCGACCCCGACGAGCTCGAGCGGTGCCCCGACCCGGGCCGCGAGGTCGGCCGACTGCTCGGTCAGGAGCCGCACGACCTGCGTGCCGACGACGCCGCAGCCGAGGAGAGCGACGCGCAGCGCCGTGGGTGCGGTCACGGGGACCACCCTTCGAGTCGTTGGTTCATGGTCGGGTGCCTCGCGACGATCCTGACGTGCGTACCGCCCAGGGTGGACCCACGTCTCAGGATACGGCTGCGGTCCGTGGCCGGGACGAGGCGAGGCGTGCGCGCGTCGTCACCCGACGTCGAGCGCGAAGAGGTCGTCCTCGGTCTCCCGGCGGACGACGACGCGCGACGTCCCGTCGTGGACCGCGACCACCGGGGGCCGAAGAAGGAGGTTGTAGTTCGACGCCATGGAGCGGCCGTAGGCGCCGGTCGCCGGGACGGCGAGCAGGTCGCCGGGGGCGACGTCCGCCGGGAGCGCGATGTCGGGGATGACGATGTCGCCGCTCTCGCAGTGCTTGCCGACGACGCGGGCCCGCACCGTGTCCGTGCTCCCCTGGCGGTTGGCGAGCCGCGCGGTGTACCGGGCGTCGTAGAGCGCGGGACGGATGTTGTCGCTCATCCCGCCGTCGACCGAGACGTAGGTCCGTACCGAACCGTCGTCGAGGGTCACGGGCTTGACGACGCCCACGCGGTAGAGCGTCACCGTCGTCGATCCGACGACGGACCGGCCGGGCTCGATGGAGATGCGCGGCATGCTCGTGCCGATCTCCGCGCAGACGGCGGCGACGGTCGACGCGAGGTCGCGCGCGAGGGACGGCACGTCGATGGGGATCTCCCCCGGCACGTAGGCGATCCCGTAGCCGCCGCCGAGGTCGAGCTCCGGCAGGAGGTGGCCGGACGCCGCGCGCAAGGACTCCCGGAGACCGAGCATCGCGCGGGCGTTCACCTCGAAGGCCTGGGCGTCCTGGATCTGGCTGCCGATGTGCGCGTGGGCGCCGACGAGCTCGAGCTCCTCGTGCCGGAGGACCTCCTGGAGGGCCGCGAGCGCCGCCCCGCCAGCGAGGGAGATGCCGAACTTCTGGTCCTCGTGCGCGGTGGAGACGAACTCGTGCCCGCCCGCGTGGATGCCGGTGGTGACGCGCACCATGACCGGGACTCGGTCCTCGGGCCCGCGGCCGGCGGCCTGGGCGATCTGCGCGACGCGGGCGATCTCGGCGACCGAGTCCACGACGATCCGGCCGACGCGCGCGTCGACCGCGCGGGCGATCTCGGCGTCGGACTTGTTGTTGCCGTGGAGCCCGACCGCGCTGCCGGGGACGCCGGCGCGCAGCGCGACGGCCAGCTCGCCGCCGCTCGCCGTGTCGACGCGCAGGCCCTCCTCGTGGGCCCACCGGGCGACGGCGACCGAGAGGAACGCCTTCCCGGCGTAGTAGACGTCGACGGTGGTCCCGACGTCCCCGAACGCCTCGCCGAAGGAGCGGACGAAGAGGCGTGCGCGGTCCCGGAAGTGCTGCTCGTCGAGGACGTAGACGGGCGTGCCGTGCTCGGCGGCGAGCTCGGCCGCGGGCAGTCCCGCGAGGACGATCCCCCCGTCCGCGTCGAGCGTCGCCCCCTGGGGCCAGACGTGGGCGTCGAGGCCGGTCACATGCGCTCCGGGGCGCTCACGCCGAGGAGCCCGAGGCCGTTCGCGAGGACCTGGCGGGTCGCGTCGTTGAGCCACAGACGGGTGCGGTGCGTGTCGGTGACGTCCTCGTCGCCGACGGGCGTCACGCGGCACTCGGCGTACCACTTGTGGTACTCGCCGGCGAGCGCCTCGAGGTAGCGGGCGACGCGGTGCGGCTCGCGGAGCTCGGCGGCCTGGGCCACGACCCGGGGGAACTCGGTGAGCGCCCCGAGGAGGCTCGCCTCCGTCTCCGCGACGAGGAGGGAGGGCTCGAAGGCGTCCTCGCGGCGTACGCCGTGGTCGGCGGCGTTCCGGGCGACGTTCGCGGTCCGGGCGTGCGCGTACTGGACGTAGAACACGGGGTTCTCGTTGGTGGCGCGCGTCAGGAGGTCGATGTCGATGTCGAGCGTGGAGTCCGTGGAGGACCGCACGAGCGCGTAGCGTGCGGCGTCGACCCCGACGGCCTCGACGAGGTCCTCGAGGGTCACGACGTTCCCGGCGCGCTTGGACATGCGGAACGGCTCGCCGTCCTTGAGCAGGTTGACCATCTGCCCGATGATGATCTGCAGGTTGGTCCCGGGCACGTCCCCGAACGCCGCGCAGACCGCCATGAGGCGGGCGACGTAGCCGTGGTGGTCGGCACCGAGCATGAGGATGACGTCCGTGGCGCCGCGCTCGCGCTTGTCGAGGTAGTACGCGATGTCCCCGGCGATGTACGCGGCCTCGCCGTCGGACTTCACGACGACCCGGTCCTTGTCGTCACCGAAGTCGGTGGTCCGCAGCCAGGTCGCGCCGTCCTGCTCGTAGACGTGCCCTGCGTCGCGCAGGCGGGCGACGGCGCGGTCGACGGCACCGGACTCGTGGAGCGAGTCCTCGTGGAAGTACACGTCGAAGTCGACGCCGAACCCGTGGAGGGAGACCTTGATCTCGGTGAACATGCGGTCGACGCCCCGGGCGCGGAAGACCTCCTGCGCCTCCGCGTCGGGCAGAGTCAGCGGGTCGGGGTCACCGGCGGCGGCGGCGTCGGCGATCACGGCGTCCGCGATGTCCTGGACGTACTGGCCGCCGTAACCGCCCTCGGGCGGCTCCTGGCCGCGTGCGCGGGCGAGGAGCGACCCGGCGAAGCGGTCGATCTGCGCCCCGTGGTCGTTGAAGTAGTACTCGCGGGTGACCTCGGCCCCCGCGGCCTCGAGGACCCGCGCGAGGGAGTCGCCGACGGCGGCCCAGCGCACGCCCCCGATGTGGATGGGGCCCGTCGGGTTGGCCGACACGAACTCGAGGTTCACCCGGCGACCGGCCTCGGCGTCTCCGCGACCGTAGGCCGTCCCCTGGTCGAGGACGGTCCGGGCGAGCTCGCCGGCGGCGGCCGCGTCGAGCGAGATGTTGAGGAAGCCGGGGCCCGCGACGTCCGCGGACCGGACGCCGGGCACGGAGGCGAGCCGGCGCGCGAGGTCCTCCGCGAGCGCGCGGGGCTGGGCGCCGGCCTTCTTCGCGAGCTGGAGAGCCACGTTCGTCGACCAGTCGCCGTGCTCACGCTGGCGAGGGCGTTCGACGCGGATCTCGTCGGGGAGCTCGCTCGCGTCGAGCGCGAGGGTCCCGTCGGAGACGGCGGCGTCGAGGGCAGCGCGGAGCGCGTCGGAGAGCTCGTTGGGGGTCACCGGACGATCCTACCGACTCGGGCCGGGCGCGGACGCGGCGGGCAGGGGTGGGCCGCCGGGCGGTACGTTCGCCCTGCGGCGCTCGACGACGAGCGCGCCCCCGACATGGAAGAATTCATGGGATGAGCGCCAGGAGCGGTGTGAGCGACAGATCAGGGCTGATCGACCGGGCCGTCGAGCAGCTGCGCGCCCGGATCACGTCGGGCGAGTGGGCGGTGGGCAGCCGGATCCCCACCGAGCCGGCGCTGGCCGCCCTCCTCGGCGTCGGCCGCAACACGGTGCGCGAGGCCGTCCAGTCCCTCGTGCACGCGGGGCTGCTCATGCGGCGGCAGGGGTCGGGCACCTACGTGCTCTCCGACTCGGAGCTGACGGTGGTCATGGGGCGCCAGATCGCCGACGCGAACCACCAGCACGTCCTCGAGGTGCGGCGCAGCCTCGAGGTCGAGGCGGCACGGCTCGCCGCGCGGCGCCGCAGCGACGCGGAGGTGCTGACGCTGCGTGCGCTGAACACGGCACGCCAGGAGGCCTTCGCCAGCGGCGACGTCGACGCGATGGTCTCGGCCGACCTCGAGCTCCACCGGGCGATCGCCGCCGCGGCCCGCAACCCGGTCCTCCTGAGCCTCTACGAGCACCTCGTCGACGCCATCGGCGCGAACATCCGGACCAACGTCGTCGGGCTCCTGCACACCCAGTCGGCGGACGACCACGATGCCCTCGTGGAGGCCATCGCCCTCGGGGACCCCCAGCGGGCCATGGACGAGATCACCTCCTACCTCGACATCTACGTCGAGCCCGCCGAGCGCGCCGGGGTCACCGGCCGGTGACCCGTCGGCGACCCGTCGACGGACGCTCGGAGCCGACGGGGGCACCCACGTGGAGCGCACCCCCGCGGTGCTGGTAGTGTGCTCTATGCCTGAACGGGGCCTGCGTCGGATCTCACGTGCGATCACCACGACGCCCCCCGGTCCGGTCCAGCCCTCGTAGCTCAGTGGATAGAGCGTCTGCCTCCGGAGCAGAAGGTCGTAGGTTCGAATCCTGTCGAGGGCACACGCAGAAGGGCGGAGATCCACGGATCTCCGCCCTTCGTCGTTCCGCGGCAGCGAACGACGGTCCGTGCGTGCCGACGCCCGTCAGGGCAGGGCGATCACGTAGCCCGTCGCCTCAGCCACCACGGCAGCGAGCCCGGCGGCGAGCGCCTCGCCGACCCTCGGCGCGACCTCCGCCTCCGGGGACGACCCGTCGCGCGAGTCCGCGCCGGGCCACACGACGGCGGTGACGTTGGCCGTCGGCTCGGGCAGCTGGGCGCCGATCACGACGAACTGCTGGTCGAGCGTCGAGGCGGACACCCGGTCGAGCGCAGCGAGCAGGTCTCCGCCGATCACGACGACCACGTCGGTCCCCTCGGCCACTGCGTCGCCGAGAAGAGTCTCCGGGTCGAGGAGGGAGCCCTCACCCCGGGACGAGGCCGCGTCGGGCGCGATCACCGAGACGGACGCGTCGTGGGCCGCGGCGAAGGCCTCGACCTCCGTGACGGCCGCGGCGGTGTCGGCGGTCGAGGACGGGACCACGACGGCCAGCGTCAGCCCCGGAGGCAGCTCGCCGCCGGGGAGCGGAGCGACGGTGCTCCCGGGAGCCGGGGTGTCGGTCGAGGGTCCGGCGGACGAGGTCGCTCCCGGGCCGGCGGAGGCCGGGCTCGTCGAGGTCGGCGTGCTCGACGAGCCGCCGTCCGGGGCGCACCCGGCGAGCGCGCCCAGGACCGTGAGGGTCGTGAGGAGGGCGGCGAGCACCCGGGGGCGGACGGTGGGGGTCGGCG
>NZ_JAEINH010000018.1 GCF_016342785.1 Sanguibacter suaedae
CAGGGCTCGCCGCCCTCGTCCTGGGCGCGGGCCCTGCCCTGTCCCCCGCTGACGTGACCTCCAGTCTCCTCGGTGCCGCGTCGACGGGTGTCTCCGACGCCGGGCCCGGCAGCCCGGACCGTCTCCTCGGTGTGGTGCGGACGGTGTCCGTCCCTGACGCCCCCGACACCGAGCCCGCCCCGGAGCCCCAGCCCGAACCGGAGCCGGAGCTGCCGGGCGCACCGGTGGGTCTTGCGGCATCGAAGATCACCACGAAGGGGTTGTCGGTGTCCTGGACGGCGCCCGCGGGCACGACCACGACGACCTTCGAGGTGGAGCGCTCTGCCGACGGCGTCGTCTGGTCGCCGGTCGTGTCGATCGACGGGACGAGCGCCCGGGTGAACCGCCTGGTCCCCGCGACCCGGTACGTCGTGCGCGTGCGCGCGGTCTCCATGGCAGGAGCTGGTGAGTGGGCGACGGTCGAGGCGACCACGGCCTCGCGACCGTCCGCGCCGCGCTCCCCGCGCGCGTCGTCGCGGACCCCCTCCACGGTGACCCTCACCTGGGCTGCACCGACGACCTCGGGCGCTCTCGTCACCGACTACCGCGTCGAGGTCTCTCGCGACGGACGCCGGTGGACGACCGTCCGGGACGGGGTGAGCGCACGGACCTCGGCACGTGTCAGCGGTCTCGCACCGTCGGTGGGCTACCAGTTCCGCGTGACACCGGTAGCCGACACGGACACCGTCGGCGCTCCGGCGACCGTGCGCGTCTCGACGCTCGCCGCACCGTCCGCGCCGCGCAACCTCAAGGTGACCGGGCGCAGCACGTCGACCGTGTCCGTGCGGTGGACGGCGCCGGCGAGGTCCGGGGCGCACGTCACCGACTACCGCGTGCAGGTCTCCCGTGACGGTCGCCGGTGGACCACCGTCCCCGACGCGGTGAGCTCCGCACCGTCCGTGCGGGTCACCGGTCTGCAGCGACGCACGTCGTACCAGGTGCGGGTCATCGCCGTGGCCGGTACGGCCCCGGGCACCGCGTACGGGAGGACGACCGCGACCACGCTGCGCTGACGGCACCGGGCTCGTGATGCGCCAGTCCGTCTGGAGGGAGGGGCTAGCCGTCGCTGCTCTCGTGGGCATCGTGCCGGCCGGTCCACGCGGTGTCGGCGTCGGTGAGGTAGCGGCCCAGGGTCCCCAGCGCCCCGGGGACGAGGGCGTAGTAGGACCACACGCCTCGCCGGTCACGGGTGAGGAGCCCGGCGCCGACGAGGATCTTCAGATGGTGGGAGATCGTGGGTTGGCTCAGCGCCAACGGCGCGGTGAGGTCGACCACGCACGCCTCCCCGCCCTCGTGGGCGGCGACGAGCGCCAGGAGCCTGAGCCGGGTGGGGTCCGACAGGGCACGGAAGGCCCTCGAGAGCGTGTCCTCGCCGGTCATCGCACTCATCGTTCCCCTTCGATCGCCGGACGCCCAGGTCATCCTAGTCATCGACGAGCGACGATCCGTCCACCTGCCCACGACCGCACGCCGGGTGAACCTCGGGCGGAAGTGCCCGGACGGCCCCCGGGCGTCACCTGGGCACGGTAGTATCAAGAGGTTTGTCGCGCGGGCAGCGCGCTCCCCCGCAGGCGTCCGCGACGACCTCCGGGCCCACCCGCACCGGGCGTCCTTACACGATGTCCGGCGTGCCGAGAAGACGCTTTCACGATACCTTCACGTCGGTGCCGGAACACGGTGCGGGCACGAGGCGTTCACCAGACAGAGACCCGCGTCGCCCGGGCAGGAACCGACCACCGACGCACGACGACGGTACGGGCACCACGAGTGCTCGTGACACCGCTGACACTTGGAGGACCACATGGCAGACCGCTCACTGCGAGGAATGAGCATCGGCGCCAAGAGCATGGAGTCCGATGAGGGCGTCGACTTCGCGCCGCGGTTCCAGGCGCACTACGACTGCCCCAACGGTCACACCATCATCCTGCCGTTCTCGACCGAGGCCGAGGTTCCGGTCGTCTGGGAGTGCCGGTGCGGCGAGGAGGCCCTGCTGCGCGACGCGGACCGCCCCGAGGTGAAGTCCGGCAAGGCCCCCAGGACGCACTGGGACATGCTCCTGGAGCGTCGCACGGTCAAGGAGCTCGAGGATCTCCTCGAGGAGCGCCTCGCCCTGCTGCGCGCCGGGAAGCTGCGCCGCAGCGCCTGACGGACGTGGGGCGTCGACGACGCCCGCGCACGACGACGGCCGGTCCCCCTTCACGGGGGGCCGGCCGTCGTCGTGTCAGGACGACCCGCGCAGCGGTGCGGTGCGGGGTGTGGTCCGGACACCGCGCAGGGCGTGCCAGCGTCGGGTGATGCCCCACGCGGTGACCTTCCACAGGGCTTCCTGGACGATCTGCCGGCTCATCTTCGACTCCCCCGCGGTGCGTTCCACGAAGGTGATGGGGACCTCGACGACGCGTCCGCCTGCCTGGTCGACGCGCCATGCCATGTCGACCTGGAAGCAGTACCCCTGGGAGGCGACGTCGTCGAGGTCCACGGCGCGCAGCGCCCGGGCGCGGTACCCCCGGAAGCCGCCGGTGGCGTCTCCGAAGCGCAGCCCGAGGGCGAGGCGGACGTACGTGTTGCCGCCTCGGGACAGCAGCTCGCGGTGTCGGGGCCAGTTGACGACCGCGCCGCCGGGGACCCACCGCGATCCCAGGACGAGGTCGGGTGCGGGGGTGGCGTCGAAGGCGGCGAGGAGCGCCGGGAAGTCCTCGGGTCGGTGGGACCCGTCGGCGTCCATCTCGAAGATCACGTCGTACCCGCGGTCCAGGGCCCAGTCGAAGCCTGCGAGGTAGGCGGCACCGAGGCCGTCCTTGGCGGTGCGGTGCATGACGTGGACGTGCGGGTCGGTGGCGGCCAAGCTGTCGGCGACGTCGCCGGTGCCGTCGGGGCTGTTGTCGTCGACGACGAGGACGTCGACGTCGGGTGCGGCGGTGCGCAGCCCGGTGAGGGTCAGCGGCAGGGTGGTGCGCTCGTCGTACGTCGGGATGATGACGAGCACGCGCTGTGCTGGTGCGTCCATGCGGTGGGCTCCCCGGGTGGCTCTCGCATCAGCCCTTCCGGGCCGTGGCCGGCCGCTTCGTCGCGGTGGACCGTCCCGTGCGGGTGGTGCGTGCTGTGCCGCGCGGTGGGCGGCTGGTCGTGGGCGTGCTCGGTGTGCTGGGTCTGCGGGCGTGGAGCGTCGCTGCTCCCAGGAGGAATACTGCCACGAACAGCAGGACGCGTGCCGGCCACTGCCCTGCGTGGACGGCCGGGGTGATGGTGGTGCGCAGGTTGACGGTGGCGATCATCTGCTCGGCGGTGAAGTGCCCGGTGCGGTGGGTGACGACGCCGTTGGGTGCGATGACGGCGCTGACGCCCACGGTGGAGATCTGCACGGTGGCGCGCCCGGTCTCGATGGCACGCAGGCGGGACATGGCCAGCTGCTGGGTGGATTCCTCGGTGGGGCCGAAGGACGCGTTGTTGGTGGGGATGACGAGCATCTCCGCGCCGGCGGCGACGGACTCGCGCACGAGGGTGTCGTAGGCGACCTCGAAGCAGATGGCGTCGCCGAGCAGGACGGTGCGGCCGAGGCGTTCGGAGTCGAGGGTGACGGTGCCCACCTGGGTGCCGGGCAGCATGTCGGTGGTGACGAGGTCGACGGCGTCGGAGAAGGGGCGCACGAGGTCGCGGATGGGGATGTACTCGGCGAAGGGTGCGGGGTGCTGCTTGGCGTACCGGTCGGTGACGCCGACGCCGGGCTCCCACATGAGTGACACGTTGTACCGTCCGCCGTCCTCGGGGTACTCCTGGGCGCCGAGGAGGAGGGGGGCGCCCACGGCGCGTGCGGCGCCGTCGATGGCGGCGCGGGCGGCGGCGTCGACCTGGGGGTCGATGTCGGTGCCGTTCTCGGGCCACAGGACGACGTCGAGCTCACCGGGTTCGACGCGGTCGAGGAGGGCGTGGGTGCCGGCGACGTGGTTGTCGAGGACCTCGCGGCGCCGGTCGAAGGCGTTGAGTCCGGGTGTGGCGACGTTGCCCTGGACGGCGCCGATACGCAGGGTGCCGGACTGCGCCTGGGTGTCGAGGGGGACGAAGAACCCTGCGGCGAGCACCAGGGCACCGCTGACGAGAGTGGTGGTGAAGCCGAACGCGTCGACGTGCACGAGGGCCAGGAAGGTCAGGGCGAGCAGGACCCCCAGGGCGGCGACGGCGAAGGAGACCAGGGGGGCTCCCCCGAGCCACGCGAGCCGCCCCAGGGGCGACTCGGCCTGGGAGAACGCCAGGCGCCCCCACGGGAACCCGCCGAACGGTGCGGCGGAGCGGAACAGCTCGGCGGCGACCCACAGGGTCGCGAAGGTCAGGATGTGCAGGGCTCGGCTGCGGGTCAGGACGGGGATGCGGCGCACCCACGTCCACACGAGGGCGAACAGTGCGACGAACGCCGCCTCGAGCGTGCTCAACGCCACCCAGGGGACGTCGCCGACAGCGTACTGCGCCCACCGGATGTGCACGAGGAAGAACGTGAGACCGAAGACGAGGCCCACGAGGGCGTTCCACCAGGGTGAGTCGCGTCGGGTGGCGACGTACAGGACGGTGACGCCCGCGATGGCGGCGATCCACACGCCCGTGTCGGGGAACCCGAGGTTGGTCAGGAGCCCGCCGGCGACGGCGAGAGCCAGGGTGAGCAGGCGGGGTGTGTGATGCGGGAGCACGTGTGCAGGGTACGTCACCCGGCGGGGAGCCCCCTGGGTGCCCGTGGGGTGTGTGCTCGGGTCGTCGGGGGTCGTCGGTCCGCGCGTCCTTCGTACCGCCGACCGCCGTGTGGGGCGGTGGCGTTTTCTACTGAACGCGCGGACCAACCGACTGTGCGGGTCCGTCCGGCGCGTCGCGCTGGTCCCGTCCCCCGGTGGTGCCCGTCCGGTCCGTCCCGGGCACGTCCCTGAACATACGCGCCCAGGACCCCTGCCTGTCAACACGGCGTGTGTGCTGGTGAGAGGCGTCGCGGCTGGCCACAGGGGGTGAAAAGGGACGTCGTGACCGGGTGAAAGCGCCGACACTCCCGGGATCCCAGCACCCTCGCGCGGCGTGTCGGGCGCGGGGCGATGAGCGGGCGGTCAGGTGAGGGCGTCGTGGAGGACCACTCCGGCGCGCAGCGTGTGCAGGCACTCCGGCAGGGGTGCGTCGGCGCGCAGGTCCGGCAGCAACGGGGTGCCGGAGCGCGCGTCGGTGGACCACGTCGACAGGCCGGCCGCCTCGGACTGCACGCCCACGTGCTCCGCACGCCAGACCGCCAGGTGCGCGGGGGCCCCGACGCGCAGCTCCCCGGCACCGGTGTGGTCGAGGCCCGCCAGGCGCCACCCACCGCGTGTCGCGGCCCGGAACGCGGCGCGTGCGGAGACGCGCTGGGCGGAGTCCTCGTGCAGGACGGCGGCCCGCACGGTCGCCCACGGGTCGGTGACGGACCCGCCCGACCCGAAGGCCGTCGGGACACCGGCCGCCGCGAGGGCCGCGACGGGCGCGGCACCGGTCGCGGGCTGCAGGGCCAACGTGATCCCGAGGTCGACGAGTGCTGTGACGTCGTCGGGCGTGACGACCAGGGGGCGTTCGAGGCGGTGCGCCCGCCGCCGGACGGCTGACCGCACCTCGCGCGAGGTGCCTGCTGCGGCGCCGAGACCGTCGAGGGCCCCGGACACGGCGCCACCGGCGTCGAGGTGCACCGCGACCTGGAGACCGGCAGCCGTGGCGCACAGCACCGTGTCGCGCACCCGGTCGGCGCCCGAGGACAGGGCGACGACCACGCCCGTGAGGCCGGGCACGGCGGTGGCGAGCGCGTGGGCCGCGTCCGCGGTGGTGCACGGCTCGCCCGCGTACCCCACGACCAGCGGCAGACCGCTCGCCGGGTCCTGTGCGGCCGCCACGAGGTGCGCCAGGTCCGCCCCGTCTCCGGGAGCCGCGTGCTCGTGGACGGCCACCACTCCTCGGCGGGCGGCGTCCGTGAGGACACCCCGCGCGCTCGCGGCACCGTCGCCGTGGCCCCGGTGCGGGTCCAGGACCTCGACGTGGGCGTCGACGAACCCGGGGGCGACGAGCGCACCGGCGAGGTCCACCACGCGGTCGGCGGTCGCGGCCAGGCCGTCGGCCGTGTCGTCGGCCCCGATCCAGGCGACCGTGCCGTCGACCACGAGGAGGGCCTCTGCGAACGGGTCGCTCGGCGAGTGGACGATGCCGTGGCGATACAGGATTGAGGTCACGTCAGCCCACGATAGGCCACCCCGGGGCGGCGCTCAGACGCTGGAGTAGGCGACGACGCCGCGCCGGATCGCGGTGATGGCCTTGTTCGCCGTGCTGCGGGTGCGGTCGTCCGGGGCCGCCTTGGACAGCTGGTCGAGGACGTCGACGACCTGCTTGCACCACCGCACGAAGTCCCCGGCGGCGAGGTCCGCCCCCTGGAGGACGACGTCGAGGCTGCGCCCGGACGCCCACCTGTGCACGGCCTCGACCAGACCGAGGTCCAGGGGCCCGGTCGCCTCGAGGCGGTGCGCTGCCTCGAGGTCGTCGACCTCGGACCACACGCGCACCGTCTCGTCCAGGGCCCGGGCCAGCTTCCCCGCAGGCCCCCCGGGCACGTGCGGGTCCCCGTCACGGTCGTCGCGCCGCGCCGAGTACACGACCGTGGACACCGCAGCGGCCAGACCCGCGGCGTCGAGGTCGCGCCACACCCCGCGGCGCAAGCACTCCGAGAGCAGCAGGTCGCTCTCCGCGTACAGGCGCCGCAGAGCCCACCCGGGCTCGGTGACCACGAGCTCCCCGGCCTCGTCCCTGTCCAGGTACCCCAGGGTGCCCAGCACGTCGCAGATCCGGTCGAACGTCTTCGCGATGGACCCCGTCCGCCCCGAGATGCGCCGCACCAGGGTGCGGTGCTCCTCGTGGAGCTTGTTCCACCGCTGCGCCCACCGCGCGTGGTCCTCCCGGTCGGGGCACCGGTGGCAGGGGTGCGCTCGCAGCTCCTCACGCAACCTGTCGACCTCGCGGTCGCCCCCGGCCCCGTGGCGTCGCGTCCCGCCCCGCCCGGGCGCACGACCGTCCGCCTCCTCGGAGAACGCCCCCAGGGCGGCCCGCATCGACGACCACAGGTCCTTGCGCGCCCGCGGGTCGCGCGCGTTGAACCCCTTGGGGATCCGCACCTGCCCCACGGTGCTCACCCCCTGCGGGACGTCCGCGAGGGTGAGCTTCTTCACCTGCCGCTCCCCCACGAGGATCACCGGGCGCGGACCGTCGAAACCGGTGTCCTCACCACGGTCGACGACCACCGCGTACCCGGCCCTGCGCCCCGACGGGATCTCGATGACGTCACCGCGCCGCAACGCGCTCAGTGCCTCCACCACACGGGAGCGCTGTTCCGCCGAGGCACGCTTGGACACCTCACGCTCACGCCCCGACAAGGCCCGCCGCAACCGGTCGTACTCCCGGAAGTCCCCCAGGTCGCACTCCATGGCCTTGGCGTACCCGTC
Source organism: Sanguibacter suaedae (assembly GCF_016342785.1). Taxonomy (GTDB): domain Bacteria; phylum Actinomycetota; class Actinomycetes; order Actinomycetales; family Cellulomonadaceae; genus Sanguibacter; species Sanguibacter suaedae. The sequence goes on from NZ_JAEINH010000018.1 coordinate 7,518, forward strand.
CAACGCCTCCGAGTGCTGCTGCGCCTGCCGCGCCAACCCCACCACACCCCGGTCGGCCTGGAACTGCGCGAACGACGTCTCGAGGATCTCCCGTGCGCGCTCGCGGCCCACCTGGGCGACGAGGTTCACGGCCATGTTGTAGGTGGGTGCGAAGCTCGAGCGCAGCGGGTAGAGGCGCTTGGAGGCGAGCCCGGCGAGGGCCACGGGGTCGAGCCCGGGGTGGTCGACGACCACGGCGTGGCCCTCGACGTCGATGCCGCGGCGCCCGGCGCGCCCGGTGAGCTGGGTGTACTCCCCCGGGGTGAGGTCGACGTGGGTGGACCCGTCCCACTTGACGAGCTTCTCCAGGACGACGCTGCGGGCGGGCATGTTGATGCCCAGGGCGAGGGTCTCGGTGGCGAAGACGACCTTGACGAGCCCTGCGGAGAACAGGTGCTCGACGGTCTCCTTGAACAGGGGCAGCATCCCGGCGTGGTGGGCGGCGATCCCGCGGGACAGGGCGTCCACCCACGGCCAGTACCCCAGGACCTGGAGGTCCTCGGGGGGGATCGCGGAGCACCGGTCCTCCACGACGTGCCGGATGCGGGACTCCTCCTCGGGAGTGGTCAGTCGCAGCCCGGCCCCCAAACACTGGGCGACGGCGCCCTCGCACCCGGCGCGGGAGAAGATGAAGTAGATCGCCGGGAGCAGCGCGTCGGCGTCCAGGGCGTCGACGATCGCGAACCGTGGTGGTCCGCGTCGGCCGGTGTGCTGCCCGGCCCCTGGTCCCCCGCCCTGGGGGCCGCGGGGCCCACCGCGGCCGCGACCGTGGCGCTGGTGGCCGCCGCGCTCGCGTCCGCCCCGGTGGTCGGGTCCTTGACGCATGAGGGCCAGGAGGTCCGGGTTGATGGGTGGGTGGGTGCCGGGGGCCGTGGGGTCGACGGTGTGGGCGTACAGGTCGAGGACCCCGCCGGGTGCCCCGCCGCGCCCGGAGACCGCGACGTGCTGCCACAAAGGGACGGGCCGGTGCTCGGACACCACGACGGTGGTGTCGCCGCGCACCATCTCCAACCAGTCGCCGAACTCCTCGGCGTTGGACACCGTGGCCGACAGGGACACCAGCTGGACGTCGGGGGCGAGGTGGATGATGACCTCTTCCCACACCGCGCCCCGGAACCGGTCGGCGAGGTAGTGCACCTCGTCCATGACCACGTACCCGAGGCCGTCGAGGGTCCCCGACCCGGCGTAGAGCATGTTGCGCAGCACCTCGGTGGTCATGACCACCACCGGGGCCTCACCGTTGATGGTGGTGTCCCCCGTGAGGAGCCCCACCTGGTCGGCACCGTACCGGCGCACCAGGTCGGTGTACTTCTGGTTGCTCAGGGCCTTGATGGGCGTGGTGTAGAACGCCTTGCGCCCGGTGCGCACCGCGAGGTGCACGGCGAACTCCCCGACGATGGTCTTGCCCGCACCGGTGGGCGCGGCCACGAGGACCCCGCTGCCCTTCTCGAGCGCCTCGCACGCCTCGAGCTGGAAGTCGTCGAGGTCGAAGTCGAGGGTGCGCCGGAACGCCCCGAGCTCGGTGGCCTCCTGGGCGGTGCGCTCGCGGTAGAGGCGATAGCGCTCGGCGGGGCCGGGTTCGCCGGTGGGGGGCGTGCTGGGGGTGGGGTCGGTGGTGCGGCGGGTGCGTGAGCGTCGTGCGGGTGCCATGCGGTCAGCGTAGGCGCGGTGCGTGCCTGCCAGCACCCGGTAGCACCCTGTGGTGGGTTCAGGTGGCGTAGGCGTCGATCTCGGCGTCGCGTGCGGCGGTGCGCTTGTCGAGGCGGCGGTCGTGCAGGACGCAGACGCCGAGGGCCGCGAAGTACAGGGCGCAGATGGGCAGGGCGACGAGGATCATGGTGAGGGCGTCGGGGGTGGGGGTCATGATCGCGGCGAAGGTGAAGGCGACGACGATGGCCCACCGCCACCCCTTGGCCCAGGTGGTGGCGCGGACCATGCCGAGGAAGTTGATGGCGACCATGACCACGGGCATGACGAACGCGAGGCCGAAGGCCAGCAGGAGGCGCATGACGAACCCGAGGTAGATCTGGGCGTCCTGGAAGTTGGTGGCGCCCTGGGGCAGGAAGTCGGTGAGGATGCCCACGGCGTGGGGCAGCACGAGCCAGGCGAGGCCGGCGCCGGACAGGAACAGGGGGACGGTGGCGCCGACGAACCCGACGGTGTAGCGCTTCTCGGAGCCGGTGAGGCCGGGGGTGATGAACGCCCAGAGCTGGTAGAGCCACCAGGGGCTGGAGATGAGGGTGCCGATGAACACGGCGATCTTGAGCTTCATGTCCAGGGCTGTGGCGACGCCGCCGAAGTTGATGCGGATGTCCTGGTCGCGTCGTGCGGCTGCGTCGAGGATGGGGTCCTGGAGGAGCTGGAAGACGGGGTCGTAGAGGAACCATCCGGCGATGGCGCCGACGGCGACGCCGAGCGCGGCGAGGAACAGTCGTTTGCGCAGCTCGAGGAGGTGGTCGCGCAGGGACATGCGGCCCTGTGCGGCGAGCCGTCGTTCGCGTTCTTCGGCTCGCCGCTGTCTGCCTCGTGCCACGTGTCAGACCTTGGGCGGCAGGGTGGTGTCGGCTTGTGCTGACGCGCCCGGATGTGGTTGGGCGTGGCTGGTGTCGACGGGTGCTGCGGGTGTGGCGGTGGGGGGTGTTGCGACCGGCGGCGTTGCCGGGGTGGCGGGCGTGTCGTCGTCGTTGAGCTCCTTGATCTCCTTCTTGAAGATCTTCAGGGACTGGCCGACGCTCTTGGCGAGGTCGGGCAGGCGCTTGGCTCCGAAGAGGAGCAGGACGATGACGAGCAGCACGATCCAGTGCATGGGCTTCATCGCACCCATCGGGGACCTCCAGTGGTGACGGTGGGGAACGCGTGTGGGTCGAACACTACCTGGGTCGGGTGAACGGGTGGTGTCGGTGCGGTGGGGGTGTCACAGGTCGATGCGTCGCCACTGCTCGTAGCGGGCGGCGTGGTCGGCGCGCCGCTGGGCGGCGCGTCGGCGTCGGCCGGCCTTGCGGGACTCGACGAGGGTGACGAGGTGCTCGCGGTCGGTGAAGACGTCGACGGGTCGGGGTGTGGTGGTGGCGGGAGGGTTGTCGGCGGCTCGTGCGTGGGCGTCGTCGAGGGCGGCCAGGAGGTCCGCCTGGGCGGCGAGGACGTTCTTGGCGCGGCGCCACAGGTCGCGTGCGAGGAACGCCGCACCGGTGAGGGTGGCGGTGACGAGGACAGCCCAGATCCAGAACCACATGGGGTCAGCCTAGGCGCCCTGGGGGTCGGGGTACGCGTCGAGGGCGCGTCGGGCGGTGGTGGTGACGTCGTGGGCGAGGTCGGGTGGGTCGACGGAGCGCACGTCGGGTGCGTGGCGCAGCAGGAGGTGGCGCAGCCACGTGGGGTTGGCTACGCGCACGGTGATGGCGAAGTCGCCGTCGGGGAGGTTCTCGGTGGTCTCGACGGGGATCTGCTCGGCGACCCGGCGGGCGCGGCTGCTCAGGACGATGCGTGCGGTGTGTCCCTGGGGCCGGTAGGTGGGGGGTGCGGGGCGGTCGCTGGTGGTGGGTGCGACGGGGTCGTCGAGGGCGGTGGCGGTGAGGATGCGGTCGGTGCGGAAGGTGCGTTCGCCCTGGGCGTCGGTGCACCAGGCGTGGAGGTAGGTGTGGTCGTCTGAGGGCAGGAGCCGGATGGGGTCGACGGTGCGGGTGGAGGTGATGTCGGAGGCGTTGACGTAGTCGATGCGCAGTCGTGTGCGGTTCTGCAGGGCGGTGCGCACGGCACTCATGACGTGGGGTGCGGCGTCGACGGTCAGGCGCACGTCGAGGGCGTTGGTCGCCTCGCCGGTGGCGGCGGTGAGCTTGGTCAGGGCGGAGTCGACGACGGCGGTCTGCTCGGTGTCGCCGCCGGCGGCGACGACCTCGCGCAGGGCGCGCAGCGCGGCGACGAGCGCGATGGTCTCCCGGGTGCCCAGGCGCAGGGGGCGGGTCATGCCGCGGGACTCGGTGAGGTGCACGATGCCGCGGTCGTAGGAGTCGGCGTCGAAGTCGATGAGGTCCTCGGGCCAGTACCCGGGCGTCCCGGAGATCCACAGGGTGTCGACGTCGGTGAGGATCTGCTTGGGGGTGACGCCGAAGCGTCGGGCGAGGTCGTCGACGGGGACGGGTCCGGAGGTCTCGAGGTAGCTGACGAGCCCGACGAGGCGCACGAACCGTTCGCTGGCGCGTTCAGCCACGGGTGCTCCTGGTGGGTGTGAGGTGCAGGGCGGTGGTCAGGTGCGTGACGACGGCGTCGCGCAGGTCGGGCGGGTCGAGGACGACGATCGCGTCACCGTACCCGGCGATCTCGTGGACGGCGGCGCTCAGGGTCGTGAAGTGCACGCGCAGCACGTCGCGACCGGGCACGACGGGGTTGTCGGCGTGGTCGGGGTGGGTGGTGGCGCGCGCTCGCAGGGCGCTGGCGCGTTCGGGGCGCACGGCGAGCAGGGCGTGGAGGGTGGGTTCGGGGGTGGCGAGCCCGATGAGGGTGTCGACGTCGACGTCGGCCGGTGGGGTGAATGCGCCCGGTGGGCCGGTGGGGTGGACGGTGCCCTCGACGCGGGTGAGGCGGAAGGACCGGGGGGCGTCGCGGTCGCGGTCGTGCCCCAGGAGGTACCAGCCTCCGCGGACGGCGACCCTCCACGGTTCGACGGTGCGGGTGCGGACCTGTCCGGTGCTGGCGGCCCGGTAGGTGAAGGTCACCACGCGGCGGGCGGTGATGGCGTCCAGGAGGGGTTCGTAGGCGCCGGCGAGGGGGCGCACGCGGGGGCTGAGGCCGGCGATGGTGTCGGTGCCGTCGTCGCCCGCGCCCGGGACGGACCGGAGCTTGGTCAAGGCGCGCGCGGTGTCGACGTGCAGGGCGGTGTCCTGCCAGAACTGGGCGGCCAGGGACAGCACACCGACCTCGGCCGGTGTGAGGTCGAGCTCGGCGAGGGCGTAGGCGTCCTTGTCGATGCGGTACCCGGCGTCCTGGGAGTGGCCGCCGGTGTCGACGGCGACGATGGGCACGCCCATGTCGCGCAGGGCGTCCTTGTCGCGCTCGAACATGCGTTCGAAGGCGTCGGTGGAGGTCGCGTCGTCGTACCCCGCGACCGAGGAACGGATCTCGTCCTTGGTCATCCGGCCCGAGGTGTTCATCAGGGCGATGACGAGGTTGAGCAGCCGTGCGGCGGGAGGAGTGGAGGGTGGCATCAGGGCCAACGCTAGCGTCGAGTAGCGTTGCCGGCGTGATGACGTGCCGCACCGGGGTCGTCGTGTCGCTCGGGCGGCAGTGGACGGGTGCCCAGGAGATGACCGTGGACGTGCCGGACACCGGGCACGTGCGAGCCCTCGCCTACCCGCAGCTCGTGGGTGACGTGCGGCCCGGGGACACCGTGGTGCTCAACACCACCGCCCTCGACCGCGGGCTGGGCACCGGCGGGTACGCCCTCGTCGTCAGCGCCACCACCACCGCCCCGCCCCGCCGCACCCCCGGCCCGGGGCACCTCGTCAAGGCCCGGTACACGCCCCTGCAGGCCATGGTCCTCGGCGTCGACGAGCAGGACTCCCCCCACCACGACACCCTGCGCGACGCCGACGACCTGCACGCCATGCCCGTCGTCGTCGCCGACCTGCACTCCGCGCTGCCCGCCATCGTCGCCGGCGCCCGCCACCAGGCCCAGCTCGACGGCCGGCTCCTGACCATCGCGTACGTCATGACCGACGGCGGCGCCCTGCCCGCCTGGTTCTCCCGCACCGTCGCCACCCTGCGCGAGACCGGGTGGCTCGACACGTGCATCACCGTCGGCCAGGCCTTCGGTGGCGACCACGACGCCGTCACCCTCCACAGCGGCCTCCTGGCCGCCCACCACGTCACCGGCGCCGACCTCACCATCGTCACCCAAGGGCCCGGCAACCTCGGCACCGGCACCCGATGGGGGTTCTCCGGCGTCGCCACCGGCGAAGCCGTCAACGCCACCACCACCCTGCGCGGGCGCCCCGTCGCCTCCCTGCGCATCTCCGGTGCGGACCCCCGCGAACGCCACCGCGGCATCTCCCACCACTCCACCACCGCCTACGGGCGCGTCGCGCTCACCCCCGCCGACGTCGTCGTCCCCCACCTCGCCCCCGCAGCGCACCTCTTCGACACGCCCCACGCCGCCGCAGACCTCGACACCCTCGTCACCACCCAAGCACGAGCGCTCGCGGACGCACCACCGCACCACACCCTCGTGACCGTCGACACCACACCGGAGCTCGCCGACGCCCTCACGCGCACCCCCGCCGCACTGTCCACCATGGGTCGCGGCCTGCACGAGGACCCCGCGGCGTTCCTCGCCACCGCCGCCGCCGGCGTCCACGCAGCCCGCCTCGCCGCACACCGCCGGGACCATCCATGACCCGCAACCACACCAGCACAGAGACCAGCACCGACGCGAGCCCCAGCACCGACACCGCAGCCACCAAGGTCCCGCGCGCGGCCCTGCTCGCCACCCTCACCTGCGCCGTGCTCCTCACCGCCATGGTCGTCGGCGCCGCCCTCAGCGACCCCTGGACCCTCCCGGACACCCCACCCACCGCCGACACACCCACCATCGACACCCCGGCCCCCGCCCCGCTCCCCACACCACCCCCACCCCTCGACGAGCTCGAACCCCGCGAGGGCATGCCCACACCCCTGCGCATCACCATCCTCGGCCTCGTCGCGCTCGCGGTCGCCGTGTACGCGCTCATCCTCCTGCGCGCCCTGAGCACCTGGCTCCTGCGCGAGATCCGCGCACGCCGCGCCGCCACTACCGCAGCCCGCTCCGGCGCCGACCCCACCGACGGGACACCAGCCCGGGCCACCACCGTCCCCGACCTCGAGCACGCCGTCACCGACGCCCTCGCCCGCATGGCCGGAGCCACCACCTCCACCGACGCCGTCATCGCCGCATGGCTCGCCCTCGAGGACGCCGCCGGCGCCCACGGCACCACCCGCACCGCAGCCCAGACACCCACCGAGTTCACCCTCGCCGTCCTGCGCACCACACCCGCCTCACCCGACGCCGTCCACGGACTCCTCGACCTCTACCACCAGGCCCGGTTCACCCAGACCCCCACCACCCCCGACCAAGTCACCGCAGCACGCGACCACCTCCACCGCCTCACCGGCGACCTCAGCCCCCGAGACACACCCAGAGACGCCCCATGACCCGCCTGCTCACCTGGATCGTCCTCGAAGGCGCACTCGCCTGGTTCCTGCGCCACAGCACCGGCCTCGACACCACCCACGCCCTCATGGTCTGGGCCACCCTCGCCGCCACCACCACCATCACCCACCACACACCCCGCGGCACCACCGCCCGCTGGCCCCGCGACACCCACGACAAACGCCCCGGCGCACGCGACGACGTCTCCGCCCTCTCCTGGACCCTCTTCGGCAAGGACGACACCGCCTCAGCCAGCGCCATCCGCACCCTGCGCACCATCACCACCACCCGCCTGCACACCCACGGCATCGACCTCGACGACCCCACCCACGCACCCCAAGCCCGCGCACTCCTCGGACCCGACCTCCACGACCTCCTCCACACCCCCCACGCACGCCCACCCATCACCACCCTCGAACACCACACCACCACCCTCGAGAACCTCCCCCCACCACCCACACCCACCCACCGACGCACAAGGACCCACCGATGACCACACCCACCATCACCCCCCTGTCCGTCGACCAGATCGCCACCCACGCCCAGAACGTCCTCACCGAGGTCGCCACCACCGTCGTCGGCATGCACCAACCCCTCCGCACCGCACTCGCCGCCATCCTCGCCAAAGGCCACGTCCTCTTCGAAGACGTCCCCGGACTCGGCAAGACCCTCGCCGCACGATCCCTCGCCACCGCACTCGGACTCGACTTCACCCGACTCCAGTGCACCCCCGACCTCCTCCCCTCCGACATCACCGGCTCCACCGTCTACAACCCCACCACCCGCACCTTCGACCTCCATCCCGGACCCGTCTTCACCGGCCTCTTCCTCGCCGACGAGATCAACCGCACCCCACCCAAGACACAATCAGCACTCCTCGAAGCCATGGCCGAGCACCAGGTCACCATCGACGGCACCACCCACCCCCTCCCCCAGCCCTTCCACGTCATCGCCACCTCCAACCCCGTCGAGTACGAAGGCACCTACCCCCTCCCCGAAGCCCAGCTCGACCGCTTCATGGTCCGACTCGCCGCCGGATACCCCGACCGCGACGCAGAAACAGACATCCTCACCCGCCGCCTCCACCGCCAGCACGACACCCCCCACACCAACCCCGTCATCGACACCACCACCCTCCTCGCCATGCAAGCCGGCATCGAGACCATCACCGTCCACCCCGACGTCATCCGCTACTGCGTCGACCTCACCGCCACCACACGCACCCTCGCCGAGCTCGAAGTAGGCGCCTCCCCCCGCGGATCACAGACCCTCCTCCTCGTCGCCCGCGCACTCGCCGCCATCGACGGACGCCCCTACGTCCTCCCCGACGACATCAAGACCATCGCCGTCCCCGTCCTCGCCCACCGCCTCACCCTCAGCCCCGGCTCCTGGGCCGCAGGAATCAACCCCCAACGCCTCATCACCGACCTCCTCGACCACGTCCCCGGACCCACCACCGTCGCCACCCCATGACCACACCCACACCCACACCCACCCGCTGGGCACGCGACCACACCCACACCATCACCACCCTCCTCGGCACAGCGCTCGCGGCCGCCGGCCTGCTCCTCGGTCGCCCGCACCTCGTGGCCCTCGCCACCCCGCTGCTCCTCACCGTCGTGTGGTCCACCTGGAACAGGCCCGCACGGCCCACCGTCGCGGGCACGACGGCGTCGGACACCGCCGTCCGGACGGACGAGCTCGCCACGACCCTCACCGTCACCGCACCGGCCGGGGCGCCCCTCGTCCACGTGCGCACCGCAACCCCCGGGGCCCGCCGCACCGACACGCTCCTCGCCGTCCACGGGACCCGCCACATCCCCGTGAGCGTCCCCTCCGTCCGCACCGGGACACGCGAGCTCTTCACGACGGACCTCGTCACCAGCACCACCGACGGCGCCTGGCACCACGGACCGCAGCGGCTGGACCCCGACCACGTCCTCGTCCTGCCCCGCACCACCCCCCTCGAGCAGACTCCCGTCTCCACGCGCCTGCGAGGACTGACCGGCCCGCACACCTCCCGGCGACTCGGCGACGGCACCGAGCTGCGCGACATCGCCCCCCTGCTCCCGGGCGACCCGGTCCGTCGTGTCGACTGGCGGGTCACCGCGCGGCGCTCACCCACGCTCGACACCCTCTACGCCCGCCGCAACCAGGCCCCCGCGGAAGCTTCCGTCGTGCTCGTCATCGACTCCCGCGACGACGTCGGCCCCGAGATCTCCACGTGGGGCGCCTACCGGGACACCCGGCCCGACCGTCAGACCTCGCTCGACATCGCCCGCGAGGCCGCCGCGACCATCGCCCGCACCGTCCTCGCCGGCGGTGACCGTGTCGGCCTCGACGATCTCGGCCGGCTCCACACCCCCGTCCCCCTCGCAGCAGGGACCCGCCACCTGCACCGCATCCACCACGCCCTGGCGCTCGCCCGGCCCCACGGAGCACCCCGCACGCGCACCCGCCCACCCCAGGTCCCCACCGGTGCGCTCGTCTACGTCTTCTCCACGTTCCTCGACGACACCGCACCCCAGGCCGCCCTCCACTGGGCCGCAGGCGGCCACCAGGTCATCGCCGTGGACACCCTCCCCGTCGAGGACACCTGGGGACTCAGCACGCGCGAGCACCACGCGTGGCGCCTCACCGCCATCCAGCGTCACGACCGTCTCCACACGCTGCGCGCCGCGGGCCTCGCCGTCGTCCGGTGGACCGACCCCAGCACGGCGCAGGACCTCCACGCCGGCACCCGCGAACGGCACCACGCATGAACCCCCGCGACGCGGACCGGCCCGCCACGACCACCACGCTCACCACCGGACCCACGGTGCCCGGATGGGTCATGCACCTCACCGCCACCGTCACGGCCCTCGCCGCCGTGCTCGTCACCACGTCCACCACCCGGCTCGACACCACCACGGTCACCCTCGTCCTCGCCGGGCTGCTCGGGTTCGCCGTGGTCGGTCTTCGCCGCCCGGGCTGGACCTTCACGGTCGTCGCCGCGTCCACCGTCGCCGCGACCTCCCTGCTCCTCCCGGACACCTACACGTGGCGCACCCCCGTCCTCGTCCTCGCCGTCCACCTCCTCGTCCGCACCGGATGGTTCACCACCAACGTCGCCCCGACCGCGCGCATCGAGACCGCGGTCCTCAGCACGGTCGCCCGCCCCTTCGTGGCCACGAACCTCGTAGGGCAGGCACTCGCCCTCCTCGCCGGCGCGCTCACCACGGCCGCGCCCCACCCCGTCGCGGCGCTCGTCGGCGGAGGGGCCCTCGTGGTCCTCGCCGCGCTCCTGCTGCTCCCCGGGCGTCGCCACCGCGACCGTTCACCTCTGGCGTAACTTCTGCGCTCCCACCAGGGCGCGTGCACGATAGGGAACGAGGCGAGACACGCCCCACGAACCTCTGGAGGAGAGTGCGCATGGCAACCCGTAAGCAGCTGCCCAAGTACACGGTCCCGTCCCTCACGCCCGAGGAAGGCGCTCAGGTGGCGCAGATCCTGCAGCTGCGCCTGCACGCCCTGAACGACCTGGCCCTGACGCTCAAGCACATCCACTGGAACGTCGTCGGCCCCCACTTCATCGCCGTCCACGAGATGATCGACCCCCAGGTGGACGCCGTGCGCGCCATGGTCGACGTCATCGCGGAGCGCATCGCGACCCTCGGCGTCGCCCCGACCGGTACCCCGGGCGCCATCGTCGAGGCACGCACCTGGGACGACTACTCCCTGGGTCGCGAGACCGCGATCGCCCACCTCGGTGCCCTCGACGAGGTGTACCAGGGCGTCATCACCGACCACCGCAAGGCCGCCGAGGACGTCGAGGAGCTCGACGACGTCACCAACGACCTGCTCATCGGTCACCTCCACGAGCTCGAGCTGTTCCACTGGTTCGTCCGTGCGCACCTCGAGTCCAGCGGTGGCGAGCTGAGCACCGCCGGCGCCACCACGGAGCGCGGCGCGGCCGACAAGGCGACCGAGTAGCGAGCGACGCAACGCACGACGACGCCCCCACCGAGCGCACGCCCGGTGGGGGCGTCGTCGTGCACGGGACGCGCCCACCGATGCGGCCCACCCGGGTCGGTAGGCTCGTCCCGATGTCCACCTCCCCTTCCGGCCCCGTCCCATCTTTGCCCTCCACGGTCGCCGGTGCGTCCGAGCACACGACCGTCGTCAAGAAGTCCCGGTTCCTGACGCACCTCGAGCACGTGGCGAGCGTCGCGGAGGCGGACGCGGTGATCGCCCGCGTCCGCAAGGACCGGTGGGACGCCCGCCACCACTGCGTGGCGCTCGTCGTCGGGACGGACGCGGACCAGCAGCGCTCGTCGGACGACGGAGAACCGGCAGGCACGGCCGGGATACCCATGCTCGAGGTCCTCCGGCACCGGTCGGTCACGGACGTCGTGGCGGTCGTGTCCCGCTACTTCGGTGGTGTTCTCCTCGGTGCGGGCGGGCTCGTCCGCGCGTACTCGGGTGCGGTCGCCGACGCCCTGGACCGCACGCCCGCGGTCCACCGCGCGCTCATGGAACGTGTCCTCGTGGACGTCCCCTACGAGGACGTCGGGCGCGTCGAGAGCGCCGTCCGCGACTGGGCAGGCACGCACCGCTCGGTCCTGGTCGACGTCGAGTACGGCACGAGCGCGGTCCTCACTCTCCTGGTCCCGCCCGACCGGGTCGACGTCCTCGACGGTGCCGTCGCGGCATGGAGCGCCGGCACGCTCGACGTCGTCCGGTGCGGCAGCGCCGTCGTGGACCTCCCCGGCGACGTGCCCGGGGCCGTTCCCCCGCGCTGAGCCTGCACGGCCGCGTCAGTCGCCCCGGCCGTCGTCGTCCGTCCCGTCCCACCAGGCCCGCCGGACCTGCTCGAACCGGGTGGGCAGAGGCATCCGGAAACCTGCGTACCGAGCGTTGGTGCGGTGGATGAAACGCCGCCAGGACAGGACCAGCCCCTGCCGGGTGATGGGCAGACCGGCGATCACGGTGGTCCCGTTGTCGTGCGTGTGGTGCACGGTGAGCAGGAGCGCCCTGGGCACCGACCCCTCGAGCTCGGCGCACAGCTCCTCACGGACCTGGAACCACCGGCGCACCACGACGGCAGCCCCGTCGTCCAGCAGGTGCTCCTTGCGCGTGCGGTGCTTGCCGTGGTGGACGACGACGCTCTCCGCGTCCGGTCCGAACGAGTCGACCGTGCAGCGCAGCAGGTCCCCGTAGCGGGCGCCCGTCGCCCTGCTCAGGCCGACGATGACGGCCAGCCGCACCATCTCGGGCTTCGCGCCCTCACGCATCGCCTCCCCCGCGAGCTCGCGCCACACCCACTCCGCCTCGTCACGCGTCACGGGCGGCCGTGGGTATCTGTTCGTCCCTGCTGGTTCTTGGGTCTTGGACTGCATGAGGTGAGTGTTCCAGAGTGTATGCAGCGCTTGGCACACTATTTATTTCTTGAGGAGTGCGGATCGTCGAGGAGGGATGGTGTGCGGGAACAGAATGCCGACCTCGATGGTTGAAGGTTGAACTCATGCAGTTGCATCGATCTCGTCAGGAGCTGGACGCCATGCAGTTCGGAATCTTCACCGTCGGGGACGTCACCCCCGACCCCACCACCGGCCGCACCCCCACCGAGCACGAGCGCATCAAGGCGACCGTCCAGATCGCGCTGAAGGCCGAGGAGGTGGGCCTCGACGTCTTCGCCACCGGGGAGCACCACAACCCCCCGTTCGTCCCCTCCTCCCCCACCACGACGCTCGCGTACATCGGAGCCCGGACCTCCCGGATCCTGCTCTCCACGGCGACGACCCTGATCACGACGAACGACCCGGTGAAGATCGCCGAGGACTACGCGACGCTCCAGCACCTCACCGACGGGCGGACCGACCTCATGATGGGCCGCGGCAACACCGGCCCCGTGTACCCCTGGTTCGGCAAGGACATCCGGCAGGGCGTGGCCCTGGCTGTCGAGAACTACGCGCTCCTGCACCGGCTGTGGCGCGAGGAGGTCGTGGACTGGGAGGGGCGGTTCCGCACTCCCCTGCAGGGCTTCACCGCGACGCCGCGCCCGCTCGACGGCGTGCCGCCCTTCGTGTGGCACGGGTCCATCAGGACGCCCGAGATCGCGGAGCAGGCCGCCTACTACGGCGACGGGTACTTCCACAACAACATCTTCTGGCCCCTGAGCCACACCCGGCAGATGGTGGCCCTGTACCGCCAGAGGTTCGAGCACCACGGGCACGGTCCCGCCGACCAGGCGATCGTCGGGCTCGGCGGCCAGGTGTTCATGCGGAAGAGCTCCCAGGACGCCAGGCGCGAGTTCCGCCCCTACTTCGACAACGCCCCCGTCTACGGGCACGGGCCGTCCATGGAGGACTTCACGGCACAGACGCCGCTCACCGTCGGCAGCCCGCAGGAGGTCATCGACCGGTACGCCGCCATGCGCGACCACGTCGGTGACTACCAGCGCCAGCTGTTCCTCATGGACCACGCCGGGCTGCCGCTGAAGACCGTCCTCGAGCAGCTCGACATCCTCGGCGAGGAGGTCGTCCCCGTGCTGCGCAAGGAGATGGCCGTCGGACGGCCCGCGCACGTGCCCGACGCACCGACGCACGCCTCCCTCGTCGCGCAGGCTGCGAGCGCCGCGGCGGAGGGCTCGTCGGACGCGGCCGTCGGTGCTGCGGGCGCTGGTGGTGGGCGATGAGCGTGGACGTGGGGGCGGTGCGTGCGTGGGAGGTGCTGTCGCGGGCGCAGTCGGTGCTCATGCGGCGGTTCGCGGCGGAGGACGTGTGGTTGCCGTTGTCGGTGCGTGAGTACGACGTGCTGTACACGTTGAGCCTGTCGGGTGTGGGGGTGGGTGTGCGGTTGCACGTGCTCAACGAGGGGGTGCTGCTGAGTCAGCCGTCGTTGAGCCGGATGGTGGAACGGTTGGAGGGCAAGGGGTTCGTGGTGCGGGGGCCGGATCCGCGGGATCGTCGGGGCACGGTGGTGTCGCTGACGGCCGAGGGGTTGCGGGTGCAGCGGGTGGTGGGTCGTCGGCATGCGCGGTCGATATCGGAGCATCTGGGGGCTGCGTTGGACGCGTCGGAGCTGGCGACGTTGGAGGAGCTGTGCGCGAGGTTGTTGCGGGTGCACGGAGGTGGGTCCGTGGGTGTGGTCGAGGAGTCTGAGGAGGTCGGTCGTGGTGGACGGTATGCGGGTGTCTGAGGACGTGCGTCGGGTGGTCGTGGTGTCGGCGGGGCTGGGGCGGCCGTCGTCGTCGCGGTTGTTGGCGGATCGTCTGGTGTCGGCGGTGTCCGGTGCGGCGGGTGCGCGTGGGTTGTCGGTGGAGGTGGAGGTCGTGGAGCTGCGGGACGTGGCGCACGACGTGATGGATGCGATGCTCACGGGTTTCGCCGGTCCGCGTCTGGAGCCGGTGGTCGCGGCGGTGGAGGGTGCTGATGCCCTGGTGGCGGTGACGCCGGTGTTCACGGCGTCGTCGTCGGGGTTGTTCAAGTCGTTCTTCGACGTGCTGGACTCGAAGGCCCTGGTGGGTGTGCCGGTGCTCATGGGGGCGACGGCGGGGTCCGCTCGCCATTCGTTGGTGCTGGAGCACGCGGTGCGGCCGATGTTCGCGTACCTGCGTGCGGTGGTGGTGCCGACTGGGGTGTTCGCGGCGTCGGAGGACTGGGGTGCTGCGGGGTCGGTGGGTGGTGATCTGGCGTCGCGGGTGGAGCGTGCGGGTGAGGAGCTGGCGGCGGTTCTGGCGCAGCGTGGGCCTCGGGTGCGCGAGGTGGATCCGTTCGCCGGGCTGGTGTCGTTCGAGGACCAGCTGGGGGCTCGGTGAGGTGAGGGGGGCTCGGCGCGGCGGCTGGTGTGAGCGGGTGAGAACTGGTACGCCCGGGCCCCTTCCGTTGGCGTGGATGACGAGTAGTGTTGCGCCTGCGTGCACGGTTCAGCGCCGTACCTGCGCGCTTCCCCCTCCCCTCTCTCATGCCAAGCAGGGACCGTTGACACTGAACATCTGGCTCAACCGGACGTACGCCACGAACTACTGGTTCCTGCAGATGCTGCGGTCGAACCCTGACGGTGTGGACGTGAGGTTGTTCGCGACGCACACGGATCCGACGTCCCCTGTGCTGCAGGCTGCTGACGTGAGCGGTGCGGAGCCGTCGGTGTCGGGTGACGCGTACGTGGACTGGGTCCTCGAGTACTGCGTGACGAACCGGATCGACGTGCTCCTGCCCGGCCGTGGTGTCCTGGGGATCGCGCAGCGGGTGGAGGAGTTCGAGGCGGTGGGTGTGCGGGTGCTGGTGTCTCCTGCGGCGTCGATCGCGTTGCTCGACGACAAGGACGCGACGTACTCGTCGGCGTCGGCGCTGGGTCTTCCGGTGCCTCCGTGGCGGACTGCGCGGGGCGCGCAGGAGATGGCGGAGGCGTACGCGTCGTTGCGTGCGGAGCTGGAGCCGGGCGAGGCGGTGTGCATCAAGCCGGTGGTGGGTGTGGGCGGTGAGGGTTTCCGCGTGGTCGACGACCGGGCGTTCTCGTTGGACGACCTGCTGGCTGCCCCTGCGCACCGTGTCCGGTTGGACGACGTGCTGTCGGCGATGAGAGCGGCCGAGGACGCGGGGCGTGAGGTGCCGCGGTTCATGGTGCTGCCGTACATGGCGTCGCCGGAGATCAGCGTGGACTGCTTGTCGACGGCGTTCGGTGAGACGTTGGCGGCGCTGCCGCGTGCGAAGGCCGGGCGGCAGCGGACGTTCGAGGCGCACCGCCCGGAGGCGGTGGAGATCGCGCGACGCGTGGTGGACTCCTACCAGCTGGCGTACCTGTCGAACACGCAGCTGCGGTGGTGGCGGGGTGAGCTGGCGCTCCTCGAGGTGAACACGCGTCCGTCGGGTGGCTTGTACGCGTCGCAGCTCACGGGTGTGAACCTGCCGTGGGCGGCGGTGCAGCTGGCGACGACGGGGTCGACGGGTGTGGGGTCGGTGGACGTCCCGCAGCTGGGCGGGCGGTTCGTCACGGTGGAGACGATGGTCCCCCTCCCCCAGGGCGCGCCGGTAGAAGACCCGGCGAGGTCGTTGCCGGCGTCCGCGAACGTGAACCCCGGGCTGGCGAAGACGGGCGAGGCGGAGGACCTGGAGGTCTCGGTGCGGCGCCTGGCGGGCTTCGGGTCCTGAGCGGGCGCGCGCACTAGGGTTGTCCCGGCGCCGCGCAGGGTGCGCGGACGGGAAGGACCACATGACGCAGAGCCGTTCGCAGCGTCTGGACGCGTTGCCGGTGACGAAGGAGCACCGTCGTCTCCTCGTGGGGTCGGGCGCCGGGTGGGCGCTGGACGCCATGGACGTGGGCCTGATCTCGTTCGTCATGACGAGCCTGACGGTGCACTGGGGGTTGTCCCAGGGTGAGGTGTCGTGGGTGGCGTCCGTGGGGTTCCTCGGGATGGCGCTGGGGGCGACCCTGGGTGGGTTGCTCGCGGACCGCGTGGGCCGGCGCAACGTCTTCGCGCTGACGCTCCTGGTGTACGGCCTGGCGACGGGTGCATCGGCGCTGTCGTGGTCCTTGGGTGCGCTCCTGGTGACGCGGTTCGTGGTCGGTCTGGGCCTGGGGGCGGAGCTCCCGGTCGCATCGACCCTGGTGAGCGAGTTCGCCCCCGCTCGGGTGCGTGGGCGCATGGTCGTGATCCTCGAGGCGTTCTGGGCCGTCGGGTGGCTCGCGGCGGCCGTCATCGGGTATCTCGTGGTGCCGCGGGGCGCCGACGGGTGGCGGTGGGCGCTGGCCCTGGGGGCCGTGCCCGCCGTGTACTCGGTGGTGATCCGCCGCGCGCTGCCGGAGTCGGTGCGGTTCCTGGAGTCCGTGGGGCGTGACGCGGAGGCCGAGGAGACGGTGCGGCGCTTCGAGAGGTCCGCCGAGCAGGGGCGTGCGGTCGCTCCCCCGGCGGACGGCACGACGACAGCACCGAGCGCGACGGACGCGACCGCGAGCGCCCCGGTGCGGGGCTTCGCGGGTGTGTGGTCGCCGGCCTTGCGGGTGCGGACGGCGAGCCTGTGGGTGGTGTGGTTCGGTGTGAGCTTCGCATACTACGGGGCGTTCATCTGGTTGCCGACGTTGTTGCACGCGTCGGGGTTCTCGATGGTGAAGTCGTTCGAGTACACGTTGATCATCACGCTGGCGCAGCTTCCTGGGTACGCGGTGGCGGCGGTGCTCATCGAGCGGTGGGGGCGGCGGTCGACGCTCGGGGTGTTCCTCGTGGGGTCTGCGGTGTCGGCGGGGCTGTTCGCGAACGCGGGGTCGGTGGCGACGGTCCTCGCGGCGGGGATGGCGTTGTCGTTCTTCAACCTCGGTGCGTGGGGGGCGTTGTACGCGATCACGCCGGAGATGTACCCGACGTCGGTGCGGGGCACTGGGTCGGGGTGGGCGGCGGGGTTCGGGCGGATCGCGTCGATCATCGCGCCGTTGACGGTGCCGGCGTTGTCGTCGGCCGGGGGGACGGGGCTGGTGTTCGGGGTGTTCGCGGCGGCGTTCCTCGTGGCGGCGCTCGGTGTGCTGGGTCTGCCGGAGCGCCGTGGCGTGGCTCTCGAGGCGTAGGTGCGTCCTGGGACTCTCGGCGTACGGTTGCAGGACGTCCTGAACCGAGGTGTCTGATGACCGACAAGGCTGATGTCCTGGCGCGCCTGGCCCATGTGGTCGCGCGCAGCCAGGCCGAGGAGCCGCTCGTGGCGCGGCTGTGCCGAGCGAGCGTGGACGTCCTCGGTGGGGACGGTGCCATGATCACGCTCTCCTCGACGGGTGCGAACGTCATACCTGTGTGCGCCACGGATCCGACGGGTGCGCGCCTGGAGGACCTTCAGGAGGTCCTCGGCGAAGGGCCGGGCGCTCTCTCGCTGTCGTCGGGGAGGATCGTCGTGTCCCGGGTGGACAGCGACGACCGGTGGCCGATGCTCGCCGGTGCGGTGCTGGACGCTCTGGGACGCGTCGTGGTGCACGCCATACCCATGCGCCCGGGGACCACGACCCTCGGGGTCCTCAGCCTCTACACGCAGGGCGACGAGCACGGTGGGAGCAGCGCGACGCACGAGGACATGCAGTTCCTCGCCGACGCCGTGGGCGCGGCGCTGCTGCAGGACGGCGATGTCGCAGCCCAGGTGGGGCGCAGCGCCTGGGTGGACCGGGCGCGGGTCCACCAGGCGACGGGCATGGTCGTGGCGCAGCTGGGGACGGGTCCCCAGGACGCGCTCGCGCTGCTGCGCGCGCACGCCTACGCCAGCTCGGTCTCGCTCGACGACATCGCTGCCGCGGTGCTCGACCGCAGCCTGAACTTCACCGACTCGACGAACCAGGACTGGAGTGAGGACCGATGACGGCGCCGACGGCTGCCCACGTGCTCGCGGACATCACCTCCGAGATGCTGGGTGACCATGACATCACCGACCTGCTGGCCCGCCACCTGCGCCGTGCGAGCGCGTCGCTCGACGCAGCGGCGATGGGGATCCTCCTCGGGGTCTCCGGGGAACCGTTGGAGCTCCTGAGCGCCACGTCCCACGCGGTGACCGAGCTCGAGGTGTTCCAGTCGCAGGTGGACGAGGGGCCGTGCGTCGACTGAGTGAACGACGGTGTCGACGTCGTGCGGGTGGGTGCGGACGCCATCCTGGAGACGTGGCCCACCGTCGGTCCGGCGATCGTCGAGGCCGGGTACTCGTCCGTGTACGCCCTCCCGCTCGTCGTGCAGGGGCGGCCCATCGGCGGCCTGAACGTCTTCACCGCGCACGGGGTCACCTGGGACGACGAGCAGCGCCAGCTGGCGCGCACCTTCGCGGACATCGTCACCCTCGCGGTGGTGCAGTCGTCGCCTCGGGACCAGGACGACCTGACGGCGAGGGTCCACCACGTCCTCGAGGGGCGCGTGGTGGCCGAGCAGGCCAAGGGTGTGCTCGCCTATGACGAGGACCTCGAGATGGGCGACGCCTACGAGCACCTCCTCGACCTCGCGCACCGCGAGGGGATCACGATGACGGCGGCAGCCCGCGCGGTCATCGACGGTGCTGCCCGCAGGCGGTCGAGCACCTAGCGCCGGGACTCCACCGGCCGCGCCAGCGCGGAGCGGTCCCAGCCGCTGACGTGGACGGTGATCCCGCCCCGGTGGAGGGCCGTGACGGCGCTGCGGAGCGCCGTGGTCGCGGTCTCCGTGCCTGGCACCGCGGCCAGGTCGAGGTGGACGGTCCGGACCTCGTCCGCCCCGAGGGTCAGGGCCTGGACGCACTGGTCGAGCGCCTCGGCACACTCCTCCAGCGGACCGGTGATGCGGATGTCGGCGTCCCACATGGTCCGCCAGGTCACGTCGAGGCACCCCGCGCCCCTCGTTGTCGGGGAAGGCAGGAGCTTCTCGACCCGACGGTCGTGACGCGCCGTGCGGGCGTCGTCACCCGGCTCGGTCGTCTCCGGTAGGAATCCGTTGCGACGGTCTGCGTAGCGCACCAGGCGCTGGGACAGGGATGTCAGCTTGGTGTTCGTCGAGTTGGAGTGCCAGCGCAGGAGGTCGAAGGCGTCGTCGTCGCTCACCCCGTGGACCTCCATGAGGATGCCCTTGGCCTGCTCGATGGTGGCCGCGTGCTCACGGAACGCGACCACGGCCGCCCGCACCTCGGTGTCGACGACGTCGCGGTGGGTCTCGGTGAGGTCCGCCATGTACCCGGTGATCCGGTCCACCTGGCCATCGGCCCCTCGCAGACCCTCCCCCACCACGACGACCGTGCGCACCGCCCCGTCGGCCGCCACGACCCGGTGGAGGGACGTGAGCATCCCCCCGGACGCCCGCACGGTGTCGAGCTGCGCCGTGATACGAGCACGGTCCTCGGGGTGCTTGTGCGCGAGCACGAGCTCGAGGGTGGGGCGGACCTCACCGGTCCGGAAGCCGTGGATGTGGAACATCCCGTCGGTCCACTCCACGAGGCCCGTGGACAGGTCGATCGTGAATCGGCCCACGGTCAGCGCCGTGGCCTGGGCGAGCAGCTCAGAGCTGTCCGTCGCGCGCGGCATCCTCTACTCCTTCGACGCGAACCGCACGGACCTGCTGCTAGACCCAGACGGGACCATACGTCGCCGGTTCGCGGGGCGCAAAGCGGGATCGCCGGGCAGCGGTCGTCCGGCGCGCCCAGACCGCCGAAGCGCAATAGTGTGGGGGTACCGCGGGCTTGCCCCTTTCCTGCCGCGTCCGGCATCGCGGAGAACAGCGGGAGCCCGCTCCGGCGTCCGTGCAGATCTGAGGAGACCGCGAGATGACCAGCACAGACAGCACCCGTACCGTCGAGACGACGACCGGGGGGGACCCTCTCGTCCTTCCGGACATCATCGACCTCGGCGTGGGCAAGATCACGTCTGTCGACGACGCGCTGATCGTCGACCGGGTGGCCGCTGCCGCGCGCAGCCTCGCCGAGCAACCGGGGCTGGAGCAGACCCTCGAGCACGCCGTCCAGCAGGCCGTCGCCCTCGTGGAGGGCTGCGAGGCCGCGGGGGTGTCCCTCATGACGGGCCGCACGTCCGTGACCACCGCCGCGCAGAGCGATCCGCTCGTGGAGCGCGGAGACGTCAAGCAGTACGAGCTCGACGAGGGCCCGTGCCTCGACGCCATCCGTGAGGCGGAGCTCGTGTGGTCGGACGACCTGGCGCAGGACCCGCGCTGGCCCCGGTGGGCGCCCTGGGCGGTGAAGGAGCTCGGTGTGCGGAGCATGCTCTGCGTCCAGCTCTACACGTCGGCCACCAAGCACGGTGCTCTCAACCTGTACTCCACCGAGCCGCACGCCTTCCCGCGGTCCGCGCACCCCGTGGCCGCCATGTTCGGCACCATCGCCGTGGTCGCTCTCCAGGGCGCGCGCACCAGCGACGAGCTGCACTCGGCGCTGCACAGCCGCAACCTCATCGGGCAGGCGCAGGGCATCATGATGGAACGGTTCGGGGTGTCGGCCGCCCAGGCGTTCTCCGTGCTGAGCCGCGTCTCGCAGGACTCCAACGTCAAGCTCGTGGAGATCGCCCGCCAGGTCACCGAGAACCGCGAGGTCCCCGGGCTCCCCTCCAAGCACTGAGCAGACGCCCGGCACGCTCGGACGTGATCCGACGACGGGTGTTCACCGGCCCGACGGTCGCCGTTGGGCCGTGCGGTCCCCTGGCGTGATGGTCTGTGCGTGTGAGGATCGCGATCGTCGCCGAGTCTTTCCTGCCGTCCGTCAACGGTGTCACCGGCACCGTGCTCCGCGTCCTGGAGCACGTCGAGGCGTTGCGCCTCACAGGCGTGCGCCACGAGGTCCTGGTGGTCGCACCCGAACCCCAGGCGGCAACCCGTAGCGTCGCACCGCCCGCGGGGACGAGCCGCGACGGAAGCCCTGGATTCGTCCCGGACGGTGTGCGCGTGGTGCGGGTGCCCGCCGTCGCCCTGCCGGGCTACCCGGACGTGCGCGTCGCTGCGGGCTCCCCCGCACGCCTGGTGCGGGAGCTGCGGGACTTCCGCCCCGACGTCGTGCACCTCGCCTCCCCCTTCGTCCTCGGTGCCCGCGGGGCCCGTGCCGCGCAGGCCCTGGACGTGCCCTGCGTGGCCGTCTACCAGACGGACGTGCCGGCGTACGCGCACCGGTACTCCGCACCGGGCCTCGAACCCCTGCTGTGGTCGCACGTGCGGCGGGTCCACGAGAGGGCCGCGCTGACCCTCGCCCCGTCGTCCGCGGCGTGCGCGCAGCTCGCGGCGCACCGCGTGCCCCGGGTGCGTCGCTGGGGGCGCGGTGTCGACGTGGCGGGCTTCTCCCCCGAGCGCAGGGACGCCGCGTGGCGGGCGGCCGTCGCACCGGGCGGGGAGGTGGTCGTCGGGTACGTGGGGAGGCTGGCACCGGAGAAGCAGGTGCAGGACCTCGCGGTCCTCGCCGACGTGCCCGGTGTCCGCCTGGTGGTGGTGGGCGACGGGCCGGCCCGCGGGGACCTCGAGCGGCTCCTGCCCGGGGCGGTGTTCACCGGGCAGCTGTCCGGTGCGGCGCTGCACTCCGTCATGGCGAGCCTCGACGTGTTCGTGCACACCGGGGAGCTGGAGACCTTCGGGCAGACCCTGCAGGAGGCGCACGCGAGCGGCGTGCCGGTGGTCGCACCGGCGCGGGGCGGCCCGGTGGACCTCGTCGACCCCAGCCGCACCGGGTGGTTGTACGCCCCGGGGGACCTCGTGGGCCTGCGGTCGCACGTGGTGGACCTCGTGGGTGACGCGCGCAAGCGGCAGGCGTTCGGGCGCGCTGCGCGCGCCGCCGTGGAGGGCCGCACGTGGGCACGGGTGTGCGACGAGCTGATGGGCCACTACGCGGACGTCGTGGCCGGGGTGCACCTAGCGGACGTCGAGCCCCATGGACTCCACGAGCACGACGGCCTGCCCGGGGTCGACGACCGCGCCGCGCAGGGTCGTGGCGAGCGGGTCGACGGAGCCGAGGTCTGACCCGCGCAGGTCGGCGCCGGCGAGGTTCGCCTTGCGGAGGGTCGCGCCGGAGAGGTCGACGTCGCGCACGGTGGCCTGGGTGAGGTCGGTCCCGGTGAGGTCGGCCTCGCGCATGCGGGCCCCTGTGATGGTGGCCTTCCGCAGGTCCGCACCGGCGAGCCCGACGAACGACCAGTCGCCGCCGCTGATGGTGAGCAGCCTGTAGTCGCAACGGTCGAACACCGATCCGATGGCCTTGCACCCGGTGAAGGTCGCGTCGAAGAGGTTGCACCCCCGGAAGGTGCAGCTGACGAACGCGGTGCTCGTGTGGGTCGAGGCGTTGAGGCGGCAGTCGACGAACGTGCAGTCGGTGAACCGCGCGGACGTCGTGGTGATCTCGGTGAGGTCGCACCCGACGAAGCGGACGCGCACGTACTCGGCGCCCGAGAGGTCAGCCCCACCGAAGTCGTGGTCACGGATCTCGGTGTCGACGACAGGTTCCGGGGCGTTGGGCGTCTGTCCTGGGGTGCGGGGCATGCCCACCAGTATCGCGTGGGGCTGAGGCCTGGTGCGGTTGCGGGAGGCACCCGGTCAGCGTATCCACGAGAGTGACACGCACCACACCTGAAGGAGACTGTGATGACCGACGAGACGACTCCCGCTCCCCCGGCCGACACCCAGCGCCCGCCCCAGCGGGTCATCGTCACCGGGGGCGACTCCGGGATCGGCAAGGCGTGCGCGGTCGCTCTGGCCGCCCCCGGCGTGCAGGTGGCCCTCACGTGGCACACGGACGAGACGGGCGCACAGGACGCCGCGCGCGAGGTGGAGGCGGCGGGTGCGACGGCGCACGTGCGCCACCTGGACCTCGTGGACCCTGCGGCCGGCGCGGTGGTGGTCGACGACCTCGCCGGGGTGATGGGCGGGGTGGACGCGATCGTGCTGAGCTCGGGCACGGGGACCGCCACGCCGTTCCTCGACCTCACGCTGGAGGCGTGGCGCGAGGTCGTGTCGGTGGACCTCGACGGTGCGTTCGTCTGCATGCAGGCCTCGGCACGCCACATGGTGGCCGGCGGGCAGGGCGGTCGCGTGGTGGCGATCACCAGCGTCCACGAGCACGCACCCCGGGTGGGGGCCGCGCCGTACTGCGCGGCGAAGGGCGGCCTGGGTCTGCTGGTGAGGACTGCGGCGATCGAGCTCGCGGACCACGGCATCACGGTGAACGCCGTGGCACCCGGGGAGATCGCGACGCCCATGACCGGGCAGGAGGACGAGTCGGTGATGACGCAGAAGCG
>NZ_JAEINH010000019.1:0-3580 GCF_016342785.1 Sanguibacter suaedae
TCCTCGGCGACGGTGATGTTCTCGGCGACGAGCTGGCTGCGGACCATGATCCAGGTGGTGCCGCCGGCCAGGACGAGGGCGAGGCCTGCGGCGACGAGGAGGGTTCCGATGAGCTTGACGGTGGTGCTGGTGTCCTTCATGGTCGTGCCTTTCCCAGGGGTGCGGGACGGCCGTCGTGAGGTGGTCCCGTCGGGGGCGTCTGTCGCCTCCTGGTATCCAGCATTCCTCGGGTAGGTGGGCACCTTCCGGGACGTTGGTCCGGGATCTGACGTCCGGTCAGCCTGACGGCGGGTGAACCCTCACGCCCACCGCATCGCGTAGACGCTCGCGAGCAGGGGGGCCGTGGGCCTGGACAGCGCCGCCCGCAGGGCAGTGTCGCGCAGGGTGCGCCGAGCGCCGGCGACAGGTCGTCCGAGGGTCATGTTCTGCTCGGCCTGCCACGCCGCGCGACGGGCGCTGCGCAGGCGCGTGCGAGAGTACGCGTCGAGCCCCGTCGTGTGGTCGGTCCGGGAGGTGAGGACGTCGACGAGGTGGGTGGCGAGGTGGGTTGCGTCGGCCCACCCGAGGTTCATGCCCTGCCCGCCGACGGGGCTGATCTCGTGGGCGGCGTCCCCGGCGAGCACCACGCGGCCGTGGGCCATGCGGGCGGCGAGGCGCCGCCGGACCCCGAAGGCGCTGACCATGCTGCTGGTGGCCGCGTCGGGGTCGTGCCCTGTGCGTTGGGCGACGAGGTGGGCGACGGTGTCCGCGTCGGGCGCGGGCAGGAGGTGCGGGGTGTGCACCACGAAGCGCCGCTTGCCGTCGGGCAGGGGGAAGGACTCGACGACGCCGCCCTCCTCGAGGTGGATCACGGCGTCCGTGCCGGCGCCGGTGGTGTCCGCGAAGTCGGCCATGACGTAGGTGTCCGCGTACTCCCGCAGAGGCGCGGCGATGCCCGCGAGCGCGCGGACGGTGCTGCGTGCGCCGTCGGCGCCGACCACGAAGCGGGCCTCCTCGGTGACGGTGTCGCCGGTCCGCGTGCTGTCGTCGCCGGTGCTGTCCGGCGTACGGGTGGTCCCGGTGAGGCGGACGTGGTCGCCGGTGTCCTCGAGGGAGTCCAGGGTGGTGCCGCGCAGGACGATCCCGGGGGCGAGGTCGTCGAGGCGTCGGGCGAGGATTTCCTCGGTGCGGTGCTGGGGGAGCGTGAGGACGAAGGGGTACCGGGGTGAGACGCCGGTGAAGGGGACGTGCCCGAGGACGCCGTCGCGGGTGCGGGCGGTGCCCCGGTGGACGGGGACCCCGGCGTCGACCATCGCTCCCGTCACGTCGAGCTGCTCGAACGCGCGCAGCGACGGTGGGTGGATGCCGATGGCGCGGGACGTGCCCGACGGCGCGGGCCGGCGTTCCCAGACGGCGACGTCGAGGCCCCGGTGGGCGAGGAGCGCGGCGAGGTAGAGGCCTACGGGACCGGCGCCGATGACCACGACGTCACGCATGCCGGGCCTCCTCGCGTGCCGTGGCGTCGGTGACGTCCCGCACGAGGAGCAGGCGGTACGGCAGCTGGGTGCGCACGTCCCACCCGGGCGGCACCACGGCGGCGAGCTCGTGGGGGCGGTAGCTGCGGCGGACGGACGCCAGCCCGTCGTCGTAGACGAAGGACCTGCGGGCCAGGGGCCACGTCGCGGCGGCGTACGCGGCGTAGGCGAGGCGCCCGCGCTCGATGTCGGCGTGGACGACGAGGCGTCGGGCGAGGACCGCGGAGTGGGCGAGGAGCGAGGCGAGGGTGTCGGGGTCGAGGTGGTGCAGGAGGTGGTTGGACGTCACGAGGTCGAACGTCTCGCCGTCGCGGACGAGGTCGCCGCTGGACGCCTGGCGGAACTCCACCCCGGGGGTGGCGGGCTGGGCGGTGACGTACCGGTGGGCGCGCTCGTCGGGGTCGACGGCGGTGACGGCGAGGCGCAGGCCGTCGCGGGCGGCCCACCGGGCGAGGGCCCGCGGGACGTCTCCGCCGCCGGACCCGATGTCGAGGAGCGTGGTGGGCTCGTGCACCGACAGGTGGGGGCGCAGGTGGCGCACGTAGACGCGCCGCCACCCGGAGACGACGGCGTTGATGGGCCTGAAGTACCGGTAGGTGCGGTCGAGGGCCGCCGGGTCGCAGGCGGGGTCGTCCATGATCTCGGTGAGGTCGACGGCGCGGTGCTCGAGGGTGCGGCCGAGCACGGGGCCGAGGATCGGGGTGCGGACGTCGTGCACGGTGGGCTGCCCCGTCAGACGGTGCGCCGAGTGAGCAGGGCGCTCTCGACGGTGAGACCGGGCCCGAACGCCAGGGCGCACACGCGCTCCGGGGTGTCCCCGGAGGCGTCGAGGATGCGGCGGAGGATGAACAGGACGGTGGCGCTCGACATGTTGCCGTGCTCACGGAGGGTGGCGCGCGACGGGGCCATCTGGGCGTCGTCGAGCTCGAGGTGGGTCTGGACCTTGTCGAGGATGCTGCGGCCTCCGGGGTGCACTGCCCAGTGGGTGATGTCCGACGCTCCCGGGATGCCCGCTGCGTCGACGAGGGGCGCGAGGGCACCGTGGATGTGCTCGCCGATGATCTTCGGCACGTACCGGCTGAGGACCATCTCGAAACCGTGGTCGCCGATGGTCCACGCCATGTCGTCCTCGCCCGTGGGGGTGAGGTCGGAGTGGAACGCGTCGAGGTCGAGGACGGTGTGCCCGTCGGGCACGGGGCGTGCGGTGACGACGGCGGCCGCGGCGCCGTCGGCGAACACGGAGGCCGCGGTGATGACGTCCGGGTCGTCGGAGGAGGAGATGTGCAGGGAGCACAGCTCGATGCACACGACGAGGACGACGGCGTCGGGGTCGGCCGTGCAGAACGCGGCTGCGGTGCGCAGTGCGGGGAACGCGGCGTAGCAGCCCATGAAGCCGAGGTGGTACCGCTCGGTGGTGGGGTCCAGGCCGAGGCCACGGACGATCGCGTAGTCCGGCCCGGGTGCGTAGAACCCGGTGCAGGACGCTGTGACGACGTGCGTGACGTCACCCGCGGAGACGCCCGGTGCGGAGTCGAGGGCTCGCTGCGCGGCGTCGAGGAACAGCGAGGGGGAGTGCTCGGCGTAGGCGTCGTTGCGGGTGCCGGTGAGCGGGTCGAGGATGGTGCCGGTCGAGGCGTCGTAGAACGTCGGGGGTTGCTCGGCGTCGGGAACGGGGGCGCCCGCGGCTGCGCGGCCCAGCTCGTCGAGGACGGTGTGCCGGGTGTCGATCGCGGACGCGTCGAACGCACCGCGGACCAGGCGCTGCCCGAGCCTGCTCAGGCCGTCCTGGGCGGCGAAGACGTCCCGGAGCTCGCTCTGACGCAGGACGGTCGGGGGGACGGCGGTCTCGATCGATGTCACGCGTACCGGCATGCCGCGACTCTAACCCGCAGGTGAGCGGAGCGTCGGTCGAACGCCGGCCCCCTCTCGGGCCCACCTCTCTCAGACCCCACCTCCGCCCCCGTCCTGTCGCCACCCCCTCCCTCAGGTGGGCCCGACGGGGCGTGCTCTTGTGGACGGGGCGGGGGGGCGGGCGCCCGCCCCGGCCACCACAGCACGCCCCCCGC
>NZ_JAEINH010000019.1:3590-25771 GCF_016342785.1 Sanguibacter suaedae
GGGTGGGGGGGTGGGGGGGCGGTGCCCCACCCCCCCCCCCCCCACCCCACCCCCACGCCCCGTGCGCAGGAAGGGTGTGGTGCGCAGGGAGGGTGTGGTGCGCCGGGCGGGCGTGGTGCACCGCACGAGCGGGAGCGCCGTGGGCGGCGTACGTTGAGGCGATGGGGAGCGACGCGACGGTCCTGGAGGTGCCCGGCCCCGACGGCGGGCGTGAGGTGCGGGTCTCGAGCCCTGGGCGGGTGCTGTGGCCCGAGCAGGGCATCACGAAGCTCGACCTCGCGCGGTACCTCGTGGAGGTGGGTGACGCGTTCGTCGCCGCCAACGGGGCCAGGCCCGTGTCGCTGCAACGGTTCCCTGCCGGGGTGGACGGCGAGCAGTTCTTCTCCAAGAACCCCCCGAAGGGTGCGCCGCCCTACGTGCGGTCGGTACCGGTGACGTACCCGAGCGGGCGCTCCCACCCGCAGCTGGTGGTCGACGAGCCGGCGGGTGCGGTGTGGGCGGCGCAGATGAACACCGTGGTGTTCCACCCGTGGGCGTCGCGCGCCGACGCCCCGGACCTGCCCGACCAGGTGCGCATCGACCTGGACCCCCAGCCGGGCACCGACGTCGCGGACGCCGTCCGGGCCGCGCTCGAGCTGCGGTCGGTGCTCGAGGAGGCGGGGCTCGTGGCGTTCGTCAAGACGTCGGGCAACCGGGGCCTGCACGTCTTCGCGCCGGTGGAGCCCACCCACGAGTTCCTGGACGTGCGCCACGCCGTCATCGCGGCGTCCCGGGAGCTCGAGCGCCGCATGCCGGACCAGGTGACGACGGCGTGGTGGAAGGAGGAGCGGGGCGCGCGCATCTTCGCGGACTACAACCAGGCCAACCGGGACCGCACCATGGCCGGGGCGTACAGCCCGCGTGCCCTTCCCCACGCGCCGGTGTCGTGCCCGGTGCGTTGGGACGAGCTCGAGGGCACCGACCCCACGCGGTTCACCGTCCTCACCGTCCCGGACCGGTTGCGTGAGGTGGGGGACCCGTGGGAGGGCATGCACGACGACCCGGGGAGCCTCGACACCCTCCTGCAGTGGTGGGACCGTGACGTCGAGGACGGGCTGGGGGAGCTGCCCTTCCCGCCGGACTTCCCGAAGATGCCGGGCGAACCTCCACGCGTCCAGCCGAGCCGCGCCAGGCACACCGAGCAGGGGACCACGGAGCAGCAGCGCCCCGAGCGATAGGCCGCCGGACAGCCGCGCAGGAGGACGGAGGCGAGACGCGCGACGCCTGCGCCCCCGTGCCGTGCGTGCGTGGAGGTTCAGGCGAGCACGGTGCCCAGGTCGTACGCCGCGGGGACCTCGAGCTGGGCGAACGTGCACGAGCGGGGTTCACGGTCGTCCCGCCACCGCGCCACCTGCACCGTGTGCCGGAACCTCGACCTCTCCATCTGGTCGTACCGCACCTCCACCACACGCTCGGGGCGCAACGGCACGAACGACGTGTCCTTCCCCGAGGAGAACCGCGTCCGCTCCGTGGCCGCCTCCTCCACGGACCCGTCGTCCGCGCGCAGGACCAGCGGCTCCAGCTCCTCGACGAGCTCCAGGCGCCGCGCCGTCGTGAACGCCGACGCCCCACCCACCTTCTGCAGCTCCCCGTCGTCGTCGTACAGCCCCAGGAGCAGCGACCCCACGCCCCGCCCGCTGGTGTGCACCCGGAACCCGAGGACCACGACGTCCGCCGTCCGGTGGTGCTTGGCCTTGAGCATGACGCGCTTGCCGGGGGAGTACACGGCGTCCAGGGGCTTGGCCACGACACCGTCGAGACCCGCCCCCTCGAACTCCACGAACCACCGCCGCGCCACCTCGACGTCGTCGGTGGTCCGCGACAGGTACACCGGCGCCCCCACCCCGTCGAGCAGCCCCTCCAGGGCTGCGCGCCGCTCCCTGAACGGCACGTCGAGCAGCGACTCCTCGCCGCGGGACAGCAGGTCGAACGCGACGAACGACGCCGGCCACTCCCGCGACAGCGTGTCGATGCGGCTCGCCGCAGGGTGGATGCGCTGCGACAGGGCGTCCCAGTCGAGGCGCTCGCGGCCCGCCTCGCCGCGGCGGACGACGATCTCCCCGTCGAGGACGCACGGCCCCGGCAGCAGGCGGGTCATCGCCTCGACGAGCTCGGGGAAGTACCGGGTGAGCATCTTGGACCCGCGCGACCCGATCTCGCACCCGTCGCCCAGGGCGACGACGGCCCGGAACCCGTCCCACTTGGGTTCGTACACGAGACCGCCGGGCACCGCCCCCGGCTCGGGGACGCCGGCCACGGCCTTGGCGAGCATCGGCGACACGGGCAGGCGCACGGCGGTCATCTGGAGCCTCTCAGCGGACCGGCCCGGACGCGGCCCGGGCGATGATGTTCTTGGCCATGGACGGGAAGATCAGGCCGTGGAAAGGCCAGATCGCCCACCAGTAGAGCTTCCCCGCGAGCCCGCGGGGCAGGTAGATGGCCCGTTGGCGGTACACGGTGCCGCCGGTGTCCGACGGCTCCGCGGTGAGCTCGAGCCACGCCCCGCCCGGTACCCGCATCTCCGCGCGCAGCCGCAGCTGGCGGCCACGGTCCAGGTGCTCGACGCGCCACCAGTCGACGACGTCGCCCACGACCAGCCGCGACGCGTTGCGGCGCCCACGGTTGTGTCCCACCCCGCCCAGGAGGGTGTCGGCGACTCCCCGCACCACCCATGCCGCGGGCAACGAGTACCAGCCGTTCTTCCCACCGATGCCCTCGATGACCTCCCACACCCGTTCCGGGGGCACGTCGGTCTCGCGCGAGCGGTCGTCGACGTACACGGTGCGCCCCGCCCACTCCGGGTCGCTGGGCAGCGGCTCCGACGCGGTCCCCGAAGTCGCACCCGTCCAGGAGGTCTCCACCGCACCGTCCTCGATGCGCCCCAACGCGTAGCGCACGGCGGACCGGTAGTCCGTCAACCCACCCTCCGGCAGGGGCACGTAGTCGTCGACGTCCCGCTCCGACGTCACGGCGTCGTGCTGCAAGGACTGCACCAGGGGCACCGCCATGGCGTGCGGGATGGGCGTCATGAGCGCCACCCACCACCCCGCCAGGCGAGGCGCAGGGACGGGCAGCGCGTAGATCTTGCGGTGCGCGAGCCCGGCCTCCCGCGCGTACCCGTACATGAGGGCCGCGTACGTGAGGACCTCCCGCGAGCCGAGGTCGAAGGCCCGGTTCACGTCGTCGGGCACCGTGGGCGCCGCCACGAGGTAGTGCAGCACGTCACGCACCGCGATGGGCTCGATGCGGTTGGTCACCCAGCTGGGCGCCGGCATGAGCGGCAGGTTCTCCGTGAGGTGCCGGATCATCTCGAACGACGCCGACCCCGACCCGATGACCACACCCGCCTGGTACACGACCGCGGGCACGGGCCCGTCGAGCAGGATCTGCCCCACGGCGGCCCGCGACCGCATGTGCGTCGACAGCTCCACGCCCTCCGGGTGCAACCCGCCCATGTACACCACGCGCCGCACACCGGCGGCCGCCGTCGCCTCCACCACGAGCTCCGCCGTGCGACGCTCCGTCGCCTCGAAGTCCCGCCCCGACCCCATCGAGTGCACCAGGTAGTAGAACGTGTGCACGCCCTGCGCCGCCGCGATGGTGTCCTCCACGGACGTCAGGTCGCCCTCGACGACCTCCACGTCGTCCCGCCACGGCACCACCGCCAGCTTCGCCGGGGTCCGCACCAGCACACGCACCCGGTACCCCTCCGCCAGGAGGCGAGGGACCAGACGACCCCCCACGTAACCGGTCGCACCGGTGACCAGGACGAGCGCAGGTTCAGTCATCCCGCGAGCGTATGCGGCTCCGCCCGCACTGTCGCGGCGATCACCTCGACCGCAGGCAGCAGCTGCCCGAACGACTCCGCGTACACCTCGTCCGCCCGACGGTACGGGTCCACCACGTCGTCCTCCTCCGGCGCCACCTGGTGCAACCCCCGCTGCGCCGCGGCCAACGGCAGCAGCGCCGCGAAGCGCTCCGCCGTCGTCCCCTCCGGCAACCCCGCACGCCCCACAGCCCCCGCCAGCCGCGCCAGCTCACGCACCGTGAACGTCCGACGCACCGCCCCCGGGTACATGTCCACCACACGCGACCGGTGCGACCGCGTCAGCACCAGCACCAGCTGCGCCTCCCGCAGCATCCCCTCCGTCAGCTGACGCGCAGCGAAACCCTCCACCGACCCGCCCGCACCCTCGACCAACCCCGCCATCTGCTCAGGCACCGGCGCACCCACCACCGCACCCACACCCGCCGACGACACCACCACACCCGACCCCGGACCCAACCGGTCCACCAGCAGACGCTCCACCGCAGGAGACCGGCAGATGTTCCCCGTGCACACGGCCAGGACACTGAAAGGCACAGACATGACACTCCTCGACGACGACGACGAACCACACCCAGTGTGACCCAACCGGACACAGCGTGGCGTACCTGCGCAACCCCCGCGCACCGCCTATAGAGTGGCCGACGCCAGGACTTCAGGGGGAAGCCCACGGCAGGGGGGAACACGTGGCGCACGAAGGATGGGGTCCCCAGTGGACCGGCGCAGGCACAGCAGGCGCCAAGGGCACGACCAGCACCAGCAGCGAGACCGACACCTCCGACGACGCACGCTCGCGGTCGGGCGGCGGAGGACGGGGGTCCGTACACCACGCCCGTGGCGGGCGCCGTCGCCGGTCGTCGACGTTGCGGCGGGTCCTCGTCGGGGTGGCCGTGGTGGTCCTCGTCGTGGTCCTGTGGTTGGCGTGGTTGGTGTTCGACGCGTTCCGGGCGCGTGAGGCGCTCCTGGATGCGGCGGACCTGGTGTCCGGGCTCCAGGAGGAGGTCGTCGCGGGGGACCGGGACGCGGCGCTCGCGACGTTGGACGAGCTGCAGGACCGCTCCGGCACCGCGCACGGCGCGACGCACGGCCCGCACTGGTCGGTTGCCGGCGTGCTGCCGTGGGTGGGACCCAACGTGGAGGCCGTGCAGGTGGTGAGCGAGGTGGTCGACGCGCTGGCTACGGACGCCCTGCCGGCGTTGCTCGACGCCACCGAGCTGGTGGACCCCACGGCGTTCGTGCTCGACGGGGGTCGCATCGACCTGGAGCCGTTGCAGGACGCCGCGCCGGCGGTCATCGGTGCGGACCGTACGGTGCAGGACTCGGCGCGCAGGCTCGCCGCGGTGGACACCACGGACGTGGTGTCCGAGCTCACGGGTCCGCTGGCCGAGCTGGAGTCGCAGGTGCGCGACGTGGGCAGGACGACGGCGACGGCCGCGAAGGCGGTGCAGGTGCTGCCGTCGATGCTGGGTGCGGAGGAGCCGCGTCAGTACCTGCTGCTGGTGCAGAACAACGCGGAGCCGAGGGCGACCGGGGGAATCCCGGGGTCGGTGGTGCTGCTGAGCGCTGACGACGGTGCCGTCGAGGTCGTGGAGCAGCGGTCCGGTCAGTCGTTGGGGGACCTGCCCGAGCCGGTCCTCGAGCTGTCGGACGGTGAGGCGGCGCTGTTTGGTCCCAAGCTCGTCTCGGACATGCGTGACGTGAACTTCACACCGGACTTCCCGCGGTCGGGGGAGATCGCCCGGGCCATCTGGGAGCAGCAGGTGGGCACGGAGATCGACGGGGTGCTGTCGGTGGACCCGACGGCCCTGGGCCTGGTCCTCGGGGCGACAGGCCCGGTGCCGTTGCCGCCGGGTCCGGTGGCGCAGGCCGCGGGCAGTGTGCTCTCCGCGGAGAACGCGGCCGAGGTCCTCCTCAACACGGTGTACATGACGGTCGAGGACCCGGTGGCGCAGGACGAGTTCTTCGCGGCGACGGCGGCGTCGGTGTTCGCGGCGTTCGTCGGGGGGCAGGGTGCTCCGGCGGAGGCTCTGGACGCGATGGCGGAGGCAGCGCGCCAGGGGCGGCTCATGGTGTGGTCGGCGCACGAGGAGGAGCAGGCGGTCATCGAGGGCACGGTCCTCAGCGGCGAGCTCACGGGCCTCGACGGCGATTCCCCGGTGGTGGGCGTGTACCTCAACGACGGCAGCGCCGCGAAGATGGGTTTCTACCTGTCGTCGTCGGTGGTGGTGGAGGGTGACACGTGCCAGGCGGACGGGTCGCGGTTCATCACGGTGGCGGTGACGCTGACGAACACGGCCCCGGCGGACGCGGCCCTGCTGCCCCCGTATCTCACGGGTGGCGGGGCGGTGGTCCCCCCGGGTGACATCCGCACCAACGTCCTGCTGTACGCCCCGGAGGGCGGCCTGGTGCAGGACGTGCGGGTCACGTCGGGTCAGCCGGGCGTGAACTCGCAGGTGCACGACGGGTTGTCGGTGGTGGGCCGCACGACGCAGCTCGCGCCGGGGGAGAGCGTGACCCTCACGTACGACGTGTCGATGGCCGACGGTCACACGGGCCCGGTCGAGGTGCGGTCGACGCCGCTCGCGGTGAGCCAGATCCAGACGACGGTGGAGAGCGAGGGGTGCTCGTGATGGCGCGACGGTGTGTCCTGGCGGTGACGACGGCTGCCCTGGGGCTCGTGGCACTGCCCACGGTGGCGCTGGCGTACGAGGCGCCGGGTA
The DNA here is from genome assembly GCF_016342785.1 of Sanguibacter suaedae. GTDB lineage: Bacteria > Actinomycetota > Actinomycetes > Actinomycetales > Cellulomonadaceae > Sanguibacter > Sanguibacter suaedae. The sequence goes on from NZ_JAEINH010000019.1 coordinate 10,176, forward strand.
TCGACACGATCGTCACCGACGCGACGCCGATGGTGGGCGAGGAGACGCGTGTGACGATCACGGGTGCCGAGCCGAGCTCGGAGGTGACGTTGACCGTGACGTCCAACCCGGCATCGCTGCCGGTGGACGCGATCGAGGTGGCAGGCACGCGGTCGTTCTCGAAGGCCGCGGACCCGAGCGGGACCGTGGACTTCCGGGTGACGTTCACGGAGTCGGCCGTGTACAACGCGGCGGCGACGGACGCCGCGGGGTCGTTGCTGGGCGACCTGGTGCTCACGGTGTCGACCGTGGACGGTGAGGTGCCGTCGGTCGACGACGGTGGTCTCGCGCTGTCGGGGGCCGAGGTCGCGGGGGTCGTGGCCGGGGCGACGGTGGTGTGCACCATCGGCGTGGGCGTTGTGGTGCTCGTGCGTCGCCGGAGTGCGACACAAAAGCAGGCGGGTCGATGAGACCAATCTTCGAAGATGCGACCCGTGAGAAAGCGCGGAGTAGCGCACTGCTGAGACAGGGGGTCGCCGTGATCTGTTATTTCAGAGTTAGTTCAGGAGACTGGCGAACTGCAGCGGGGATCAGCCAATGTCGATTCTGAAGAAGCGAAAAGGCTCGTTCTCGTCGCGTGACATCGCCGTCGCTTTCGTCACCGGTTGCGGAGCTACGCTGCTGACGGCCGCTGCAGTCAGATCGCCAAGCGTAGTGGTCGCGCTATTAGCCGGATTGTTTCTTGTGGCTTTCGCGTACTTTAGACCCAGGTTCTCGGTCGTCTCATGGTTGTTTCTTGCGTTGATGCTGCCGTCATGGGCAGGCATAGGCGATACGCCTCTTCCGTTGCCGCCAGCTGCGTTGTTGGGCGTTCCGCTTCTCTGTGGCATCGCGTTGAGCCCGCAGCGTCGCCATATGTGTGCGGATTGGCGACCGACACCTGCCGATTGGTCGCTGCTAGCAGGCGTGGCCGGTGTCACGACTCTCCTGCTGTTGGGTCTCATCCCGACGTCAGTTTTCACCAACCTTATTTTTGTCGGCATCGCCGGTTACGGGATCGGGCGCCTTTCAGGTGAGGCGCTGTACCTACCTTTCGCGGTCATGACGTGCCTGGTGGCTGCCTGGGGGATCCTTGAGTTCGCGACCGGAGTGCATCTCTTTGAGTCCGCGAGTTTCATCAGGACCTCAGAGTGGACCGCAATCCAGCACCGCGGTAGCTTTGCGCGCTCGGAGGCGGCACTCGGACATGCCATTGCCTACGGTGCAACGCTCGCTATGGCGCTGCCGTTCGCCCAGCGGTTGCCCCGCTACGCAGGTGTGGCCCAAGGCATACTGGTGGTTGGCATTCTGGTCTCTCTGAGCCGAGGGCCCATGCTCGCGGCAGTCGTGACGTTGTGTGTGGCCGCCTTCGTGTCTCGTGGACGTTCAACCGAGAGGATCAGGAACTTCGTCCTTCTCGCTACAGCAGGTGTCGCTGTCGTCCTCGCTCTTGTCGAGCTCTACTCTGGGGAGTCGTCGAGCGACGAGGTGGTGGGCTCAGGTAATGCGCGGGCGAGACAACTGGACACGGTTCGTGCTTATGTGAGGCTGTCAGGGCCCGCAGGAGAATTTGTACAGACGCCTGAGGGAAACTTCCTTGTGGCGGGGGTTGTGACAATAGACAGCACGCCGCTTCGTTATGCCGTGAACTTTGGGATCCTCATCGCAGTTCTTCTTCTATTCCCGGTAATCGCTGCTTTAGTGTCCGTAGCTGCGAGACGCGCGGGTCCCGCTTGTGTAGCGCTCGTGGGCCAGATTCCGGTTATCGCAGTGACTTCGATGATCACCCAATGGCAAACTCTATTCTATCTAACCGCAGGGATGGCGGTAGCTGAGATTGCCGCGAATCGCGGGGCGCAATCGAACAAGCCAACAGAAGTGGACGTGCCCCAATCGAAGGTGTAGTCGGGCGTAGATTCGTAGGTACAGGGAACATTTAGTCAACCTCGTTGATGGGAATGCTCGAGGAGAAGGCGCATGATGCTCTCGGGCGCTCGAACCTATCTGGGCCTTTGGGTGGGCCAGTTGCACGCGCCGCGACGGTTGCGTCACGTCACGGCGTTCCCGGCGTACTTCTTAGAGGGCGCTCTTGTGCGCGGCTATTCGTGGTGGCAGAAGAAGGGGGGGCAGTGGTGGGTCAAGGCTTCCGGCGGGCATGACCCGATCGAGAAGTCCGATACCTCTTGGAGTAGGGCGCCCCTATGGTGTCTGTTGTCTAGCGTCAGAGTGGACGACCCGAATGTTAGGGCGATTGGAGGAAGGCGTCTCCCGAGCGCCGGTGGACGCCGTCCTGGGGTGCTCCCGAAGATCGCCGAGCGACCGTGGACGGCGCCCTGGAAGGTCTAGTCGTCCAGCGGGCGACCTGGCCATTTGCCGGCTGCTGACGGCTGGCGGTCCTCCAGAAGATCTTCGAGTGCGGCAGTCTCAGGAGCCTCTAGGTGCCCATTCGGGACGCTCGGTGACTTTCGTTGGCCGAGGCCCTCGGGATGTGAAGGGGCTTGGACGCTTTCGTGCTGTTCCCTGCGTCGCGGTGTCTTGTCACGGTTCTTGCTCGTTGATCGTCGCGGGTCATCGGGTTCGAGGGAAGAATAGTCGTAGTAGGCGTACGCCTCGCCCTGTTTGCGTTCGAGGCGATTCAGTACGACGCCGAGAATCCGGGCGCCGACTGTCTCGAGCGATCCCATGGACTCGCCCAGCTGTTGCTTGTTCAGAGTGTCTGACCCAACTACCACGAGGGCACCGCCAGTCAACCGGGCGAGGATCGCTGCATCCGTGACTGGAAGCAGTGGAGCGGTGTCGAGCAGGACGATGTCGTAGGTTTTTGCCAGCTCTTCCAAGAGCGACGCCATCGCCTTGGAGCCGAGAAGCTCGCTCGGATTCGGAGGGATCTGTCCGGAGGGAAGGACGTGCAGGTTGCCGTTTCCCCATGGCTGGACGACGTCCTCGGCGTTCGCTCGACCGATGAGTACTGTGGTCAGGCCGACGTTGCCTTCAAGGCCCATGTACTCTGCCACCGACGGTCTCCGCAGGTCAGCGTCTACGAGCACAACACGGGACCCGGCGTCGGCGAGGGTTATGGCGAGGTTGATCGAGGTGGTGGACTTGCCCTCCCCCGGGAGGGACGAGGTAATCACGATGGTATGAGGTCGGCCCGCGATATCGAGAAATTGAAGGTTCGTCCGGAGTCTCCTGAAGGACTCTGCTCGTTGGCTCTGGGGATGGCTCTGAACGATCAGCGGATGGTCTGGAGCGTCTTGGTCGTATCCGATTGTCGCGATGACTGAGGTGTCAGTCACCTGCTTGACGTCAGCTTCGGTGCGGACACGGGTGTCGAGAACCTCTCGCAGCACGGCGAGGCCTACACCAACAGCCACACCGATGAGGAGACCGAGCGCCATGTTCAGCTTCAGGTTGGGCGAGCTCGCCGTCGTCGGTGGAGTGGCTGACCGCACTGGACTGATCTGGACTGGTGACGGGCCGTCTTCCGGCTTCTCCAGGGCAGTCACCTCGGTCGCGAGAGATTCCGCGGTGGCATTGGCGATATCGCTGGCCAGTTGGGGATCGGGGTGGGAGACACTGATGTTGATCAGGACAGTGTCCAGGGGCGAGTCGGCGGTCATCGCGCGCGCGAGCGCCTCAGGCGTCGTGGGTAGCTCGAGGTGCTCGATGACGGGAATGAGCACTCGAGGACTGGCCACGAGGTCCGTGTACGACTTCACTTGCTTCTGAGTGAAGCTGCTGCCTTGTAGGAGATCAGTTGTCGTCCCGCCGGTCCGGACTGAGACGAAGACCTGCGACCGCGCCTCGTACATCGGGGTCGAGAGGTAGGAGATCACCCCTGCAGCGCCTAGGCAGAGCAGGGTGATAGTCACTATCGAGATCCAACGTTTCCGTAGAATCGATAGATAGGCGTGAAGTTCCACTAGCGATGCTCCCCCTGCTCGATCCGGCTGACTGCGTGTCGATAGAGCAATGTTCTCATGGGTGAGGGATGGGGCGTCTTGCTCGTTCGTGAGGTGCTCCGGGTGAACTTTCTCTAGGGGCTTGCGTGGACGGACCTCTGGGTGTTTGTGCTCGATCGCTGGCGGTTATCGTGGGTACTGCGCCCGTCGCCGCTTCTGGACGAAGAGGTCGGACGGTCGTTCAGGCAAGGGGGAGCTTGATGCAAGAGATGTACGAGTCGGGGAGCAGTACGACGACTGTTGACTGGCCACGACAGCCCGGGGCCGGTGCCTCTGAGCAAGAAGACGGGCTCGCGAGCGGTCCAAGCGGCGTGAGGTGGTGGTCGGCATATGCGGTACGGGTGCTCATCACGGATGCCGCTGCGATCTATGTGGCGGTGTTCATCGCGTACGTCGTCCGTTTCGACGGCTCGGGGACGGCAGTGGTCAGCGGCGATCTCTCTCCCTCGTACCTCGTGGTGTCCATCGTCCTCATGTGGGCGTGGATCGCGTCGCTCGTCGTGGGCAGGACGCAGGACAGGCGCCTGGTGGGCATCGGTCCTGCGGAGTATCAGCGCATCTTCGCCGTCACCTGGCGGCTGTTCGCTGCTGTCGCTGTCGTCGCATATATGTTCCGGATGGAGATCGGACGCGGATACCTGGCGATCGCCCTGCCGCTGGGCCTTCTCCTGATCCTGCTCGGGCGTCTGGGATGGCGCTGGTGGCTCCACAGGAAGTGGGGCGCGGGGGAGATGCAGTCTCGGGTCTTGGTCGTCGGCCATCGTCGAAAAGCGGAGCGGCTCGTGGGTGAGCTAGCTCGCCGATCCGGGGCAGGGTTCGGAGTCGTCGGGGTCTGCCTCCCTCCTGGTGAGGCGGAAGACGGTCTCGTTCGTGGTCTTCCTGTGCTCGGCGAGATGGGGGAGGCGGCGTCCGTCGCGAAGCGGGAGAAGGTCGACGCCGTCACAGTGGTTGGGTCGGACTCTCTCACGTCCGAGACCGTGCGCTCGTTGGGCTGGGAGCTCGAAGGGTCGGGGATCGACCTCGCGCTGACCATGGAGCTCAACGACGTCGCAGGCCCCCGCGTCCTCGTGCAACCGATGAGTGCCCTTCCTCTCGTCTACGTCGACGAACCTCGGTTCTCGGGCCCCAAGTACGTCCTCAAGACCGCGTTCGACTGGCTCTCCACTCTGGCGATCACCCTGATCGTCTCGCCGGTGCTGATCGTCCTAGCCGTCCTGGTGAAACTCTCGAGCCCGGGGCCTGTGATCTTCCGGCAGAAGAGGGTAGGCCTCGACGGCAGCACGTTCGAGATGCTCAAGTTCCGGTCCATGTACCAGGACGCCGAGCAGCGCCTCGAGCAGCTGGTGCACGAGAACGAGGGCAACGACGTCATGTTCAAGATGAAGGACGACCCTCGGGTGACGAGCGTGGGCAAGCGCCTGAGACGGTTCTCGCTCGACGAGCTGCCGCAGCTGTTCAACGTCCTTCGCGGAGACATGAGCCTCGTCGGTCCTCGGCCTCCGCTTCCGCGCGAGGTCGACCAGTACGAGTCCCACGTGCACCGGCGGTTGCTCGTGAAGCCGGGTATCACGGGCCTCTGGCAGGTCAGCGGCCGGTCTGACCTCTCGTGGGACGAGACGGTCCGGCTGGACCTCTACTACACGGAGAACTGGACCTTCTTCGGTGACATCCTGATCCTGCTGAGGACCGTACGGACCGTGCTCAGCTCGAGCGGAGCCTACTGACGAACTGCGGTGCTCTTCTGGGCGTCCCCGTCGACCGTGCAGATCCGCTACGAGAGCGGTGCCCTGGGGGTGGCCTTGCCCCCCTGCTCGGGCGATCGTCCGGTGTCCTCCTGGGTCGGTGGGATCGTCGCCGCCGCGGACGTCGGATTCCTTCGTCGTTCTCGATCGCTCTTGCCGTGCGCTCGCGCAGTGGGTCGCTGCCCGAGGAAGAGCCAGCTGACGACGGACAGCCGGCCGAGGGTCTTCTCGAAGAGGAGGGGAAGGCCGATCCCCGCGGCCAAGCACAGCACGAAGGTCGCGAGGGTCGACTCCACGCCGATCCTCTCGAGGAGGATCCGGGTGCCGGCCGCCCCGAAGACATGGAGCAGGTAGATCCCGAATGCGAAGTTCCCGATATAGGCCAGCGGCGTCCACGCGAGGTGTGAGCGCACGGTGGTGAGCAGCATCGCCCCGGACATCCCGACAGCAGTTCCGATCGCCCTGCCGACCATGGGGGGACTCTCCCACGAGAGGAGGATCCCTGAGAGGGCGAGCGCGTAGGAGAGGACGAAGACCCCTGCGCACGTGCCGACCACCGCGGAGCCGTGGCGCGACAGCGCTCTGGCGTGACGATGGACGCCGTATCCGAGGATGAAGAACGGGAGCAGTCGGAGCGCCCCGTTGATGCTGAAGAGGTTTGCCGACTCGGCCAGCCGGACGGCGATTCCTACCACAGTGGATGCTGCGAGCGTCATGGCCCACCGGGCGGGTGTCCTATTCCACCCGAGAAGATCGAGGGTGCCGACGGTGACGAAGACGAGGAAGATCGCCTGCACGAACCACAGGTGCTCGTACCCGAAGAAGAAGATCTGCCAGTAGTCCGAGGGATCGGGTTTGCTGTTGGTACCCGGCGTGAAGAGCTGTACGAGGAAGTAGACCGTTCCGACCGTCACCATCGGCACCAGCAGCCGTCGGACCTTGCCCCGCATCAGGCTCCGTCCACCGGCTGCGTCGCCCACCGGCCGGTACGCGTAGACGAAGCCAGAGATGAATGCGAAGAGCGGCATCCTCAGGTCTTCCAGCGCGAGGTAAGAGAAACGCCAGAAGCTGCTGTCAGGCACCTGCAGGCCTCTGTCGGGCGTTGCACCGACGACGTGTCCCGCCACCATGAGCACGATCGCAATACCCCGCAGCGACTCGATGCCCGCGTCCTTGTTCCTCATAGCCCTCCCCGCTCTGAGCGCCCACTGACCGCGCACCGTTCTAGGACAGCTGGTGGGCAGGAGCTTCTCTTTGGTTACGTCGTTCGGCCGTGCGCCGTGCGAGTCTTGTTCTGGTCGTCGACGGGATGAGCCGCCTTACCTGTGTCGCCTATGACCTGACCGTGATCAGCCCTTCCTCAACCTCCGGACGAAGTGCCCGAAGTCTGCCGGCCTCGGAGCGATGTGCCACGGAGAGACTCCGAGGGAGCGGACCAGCAGGACCAGGAGGCAGACGTACGCGATCGACGATGCGGTGGCTGCGCCGATGGCGCCCCATGCCGGACCCAGGACGAGCAACCCAACCATTCCGATGGTGAGCGCGACGACCTGCGCCACGGTCATGCGTATGCCCTTCGCGTCAGCTGCCAGCGCCATGGACGCGACATAGGCCGAGAGCATCGCCGCGCTCCCCACGAGCGACACGAGCGTCACCGGGATCGAGTCGCGGAATGCTTCACCGAAGATGATCGGTATACCGATCCACGAAGCGACAGCGACCAGTGGGATCGTCGCGATGGCTGCAGCCAGGCCGCTGCGAAGCGACTCCGCTTGCAACTTCGCCCGTTCCTTCCCCTCCGCCTGCGCGATCGGCGTGAAGTATGCGGCCCCGAGCGCGTGCCCCAGCGCGAGCGGCGCGGCGGCGATCGTCGCCGCGACGGAGTAGAGACCCGTCTGGTAGGCACCGATGAGCGGGAGAGCCACAACCTGGTCGAGTTTGTTGGTGGCCGCCTCTGCGAGGGCGCCCCCGAAGAACTTCATGCCGGCCCGGGTCAACCCTCGAAGCGAGTCCTTCGGTCCCGTGAACGACACCCGGACGAGGCTCATCCCCAGAGCGAAGGTCGCGAACGACCCGACGAGATGAGACCCGAGCACGGTGCCCACGGTTGCCAGACCTAGCGCCCAGACCGTAACGACGCAGGCCAGGTAGACGAACGGTTGGGCGACCTGGAGGAGGAATACAGAACCATAGCGTCGGTGAGCGACGAGCAGACTGATGTCCAGCGCCCAGTGTGCCGACAGAGGCGTGAGCAGCAGGCCGACCGCCGCGACCACCCGGGCTTGGGGGCTGAACTCGGCGAACACCGTGGCGTATGCGGCCCACGCAAGAAGAGCTGCAGGCACGGTAGAGGCGAGGACGATGCGACGCGCGGCGCGCATCACAGCCTGGCCGTCGGACGTGGCAGCCCTCCGCCGCACCTCCAGAGGTAGGCCGACAGCGAGCAGAACAGGAACGATGACGAAGAGCGCCAAGGCTGCTGCTGTCTCTCCGCGTCCACTCGGCCCGATGGCCCGGGCGACGATGGGAGCCGTTCCCAGGCTCAGTACGGTGGCGGTGAGCCGACTGACGAGCAGGAGGGATGGTGACGACCCGTCTGTGAGGAACGCCCAGAGGTTGTTCCGTCTCACAACGCTCCTGCGATGTGATGATCGGTCGCCGGAGCAGTCATCGCCTGAGCCCCGTCGTCCGCGTGAACATTCCGATCGCGGCTTTCGCGCTCGCGGGGATGTTCCAGATCATGTGTCCGACGAGCCCGTAGCCCGTGTAGCGAGGAACGGCCTTCCCGGCGGCGAACCGCCCGGCGAGGCGCCCGGCGAGGGTGCGCCTCCGAGCGTTCTGGAGTGGCTGGATCCTGGCGACCTCGTCGAGGTCGACGGGGGAGACGGTGAGCACACCTGCGGCGATCGCGCCCTGGACGAGGGCGGCGCCCCGCTCCGTCCGCGCGATGATGACGGAGTTCCCCTCGGCGTCGTCGAACACGGGGAAGCCGCGTTCGTCGGCGCTCCAGAAGTCGCCGACGGCGACATCCGCGTCCTCTCCGGTGCCGTCCACGCAGAGCTTGCACCGCGTCTGGAGAGCGCGGCCCAAGCGCTGACCCCAGGACTGCTGGTACGACTTGGTGCGGGTCTCGCCGTCATGAGAGGTAATGGTGAAGTTCCCGGGCCATCCGTTGCCCCGGTACCGGAGCGATGCGACGTCCTCGGCGGGGATCCCGAGCTCCTCGCACAGGGCGTCGGTGGCCGACTGGCTCGGTGTTCCCGCGCAGAAGAAGCTCAGGAGGATCGGTGACTCCTGCTCCCTGCCCGTGGCTCTGAAGTACCGGCGTGTGCCGGAGGCCTCGCACGGCTTGCAGACCATCGGGGTGTCCTCGCCGGCTGCGAGAGTGTTGCTCACCGGTGCGTACCTGGACCCGGCGGAGGCGAGGGCCTCCTCGCGCGTCGTGATGCGCACCGGCACGGTCCGCGTCGGCGTCGCCGTCCCCGACGCGCTGCCCCGGACCTCCGCGGCTCGCCCGGACGTGACGAGCCATGCGGCGAGAGCGGTGAGGACCCCGCCGCTCGACCCGGCCTCGCGGACCTCGTCGTCGGACGCAGCACCCTGCCAGACCTCCACGGAGCGGCCGAAGATCGGGTGCGTGGTTCCCGCCGCCGAGCGCGGTGCACGAATGGCTCTGCCCGGGCAGGTCGACAGGAAGAGCTCGGCCTCCTGCGCGTCCTGGTCGTCGTCACGCGGCACGATCGGTGACGCATCCACCCGGGGGCGCAGGAACCCTGCGTCGTCGAGCCCCATCGTGATGCGGTCCGACACCAGCGGGCACACGCCGCACCCGGAGCAGTTGTCGTTGTCCACCACGCGTGCGACCGCGCGCTCGAGCGCGGTCGTCCTGCGGTCAGGCGCGGTCATCGTTCGTCTCCAGACCAGTCATGCGGATCGTGCACCACCGGCGGCCGAGGGGATCGTCCGGCCGGCGCTGAGCGCTCGGGCGAGCGCTGTGACGGCGGGCTCGAGCTCGCGCTCGGCTGCTTCGCCCACCTGCGTGACGTCCTCGCTCATCCGTGCGGAAGCCTGCGGATCGAGGATCAGCGCGAGCGTCTGGCCTGCAGCGTCGCCGCCGTCGCGCAGATCGACGAGGTAGGACCAGCCGAGGCGTGCCATGAGGGGCGCGAACTTCCGGGAGTACGCCCACGGCACTGCCGGGACGCCCTGGGACAGAGCGTTGAGGCACGCGTGCATCCGGGCGCCCACCGCGACCTGCGCCGAGGCCAGGACCTGACGTGCCTCGGCGAGGCTCTCCGGGACCACCGTCCGCACACCGGAGTCGGCCCCGAGAAGCTCGACGAGGGCACGCGAGGCGTCGACGTCGTCGTTGCCGCTCGGGCTGTGGACGACGTGGGGGAGGAGGGTGACCTCACGTCCGGCCTCGAGGAGGCCGCGGACGAGAGTCACGACCTGCTGGCGGTAGTACTCGCAGTCGACGTGGTCGCTCGCGAACCACAGCAGACCTGAGACGTTGACGACGACGTCGTGGCCCGTACCGGGGGACTCCCGGGGCAGGAGGAACACGACGTCCGTGGTGGTCGCGTCCACCGCTCGCCCGAGCTGCTCCTCGGCGTAGCGTGCACTCTTGTCGTCGCGAGCGATCGCGCACACGGCCTGCCGGGCGGACCGGCGACCGAGTGCTCTCCCGATCCTCGTGTCGAACGGACCGAAGGTCTGCGGCGCCATGACCAACGGGACGCGCAACCGCCGTGCCACGTGGTGCGCGTAGGCGATGAAAAGCAGGCGCTTGAGACCGTAGATGTCGGTGAAGCTGTCCCCGGCGCCGGTGTCGACGAGCACGTCGTACCGGCGGACCTTCGACTTGATGGGACCGTGACGCCTGCCCAGGTCCTTGAGGATCGACCGGGTGCCGAAGGACACGTCCGAGTCGCCCGGACCGAAGTCCTGGAAGTCGACGGTCACAGGTCGGTCGCCGAGGGAGCGCCGGAGGAGCTGCGCGTTGCCCTGGGCCAGGACCCTGAGACCGAGGTTGGCGGCACGGTTGTCCGACCAGAGGATCAGCGCCTTGAGGTCGCTCTCGGATGAGGTGTGCACGGTGTCCGTCCTGTCAGTCGTCATGCGGTGGTCCTCTCCTTCACTGCGCGGAGAGATCCTTGGTCGAGGGGCGGTGTCTCGCGGAACCCTGACCTGATCCAGCGGCGGAGCGCCCACCGCTCCGCCGCACGGACCTGGGGCGACGTGGTACCGCCACGTCGGGCCGTTCGTTTGATGGCGCTCACCAGGAACATGTCGGCGAGGGCGAGGGCCGCTCCGGCGCGACCTAGGCGTCTGTACGCGACCCGCGCCGTCCCGTCCGTCTTGCACGCCGACACGAGGGAGGAGACGTTGGTGCCGGACTGCCCCCCGAGGTGCGTGACGCTGATGCCGGGGAGGAACCACAGGGGGATCTGAGCCTGCCGCGCCCGGTCCGTCATGTCGCGGTCCTCCGCGTAGAGGAAGAACGTGCTGTCGAACGGACCGTCGAGCTGTTCCGCGACGGTGCGTTCCATCCCGAGGAAGGCACCCGGGGCCTTCGCGAAACGCGGCAGCAATCGTGTGGTGGGACCGTCCAGGCGCTCGCGGCACAGGTACTCGGCGATCTTCCTGCCGGGCGAGAAGGTCCAGTTCTCGTAGGGCGCGTAGTCGAACTCCCCGTCGCCCGTCAGGAGCCGGGGGACGAGGATTCCGCACCCGGGGATCAGGTGACCGTAGAAGTCGCGCAGGGCGTCGTCGTCCGGGAGACAGTCGGGGTTCACGAGCACGACGTGCTGACCGTCGCCGGCGGCGAGCCCGAGCTTCATCCCTCGGGCGAAGCCGACGTTCCCGTGCCCGGACAGGACTCGCACTCCCGGAGGTGTCGTCTCCTCGGGGAACCTGGTGTCGTCGTTGACGACGACGTACACGGCCGCCGGGCGCCCGGCCTCGCGGCAGGTCCGCAGGAGAGCCGACGACAGATCGATGATGGTCTCTCGCTCGTTGTGGTAGGCGACGATGACGAAGTCGACGCTCCCCGGAGCCGTCACGTGGCCGTCCCGTACGTCGCGCGGACCCAGCTGATCGGCCGTCTGCTCGCCTCGCGGAGCTTGTCCCGCTGTTCGCGCGCGTGCGCCTCACGGATGCTCGCGTCGTACGGACCGTCACCGGCCCTGGCGTATCCGTAGACCATGGCGACGGACCCGACGAGGTAGGGCTTGCGGAAGATGTACCGGAGGGCGTGGAGTGCGAAGTACGGCGTCCAGTACCCCGTCCAACGACAGACCCTTCCGTTGCGGCGCCTACCGTGCACGAGCCCTTGGCTCGCGCCGATCGCGCGCCGGACGGTGAAGGGCAGGTCCTTGCGGACCGCGACCGAGAGACCTGCCTGCTTGATGGCGAGCTCGTCGACGACGTCGAACCCGACGGCGCGGGGCACCGCGGCGAGTGCGTCGTACCCGGCGCGCGAGTAGAGCTTCACGGGTCCCGGGACGTGGATGGTCTGCTCGCGGTCCTGGTTCCCCATGAGGATGCCGCCCACCAGTCCGACGCCCGGGTCGCTCGCGAGAAGGGCGACGGCACGGCCGAGGTAGTCGGGCGGGAGGTTCACGTCCGCGTCGAGCTTCATGATGGAGGCTGCGTCGGGCATCTGCTCGAGTGCGGCGTCGACACCGTGCTGCCAGGCGGTGAAGGCCGATCCGCCGATGAGCTTCCCCTGGTTGCTGCGCGACACCACCCGCGTCTCGAAGGGGAGGGACCCCGGGTGCACCAGTGATGCGCCATCATCCGTGCTGCCGTCGTCGACGACGACCCACAGATCCGGGTGACGGTTCGACTCCGCGAGCTGACGGGCGAGGACCCCTATGTTGGAGGCCTCGTTGTGAATGGGGGTCACGATCACGAGGTTCATGCGGTGCGTCTCCTGTTCTGACGGAGGAGCGGCAAGAGGATTCGGGCGTCCTTCCAGTAGCGGGGGACAAGCCGTGCAGGCTCCTGCGCTGCTCGATGGGCCCACTCGAGACCCATCTTCTGGATGGCGGAGGGCGCACGTGTCGCCGTCCCCGCGCTGAAGTTGATGGACATACCCAGGCAGAGGATCTGGCCCTGGCCCGGACGCGTGGCGAGCTCGCTGGCGACCTGTTCCTGCTTGGGTGCTCCGAGGCCGATGACGGCGATGCCCCCGTCAGCCTCCGAGGCGACCCGGTCGAGGAGAGCGTCGCGCGAGGTCGGGTCCGCGAGCTCCTCGCGGGAGGCGGGCTCGTGGTGGACCGACCACCCGCGTGAAGTCACGTCCTGGAGGAGCGAGGCGAGGTTCTCGTTCTCGTCCCCGCCCACGAGGACGAGAGGACGTCCCGCGCCGGGCGACCGCACGAGACGGTCGAAGAGGTCGGACCCCGTCACCCGCTCGACCGGACCGCCCGTCGCTCTCTCGGCGAGTTTCGCGACGGGCCAGCCGTCGGCCAGGCTGACGTCAGCCCGCGCGTAGAGGGGGGCCAGGTCCGGGTTCTCGTGGACGATCTGCAGAAGGTGCAGGTTGGGCGTGACGAGCGTCTCCCACGTGCTTGGTCGGTGCTCGAGGATGTGGTCGAGCACTTCGTCGAGCGATCGTACGTCGATGGGGATCCTCTCGGTTCCTACCGCCAACCAGACGCGCCCTGCCGAACTTCCCTGGTCAGGGCTCAGTTGTGCTGCTCTCTTCACGTGCTCCCCCTGCTCGGTCCTGCATCGATCCTCGACGGTTACTCGACCATAGGTCCGGTGAAAGCCCGCTCGCGCCGATCACAGGAACGTCGAGCCGTGGTTCCGACGAAAGCCAGCCACCTGAGGCTACGTCGAACCGCCTCAAGCGGAAACCGTGGTGCGAGAAACATCGCGTTCTTGCCGGTCACGTAATTCTGACCGCCGGTATTGAAGCGTTCAATCATTCGACCGCGCCTCATGCCCATGATCGTTGCACGGGCGATTGTCGTCCCGACGCAACTCCTATCATAGGCAAGGATCCTGCGCGGCCCTGGTCCAGAGACATCGTGTCTCGGGTGTCACCGCTCTGCCCTGGCGAGACAGCAGGAAAGGTATGCTTCGGCAGACGGCCACATTCGATTGCCGGGGGGCGCAATGATCGAGCAGACGGTACCGGTGAATGCTGCCAACCGCTTCGCGCACATCGACGCGATGCGTGCATTGGCGGTGGGACTAGTGGTCATCGCCCACGCCGGCCTGGGCCACATCGTGCCGGGCGGCAGCGGAGTGACGATCTTCTTCGCGATCTCCGGGTTCATCATCACTCTGCTGGTTCTCAAGGAGTGGGATCGCACTGAGGGATTCAGCGTCAGCTCCTTCTACTTCCGCAGGTTGGTGAAGATCGCACCGCCCTTCGTGCTCGCGGTTGTGGCACCGACGCTCGTGTACGCCATCTGGAACCCGGTCAGCTGGCGGGACGTGTTGGCGCAGGTCTTCTTCGTCTTCAACTGGACGGCGACCGATGGAACCAAGAGTGGGGTGCTCCCTGGGTCGGGCGTCGTCTGGAGCCTGGCGATCGAAGAGCAGTTCTACCTCGTCTTCGCCCTCGTGTGGGTCTGCCTCGCGAGATCCCGGCGCGCGCCGTGGGTACTGGCGATCGTCGCCCTCCTGATCGCCCTGATCTCCTCTGGACTGCGGGTCTACCTCACGGTCGCTGGCGTGGAGACGGCACGCATCTATTACGGCTCTGACACTCGGATGGAGGGCATCGCGCTGGGCGTCCTCGCCGCCGTGTACTACTTCCGTAGCCCCCGAGGGGCTATTCCTATGGATCGTGTTCGCCGCGCGCTCGCGAGCGACTGGGCACTCGTGGCTGGCGGAGTCGTCTTCGTCCTGACCCTCTTGGTGAGGTCTCCGGAGTTCCGCGACACGCTCCGGTACACCCTGCAGGCGCTCGTCGCCTGCGTCGTCATCCTCTACGGGCTCCTGCCGGGGGATTCCGTGGTGCGCCGGACCTTCTACCGCTTCTGCTCCAGCCGCTTCGTGTCCCTCGTGGGTCTGGCCAGCTACAGCATCTATCTGGTGCACCTCTCTCTCATCTACGCCCTCGAGCCGTACCTCGCCGAGCTTCCCTGGTTTCTGAGGTTCGGTGTGTCCGTGGTCGTCGGCGTCGGTGCCGGGATCGCGATGTACAAGGTGGTCGAGGTCCCTGTGCACAGGTGGCGGACCGAGCGTGACGCCACCCGCACCCGGCTCCGAGGGGTCAAGGTCGAGCAGAGCGTGCCCTAGCGCGGTCGTTCGGCATGTGCCGCGCGCCAAGGCCCCGACGCCCGCCGCGCGCCTCACCCGACCTGGGCATACGCTCGTCCTCTCAAGCACTTCGAGACGGGAGACTCCATGAAGGGCAAAGCAGCGTTCATCGTCGGGACGGGTGTCGGGTACGTGCTCGGTACGCGTGCGGGCCGGCGTCAGTTCGAGGTCATCAAGGGACGCGCCAAGGGCTTGTGGGAGAGCGAGTCCGTGCAGTCGACGGTGAGCTCCATCCAGGACCGTGCCACGGAGGTCGCCAAGGACCAGGGTGCGGTGCTCAAGGACAAGGTCACCGAGGCCGTGAAGAACGTGTCGTCCAAGGACTCCTCGGGCAGCGACCAGTCGGCACCGGCGGGTGCCGTGGACCCCACCACCACGGAGCCGTGGTCCACGGACTCCGGTGTCGGCCGGTCCTGACCCTCAGGGGGTGCGCCAGTCCTCGCCCTCGAGGTGAGAACCGGCCATCGGCCCCATCTGCAGCATCCCGCCGTCCACCGCCCATGAAGCACCGGTGACGTAGGCGGCGTCCGGGGAGCACAGGAACCGGACCACCGCAGAGATCTCACGGGCGTCGCCCCGGCGGACCACA
>NZ_JAEINH010000002.1:0-34008 GCF_016342785.1 Sanguibacter suaedae
GGGCACTGGGCCAGGGAGGGAGGGGAGGGGTCAGATCTCCAGGGCCGGGATGTCGATGGTGCGGCGCTCGGCGGAGGACTTCAGGCCGAGCTCGGCGAGCTGGACGCCGCGTGCTGCCGACAGCAGGCCGTAGCGGTGCTCGCGCCCGGCGACGACGTCGCGGAGGAACTCCTCCCACTGGGCCTTGAAGCCGTTGTCGAGGTCGCCGTTCGCGGGGACCTCGAGCCACTGGTCGCGGAACGACTCCGTGACCGGGAGGTCGGGGTTCCACACGGGCTTGGGGGTGTGGGCGCGCTGCTGCGCGACGCACTTGTTGAGGCCCGCGACCGCGGAGCCGTGGGTGCCGTCCACCTGGAACTCGACGAGCTCGTCGCGGTACACGCGCACCGCCCACGACGAGTTGATCTGCCCCACCACGGGGTCGCCGTCGGGGGTCTCGAGGTCGAAGATCCCGTACGACGCGTCGTCGGCCGTGGCCGGGTACGGCTGCCCCTGCTCGTCCCACCGGGTCGGGATGTGCGTCGCGGTGCGCGCCGTGACGGACCGCACGGAACCGATGATCCCCTCGAGGACGTAGTTCCAGTGGCAGAACATGTCCGTGGTCATGCCCCCGCCGTCCTCCTTGCGGTAGTTCCACGACGGGCGCTGGGCGTCCTGGTGCTCGCCCTCGAACACCCAGTAGCCGAACTCCCCGCGGATCGACAGGATGCGACCGAAGAAGCCCTCGTCGACGAGGCGGCGCAGCTTGACGAGTCCCGGCAGGTAGAGCTTGTCGTGCACGACGCCCGCGGTGACGCCCGCGTCCTTCGCGATGCGCGCGAGGTCGACGGCCTCGTCGAGGGTCTCCGCCGTGGGCTTCTCGGTGAAGATGTGCTTGCCGGCACCCATGGCCTTCTTGAGCGTCGCGGCACGCAGGCTGGTCATGGAGGCGTCGAAGACGATGTCGACCGTGGGGTCGGCGATGGCGCCGTCGAGGTCGGTGGTCCAGTGCTCGACGTCGTGCAGCCGAGCGAGCTCGCTGACCTTGGCCTCGTTGCGGCCCACGAGGACGGGCTCCACCTGCACGCGCGTGCCGTCCTCGAGCGTGAACCCGCCGGCGTCCCGGATCGGCAGGATCGAGCGGACGAGGTGCTGGCGGTATCCCATGCGGCCGGTGATGCCGTTCATGGCGATACGAAGGGTGCGGGTGGTCATGAGGTGTCTCCGGTTGCTCGGCGCTGCGCGATTCGGAATGCGCTTTCCACCTTACGGATCGGCCGCACCACCAGTCAAGACGGCGCCCCTCCGTGCGGAATACTGGCGCTGTGCCCACAGCCTCCACCGCAGCCCCGATCGAAGCCCCCGCCGCCCGCCCTCGCTCCCGCCGCCGCCCGCTCCTGATCGCCCTGCTCGTGGCAGTGAGCCTCCTCGCCCTCGTGGTCGGAGGGAGCATCGGCTACGTCCGGACGTCGGCCTCCGGGCACATGTATCTCCGGTCCGAGGTCCCGCAGCGTCCCGTGGCCCTCGTCCTCGGCGCGCGCGTCTACGCCGACGGGCGCCCCTCACCGTCCCTCGCGGATCGCCTCGACCTCGCCAAGGACCTCCTCGACGACGGGTCCGTCGAGGTCCTCCTGCTCAGCGGCGACGGACACCCGGAACGCTACGACGAGCCGGCCGCCATGCGCGCCTACCTCGTCGAGGCCGGGGTAGACCCTGCACGGATCGTCGTCGACCCGCACGGGTACGACACGCACGACTCCTGCGGCCGGGCCGCCGAGGTCTACGCCGTCGACGCCCTCACGGTGGTCTCCCAGAGCTACCACGTGCCCCGAGCGATCGCGGCCTGCCGCGCGCTCGGCATCGACGCCGTCGGCGTGGGCGACTCCGCCGCGCGGGACCGCAAGCCGGACCAGTGGCGCAGCAGCGTCGTGCGGGAGCAGCTCGCCTCCGTGAAGGCGGTCATGGACCTCGTCACCGGTGGCGACACCGTCCTGGACGGTCCGGACCCGGCGGTCCAGGACGCCCTCGTCGCGGTCGATGCCGCTGCGCCCGCGAGCTGACGGTCTCGGCAGCGGTCCCGTCCCGGCCGGGTGCGGCGCCGTCGGCGGTCTGCCACTGTGGGGCGATGGAGAAGTTCTCGCTCACCGCGATCGCCCGTCAGACCCTCGAGACCGCCCGTGCGACGTCGAACGGGCGCACCGCCCAGACGGTGTTCGGCGGGCACGAGCACGTGCTGCGCCAGACGATCATCGCGATGACCGCCGGGACGCGCCTCGACGAGCACGAGAACCCCGGCGAGGCGACCGTCATCGTCCTCGAGGGTCGCGTGGTCCTCACGGCCGGTGAGAACTCCTGGGAGGGTGCGCGGGGGTCCCTCATCGCCGTGCCGCAGGCCCGCCACGCCGTCGAGGCGCTCGAGGACTCGGCGATCCTGCTCACCGTCGCCAAGCTCCGCTGACCCCTCCGGTCACCGCGGGTGCGGGACGTCCCCGCGCGCGAGCATCTCCACCAGTCGGGCGCGGCGACGCTCCCGCACCGTGTCGTCCGGTGCCGTGACGATGCGGTGGAGCACCGCGTAGCGGTTCTGCGAGTCGAGCGTCGCGAACGCCTGCGCGGCCGCGGGCGACGCGTCGAGCGCTGCCGTGAGGTCCGGCGGGACCTCCATCGTGGCCGCACCGGCGTACGCACGCTCCCACCGCCCGTCGGCCTGCGCTGCCACGACCTCGGCGACACCGCGCGCCCGCATCCGGCCCTCCTCCGTGAGCCGCGCCACGAGGCCGACGTTGCGTCGCGACCACATCGACCGGCGACGTCGGGGCGTGAACCGCTGCACGAAGGTCGAGGCGTCGTGGGACCGCTTCTGCCCGTCGATCCACCCGCTGCACAGCGCCTCGTCGAGCGCCTGCGCGTACGTGAGGGACGTGGGGGACGTGGTGCCCTTCTTCGCGAGACGCAACCACACGCCGTCCGAGGCGTCCTCGTGCGTGTCGAGCCACCGCCTCCACGCCCCGACGTCAGGCAGCACCAGATCTGCCGGACGTGTGGCCCCGGTGACCTCCGCGCTCGTGTCGGCCTCGGGGCTCTGGGGGCTCTCGGCGCTCTCGGTGCTCATGCGGTCCCTCCGTGGTCGCGTCCGGTCAGGGTACGGGTGGCGACCGACACCCGACGGCCCCGGCACCCTGACGGTGCCGGGGCCGTCCCCGTCGCTGCTGCCGTGCGCCGCAGTCGCTACCCCGCGTCGCCGAGCCGCAGGACGACCACGTCGCCCGCCCCCACGGGCACGGTGCCGTCGTGCGTCGTGCCGGTGAGGAGATCCGTCCCCGAGGCGGCGACGTGGGTGTCCGTGTCGGTGTGGTTGATCGCGAAGAGGAAACGGGCCCCCTCGGGGGAGCGGCGCTCGACGAGCTCGACGCCCGTGCCCGCCTCGGCGAGCGGGTGGACCCCGGCCTCCGCGAGGAGCGCCGTCGCGAGTGCCGTGCGGCCCTCGTCGTCGAGGTCGGTGCTCACGTACCAGGCGGCACCCGTGCCGCGGGCCGCGCGGGTGATCCCCGCCCAGCCGGCGCTCGGCCCGTCCGTGTACGACGCGACGGACTCCGCCCCGACGAGGCCCACGGGCTCGGTCCAGCCGGACCCGGCGAGCACGCGGCCGGCACCGAGGGGACCGCTCGCCTCGAGGTGGACGACGTCACCCGGCAGGACGGGCGCGAACTCCTCGACGCGCACCCCGAGCAGGTCGCGGAACGCCCCGGGGTAACCGCCGAGGTGGATGTGGTCGTCGGTGTCGGCGATCCCGGAGAAGTAGGTGACGAGGACGCTCCCGCCGGCCTCCGCGAACGCCGTGAGGCGGGCCACGACGGCCTCGTCGGCGAGGTAGAGGTGCGGGACGACGACGAGCCGGTACCCGTCGAGGGGCGCGTCGGCGGGGAGCACGGCGGTGCCGACCTGCGCCGCGAAGAGCGTCCGGTACCAGTCGAGGGCACCACGGCGGTAGCGGAACGCGTTCGACGGGTGCGAGTCGAGCTCGCTGGCCCACCAGGACTCCCAGTCGAAGAGCACCGCGACGTCGGCGTGGACGCTCGAGCCCGCGACCTCGCCGAGCGACACGAGGTCGGCGCCGAGGCTCACCACGGAACGCCACAGCGCCGAGTCGGTGCCCGCGTGCGGGACCATCGCGGAGTGGAACTTCTCCGCGCCCGCCGCGGACTGCCGCCACTGGAAGTAGCAGACGGCGTCGGCCCCGTGGGCCACGTGCGCGAGGGAGTTGCGGCGCAGCTGGCCCGGGCGCTTCGCGAGGTTGACGTGCTGCCAGTTCACGGCGGACGTGGAGTGCTCCATGAGCATCCACGGCTCACCGCCGGCGATCCCGTGCGTGAGGTCCGCGGAGAACGACAGCTCGACGTGGGACTCGGGGTCGGCGGACCACACGTAGTGGTCGTTGGAGACGAGGTCGACGTCGCCCGCCCAGGACGCGTAGTCCATGTTGCGGGTCTCGCCCATGACCATGAAGTTGGTGGTCACCGGGACGTCCGGGGTGATCCGGGTGAGGACCTCGCGCTCGGCGCGCAGCTGCTCGCGGAGCTGGTGGGAGCTGAACCGGGCGAAGTCGAGCTGCGCCGTGGGGTTGGCGAACGACGTGGACCGGCGCGGTGGGAGGACCTCGCCCCACGCGGTGTACCGCTGCGACCAGAAGTCGGTGCCCCACGCACGGTTGAGCTCGTCGAGCGTCCCGTACCGGGCCTCGAGCCAGGTGCGGAACGCGGCGGCTGCGACGTCGGAGTAGTCGAGGGCGTTGTGGCAGCCGAGCTCGTTGGACACGTGCCACATGGCCAGGGCCGGGTGCGCGCCGTACCGTTCGGCCATCTTCTCGACGAGCGCGAGGGAGTGCTCGCGGTAGACGGGGGAGCTGGGGCTCCACGACTGGCGTGAGCCGTGGAAGAGGGTGTGCCCGTCGACGTCCACGGGGAGCATCTCCGGGTGGAGGGTGGTGAGCCACGGGGGCGGGCTGGCGGTCGCGGTCGCGAGGTCCACCGCGACGCCGTGGGCGTGGAGGATCTCGATGACGGTGTCGAGCCACTCGAAGTCCCACACGTCCGGTGCGGGCTGGATGCGCGCCCAGGAGAAGATCGCGATGCTCACGAGGTTGACGCCGGCCTCCTGCATGAGGCGTGCGTCGTCGAGCCACACGTCGCGCGACCACTGCTCGGGGTTGTAGTCCCCGCCGTAGGCGATGGGGCCGCGCGGCGTGGGGGCGGTGGTGGCGAGGGGCTCGGGCCAGCGGATCCAGCGGGATGCCATGTCATCAGTCCTGTGGGTCGGGGTGGTGCGCGCAGACGTGACGTCCTGGGGCGCGGTGCGGCGGTGGCGGGCCGGGGCTCGGTCGGTTACGGGCCCTGGCCCGCCGGGGTGGTGCGGTGCGGTGCGCTGAGGTGCAGCTGGTGCTGCGGGTCAGTCGGCCATGGTGAAGCCCTGGCCGGCGCCGTACGACACGGCCTCGTCCTGCCAGGTCTGCAGACCGTCGGCGAGCGGGGTGGCGTTGCTCAGGGCCTGGCCGGCGGTGTCACCGAAGACGGAGTTCGCGTAGACCTGGAAGGGCAGGTACTGCCACCCGGAGGACACGGACTGCGAGGCCTCGACGAACACCTCGTTGGTCTTCTGGTTGCCGAAGAACGGGTCCTCGGTGCCGAGGAACTCGGGGTCCTCCATGATGCCGGTGGTCGCGGGGAACAGGCCGGCCTGCGACTGGGAGAGCACGGCCTCGGGGGAGGTGGTCATCCAGCGGGCGAATGCGAGCGCGGCGGCCTTCTTGTCGCTCTGCTGCATGACGGTGATGGCGGACCCGCCGTTCTCGGCGTTCATGGGCGTCCCGGCCTCGTACGTGGGCATGGGGGCGGCGCGCCACAGGCCCTCGCTCGTGGGGATGTTGTTGCGGATGGAGCCGGGCGCCCAGGCGCCGGTGAGCCACATGGCGTACTTGCCGTCGGCGAAGGAGCGCCAGAACGCGTCGTTCCAGCCGGCGGTGACGTCGACGAGCTCCTCCTGGACGAGGGTGTCGTAGAGCTCGGTCCACTGCTGGGTCCCCTCGTCGGTGAAGTCGACGCCCACGGTGGTGCCGTCGACGCTGAAGGGGCGTCCGCCGGCCTGCCAGATGAGGGAGTCGACGCCGCCGGCGTCACCGGGGTCGATCGAGGTGATGTAGTTGTCGGGGTTGTCGGCCTTGATGGCGCGGGCGACCTCGACGAAGTCGTCCCAGGTCTCGGGGACCTCGACGCCGAGGTCGGCGAGGATGTCCTCGCGGTAGAACATGACCATGGGCCCGGTGTCCTGCGGGAACCCGTACTGCGCGCCGCTCACGCTCACCTGGTCCCATGCGGACGCGGCGTACTCGCCCTCGAGGTCCCCGAGCCCCACCTCGGAGAGGGGGACGACGGCCTCGGAGAGGGCGAACTGCGGGAGGGCGAAGTACTCGATCTGGGCGACGTCGGGCGCGCCGGAGCCGGCCTTCACGGCGTTCTGCAGCTTGGTGTACTGGTCGGCCGACTGCCCGGCGTTGGTGACGTTCACCGTGATGTGCGGGTAGGTCTCCTCGAAGAGGTCGACCGTGTCCTGGATGTCGGGGACCCAGGTCCAGTACTCGATGGTGACCTCCTCGTCGGACTCGAGGACTGCGTCGATGTCGGCGACGGTCACGCCGTCGGCGCTGCCCGGGGTGTCGTCGCCGTCACCGCCGCCGCAGGCGGCGAGGCCGAGGGTCAGCGCGAGCGTGGCGGCGATGCCGGTGCTGCGCTGGAGTCGTGCTCGGGTGGTGTTCATGGTTCTCCTCGTACTTCGTCGTCGGTGTGGAGAGGTGGGCAGGAGGGGTGGTGCGGTTCTGGGGCGGGCCCGGGTCACTGCTTCACGGAGCCGGCGGCGAGGCCGGACTGCCAGAAGCGCTGGAGGAAGAGGAAGACGATGACGAGCGGCACGATCGCCACGAGTGACCCGGTGAGGACGAGGTTGTACACCGGCTCGCCCTGACCGGAGGACCCGGCCTGGTCGTTCCACTGGTTGAGGCCCACGGTGAGGGGGTAGAGCTTGGGGTCGCTGAGCATGATGAGCGGCAGGAAGTAGTTGTTCCACGTGGCGACCACCGAGAACAGGAGCACGGTGACGAACCCGGGGGACAGGAGCCGCAGGGACACGGTGAGGAAGGTCCGGAGCTCGCTCGCGCCGTCGAGGCGCGCGGCCTCGAGGAGCGAGTCGGGGACGGAGTCCTGCGCGTAGACGTACATGAGGTAGAGCCCGAAGGGGCTGGCGAGGGCGGGGACGAGGACGGCCCACACGGTGTTCGTCAGGCCGAGCTCGGAGAACATGAGGAACGTGGGGACGGCCAGGGCCGTCATGGGGACGGTCATGGCGCCGATGACGATCGCGAAGGCCGCGCGGCGGCCGGGGAAGTCGTACTTGGCGAGGCCGTAGCCGCCGAGGGTGGCGAGGATGGTGGCACCGACGCCGCCGACCCCGGCGTAGAGGACGGTGTTGGCGAGCCAGCGCGGGTACACCGAGCCCTGGTAGGTGAAGAGGGCCTTGAGGTTGTCCCAGAGCGCGAAGTCGTCGGCGAACCACAGGCCGAAGGAGCTGAACAGGCCGCCGTTGGTCTTGGTGGCGTTGATGGTGAGCCACACGAGGGGGAGCAGGACGTAGACGAACATGGCGACCATGACGACCGTCAGGGGGATCGAGGACCGGGTGCGGCCGGAGCTCGGTGGCCTGCGGGAGAGCCTGGGGCCACCGGTGCGCGGCGGGTCGCCGGGGGTGGTGGTGTTGTCGGTGGGGACGGGTGCGGGGGTGCGGGCTTCGGTGCTCACTTGGACTTCCTCCCGGTCTCGGCGCGGTTGCTGACACGCTGCGCTGCGTAGGCGACGAGCACGGTGATGAGGCCGACGATCACGGCGACGGCGGCGGAGTAGTTGTACTGCTGGCCGTTGAACGCGAGGTTGTAGGCGTACATGTTGGGTGTGTAGTAGGTGGTGATGGTCGTCGGTGCGAGGGAGCGCAGGACGTTGGGCTCGTTGAAGAGCTGGAAGCTGCCGATGATGGAGAAGATCACCGTGAGGAGGAGCGCCGGCCGCAGGGCGGGGAGCTTGATGGACCACGCGGTGCGCAGGGCGCCGGCCCCGTCGATCTCGGCGGCCTCGTAGAGCTCGGTGGGGATGACCCGGAGCGCCGAGTAGAGGATGAGCATGTTGTAGCCCATGAACGACCAGGTGACGATGTTCCCGATGGAGGCGAGCATCCACGTGCCCGAGAGGAGCGCGGGGGGTGTGGCGCCGAAGAGGTCGAAGACCTGCCCGACGAGCCCGAAGTCCTCGCCGTAGATGTATCCCCACATGAGGGCGGCGACGACGGAGGGCACGGCGTAGGGCAGGAAGAGGGCGATGCGGAACCCGCCGGAGCCCCGAAGCCGACCGGAGTCGATCGCGAGCGCCGCGAAGAGCGCGATGCCGATCATGATGGGCACCTGGACGGCGAGGAAGAGCAGGACGCGCCCGAGGCCGGCGTGGAGGAGCGGGTCCGCCAGGGCCTTCGTGTAGTTGGCGAGCCCCGTGAAGAACGACCCCCCGATGAGCCGGTCCTGGAAGAAGGACAGGTAGAGGGCGTAGAGCAGGGGGGCGACGATCGAGAAGACGAACACGGCGAGGAACGGTGCGACGAACCCTGCGCCCGCCCAGTCCTGGCGGGTGTAGCGGGACCGTCGGGCGGTGCGCCGCGGTGGCTGTGTCGCCTCCGGGGCGGGCGCGCCGGGTGCGGCGTGCTGGGGCTTCGTGGGGGACGTCATCGTCTCTCGTTCTTCCGTGCGGCGAGTCGGGACGGCCGCTGCGTACCGGGTGGATCACCACGTCGGTGGAGCAGTGCGGCATGTTTGCGCAAACATCTTTCGGTGAGAGCCACCTTCGCAGGCGGGCGGGCTCCGGTCAACTGCTGCGCACGTCTCGATGCGGTAACGGCGGGATCGCGCGGTCCGTGGGAGCGTTCCCGCCCCGGTTCGCGTCGACAATGGCTATGATTGCGCAAACATCAGCGGTCCCACGGTGCGCCGGAGCAGCGGGGCGCAGCCACTACGATGCCTGGATGGAGCTCGAGGACATGTCGCGCACCGAGCCGCCCGCCCCTCCCGCCCAACCCCCCGCCGCGCGTCGGCGAGCGCCCTCCATGGCCGACGTCGCGAAGATCGCCGGCGTCTCCGCCCAGACCGTCTCCCGCGTCGCCAACGGCCGGCCCAACGTCGACGACGCCACCCGTGACAAGGTCCTCTCCGCGATGCGCGTCGTGGGGTACCAGCCCAACGGCGCCGCTCGCGCCCTGGCCACCGGCCGCTTCGGGGCGTTCGGCGTCATCTCCTTCTCCGTCTCCCGCATCGGGGACGCGCGGACCATCGAGGCCATCGCCACCGCCAGCCGCGCCGCGGGCTTCTCCATCAACCTCGTCACCGTCGAGCGCCCCACGGCCGGACGCGTGAGCGCCGCCATCGCCAACCTCGCCGGCCAGAACGTCGACGGGCTGGTCATCATCCAGGCCGAGATCCTCGACGCCCCGTCCCTCGTCATCGGCCCCGACCTGCCCGTGGTCGTCACCGACACCTACCCCTCGACGCACCCCGACTACCCCATCGTCGACACCGACCAGGAGGGTGGCGTCCGGCGGGCGGTCGACCACCTCCTCGCGATGGGTCACCGCACCGTGTGGCACGTCGCGGGGCCCCAGACGTCCAGCGCGGCGCACGAGCGCACCGCGGCGTGGCGGTCCGCGCTCGCGGACGCGGGCGTCCCGACGCCGGTACCGCTGCGCGGGGACTGGTCGGCGGCGTCGGGCTACCAGGCGGGGCGGGAGCTCGCGGACCTGCCGCGCGAGGACCTGACCGCGGTGTTCTGCGCCAACGACCAGATGGCCCTCGGCCTCATGCGGGCGTTCCACGAGCGCGGTGTGCGCATCCCCGAGGACGTCTCGGTGGTGGGTTTCGACGACATCGAGGAGGCCGAGTACGTGTGGCCGCCGCTGACGACGGTGCGCCAGCGCTTCGACACCATCGGGTCGTTGTGCGTGCAGACGCTCCTCGACCAGATGGAGAACGGGCGCGGCACCCACCCCATGCGGGTGGTCCCGGTCGAGCTCGTGCTGCGGTCGAGCTCGGGCCCGCCGGGTCGACCCACCACCTGATCCTGCTCAGCCCTCCTGGACCACGGCCACCTTCCCCGGGCCCACCGTGAGGGCCTCGGTGACGTGCACGTCCGCGACCAGGTCCGTCCCGGTGACGGGCACGGTGACCGCCGAGTCCGTGTGGTTGACGACGAAGAGGAACGACGCGTCGCCACCGTGACGACGTACCACCTCCACGCCCCGCGGCGCGTCGGCCTCTGGCGTCACGCCGGAGTCGGCGAGGAGGGCGTCCACGAGGGTGGCCGTCCCGGCGCGGTCGAGCCGCGTCGCGGCGTACCAGGCGTGCCCCTGGCCGGCGTCGCGCCGTGTGACGGCCGGGTGCCCGGCGAGGGCGCCGTCGTCGTACACCGCGACGGAGTGCGCGCCCTCGAGGTGCGTCTTCTCCGTCCACAGGTCCGCCGAGAACGTGCCGCCCAGGGTGCCGGACCCGGTCACGGTGACGGTCTCGTCCTCCTGGAGCGTGTAGAACTCCTCGGTGCGGACGCCCAGGAGGTCGCGGAACGCCCCCGGGTACCCTCCGAGGCGCACGTGGTCGTTCTCGTCGACGATCCCGGAGAAGTAGGTGACGAGCACGGTCGCGCCGCGCTCCGCGGCGCGCGCCACGGCCGCGGCGTCGTCGTCGGAGACGAGGTAGAGGGTGGGGACCACGAGGAGGTCGTAGCCGGTGAGGTCGTGCGAGGGGTGGACGATGTCGACGCTCACGCCCCGGTACCAGAGCTCGCGGTAGTACGTCAGGGCCTGCTCGGTGTAGCGCAGCGCCTGCGTCGGGTGGGAGTCGAGCTCCGCGGCCCACCATGCCTCGTAGTCGAAGAGGATCGCGGCGCGCGAGCGCACCCGGGACCCGCGCACCGGGGCGAGCCTCTTCAGGGCGTCGCCGAGCTCGACGGTGCTGCGCCACACGTCGGTGTCCGTCCCGGCGTGGGGCAGCATCGCGGAGTGGAACTTCTCCGCGCCGGCCCGCGACTGACGCCACTGGAAGAACATCACCGAGTCGGCGCCGCGGGCTACGTGGGCGAGGGAGTTGCGGAGCATCTCGCCCGGGGCCTTGGTGCGGTTGCGGGGCTGCCAGTTCACCGCCGACGTCGAGTGCTCCATGAGGATCCACGGCGCCCCTCCGGCGATCCCGCGGGTGAGGTCCGCGGAGAACGCGAGCTCGATGTGACGCTCGGCGTCGTCGGCGGCCGTGTAGTGGTCGTTGGCGACGACGTCGAGGTCGTGCGCCCAGGAGAAGTAGTCCATCCCCTTGGTGCCGGTGGACGCCATGAGGTTGGTGGTGGTGGGCACGTCCGGGGTGATGCTGCGCAGCGTGTCGCGCAGGTCCCGGTAGTAGTCCCGCAGGGCGTCGGAGGAGAAGCGGTCGAAGTCGAGCTGCTGGGTCGGGTTCGCGTAGGTGGGGGCGGTCCTCGGGGGGAGGACGTCGTCGAACGTCGAGTAGCGCTGCGACCAGAAGGCGGTGCCCCACGCCTCGTTGAGGGCGTCGACGGTGCCGTATCGGGTGGTGAGCCAGGTCCGGAACGCGGCGGCGGCCGCGTCCGAGTAGTCGCGGGGGACGTGGCACCCGATCTCGTTGTCGACGTGCCACAGGGCGAGCGCAGGGTGGTCACGGTAGCGCTCGGCGACCACACGGGTGGTGCGCAGGGCGTACTCGCGGAACACGGGGTGGGTCACGGAGTAGGACTGGCGTCCGCCCTGCCACAGGACGGTCCCGTCGGCGAGCTGCGGGAGGATCTCGGGGTGGCGGGCCGTGAGCCACGGGGGCGGGCTGGCCGTGGCGGTGGCGAGCGCCACCTGGATCCCGGCGGCGTGGAGGCGGTCGAGGGTCTCGTCGAGCCACCCGAACTCGTAGGTGCCCTCGTCGGGCTCGATCGTGGCCCACGCGAAGATGGCGACGCTCACGAGGTTGACGCCGGCCTCGACCATGAGGTCGACGTCCTCGAGGCGGGTCACCTCGGGCCACTGCTCGGGGTTGTAGTCGCCGCCGTACCCGAGGCCGGCGAGGCGTGCGTTCCAGGGGGTGCCTGCGGGTCGGGGCGTGATGGGTGCGGGGGAGGTCGCGTCGTCGGGAGCCATTGGGTAAGCGTATTCCAGCTCGGTCGTGGCGGCACAACCGGACCGGCGACGCGGCCTCGGTCAGTCCAGGAGGCCGAGCCCGTACCCGAGGAACGCCAGCGCGCCCACCAGCACGACGAGGCCGATCCCGCCGAGCCACGCCCACTGCGTCCACCGCGCCGGCGCGTCCTCCCCGTGACCCTGGACCGCGCTCACGGAGCTCTCGCCCGGTGGGGTGTCGCCGGGCTCGACGGAACCGCTCCCGGCCCCCGGTGCTCCTGCGGGCAGCTCGTCCGGGTCGGGATCGGCGTTGTGCGCTTCGGTGGCCATGGGTCTCCTTGGTGGGACGAGGACGGTCTGCTCCCACAGTAGGCGCGCCCTCGAGCGGTGTCCCGACGAGCGGCGGACGCACCCTCCCAGTAATTTGGGTCCGTGACGACGGACTGGCTCACCGAGGCGACGAGCACGAGCGCCCACCCGAGCAGCACGGGTGCCCTCGCTCGCGAGGTCCGGTGGGAGGACACGCCGCTGGGCGCGCCCGAGACCTGGCCGGAGTCGCTGCGCAACGCCGTCCGTCTGTGCTTCAGCACGCGGTTCCCCGTCCTGGTCACGTGGGGCCCGGAGCTGACCATGATCTACAACGACGGCTACCGCGACATGCTGGGAAGCCGCAAGCACCCCGGGGCGATGGGTTCGTCGGTCGCCGAGGTCTGGGCGGAGATCTGGGACGACGTCCGCCCGCTCTTCGACCAGGTGCTCACCACGGGCAGGCCCACGTGGTTCGAGGACATCGAGCTCATGGTGAACCGGTCGGGCTTCGACGAGGAGGCCAGGTTCGCCTTCTCCTACAGCCCCCTCACGGACGAGACCGGAGCGGTCGTGGGCGTGCTCGACATCGCCACGGAGACGACGGCGGCGGTCGTCTCCGGGCGCCGCCTCGCGACCATCGACGCGCTGCACGTCAGGATGCGTGCCCACGACGGGGACCTCGCCGGGCTCGCGCAGGGCGTGGTCGAGGTCCTCCGGGACAGTGCCGACATCGCGGCAGGCTCCCTCTACCTCACGGCCGCGGCCCTGCCCGGCGCGGCCCGCCTGGGCCCGCGGGACGTCGTCCTCGCCGCCTCGACGCACGGGGACGAGGACGCCTGCGGGGTCCCCCTGGACCTGCTCCGCACCGTCGTGGCCACCGGCATCCCGGCCCAGCGCGGCTCCGCGCTCGCGGCACCGCTCGCCCGCCCCGGCGACGAGACCGTCGCGGGCGTCGTCGTCCTCGAACCGTCCGACCGCCGACCCGACGACGAGGGCCGCCGCTCCTTCCTCACCGTCCTCGCGTCGGCCGTCGGTGACTCGTTCAGCTCGTCGCTCGCCCAGCGTCGTCGGCTGGAGTCGCTCCACGACCGTGCCACCCGCTCGGAGCGCGAGGCGCAGCGGGTCCGCGAGGCGACCCTCACGCTCCAGCGCTCCCTCCTCACCCCGCCGCCGGACCATGACAGGCTCGAGGTCGCCGTGCGCTACCGGCCCGCGTCGGCCGACCTCGCGGTGGGCGGGGACTGGTACGACGCGTTCGTCACGCAGGACGGGACCGCGACCGTCGTCATCGGCGACGTCGCGGGGCACGACCAGCACGCGGCCGCGGCCATGGCACAGGTGCGCGGAACCGTCCGGGCCATCGCCTACGACACCGGCGACTCGCCCGCACGCGTGCTCGAACGGACGGACGCCGCCATCCACGGCCTGGCCCTCGGTCGCTCGGCCGTCGCGTCGGCGATCGTCGCGCGCATCGAGGAGACCGACGGGCCGGGCGTCATGGTCCGTTGGTCCAACGCGGGGCACGTCCCGCCGGCGATCGTCCGTGCCGACGGGAGCGTCGAGCTGGTCCGTCGGAACAACGACCTCATCCTCGGGGTCATCCCGGACCGTGTCCGCACGGACCACACGATCGAGCTGGACGAGGGGGACACCCTCGTCCTCTACACCGACGGCCTCGTGGAGCGTCGCGACCGGTCGCTCGTGGACAACCTCGACACCTTCGTCGACGTCCTCGGGCGCACCTGCGGGACGAGCATCGAGGAGTTCTGCGACGAGGTCCTCGACACGCTCCTGCCCGGGTTCGCGGAGGACGACGTGGCGCTCGTCCTCGTCCGCCCCCGCGCCGGCCGGCCCGCGCAGCACGCATCGGCGGTCCGAGCCGGTGGCGACCGGACGGACGGGGCGGGGACGGTCAGGACCGTCGGGGCGTCGAGTCCCGCACGATGACCTGACCGTCGACCGGCACGACGCGCGGCTCGTCCCGGGGCGGGGCGAGGGCGAGCTCCGTCGCCATGACGCCGATGTCGGCGAGCGGCAGCCGGATGGTCGTGAGCGAGGGCACGATGTCACGGAGCGTGAGGATGTCGTCGAACCCCGCGATGGCGACGTCGTCGGGCACGGACAGGCCTGCCGCCCGTGCGGCGGCCATGGCGCCGACGGCCATGACGTCGTTCACCGCGAACACGGCGTCCACCGGGCAGGTCCCGTCCGCCGAGCGTCCGAGGAGCGTCCGCATCCCCTCGAAGCCGCCGTCGCGCGTGAAGGGCCCGCGGACCACGTGGGCATCGTCGATCTCGACGCCCAGCCCGGCGAGGCCGTCGCGCAGGCCCTCGAAGCGGGCCTCGGCGGTGAGGTGGCCCTCTGGTCCGGCGAGCACGCCGAAGCGGCGGTAGCCGAGGGCGTGCAACCGGCTCGCGAGCTCACCGGTGGCTCGCTGGTTCTCGATGGTCACGGTGTCCACGCCGAGGAGAGGCTGCCCCACGGCCGCGACCCCGCCACCGCGGCTCCTGTACTCCTCGAGCGCCGACGAGAGCCGGGCGTTCGCCTCCTCGTCGGCGGTGCGGCCGCCCGCGAGGATGATGGCGCGGGCCCGCTGCCGTTGCATGAGCTCGACGAACGCGAGCTCCCGGTCCCCGTCCCGCTCGGTGCTCGCGAGGGTGACCACGAGCCCGGCGCGCTCCGCGGCCGACGTCACCCCCGAGGCGATGGTCGAGAAGTAGGGGTCGGCGATGTCGTGGACGATGAGCCCCAGGGCCGTGGTGCGCCCGCGGGCCATGGCCTGCGCGTTGGCGTCCGGCGAGTACCGGAGGCGACGCGCGGCGTCGAGCACCTTCTCGCGCAGGTCCGGACGGACCGTGCGGTTGGCGCTGCCGTTGATGGCTCGTGACGCCGTGGCGAGGGAGACTCCTGCTTCGCGGGCGACGTCGCTGAGGGTCACGGTCATAGGGGTCATCCTAGGGGCGCGTCACGCGGCGGAGGTGGGCCCTCCGAGCTCGCGGGCCGCCCGGGCTCCCGCGTCGAAGAGCCAGCGCTCGGGCTCGGCGACGGCCGCGGCGTCGGACCCGGCGATCTCGGAGAGGGCGCAGTGCCAGGTGCCGAGGGCGTCGAGCGCGCTGCGCGCCGCGACGGTCCCTGCGACGACTGCCGTCCGCGGGCCGTGCGCGGCGAGGGCGAGGGCCTCGCCCACAGCCTTGCCGTGGAGGCTCGTCGCGTCGAACCGGCCCTCGCCGGTGAGCAGCACGTCGGCCCCGGCGAGGAGGTTCTCGAGGCCGACGAGGCGCGCGATGGCAGCCGCCCCGGGTTCGACGCGGGCCTTCCACGCCACCGTGAATCCGTAGGCGGTGCCGCCTGCGGCGCCCGCACCCGGTGCGTCGGGCGCCCCGCCGAGGACGCCCGCGAACCGGGAGAGGCCGTTCTCGAGGCGGGCGACGTCGTCCGGGCCGGCGCCCTTCTGGGGGCCGTAGACCGCGGCGGACCCCGTGGACCCGAGGAGGGGGTTGGTGACGTCGGTGAGGAGGGTGACGCCGCCCGCGGGCGGACGGCGCAGGTCCGTCATGTCCGCGAAGAACAGACGCTCGAGGGCGCCGCCGCCGTCGGGCAGGGCCTCGCCCGCCTCGTCGAGGAGCGCGAGGCCGAGGGCGCTGAGCGCGCCGGCCCCGCCGTCGGTGGACGCGGAGCCGCCGAGGGCGATCACGAGCGACAGGGCACCCGCGTCGAGCGCGGAGCCGATGACCTCGCCGAGCCCGCGGGTGGAGGCGCCCAGCGCGTCGGGGCGCTCCATGCGGGGCAGGCCGACCACCTGGGCGAGGTCCACCACGGCGGTGCCGTCGGGCAGGGCGAGCCAGCGGCCCGTGACGGTCCGCCCGTCGGGGCCGGTGCAGCCGGGGACGTCGTGGTAGGTGGCGCCGGGCACGGAGCGGGCGATCACGTCGAGGGTGCCCTCACCGCCGTCGGCGAGCGGTGCGGAGCTCACCTCGTCGTCCGGGCGGACGGACGCCCACCCGCGCGCCATGGCGTCGGCGGCGCGGGACGCGTCGACCGTTCCCTTGAACGAGTCCGGGGCGACGACGATGCGCATGACAGGCTCCTCACGAAGGCGGGTGTCCGCGCTCCTCGGCACGAGACCGCTGTCGACGAGAGCGTACGTCTGCGGAGGCGACATCGCTGGGCGCACGGGAGCGTGCCCGACGCGTCGTCGCACCTCCGGAAGGTATGTCGGCAGGTCATGGCCGGATATGAGGGTTCCGGGTGAATGAGTTCTCAGACGCCGTCAGGGAAGCCGATCTGCCGCCACGCCTCGTAGATGACGATCGACGCGCTCGACGTGAGGTTGAGCGAGCGCCGGCTGGGCAGCATGGGGATCTTCACCTCGGCGGTGACCCGCGGGTGGGCGAGGACCTCCGGGGCGAGCCCTGTGGGCTCGGGGCCGAAGAGGAGGAGGTCGGTGGGTCGGTACTCGATGTCGGAGTACCGCACGGTGCCACGGGTCGTGAAGGCGAGGACGCGGGCGTCGGGGGACTCGTCGAGGAGCGCGTCGAGGTCCGGGTGGACGACCACGTGGGCGAGGTCGTGGTAGTCGAGCCCGGCGCGCCGCAGCCGGGGCTCGGACAGGTCGAAGCCCAGCGGTTCCACCAGGTGCAGAGCGGCACCGGTGACCGCCGCGAGCCGGATGGCGTTGCCCGTGTTCTGCGGGATGCGCGGCTCGTGGAAGACGATACGCGGCAGCGCGGACGCAGGTGCGTCCACCCCGGGCGAGGTCGGGCGGGTCTCTTCGGTGGGCTCGTGGGTCACCGGTGCATTCTCCCCGATGCGGCCTGCCCGACGACGAGTCAGCGCACCGGGCCGTCGCGGCGGGACCGTGCCATGGCGCGGGCGAGCGACGCGGCGGCGTCCCGCGACAGGTACCCGTCGGCGACGGCCACGCGGTGCGCGCGCACGGCGGGCGTCCCGCGGGTGACGACGGTAGGGGAGTCCCACGCGATCGCGGACCCGAAGCCGGGGTACGACGCGACGCGCACCACCCACGGGTCGGTGGCGGCCTCGTCGCACGCGGGCTCGGCGACGAGCGTGAACGCCCCGCGTGCGGTGCGGGCGGACCACGCGAGCCACGGGGCGGTCGTCCCGTGCACGTCGTCCTCGCCCTCCGCCGCGGCGGTCCGGACCCGCACGTCGGTGCATGCGGGCAGGCGCCAGAAGAAGCCCCCGTACCCGCCGCCGGTGCGACCGTTGGACCCCGGGCTCCCGAGGGCCACGGCGTCGGTGCGGTCCGGGTCGACGCTCAGCGCCGACCGCAGCTCCAGGGCCCAC
This sequence comes from Sanguibacter suaedae, assembly GCF_016342785.1. Classification (GTDB taxonomy): domain Bacteria; phylum Actinomycetota; class Actinomycetes; order Actinomycetales; family Cellulomonadaceae; genus Sanguibacter; species Sanguibacter suaedae. Next base: position 17,839 of record NZ_JAEINH010000002.1, read on the forward strand.
GCGTCCGCGCGGACCCGCCACCAGCGCACGGACCGGCGCTCGCGCAGGAGCGGCACCCCGTCGTGGCCCGTCCAGGCGAGGTTCTCGACGAACCCGTCGTCCCCGCGCGACGCCCACCCGTCGTGCTCGATGCGTCCGTGGTCGTCGCGCCACACGTACCCGTGGTCGCGCACGTAGGTGCGCCCGCCCCAGAGGTTGTGACCGTCGACGTCCTGCACGCCGGGTGCGACGCCCACGTGCCACGTGTGGTCGGCGGGCGCGGAGTCGGTGACGACCACGCCGCCGAGGGTCCGGACGGGGTGCAGGTGCGGGCGGGGGGAGTCGGAGGGGCGGGCGCCGGACCCGTCGACGTACTCGGCGACGGGGCGTCCCGCGACGTGCGCGACGGCGAGGACCTCGTGCTCGCGGGCCGGTGGCTCGACCGTCCACGGTGCGCCGAGCTCGGTGAACGTCCGGAGCTCGTGTGCCACCCGCTCGCACCACTCCGCGACGTCCGCGACCACGATGTGGGGGGTCCGGGGAGTGCCGGGCGGTGCGGGCTCGTCGGCCGGCCACGGCTCGGGGATCTCGGTGCGCAGGTGCTCGGGTGGGATCTCCCGGGGGTCCGGAGCGGCGCGGACCGCGTCGAGCACCCGCATGAACGCCCCCGTCTCCTCGACGGGGCACAGCAGGGGCGCCCCGGTGCGCACGTGGTCGACGAGGTTCGCGAGCAGGGGCGTCCGCCCGAGACGTTCCGTCGTCGGGGCGTCCGTGCCGTGGGTCACCTCGAGGACGTCCTGCGTGTAGTACAGGGTCGCGGTGCCGAGCGTGCCGTGGACGACGACCCGGGGAGCCGTCTGCACGGACGCGCACAGCGTGAGGCCCAGGGCGACGGTGGTGCCGCGGCGGGTGCGCAGACGCACGCTCGAGGTGTCGTCCGACTCGATGCGGTTGGCGTGGAAGAGGTCCACGTCGATGTCGAGGACGTCGTCGACGCGCGTGGAGCCGTCCACGGCGAGCGCCGTGGCGACGGCGTGGGCGAGGGGGTTGGTGACGACCCCGTCGACGACGGGCGCACCGTCCAGGGTGCGGCGTCCGGCCCAGCGTGCGCGGGACCAGTACGCGTCGTCGCGCAGCCACGTGCCCACCGCGCCGATCCCGGTGACCTTGCCGAGGCTGCCGTCGGCGACCAGGGTGCGCAGGCGGGCGAGCGCGTCCGACCCGAGGGACTGGAAGCCGACCTGGCACGCGAGGCCCGACGCGTCCGCCGCGGCCAGGAGGCGACGGAAGGACGCGAGGGACGGTGTCGGGGGCTTCTCGAGCAGGACGTGGCTGCCGGCGGCGAAGGCGAGCTCGGCGAGCTCGAGGTGGGTGTTGATGGGGGTGCAGATGATGGTCAGGTCGGGGGAGTGCACGGCGAAGAGGTCTTGCGCGGTGCGGAAGACCGCGTCGGGCCCGAGCTCGTCCTCGATACCGGGCGGCGGTGCGGGGTCGGCGACGGCGAGGAGTCGCACGGGTGGCGGTGCCGACGTCCCGACCGTCGAGGCGGCGAGCTCGCGGACGGCGCGCAGGTGGGAGCGGCCGTGGCCGCCTGCCCCCAGGAGCGCGACGGTGAGCGTCCGTCCCGGGTCCGCTGGGTCCCCGGGCCCCCCGGGCCCCGGGCTCGTCGTCATGGTTCCGCTCGGTCGTGTCGTGTCGGAGGTGTGCACCGGGCCGGCTCCTCGATGTGGTGGGTGTCGTCCTTGACAGGAGATGTCGTCATTGACATGTGTCGGATATCACTGTTACAAACTACTACATGGTTTGGAGAGCGCTCTCCAACCCCCCGGTCTGTCAACGAAGATTGCCGAGGCATCGAATGTCCGCAGTAGCAGAGCTGCGCTCCACCACGAAGGGCACGGGCCGACGCGTCCGCCGAGGGCCCACGACCGCCTCGGAGAAGAGGGACGCCCGGGCGGCGATCTTCTTCCTCTCCCCCTGGGTCGTCGGGCTCCTGCTCATCACCGTCGGGCCCATCCTCGCGTCCCTCTACCTGTCGTTCACCGACTACGGGCTCCTCGCCGCACCCGAGTGGATCGGCCTCGAGAACTACCAGCGGATGATCGACGACCCCAGGCTGCACAACGCGCTCCTCGTGACCTTCCGGTACGTCTTCATCTCCGTACCGCTCCAGCTCGCGGCAGCCCTCGCCCTCGCGCTCTTCCTCGACCGGGGGGTCCGCGGCATCGCCCTCTACCGGTCCGCCTACTACCTGCCGTCCCTCCTCGGAGGGTCCGTCGCCGTCGCCATCCTCTGGCGCCAGGTCTTCGGCACCGACGGCCTCGTCAACCAGGCGCTCGCCGTCATCGGCATCGAGGGCCAGGGCTGGGTCTCCCACCCCGACACGGCGCTCGGCACCCTGATGATCCTCAACGTGTGGACCTTCGGGTCGCCCATGGTCATCTTCCTCGCCGGGCTGCGCCAGATCCCCGAGATGTACTACGAGGCCGCTTCCATCGACGGAGCCGGGAGGATGCGCCGCTTCTGGTCCATCACCATCCCGCTGCTCACGCCCATCATCTTCTTCAACCTCGTGCTCCAGGTCATCGGGGCGTTCCAGACGTTCACCCAGGCGTTCATCGTCTCCAGCGGCACCGGCGGTCCCGCCGACTCGACGCTGTTCTACACGCTGTACCTCTACCAGAAGGGGTTCGGCAGCCTGGACATGGGTTACGCGTCAGCCATGGCGTGGCTCCTGCTCGCCATCGTCGCCGGACTCACCGCCGTGAACTTCTTCGCCTCGAAGTATTGGGTTTTCTACAATGACTGACTCACTGACCGTCGCCCCGACGCCCCCCGTCCACCACGACGACGACGCGAGGAGCACGCACCCCGCCGCCCGTCGTCCCTCCCCGTGGCGCCGCCGCCTGCGGGCCATCGGCAAGCACGCCCTGCTCATCGGGTTCGGGCTCCTCATGCTGTACCCGCTCCTGTGGCTGCTCGCGAGCTCCCTCAAGCCGACCTCGCTGATCTTCCGCGACCCGTCGCTCATCCCCGAGACCATCGACCTGAGCAACTACACGGGAGGGTGGAACGCGTTGTCCCACCCCTTCGGGCACTACATCCTCAACTCGGCCATCGTCGTCGCCGGCTCCCTCCTCGGGAACCTCGTGTCCTGCTCCATGGCCGCCTACGCGTTCGCCCGCCTGAACTTCCGTGGTCGCGGCTTCCTGTTCGCGATCATGCTCATGACGATCATGCTGCCCATCCACGTGGTGATCGTCCCGCAGTACATCCTGTTCTCCCAGCTGCAGTGGATCAACACGTTCCTGCCGCTCATCGTGCCCAAGCTCCTCGCCACGGACGCGTTCTTCATCTTCCTCATGGTGCAGTTCTTCCGAGGTATACCCCGAGAGCTCGACGAGGCGGCCCGGCTCGACGGGTGCGGGCACATCCGGACCTTCTTCCGCATCATGCTGCCGCTGTCCGTGCCCGCCCTCGCGACCACCGCGATCTTCACGTTCATCTGGACGTGGAACGACTTCTTCAGCCAGCTGATCTTCCTCACCAAGCCCGACATGTACACGGTGCCCGTCGCGCTGAAGACGTTCGTCGACTCCACCGGTCAGACCAGCTGGGGACCGCTCTTCGCGATGTCCATCGTGTCGCTCATCCCCATCTTCATCGTCTTCCTCCTCGGCCAGAAGTACCTCGTCAAGGGGATCGCCACCACCGGCATCAAGTAGCCGCCCCACCTCACCGTCAGCACTGCCAAGGCACAAGCAAAGGAGCATGATGTCTCAGCACCCCACCTCCGGCACCACCACGCGGAGTGCAGCCCCCACCGCCCGCCACGGGCGCTCCCGCCGCCGCGGCCTCGCCGCCACCGCGGGGATCGCCGTCACCGGGTTCCTCCTCGCCGCGTGCGGCAGCGGGGACGGCGGTCTCGCTCCCGCTGACCGGCCGGCGGGCGAGGCGACCGCGGCCGAGGGCCCCGTCGAGCTCCGCTTCTCCTGGTGGGGGTCCGACACCCGTCACCAGCTCACCCAGGAGGTCATCGACCTCTTCGAGGCCGAGCACGAGAACATCACGATCGTCGCCGACTATGCCAGCTGGGGCGACTACTGGGACAAGCTCTCCACGTCCGTCGCCGCCGGAGACACGCCCGACATCATGACCCAGGAGGAGCGGTACCTGCGCGAGTACGCCAGCCGCGGTGTCATCCAGGACATGTCGGCGCTCGACGCCCTCGACCTGTCGGGCATCGACGAGGAGATCCTCGGGGCGGGGAACTTCGACGACGGCCAGTTCGGCGTCCCCACCGGCATCAACGCGTACGCCCTCGTGGCCGACCCGCAGATCTACGAGCAGGCGGGCGTCGAGATGCCGGACGACACCTCGTGGACCTGGGACGACTACCTCCAGATCACCACCGAGATCGCGGCGAACACCCCCGACGGCGTCTACGGCGCCCAGGACTACGGGTTCAACGAGCCGGGCTTCGCGATCTTCGCCCGCCAGAAGGGCGAGGAGCTCTACACGCCCGAGGGCGAGCTCGGGTTCTCCGAGGAGACCCTCGCCGAGTGGTGGGAGCTCTCGCTCCAGCTCCAGGAGGCCGGTGCCACGCCGCCCGCGACCAAGAGCGTCGAGGTCGAGAACGGCGGACCCGAGATGTCACTCGTCGGCACCGGGCAGGGCGCCCACTCGATGTTCTGGACCAACCAGCTCGAGGCCCTCACGAGCGCCGCGGGCCACGACCTCGAGCTCCTGCGTCACCCCGGCGAGGCGGACGGCGAGCGGACGGGCATGTACTTCAAGCCCTCCATGTACTACTCGATCTCCTCGACCACCGAGTACCCCGTCGAGGCCGCGATGTTCGTCGACTTCCTCCTCAACAGCACCGAGGCCGGCGAGCTCATCCTCTCCGACCGTGGGCTGCCCGCGAACACCGACGTCCGTGAGGCCGTCCGGGACAGCTTCACCGACGTCGACAAGCAGGCCGCGCAGTTCCTCGACGACCTCGGCCCCGTGATCGTCGACAGCCTCGCCACCCCGCCCGAGGGCTCCGGTGAGGTCGTGAACATCATCAAGCGCATCAACGAGCAGGTCCTCTTCGGGCAGATCACGCCGCAGGAGGCCGCGAGCCAGTTCATGGCCGAGGTCGAGGGCGCCATCGGCTGACGCTCCCACCACCTGCGAGACCGCAGGACCAGCACGACCAGCACCACGCCGTCGGGGCCGCCCCCACCCCCCGGCCCCCCGCGGGGTGGGCCCACCCCCCCCACCCCCCCGCGGTGGGCCGGCCCCCCCGGGCCGCACCGACGGCGGTTGCTGCCCGCCCCACCCCTCCCGACAGCCCACGCTGTCCCAGCAAGGAGCGACGACGATGTCCTCTGGCGCGACAGGCATGATGCGGCGCTACGCCGTGATCGGCACCGGGCACCGTGCCCAGATGTACGTGGACTCGATGCTCGCCGACCACGCCGACGTGGCGGAGATCGTCGCCTGGTGCGAGCCCAACCCGGTCCGCACGGACTACTTCGACGACCTGGTGCGCGCGTCGGGCCGCACCTCGGTCCCCGTCCGGTACGCCCCGGACCAGATCGAGCAGATGGTCGCCGAGCGGCTCGTCGACGCGGTGATCGTCACGAGCCCCGACCACACGCACGCCGAGGTCGCGACCCGTGCCATGCGTGCCGGCGCGGACGTGATCATCGAGAAGCCGCTCACCACGGACCTCGCGGGCAGCCGCCACTTCATCGAGGCCCTCGAGGACACGGGACGGTCCCTCGTCCTGACGTTCAACTACCGGTACGCGCCACGCAACGCCGCCCTCAAGGACGTGGTGGCGTCGGGGGAGATCGGCGAGGTGACGTCCGTGCACTTCGAGTGGCTCCTCGACACCATGCACGGCAGCGACTACTTCCGACGCTGGCACCGGGAGCGTGACCGTTCCGGCGGGCTCCTCGTCCACAACGCCTCCCACCACTTCGACCTCGTGAACTGGTGGCTCGACGACTTCCCGTCACGCGTGTTCGCCAGCGGTGGCCTGCGCTTCTACGGCGACGAGAACGCCCGCGCGCGTGGGCTCGGCAAGCGCCCCGAGCGGGGCACGACGACGCCGCCCAGCCACGACCCCTTCGCGCTCGACCTCCGCGACGACCCGCGTCTCAAGGCCCTCTACCTCGACGCGGAGCACCACGACGGGTACCTGCGGGACCGCGACCCCTTCGCGCCCGGGATCACCATCGAGGACAACATGTCCGTCCTCGTCGACTACACGCGGGGCGCGTCCCTCACGTACTCCCTGAACACGCACAGCCCGTGGGAGGGGTACCGGGTGGGCATCAACGGCACCGAGGGGCGGGTGGAGCTCGACGTCGTGGAACGTGGGTCGCTCCTGCCGCGCCCCGACGGACGCCGTGACCTCGACGCGTCGAAGACGGGGCACGTCGACGCACCCGGCGAGCTGCGACCGCGGTCGCAGCGCATCCTCGTGCAGCGCCACTGGGAGGCGTCGCGCGAGGTCGAGATCACCGGTGGCGAGGGCGCCCACGGCGGGGGCGACGCGCAGATGCTCGCCGACCTGTTCCGCGGGCCGGCGCCCGACCCGCTCGGGCGCCCCGCCGGTTACAAGGACGGCCTGCGGTCCGTCGTCGTCGGCATCGCCGCCACGTCCTCCCTGCACATCGGGCTGCCCGTCCGCATCGACGACCTCGGGCTCGACCTCGCCTGAGACCCGCCACGCACAGCCGACCGAGAGCGAGAGCACCATGACACTGCCGGACAGCACTCCCGGCCCAGCCCACGCCGCCGACGACGCCGACGACGCCCAAGAGGCCCGGGTGCCGGCCTGCCGACGCTACGCGGTGGCCGGCCTGGGCAACCGTGCCGAGATGTACGTCGAGGCCGTCGCAGGAGCCCATGCCGACGTCGCCGAGCTCGTCGCCTGGTGCGAGCCCAACCCCGTGCGCGCCGCGTACTACGACGCGCGGGCCGCCGAGCTGGGCATCTCCACCGTGCCCCTGCCGCGCTACGACCCGGCCGACCTCGAGCGCATGGTCGCCGAGCAGCGGGTGGACGTCGTCATCGTCACCACTCCCGACCACACCCACGCCGACGTCGCCGCGCGCGCCATGCGGGCCGGGGCGGACGTCGTCGTCGAGAAGCCGCTGACCACCGACCTCGCGGGGGCGCGGATCTTCGAGGAGGTGCAGACCGAGACGGGCCGCGACCTCACGGTGACGTTCAACTACCGGTACTCGCCGCGGAACTCCACGCTCAAGGAGGTGGTGGCGTCGGGCGAGATCGGCGAGGTGACGTCTGTGCACTTCGAGTGGGTGCTCGACACCCGGCACGGGGCGGACTACTTCCGCCGGTGGCACCGGCTCAAGGAGAACTCCGGCGGGCTGCTCGTCCACAAGTCGAGCCACCACTTCGACCTCGTCAACTGGTGGCTCGACGACCTCCCCACGCGCGTCTTCGCCAGCGGTGGCCTGCGCTTCTACGGGCCCGACGCGGCCGCCCGGCGCGGGCTGGGGGAGCGACCCGCGCGCGGCACGGGTGAGCATGCCGCGACCGACCCCTTCGCGCTCGACCTCCGTGACGACCCGCGGCTGCGCGACCTCTACCTCGAGGCTGAGGGGCACGACGGGTACCTGCGCGACCTCGACGTCTTCTCCGGGCCCATCACCATCGAGGACAACCTCGCCGTGGTCGTCGACTACGAGCGCGGCGCGACGCTCACGTACTCGCTCAACGCCCACGGGCCCTGGGAGGGGTACACCGTCGCGGTCAACGGGACCGCCGGTCGCGCGGAGCTCACCGTCGTGGAGCGCACCTCCGTCCCGGCGTTCCCCGGGGCGGGCGACGTCCTCGACGCGAGCGCCCACGAGGACAAGGGGTCCGTGTCGCGCGGGCCCGCCGTCGACGCCGGGCCGGGCGCGGCCCGCGTGCGCGGCAACCGTCTGGTGGTGCAGCAGCACTGGGGCGAGGCGCGGGAGGTGCCCGTCGTCGAGGGTGCCGGTGGGCACGGTGGGGGCGACGCGAAGCTCCTGGCCCACGTGTTCCGCGGCGTCACGGACGACCCGCTGGGCCTGCACGCGGGCCCGCTCGACGGGTTCCGGTCGCTCGCCGTCGGGATCGCCGCCAACCGGTCGTTGCGGTCCGGGACGTCGGAGCGGGTGGAGCACCTGGGGCTGCAGCTCCGCTGAACCGCCCGGGCGCTGCCGGGCGCCGCCCGGCAGCTGCCCGGACGGCGCCCGTCAGGCGACCGGGTAGCCCATGGCGTGGAGCTCCGGCAGCACCGTCGCCGGGTCGGCGCCGAGCGCACGGACGATCTCGGCGGTCGCCGGGGCGTGCGCGAAGAAGTGCTCGACGACGGTCCGGTCGACGGCGCGCTCGAAGTAGTCGCGGGCGTGGTCCACGGACGTGTCGGGGTTGCCGTCGAGGCCGCTGAACAACCAGCGCGCCCCGTCGACGTCGAGGTGCTGCTCGTCCCACGTGCGCGGGTACTCCACGGGGGCGACCGTCCAGGTGTCGGCGTCCGCGAGCCGCCACAGGAGCACGGTGACGAGCGGGACGCCGTCGAGGACGTACGGCGCCGCACCCAGCGTGTCCGCGAGCCGGGCGGGGACGGACTCGAGGAGCCCGGGGAACGGTGCGGGCGGGTCCTGCGTGAACGGGCTGAGCGGCGCCTCGTGGTCGAACCCGCGCACGAGGACGCCCGCGGGCGTGAAGAGGATCGCGTACGTGTCACCGGCACCGTTGTCCATGGACGCCATGGCCTCGCCGTCGGCGTACGCGGCGTCGTAGGAGTACAGCCGGTACTCGCGTTCGGGGCAGAGCACCGCGTCGAGGGCCGCCATGGACACCGACCACGCCCGGAGGTTCGCGGGTCCGGGGAGGCGTGACGCGAGCAGCGCCGCGCTCGATGGTGCGTCGATCATGGCGGCAAGTCTGCCAGGACGTCGCCCTGCTCTCGACGTGCGGGCCTCGCCTCCCACGAGGTCCGCACGTCGAGGCGGTCGCTCAGCCGAGGCGGAGCATGACCTTGCTGCTGCCCGTCGAGCGGTCGGCGGCCACGGACATGGCCTCCTCGGCGGCGTCGAGGTCGAACGTGTGCGTCATGAGGGGGTCGACGTCGAGACCGTCGGCGAGCGCCACGAGCGCGTCGTCCACCTCCTCGGAGAAGCGGTAGGAGCCGATCCAGGTGAGCTCGCGGGTGACGAGGTCGCCGAGGGTCACGGGCACGGCCGTGCCCGGGAGGTTCCCGACCTGGACGATCGTGCCGCCCTTGGCAGTGGCTCGCAGGACCGCGGCGAGGGCGGCCGCGGCACCGGAGGCCTCGAAGACGAGCTCGACGTCCTGCGGGAGGTCGGCGGACGTGAGGTCGACCGTCTCGTCCGCGCCCATGGCGTCTGCGACGGCGAGCGACGACCGCACGACGTCCGCCGCGACGACGTGCGCGGCTCCCGCGTGCTTCGCGGCGGCGACCACGAGGGCGCCGATCGGGCCGGTGCCGTTGACGAGCACCGTGCGACCGGTGAGGTCGCCCGCGCGCCCGACCGCGTGGAGGGCGACGGCGAGCGGTTCGGCGAGGGCGCCGCGCCGGGTGCTCACGCCGTCGGGCAGCGGACGCACCTGGCCCGCGCGCACCGCGCGGAGCTCGCTGAAGCCCCCGTCGGTGTGCGGGTCGAAGGCGGCGGACCCGAAGTACCGAACGTGCGGGTAGAGGTTGGTGCGGCCGGCGAGCCGCTCGGGCATGCGCCCGTCCCCGACGAGCTGGGCGGGCTGGAACGTCACGGGCTGCCCGACGTCCACACCGGTCACGCCGCTGCCGAGGCCCACGACCCGGCCTGCCACCTCGTGCCCGAGGACCATGGGGTGCTTGAGCTCGGCGGTGCCGGAGCGGCCGTGACGCCAGTAGGCGAGGTCGGACCCGCAGATCCCGCCCCACTCCATGGCGACGAGGACCTCCCCCTCGCGGGGGGCGGGATCGGGCAGCTCGTCGACCCGCAGGTCTCCGGCGCCGTGGACGACGACGGCCCTCATACCGCGTCCTCGAGCCGGACGAGGTCGCGGCCCCGGACCTCGGGGGAGACGACCGCGGACACGAGCGTGATCGCCGAGTAGGCGACGAGCATCGCGGCGATCGGCCACCAGGAGCCGGTCCACGCCGTGAGCGACGCGGCCAGGAGCGGGCCGATCGCGGTGGCGAGGATGCCGCCGATCTCCTTGGCGAGGGCGAGCTGCGTGAAGCGGGTGCGGGCACCGAAGAGCTCGGCCATCGTCACGCTCTCGAGCGAGAACAGGCCGAGGACGGCGAGGTTGTGCAGGAGGATCATCGACAGCGTGACCGCGACCGTGCTGCCCTCGGAGACGAGGTGCATGAGCGGGAAGGCGAGGATCCCCGACACGACCGTGAGGGCCATGTAGACGGGGCGGCGGCCGACGCGGTCGCTGACGAGGCCGACGAGGGGGACGGTGGCGAAGCCGACGGCCGAGCTGATGAGCAGGGCGTTCGTCGCGATGCTCCGGTCGAGCAGCAGCGTCGTGGCGAGGTAGCCGACGAGGAACGTCTGGATGAGGCCGGAGTTGCCGGCCTGGCCGAAGCGCAGGCCGAGGGCGATGAAGAACGCCTTGCCCTTGCGCTGCTTCACTGCGGCGGCGAGGACGTCCGAGCCGCTCGCCTTCGAGGGCGTCGCAGCGGCGGCCTCGAGCTTCTCACGGCTGATGGCGACGCCCTCCTCGTCGAGGTCGGCGCGGTTCTCGAAGACCGGGCTCTCCTTGAGGTGGGTCCGGATCCACAGGGCGAAGAGCATGAGGAAGAAGCTCAGGAGGAACGGCAGGCGCCAGCCCCAGGAGATGAGCTGGTCCTCGGAGAGCACCGCGATGAGGATCGCCCACAGGCCGGTCGCGGCGAGCGTGCCGGTGTTCGTCCCGAGGCTCACGAGCGACGCGATGACACCGCGGCGCTTGACCGGGGCGTACTCGGCGAGCATCGTCGTGGCCCCCGCGATCTCGGCGCCGGCACCGAAGCCCTGGACGAGGCGCAGGACGACGAGCAGCGCGGGTGCGGCGATGCCGATCTGCGCGTAGGTCGGCAGGACGCCGATGAGCGTGGTCGACGCGCCCATGAGGGCGATGGTGATGAACAGGACGCGCTTGCGCCCGATCCGGTCACCCATGCGGCCGAAGTACACGGCTCCCACGAGCCGAGCGACGTAGCCGACACCGTACGTGCCCATGGCGGCGATGAGACCGATCGCCGGGCTGACGTCGGGGAAGAAGATGTCGTTGAAGACGATCGCTGCCGCGAGGGAGTACAGCTGGAAGTCCATGAACTCCATGGCGGTGCCGAGCCAGCCCGAGACGGCGGCCTTCTTGAGGTCGCTCGTGCTCCGGGTGGCGGCCGCCGCGGGCGGCGTCGCGGTCGACGGGTCGTGCTGCGTCATCGTGTGCTCCTTTGCCCCGCTGTCGCGGAACGATGCTGCGCGCTGGCCCCGCGGTGCTCCGCGGGGGTGGTCCGGGTGGTCGGTCGGTGGTGGTGCGGCGGTGCCGTGCGGGTCACCAGTCGTGGACGGAGCCGTCGAGGCGGCGTGCGACGGGCAGGTACCGGGGGTCGTAGGGGAAGCGCTCGGCGGCCTTCTCGTCGTACTCGACGCCCAGGCCGGGCTCCTCGCTCGGGTTGAGCATCCCGTCCGAGAACGTCACGCCGCTGCGGAACACCTCCATGGTCTCGGGCGCGTGCTCCATGTACTCCTGGATGCCGAAGTTGGGCACGGTGAGGTCGAGGTGCACGGCGGCGGCGAGCGTCACGGGCGAGAGGTCGGTGGCGCCGTGGGAGCCCGTGCGCACCTGGTACAGGGCGGCGAGGTCGAAGATGCGGCGCAGGTGGGTGATGCCGCCGGCGTGGACGACGGTGGTGCGGACGTAGTCGATGAGCTGCTCGGTGATGAGCTGCTTGACGTCCCAGATGCTGTTGAGCACCTCGCCGACGGCGATCGGCGTGGTCGTGTGCTGGCGGATGAGGCGGTACGCCTCCTGGTTCTCGGCCGGGGTGGGGTCCTCCATCCACAGGAGGCGGACGTCCTCGACGCTCTTGCCGAACGACGCGGCCTCGATGGGGGTGAGGCGGTGGTGGACGTCGTGCAGGAGGTGGAAGTCGAAGCCGAAGCGGTCGCGCACGGCCTCGAGGTACGTCGGGGCGTAGCGCAGGTAGGCCTCGGTGGACCAGGGCTGCTCGTCGGGCAGCGACGTGGCGGCGGGCTCGTAGACGGCGCCCTTGCGCACGCCGTAGCTGCCGGCGATGCCGGGCACGGCGGCCTGTGCGCGCACGGCGTGGTAGCCGCTCTCCCGGAACCTCGCCACGTCGTCGAGGAGGGACTCGGTGTCGGTCCCGCTGGCGTGGCAGTACACGAGGACGCCGTCGCGCGAGCGGCCGCCGAGGAGCTGGTAGACGGGCAGGCCCGCGACCTTGCCCTTGATGTCCCACAGGGCCGTGTCGACGGCGGAGATCGCGGTCATGGTGACGGGGCCGCGGCGCCAGTAGACGCCCTTGTAGAGGTACTGCCACATGTCCTCGATGCGGGCGGGGTCCTTGCCGACGAGGAGGGGGGCGACGTGGTCGCGCAGGTAGCTGGCGACGGCGAGCTCGCGGCCGTTGAGGGTGGCGTCCCCGAGGCCGGTCACGCCGTCGGAGGTGGTGACCCGGAGGGTGACGAAGTTCCGTCCCGGCCCGGCGACGAAGACCTCGACGCGTTCGATGGTGCTCATGGTCCTGCTCCTGTCGGACGGCAACGGTGGCGTCAGCACCGCATCGCTGCGATACAACACTTGTATGTAAGCGCGTGGATGGTAGATCCGTCAAGCCCCGGACGCGAGGGACCAAGGTCACTACGATGGACGCATGCCCTCCCCGACGACCCGCACCTCCAGCCGCCGAGCCGTCTACGACGCGCTGCGCAACCGGATCATCACGCTGGACCTTCCGCCTGGGAGCCCGCTGTCGGAGAACGAGCTCGCCGCCACGCTCGGGGTCTCGCGCACGCCCGTCCGGGAGAGCCTCATCCTGCTCCAGCAGGAGGGCCTGGTGCAGGTCTTCCCCAAGGTCGGGTCCTTCGTCTCGCGCGTCGACCCGGAGCGCGTCGCCGACGCCCAGTTCCTCCGCGAGGCGGTCGAGCTCGCCTCCCTCGACGACCTGCCGGACGAGCTCGACCCCGAGATCGTCGACGAGATGCGGGAGAACCTCGCCCTCCAGCAGGCGACGACCGACATGGAGACGTTCTTCCAGCTCGACGAGGCCTTCCACCACGGGCTCCTGCGGCTGGCCGGGCACGGCCGCACGTGGCCGACCGTCTCCGCCGCCAAGGGCCACCTCGACCGTGCGCGCCACCTCGGCCTCCAGGAGAAGGCCTCCACGCAGGGGTTCCTCGACCAGCACCTGGGCATCCTCGAAGCGGTGCTCACGCAGCAGCGCGAGACGGCGCGCACGCTCGTGCGCGACCACCTGCGCGCAGTCTTCGCCGACATCGAGAGCGTCCAGCGTCACTCGCCCGAGCTCTTCGCGTCGAACACCGGGACCGCCCCGCGTCGTCGCAGCGTCGCCGTCTGGTCCTGATACCGCTGCTCCTGACCAGGTGGGGGGCGGCGCGGGTCGCCCGGCCCCTCGGCATGCTCAGAGGTGCGGTGTCACCGTCGGTGCCGGCTGAGCGTCGTTGAGCCACCGCAGGGCACGGGTGCTCGCCTGGCCGGCGGCACGCCCGAGGGTGCGGTCGAGGCGCGGGGAGTCCTTGAGCCGCAGTGGCTCGCGCGCCCACCGGGGGAGCGTGGCGACCGCCCCGCGGCAGAGCACCGCGTAGGGCGGCTTCGCGACCCAGGGCAGTGGTGCGTCGCGCAGGAGGAACCGCGCGACGTCGCGCGCGGCCGGGGTGCTCTCGAGCTCCGGGCGGAACGCCTCGAGAGCGGCGGCGAGCCCGGCGCGCGTGGTGGGGACGTCCTCGGCGCCGAGGCGGAGCGCGACGCCCGACGACTGCTCCACGTACGTGTCGCACTCGGCGTCCGTCAGGGGGCGCGCCCCGAACTTCTGGTGCGCCGTGAGGAAGCTGTCGACCTCGGCGACGTGCACCCACGTGAGCAGGTGGGGGTCGTCGGCCCGGTACGGCCGCCCGTCGGGTGCGGTGCCCGAGATCCTCCGGTGGACGGCACGGACGATCTCGACGGCGCGCTCCGCGTGCTCGACCGTCCCGAAGGTCGTGTCGGCGAGGAAGGTGCTGGTCCGGGCGAGGCGCCCCCAGACGTCCTGCCGGAAGTCCGAGAAGTCGTCGACGCCCGCCATGGCGAGCGGGTGCAACGACTGGAGGAGGAGCGCGCGGATGCCGCCCACGTACATGGACGCGTCGCCGTGGACGCGGTGGATGGGACTGCCCGGCGCGTGCCAGCGCTCGCCGGGCGTGGTGTGGATCCGCTCGCGAGCCGCGGGTCCCTCGGGTCCGGCGACCATCGAGAAGAGGCCGTCGCTGAGCCGCTGGCGGAGGGAGTGCGCTGGGGTCACGTGCCCAGTCTCGCTCCGTGCCCGGCAGCGTGCATCTGGGGTGGAGAGGGACCCCACCCCGGAGTAAAACGTTATCGATAACGATTGACGATCACCCCGGACTGGTGCAAGAGTGGCGCGTGCGTCCCCCGGACGACGGCGTGCATCGACGACGAGCACACCCTGCGCACCAGTGCGGGAGCCGTCATCCCCGGGTCAGAGGCTCTCCATGCTCGGCAACTCGACGATGAGGACTGACACCATGAAGACACGGAAGTTCCTGGCGGCGACCACCGCCGCGATGATCGGGGCTGCAGGCCTCGCCGCCTGCGGCGGGGGCGACGAAGGATCCGACGGCGACGTCGCGATGACCTTCTGGCACAACTCGACGACCGGCCCGGGCAAGGAGTACTGGGAGAGCACGGTCGCCGACTTCGAGGCGGCCAACCCCGGGGTGACGATCGACATCCAGTCCATCCAGAACGAGCAGATGGACGGCAAGCTCCAGACCGCCCTCAACTCCGGCGACGCGCCCGACATCTTCATGGCGCGCGGTGGCGGCAAGCTCGCCGACGTCGTCGCGGCCGGCCAGGTCAAGGACCTCACGGGCGAGATCGCCGACGACGTGCGCGCCGACGTGCCCGAGACCGCGTTCTCGGCCTTCACCATCGACGACAAGGTCTACGGGATGCCCATGGCCATCCTGCCCGGTGGCATGTACTACACCGAGTCGCTCTTCGACCAGGCCGGCGTCGCCGAGATCCCGACCACGGTCGACGAGCTCGTCGACGTCACCGACACCCTGGACGCGGCAGGGATCCAGCCCATCGCGCTCGGCGGCAAGGACGCGTGGCCCGCCGCGCACTGGTACTACTTCTTCGCTCTGCGCGAGTGCCCGCAGGACGTCTTCGAGTCCGCCGACGACCTCGACTTCTCCCACGAGTGCTGGACCAAGGCGGGCGAGGACCTCGAGGCCTTCGCCGAGACCGAGCCCTTCAACGACGGGTTCCTCACCACCTCCGCCCAGGGCAGCGCCGGCTCGTCCGCCGGCCTCCTCGCCAACTACCAGGCCGGCATGGAGCTCATGGGCGCCTGGAACATCGGTGTGACCGCAGACCTGACCCCCGACAAGGAGCCGCTCCCCGACCTGCGCTGGTTCCCCTTCCCCGAGGTCGAGGGCGGCGAGGGTGACCCCGCAGCGCTCATGGGCGGCGTCGACGGGTTCTCCTGCTCCGAGCAGGCGCCCGACGAGTGCGTCGACTTCCTCAACTTCGCGATGTCGCAGGAGAACCAGGAGGGCTACGCCACCGCGTTCCACACCGTGCCCGCCAACACCGCGGCGCAGGGCGTCGTCGAGGACCCGGCCCTCGTGTCCGTCCTCGAGGCCTACAACGAGGCGCCCTACGTCGCCCTGTGGCTCGACTCCGCGCTCGGCCAGAACGTCGGCAACGCGCTCAACGCCGCGATCGTCGAGATGCTCGCCGGCGACGGGGACGCCGCGAGCATCGTCACGGCGCTCGACGACGCCGCCGCCAAGGGTTAGTCGAGCACCATGAGCGACCCCACGGGCCAGAGCTCACGAGCATCCCTGACCATCCCGCCCGGGGGTCGTCCGGTGGTGGGGGGGGGGGCCCCGGCGCCCGCCCCCCCCCCCCCCCCCCCCGGCCCCCCGCCGCCCC